>JAGLBD010000050.1:0-18047 GCA_018260425.1 Pseudogulbenkiania sp. | reverse complement strand
GTGACCGAGCTGGTACGGGTTTTCTCGGGCATTGCCGAGCGTGCCGCCGCCATTGGCCAGTATATGTGGCAGCTGAAAGAGGCGCACCGGCTTGGCGGCTTCGCCTATCATGCCGAGACCAAGACCTTGCTGCCACACGCCTATGCGGTGATCACCGAGATCGACCTCGCCCGAGGAAAGATCAGTTTCGATTCGGCGCAGATCTATCCCTCCAGCCATGGCGATAGCGACGGCATCATTGCCCATGTGATCGGCTGGGCCGCCAAACGTCCGCATATCGTCTACGACAAGAGGCGCTTGCTGACGATCGTCGACGAGCAGGGCTGGGCCCGGGAGGCCGATCTGCATGCGCTGGTTCCGGATGCGCAGCATGCCGAGGTTCTGGTGTTGCCCGGCACGCCACAGGCTATTCTGGGCTACGACTATAACCTGCTGGCCGGTGCCATTTCGCGTAACGATGCCGGCTTTGCAGAATGGGATCATCTGGCGCAAACCCCTCATGGCCCGTTTGCTTTCCGTTTTCTGTGCGGCTTCGAATACATCATCGACAAGCTCAAATTCAGCTATCGTTCGACGGCGCTGTCGGTCACGCTCAATAGCCACATCCGCGTGATTGTGATGCCCGAACTGCCCAAGGAACTGCAGGGCTATCGCTGCACCACGCTGCGCGCCACGGTGGCAGGCGACTATACCGTGGTGCTGCGTACCGGCAGCGAACTGGTGCTGGCCGACACGCCGCCGGGATCGCGCTGGATCTTCGATGCCAGCCAACTGGCCGATGATCAGGTGCAGTTCAACGGCAACCGGCAGTTGACGATCGGCGGTGTGCGCCTCCGCATCGACAGCACCGCGCTAGAGCAGGTAACCCTGGTCAACCGGCAGAAAGAGACCCTCGCTATTGATCTGACGGCACTGCGCAGTAGCGTCATGGCCATGGATGTGCGGCAATGGCAAACCCCGGAGGCCTTGCGCCAGCATCTGGATAGTCTGACCAACGCGCATAGTCTGGGCGCACGCTATGTGGTGCTGGAGAACTATCCGCTGCCCGACAATCCGGCCAAGCAGGTACAGGCCTATTACGACAGCGAGCGCAAAGAGACCTACTACATCAAGGAACAGCCACAGGCCGAGGTGTTGTTCACGGCGGGCGAACGGGTGTATTTCCAGACCGTCGAGCAACCGGACTACGACAGTCCGCGCGGTATTGCGCGACCGCTTCAGCATCACAAGATTTATGCTCTCGATGCGAAAAGCCGTCAGGTGAAATCGATCTATCAGATCATCAGTCGTTACGAAGAGACCCCGGACTATCAACCTTCCAACCAGAAAGACCGCGACGCGCTCAGCCGGGTCTGGTCGCTGCGTCTGTGGCAGGTCGGCGGCGTGGTGTTCCTGGGGGCGAACTATTCTGCATCCACCGTCAACCAGCCGGTATTCCGTCTCGAAGGCGACCGTCTGGTGCTGTCGCAACTGACCCACGCGGAGCCGAAACTACTGCGGCTGCTGCAAAAAGGCGACAGTCTGTCCGTGAACAAAGTGCGGAGCGTGCTGCAGTCACGCCTGGCGTGGGGCAGCGAAACCGTGCAGGGCAAAACGGCCGAGCTGCCGTCCAGCGGCATGGTGCTCATCGATGAGCACGACGAAGACGATGGGCACTTTGTTCGCCGTTTCTGGCTGCAGATGCCGGATGACGCCAGTCAGGCTGTCAGGGTCCTGTCGCTGGCGCCCAGTCTGGATCAGGCGTCGTGGCAGGTGCCGGCGGATATCCAGTGGGTCAATCCCCATACCGTCGGCAGCTTTGTTTTCTACAGCCCGAGTGAGCAACAGCTTTATGTACAACGCCAACGTCAGGCGGTGACGGCCTATCGTGTGCAACTACCCGGAAAAATCCAGTCCTTGTCGCGACCGCAAACGCAGTTGTGCATCACGCTGGACAACGGCTTGATCTATCAGCTGGGTGCGGATGGACAGCCGTCGCTGATGGCGGTGAGCGGGCAGTGGCGCACGCCGCGCGCCAGAACATGGTGGCGTGAACTCGGCCAATTGGCGGGGGACGGTACGCTGTCGATCCTGGATCTGCAGGATGGGGAGGGGAAGGCACTGCCGGCATGGTGGGTCAACGGGCGATTGGCTATCGGCATCGGGCTCGCCGCCGTCAGTACCGAGTTGGCCGGTGTGGACGACGATCGCTGTTCGGTCTGGTTGTATGACCGGGACACTGACCGTCTCTACCGTCAACCGTTTGCGGACGATGCGGCGCTGACCCGGGCCTTCGCTGGCGACACTGTCCATCTCGATGCCCTGCCACGCCATTCCGAAATGATCGAGGGGGTGGCGGACCGTCTGTTGCGTCCGCTGGCGCAGACTCCCGGGTCATAAGGCACTGCCTCAGGCCGGTCTCACGATTGGCCTGAGGCTGCCTTAGTCGGCCTGATCGGCAAACAGAAAACCTTGTCGTGTCAGGTCGGCGGCGATTGTCGGGAAGTAGACGGTTTTGTAGTAGGACGCGGTCGACGTGCTATAGGTGGGCATCGTGCCGAGTCCTTGTTCATCCCACCACTGGCGCAGCGTGACATCGTACTGACGAATGCCGGCGCTGACCTTGCCGGTATCGTAACGCTCGTTCATGGCAAAACTGTCCAGCGGGACACGGGGTTTGACCTGCGGGCGTGTTGCCGCCGGAACACCAAGGGTGGTGCCGACCAGCGGAAAGGTTTTGGCCGGGAGACCCAGCAGCTCGATCATGGCACCCGGGTCACGGCGGATGCCACCGATCGGCGTGGTGCCGTAGCCGAGCGATTCCGCTGCGGTTTGCAGGGCTTGCAGCATGATGCCGATATCCACGGCACCGGCAACGATGCCTTCGGCAGAGCGTTCAATCAGGTGCTTTTCTCCCGCCAGGGCGGCGGCTTCAGAGGTTCGGTTGAAATCCATCACCAGCGTGATGAAAACTTCCGCTCCGGCAACTTGAGGCTGCCCACCGGCAATCTCGGCGATTTTACGGATGGTGTCCTTGTCGCGGGTCACGATCAGACTGACTTGTTGGCCATTGACCGAGGTCGGGGCTTGCTGGGCCGCCTTGAGGATCAACTGCAGGTCTTCTTCACGGACCGGTTCGCCGCTGAATTGGCGGATGGAGCGACGGTTGAGGAGTTGCTGGATAACGGCATTGCTCATGGTGGATGTCCTGTTTGCGTAATTTGTTCTGGTTAGTAATATAAGCCAACTAACAAAAACAATATCGGGTCGGTCATCCTGCTTGCAAGAGTGTGCCGCAACTTTTCTTCAAGGCAGGTCGAGTGCCTGCCGGATAACCGCGGTCTTGTCCGCCGGCATCCAGCCTTCGGGCTTGAGCACTTTGCCGTCACTACGCCGGACAACCTTGCCATCCTGGCATTTGCGCAGATTGGCTTGATGGATGGCATCGGCCATGGCTTCCACCGGCAGACCTTGCGACAGCAGCAAACCGGTCAGGACATTCAACACATCGACCGCTTCGGCGGTCAGTTCCGCCATGGCATCGATGCGGGCATCCTGATCATGACTCGCTTCCCGCGCCTTGAAGCGGCTCAGCGCCTCATGAAACTCATGCCACTCTTCATTCAACATGGTTTCCCACATGGCCATGGCCGTGCTGTCGATGAGCGGACGGGACGGAGCGGGAATATCGAAACGCTGCATGAAGTCACGCCGCAGGGCAAAAATGTCACTCATGGTGTCTATATATAGTTGTGATTTTTATTATTGTACTACATGGTGTGTTTGTGCGGCGGTCAATGTGAATAGCATGTTATGGGTGGGCGGAACCGTATCGGGTCAAAATCATTGGGTGTATTATCCTTATGTCTTATGCATGGCTCATCGATGCAATGATCCGTCCGGAATGACCGGCATCCCGGAGGCATTGTCAGAACAGAGGGGTAGTCATCATGACCTTGAATGATCTTGTAGTACGGCGGGCAACGCCGGCCGACGCTTCGCGAATCCAGCAGCTCTATGTCCAGTTGACCCAGGATTCCCGCGTTAATGTCGATCCTTCCCATATTGCCGACCTCACTTACGATACGACCACCACCTTGCTGGTGTGTGACTATCTGGGCGAGGTGTGTGCAACGGCTTTGGTTTCGGTGTGCAACGATGTCATGTATGGACGCCAACCCTTCGCTGTCGTGGAAAATGTCGTGGTCGACGACGCCATGCGCGGCATGGGGATAGGAGGCCTGTTGCTGGATCATGTCGAAGCCACCTGCCTGGCCAGTAATTGTTCCAAAATCATGCTGATGAGCTCTTCGCACAGGCATGACGCACACCGGTTCTTTGAAAGCAGTGGTTACACCGGTGATTTGAAACGGGGCTTTGTAAAGTATCGTCGTGAAATGAGTTTGCGTATCGACACGGCGCACGCGGAAGAACTCGAAGAGATTTAAGGCCGGGCAAAGGCTATCGGCTGGCCGTGGAAGGGGTGGCCGTCCGTTGACGCATGAGAATGATAAACACTATCATTATTGTTTATAACAATATGATTATGCATCATTCATGAAGAAACGTCTCTCTGCCTTCGTCATCTCCCCGTTGACGGCGGCTTTCCTGCTTTCCCTGCCGGCGTATGGCCAGACCGTGCTGGATACCGTCGAAGTGACCGCCGGCCGTGATGTGGCCGATCCGCGCGTACCGGATGTGACCACCGCGACGCGTACCCGTACCGCGGTGCGCGATGTGCCGCAAACTATCAATGCGGTGTCCGGTACGGTATTTGAAGCGTATGGACAGACGTCGCTGTCCACGGCTCTGGTCGGTGTGCCGGGAGTCGATGCCAGTGGGGATACCCGTTTCGACTCGGTGACGGTGCGAGGGTTCAGTTCCGGCAATGACTTGTATCTGGATGGCTTCCGCGACGATATGCAATACAGCCGCGATCTGGGCAATGTCGAGCAAGTCGAGGTCCTCAAGGGACCTGCCGCGGTCTTGTATGGTCGTGGAGCGGGGGGCGGGGTGGTCAATCGCGTCAGCAAAAAACCTCGTGCCGGTCTGCCGTCCTCGATCTCGGTCACCTATGGCAGTCACAATAAACGTCGACTTCAAGGCGACTTCAACGCCAGTCTTTCCGACGCGGTGACAGTACGGTTGAATGCCGCCCAGGAGGAGTACGACAGCTTCCGTGACGGTGTTTCGGGGCGTCGCAAACTGTTTGCGCCGTCGCTGAACTGGCGTATTTCACCCTCGCTGAACTGGTTGCTGCAGTACGAATACAGCCGGCATGACCGCACCCCGGACCGGGGCATTCCTGCACTGAACGGTCGTCCGGCCGACGTGCCGGTCGGGCGAGTGTATGGCGATGTGGCGCGTGACTATGTCGATGATATCGCCCAGTCGCTCCGCTCGCGGGTAAGCCTCGATCTCAATGAAGACTGGCAGCTGCGCTACATGATGGGACTGATCCGCCTGGACAGCACCTTCGACAATACCTACCAGACCGGCGTCTCGGGTGACAAAGTCTCGCGCCAACGCTGGCAGCAGGATCTGTCGGCATTCAATGCCAGCCACACTGTCGAACTGGAAGGTTCCCTGAAAACCGCTGCCGTGACCCACCAACTCCTGGCCGGTATTGAACTGGGCTACCAGAAGCGCGATCCCAAACTGTACCAGAATGCGACAGCGGTTCCTGCCCAGTCGATTTTTGCCCCGGACAACTCGCTGCGCTACAACGGGGCGATGAAGGTCAATAGCGATAACCAGCATCGGGTCGATAGCCGGGCGATATACCTGCAAGACCAGATGTCGCTGGGCAACTGGAAGATGTTGGCCGGTCTGCGCTGGGACGGCTTTGCCATCGACAGTCGCAGCCGGCTGTCCGGCGCCAGCGAGGAGCGTCGCAGTCATTCGCTCAGCCCCCGTCTTGGCCTTGTCTGGACCCCGGTGACCGAGCACTCCGTCTACGCCTCGTGGAGCAAGAGTTTTGCTCCGGTCGGCGGCGGTACCATCGGTATCACCCCCGGCGCGAATGGCAATGATCTGGCGCCGGAGTTCACCCGCCAAACCGAGGCGGGCGTCAAAAGTGATTGGCTGGCAGGGACATTGTCCAGCAGTCTGGCCGTCTACCAACTGGAACTGTACAACCGCCGCACCACTGATCCGAATGATCCTTCGCGGGTGGAGTTGACCGGTTTGCAGCGAACCCGGGGTGTCGAGCTGACCCTGACCGGCAAATTGAGCAAAGAGTGGTACCTGCGTAGTGGTGCGGCCTGGCAGGAAGCCGAGCTGGTCAAAGCCGAAATGAACCGGCAGGGCAAGCGGCCGGCGAATGTTTCGCGGCTGAATGGCAGCCTGTTTGTCGGTGTGGCGCCGCAGAATGGCTGGTATGCCGAAACCGGTATCACTGCAGTCGGACAACGCTATGCCGATGCCGACAATACCGTGCTGTTGCCGGGGTACGGTCGCTGGGATGCCCGTATCGGCTGGCGCGATCGTCAGTGGGATGCCGAGGTGGCCCTGACCAATCTGGCGGACAAGCGTTACTACAGCAGTGCCAATAGCGCAGCACAGATCCTGCCGGGCTCGCCGCGCGCCGCGCAACTGACAGCACGTTACCGTTTTTGATGAAGCGCAACGACCGGGCGACCCCCGGTCGTTTTTATGTGACCGGTCAGCGTCAGCACATCCGTACCGAGTCAGTCTTTTCCCAGTCTTGATAAGGAATACTCAACGTACCGTTTTCATGGAGGCAACCGTAAAGTGCCGTGCTTTTACCACGAATACGGGAAGCTTGCATGAGCCGGAAACGTTATGGAGTCCCCCTGTTGGTGCTGATGCTGTGCCCGCAGCTTGTCGGAGCCAGTGTTGTTGAGACCGTCTGGGAGCAGGATACCGGGCAACCGGTCAGTGTCGAGGTGATCGATGGCCTGGCCGTCAGGGAGGATGTGATCATCGGGACGCTGGATAGTGTGCGCCAGTACGGGGTTACCCGCTCCGGAGTGCTTCCCCGCGAGGGTGGGGGCAGGTCTCGCCGCGCCGCCCATTATCCTCATCTATCCACCTGGCCCGAGGGACGGGTGCCCTATCGATTCGATGCGAGCTACACGGAGGCCGGGCGCAAGGTATTCGAGTCCGCCGCCGATCATCTTTACCAGCAAACCGGCATTTGCTTCACCCCGTATCGTTCCGGGGAGTCGTTTGTGCAGGTTGCACGCTCTGCCGACCGCTGTCATGCCAACGGCGGGATGATGCCTGACGGGAATCATCAGTTCATCAAAATGACGCCTGCCTGCATGGTGTCCATGCGGCATACCTTGCACGAAATGGGCCATACCCTTGGGTTGGGGCACGAGCACCAGCGCGTTGATCGGGATCGTTTCATCAGTGGGGTTACCGCAAAGGGCAAAGCGTATGACAAGGATGGCCGATTGCAGGCTCTGACCGGCTATGACCGGGAGTCGGTTATGCAGTATCTGGCCGAATCGCTTGGAGGTGCTGTCAGTCTGGACCCGACACAACCGCTGCCCGGGCCGGACCAACTCAGTCGCTTGTCTGCGGGTGATATCCGTGGATTGGCTAAACGCTATCCCGGGGTGGCGAGCCATCGCCAGCCTTGCCCAAAGGCCGAGCTGGTGTTGGTGGCCGATGCGTCCGGCGTGCTGGTGCCCAAAGCGTTGCCAGTGACAGAAAGCGTGCGGCAGCGACGCGCCGTGCCTGCCGGTCAGTGTTTGACGCTACAGGGCAACACCCCGGTGCTGGCAGCATGCAGCGGTGGTGAGGCAATGCGTTGGGTGGCGGATCGGAGTGGACGCGTACAAAACAGTGGCAAACCGGGGTTTTGCCTGACGGCGCCTCCGGTGGATAGCAGCCGGGTGCAGCTCAGCCGGTGTTCCGGTGGAACATGGCAAAAATGGCGCGTGGGCAACGATGCCCTGCGTAGCGAGACGGCTCCCGCACTGACGATGGAGCGTGATCAAGGCGGCAGCATTCGTCTCGGGACCAAGGAGGCTCCCTGGCCGGTGACCTCGCTGCTGGAGGAGTATCACCGGCAAAAGCTGCGACGCAGTGCCAGGGCGAAGCCCTAGCCGGCGAGACCGGCCAAGGCCTCGAAGTAATCCGGGAAAGTCTTGGCGACACATTTCGGATCATTGATGGTGACCGGCACACCCAGCAGGGAAACCAGTGAAAAACACATCGCCATGCGGTGGTCGTCATAGGTGTCGATGGCGACCCCGGGAGTCAGTGCCTCGGGTGGTGTGATGCTGATGAAATCACCGCCTTCCTCCACGGTGGCGCCCAGCTTGCGCAGCTCGGTGGCCATGGCGGCGAGCCGGTCGGTCTCCTTGACGCGCCAGCTGGCGATATTGCGCAAGGTGGTGGTGCCACTGGCGGCCAGCGCGGCCACCGCCAATGTCATGGCGGCATCGGGGATGGCATTCATGTCGGCATCGATCGGGTTCAGGCGTCCGGTGCCGGAGGCTTCTATCCAGTCGTCCCCCATGCGGATGTCGGCGCCCATCAAGGCTAGCGCCTCGGCAAACTTCACGTCGCCCTGAATGCTGTTGCGTCCGACTCCGTTGACCCGCACCGGGCCTTTGCCTAATGCCCCGGCCGCCAGAAAGTACGAAGCGCTCGAGGCATCGCCTTCAACCTGGATGACCTCGGGGCTGCGATAGTGGCCTACCGGAATACGGAAGCGCTGTCCGCCGAGATCCTCCACGACCAGACCAAAGCGTTTCATCAGATTGAGGGTGATATCGATGTAGGGGCGGGAGATCAATTCGCCCTCTACCACCACTGTGTATTCCCTGCCGGTCAGCGGCAGGGCCATCAACAGGGCCGTCAGAAACTGGCTGGAAACAGTGCCGCGCACGGAGATTTCACGCTCCCCGGAATCGCTCCCCGGTGCGATGGCCAGGGGCGGGTAGCCTTCATTGCCCAGATAGCGAATCGTTGCGCCGGCCAGTCGCAGGGCATCGACCAGATCACCGATCGGCCGTTCATGCATGCGAGCCACTCCCTCCAGCGTGTAATGGCCACCGCTTAGCGCCAGCGCCGCGGTCAGGGGGCGGAATGCCGTGCCGGCATTGCCCAGGAATAAAGCGGCTTCGGCGACCGGAAAACGTCCTCCCGTGCCCTCGACCAGAAAATCACGGTCGCTGCCAGCGGGCTGGATGTTCACGCCCAGTGTGGCCAGTGCTTCCAGCATGTAGCGGATATCATCGGCGTCCAGCAGGCCGTTGACCCGGGTGTTGCCGTGCGCGAGAGCCGCCAACAGCAAGGTCCGGTTGGAGATGCTTTTCGAACCCGGCAGGGTCAGCGAGCCGGCCAGTGACGGCAGGGGGGAGAGGTGCAGCTGTTCCATGGTGTCTGACTTTATCGTGTTTGTCGTGTTCACCACACTCTAGCAATGCCGGTGCGGGTTGTGCAATGCACAGTTCCGTGCGGGAGACGCCGATCTGGTAAAATGACCGGTTACTCCCCGATTTCAACGACTGAATCATGACCGTACCTGTTATTACCATTGATGGACCTTCCGCTTCGGGCAAGGGTTCGGTGGCCTCTGTGGTGGCTGCCCGGCTGGGTTTTCATTATCTGGACTCCGGCAGCCTTTACCGTCTGGTAGCGCTGGCGGCCTTGCGCCGTGGCATCCCGCTTGACGATGCCGAAGCATTGGCGCCGTTGGCGCTCTCGCTGCCGGTGGTCTTCGGCAAGGACTCGGTGTTGCTGGAGGGCGACGAAGTGGCCGATGCCCTTCGCGCCGAGGAGATCGGTAACGGTGCCTCCAAAGTGGGAGCGCTGCCTGCCGTACGCGCCGCGCTGCTTGAGCGCCAGCGGGCGTTTGCCGTGCAACCGGGGCTGGTGACGGACGGGCGCGACATGGGTTCGGTTGTCTTTCCGCAGGCGACGGTAAAGGTGTTTCTTACCGCCGATGCCGCCGTTCGTGCAGAAAGACGGTATAAGCAGTTGATCGGCAAGGGAGAATCTGCTAACCTCCCACGAATTACGCAGGACATTATCGAACGGGACGCGCGAGATGCCGCCCGGGAGGTCGCGCCACTGCGCCACGAGCCGGATGCCATGTTGCTGGATACCTCTGCCATGACAATCGACGAAGCTGTCGAACACGTCGTTCAGTGGTATTCGGATCGACTGTCATCCGGTTAATGATTTTTTGTCAGGGCGAATTGTGCGCTACAGCATGAAACGCCCGGTGTTTTTTAACCTCTAACCCCGCGTCCTGTTGTCTGGGATGCACGTGTGAGTAATCTTAATGACTACCCTCGCTATGGAAAACTTTGCCGCGCTTTTTGAAGAAAGCCTCACCCTTCACGATATGCGCGTTGGCGAAGTTATCACTGCTGAAGTCGTCGGACTCGATTCCAACTTCGTCACTGTTAACGCCGGTCTGAAATCCGAATCCCTGATCAGCGTCGACGAATTCAAGAATGACCAAGGCGTTGTTGAAGTTGCCGTCGGCGACTTCGTGACCGTTGCTATCGATGCACTGGAAAACGGTTTCGGCGAAACCAAGCTGTCCCGCGAAAAAGCCAAGCGTCTGGCTGCCTGGATCGAGCTGGAAGAAGCGCTCGAATCCGGCAAGATCCTGTCCGGCCTGATCAGCGGCAAGGTCAAGGGTGGCCTGACCGTTATGGTCAACGGCATCCGCGCCTTCCTGCCGGGTTCCCTGGTTGACGTACGTCCGGTGAAAGACACCACCCCGTACGAAAACAAACAGGTTGAATTCAAGGTCATCAAACTGGATCGCAAGCGTAACAACGTGGTTGTTTCGCGTCGTGCCGTACTGGAAGAAACCCTGGGCGAAGAGCGCAAGGCTCTGCTGGAAACCCTGAAAGAGGGCGCCGTTGTCAAGGGTATCGTCAAGAACATCACCGACTACGGTGCGTTCGTTGACCTGGGCGGTATCGATGGTCTGCTGCACATCACCGACCTGGCATGGCGTCGTGTCAAGCACCCGTCCGAAGTTCTGGCCGTGGGCGACGAAGTCGAAGCCAAGGTACTCAAGTTCGATCAGGAAAAGAACCGCGTATCCCTGGGCCTCAAGCAACTGGGCGAAGATCCGTGGGTCGGTCTGTCCCGTCGCTACCCGTCGGGTACCCGTCTGTTCGGCAAGGTGACCAACCTGACCGACTACGGTTCCTTCGTGGAAATCGAGCAAGGTATCGAAGGTCTGGTACACGTGTCCGAAATGGACTGGACCAACAAGAACGTACACCCGTCCAAGGTTGTTCAAGTTGGTGACGAAGTCGAAGTCATGATCCTCGAGATCGACGAAGACCGTCGTCGTATCAGCCTCGGCATGAAACAGTGCATGGCTAACCCGTGGGACGAATTCGCCCAGAACTTCAAGAAGGGCGACAAGCTGAAGGGCGCGATCAAGTCGATCACCGACTTCGGTGTGTTCGTTGGTCTGCCGGGCGGCATCGACGGCCTGGTTCACCTCTCCGACCTGTCCTGGAGCGAAACCGGCGAAGACGCTGTTCGCAAGTTCAAGAAGGGTGACGAGGTTGAAGCCATCGTTCTGTCCATCGACGTTGAAAAAGAACGTATCTCCCTGGGCATCAAACAGCTCGAAGGTGATCCGTTCAACAACTTCGTTGCCATGAACGACAAGGGTTCTGTGGTCAAGGGTACCGTCAAGGCCATCGATGCCAAGGGCGCAGTTGTCCTGCTCGATAGCGATGTTGAAGGCTACCTGCGTGCCTCCGAAATCTCGCGCGACCGCGTAGAAGACATCCGTACTCACCTGAAGGAAGGTGACGAGGTTGAGCCGATGATCATTGCTGTTGACCGCAAATCGCGTTCTATCAGCCTGTCGATCAAGGCTCGCGACGCTCAAGAAGAAACCGCTGCCCTGAAGGGCCTGCAGTCCGAAAACGTGACTGCCGGTACCACCAGCCTCGGCGCGCTTCTGAAGGCCAAGCTGTCCTCCGGTAGCAACGAATAAGAGGCATTATGACCAAGTCTGAGCTGATTGCGAGGCTGGCAGACAGACTTGCCGAGCGCAATTCTCAGTTGGTCTACAAGGACGCTGAGCTGGCCGTCAAAACCATTTTGGACGCGATGGCCAGCAGCTTGTCCCAGGGGCAGCGTATCGAGATTCGTGGCTTCGGCAGTTTCGATCTGAACTACCGTCCGCCGCGTGTCGGTCGCAACCCCAAATCAGGCAACAGCGTCTCCGTTCCTGAGAAATATGTGCCGCATTTCAAGGCTGGCAAAGAGCTGCGCGAACGCGTAGACCTCTCTCTCGTGGCAGAGGCTGCTTCCAAAGCGGTCATCTGACATTGCCAGACCCATGCCCGGGCGCCGCGTTTACGCGGCGCTTTTTCTTTGTGGACGCGCGATGTGACTTGGGTTGACGGCCTCATTCGTTTAAACTTGCACTCCGGCACCTTATTAACCAGGAACAGACCATGCGCTACCTTGTGCGGCTCGTTGAAATCATCCTGCTGATCCTGCTCGTGGCCATCACGGTGCAGAACAGTCACAGCGTCGAGTTCAAGTTGTTTCTCGGACAATCCTGGAATGCGCCGCTGATTGTCTTCCTGTTGCTGTTCTTCGTTGCCGGCGCTGCGGTCGGCCTGATGGCAGCCTTCACCTATTATTTGCGGATGCGTCGCGAACTGAGCCGCCTGAAAAAGGAGCTTCGTCAGAAGAGCGCATCGCAAGTGGTCTCCGACCCCAGTGATGCCATTGCCGACTGAGGGGCTGTCGGGTTTATTCTGAAAGGACATCCTGTTGGATCTCGATCTTTGGTGGCTATTGCTGCTCCCGGGTTTTTTTCTGTTGGGCTGGCTGGCGGCGCGTGTCGACATGCGGGCCGTGCTCAAGCAAGCCAAGAGTATCCCTGCAGGTTTCTTCCGGGGACTGGATGCTCTGGTTGAAGACAAAACGGATATTGCTGCGCAAGCGCTGACCGAGGTGGTGCGGCAGCAAGCCTCATCGCTCGAATTGCAATTTACCTTGGGTAAGCTGTATCGCAAACGTGGCGAGAATGACCGCGCCATCCGCTTGCACCAGTCGATGCTGGACTCCGCCGATCTGGCTGACGAGCATCGTGATGCAGTGTATTTCGAATTGGCACGGGATTTTCGTAAGGCGGGTCTGGTGGATCGCGCCGAAGAAATCCTGGTGAAACTCCTGAATGGCAATATGGCCTTGCAGGCGCGTCGCGCGCTGTTGGATATCTATCAGCAGGACCGTGACTGGAGCAAGGCGATCGATACGGCTCGCGAATTGTTGAGCGATGCGCACTCCTTCCAGCACGAAGTCGCCCAGTTCTATTGCGAACTGGCGCAAGGCGAGTTGTTCCGTTCCAGTCTGGACAGCGCCCGCGAGCTGGTCGACAAAGCCTTGCAAGCCAACCGCAAATGCGTGCGTGCCAGCTTGCTGAAAGGGGATATCGAGTTTGCCGATGGCCATATCGAGGCGGCAATCGCAGCCTGGCAGAACATTGAAAAGCAGAATTTTGATTATCTGAGCATGGCGGCCGAGCGTTTGTTCGACGCTTATGAGAAGCTCGGCAAGCCAGCCGAAGGCATTGCCTTGTTGCGTGGGTACCAGAAAACCTTCCCGCAACTCGAGCTGACCGATTTGCTGTACCAGAAGACCGCGGCTTACGAGGGTGAAACCAAGGCGCTGGAAGCTGCCCGTGAAAGCGTGCATGCCCGCCCCACCTTGTCGGGGGTCTATCGCCTCATTGAAGCACAGATGGGCGCATTGTCCCTGGAGGGGCGCATGGATGCCGAGGTGGCTCGTGCTGTCTTGCAGAAACATGCCCAGCGTCTGCTGGTGCATCGTTGCAAGTGTTGTAATTTCCGTTCCCGCGCGTTTTTCTGGCATTGTCCGGCGTGTGGTGAATGGGAGAGTTTTACCCCGAATCGTTCCGAAACACATTAATCACAGGACAACCGAATGAACCCGCTTGTTGCCTCCGGATTTGCCACTCACGCAGACTCTCCTGTTATCGTCGCGCTGGATTTTGCCGATCCGCAAAGTGCGCTGGGCTTTGCTGCCCGGCTGGATCCGGCACAGTGTCGCGTCAAGGTGGGCAAGGAGTTGTTTACGGCATCCGGCCGCTCGCTGGTCGATTCGCTGGTGTCGCGCGGATTTCAGGTGTTTCTGGATCTCAAGTTTCATGATATTCCCAACACCGTGGCTCAGGCCTGCCGGATGGCGGCCGAGTCGGGTGTCTGGATGGTCAACGTCCATGCCAGCGGTGGTCGCCGCATGATGGAAGCCTCCAGAGAGGCGCTGGAGCACTACAGCCATCGTCCGATGCTGATTGCCGTGACCGTGCTGACCAGCATGGAAGCCGCCGACTTGCACGAAATCGGTATTACGGTGCCGCCCGAAGAGCATGTGTTGCGACTGGCAACCCTGACCCGCGACTGTGGTCTGGACGGGGTGGTCTGTTCCGCGCAGGAAGCTCCGCTGCTCAAGCGGGAGTTGGGGCAGGCCTTCCGTCTGGTGACTCCGGGTATTCGGCTAACCGACAGTGCGGCTGATGATCAACGCCGGGTCATGACCCCCGTTGCCGCACTGCAAGCCGGTGCCGATTATCTGGTGATCGGTCGCCCGATTACCCGTGCCGACGACCCTCTGGATGTGCTGACCAAGATCAATCACGATATTTCTCTTTTTCAGGCTGAACGCTCATGAAAATTACTGTTATCGGCTCCGGCTATGTCGGTCTGGTTACCGGGACCTGCCTGGCTGAAATGGGCAATCAGGTATGTTGTCTGGATGTCGATCCCGCCAAAATCGCCATTTTGCGCGAGGGGGGTATTCCTATTTACGAACCCGGTCTGGACGAAATGGTTCGGCGCAATGTCGCTGAGGGCCGTCTGTCGTTTACCACCGATGTTGCCGAATCGGTTGCCTTTGGCGACATTCAGTTCATCGCGGTGGGCACGCCGCCGGATGAAGATGGTTCGGCCGATCTGCAATATGTCATTGCCGCCGCAAAGAACATTGCCCGGCACATGACCGGCTATAAAGTGGTTGTCGACAAGTCGACCGTCCCGGTCGGAACGGCCGACAAGGTACGTGACGCGATTGCCGCGGGTTTGGCCGAACGTGGAGTGGATATCCGCTTCAGCGTGGTATCGAATCCCGAGTTTCTCAAGGAAGGTGCCGCGATCGAGGACTTCATGAAGCCTGACCGTGTTGTGGTCGGTGCCGAAGATGAAGAAGCCATCGATATCATGCGTCGCCTTTACTCGCCCTTTCAGCGGAATCATGAACGCATCCTGTTCATGGATGTGCGCTCTGCCGAACTGACCAAGTACGCGGCCAACGCGATGCTGGCGACCCGGATCTCCTTCATGAACGAGTTGGCCAATCTGGCCGAAACGCTGGGGGCCGATATTGAGCTGGTGCGTCGTGGTATTGGTTCCGACCCGCGTATCGGCTACCACTTCCTCTACCCCGGTGCCGGTTACGGCGGCTCGTGCTTCCCCAAGGACGTCAAGGCGCTGGTGAGCATCGGCAAGGAAAATGGTCACACCCTGCGGGTACTGACGGCTGTCGAAGAGGCTAATGATGCGCAGAAGCTGCGTCTGGTAGAAAAGGTGGTGGCCCGCTACGGCGAAGACCTGACCGGCTGCCGCTTCACCGTATGGGGACTGGCTTTCAAGCCCAATACCGACGATATGCGTGAAGCTTCATCGCGGGTGATCATCGAAGAGTTGTCGCGTCGTGGCGCGACCGTCGTGGCGTATGACCCGGTGGCGACCCATGAGGCCAGCCGCGTGATGACCCATATTGACCGACTGACCTTTGCCGACGACATGATGGAAGCGTTGAGCGGATCTGACGCGCTGTTGATCGTGACCGAGTGGAAGTTGTTCCGTAGCCCGGATTTCGAACAGATGCGCGGTTTGCTGAAAGCGCCGGTCATTTTTGATGGTCGTAATATCTACGATCCGGTCTGGGTGCGTGGTTTGGGCTTTGATTACTACGCGATTGGGCGCTGAGGCCGGTATGGGTGTATTGCAAACTCTTGGATTGACTCCTGCTGCGCTGGCAGAGTCGCTGGCCGGTGCCCGTGTTCTGGTGGTCGGTGATGTCATGCTGGACCGCTACTGGTTTGGTGATGTGAGCCGTATTTCCCCCGAGGCGCCGGTGCCGGTGGCCCGGATTGGCCGCAGCGAAGAACGTGCCGGTGGTGCGGCCAACGTGGCGCGCAATATCGCCAGCCTGGGCGGCAAGGCCACTTTGTTGTCGGTCGTCGGTGATGACGAGGCGGGGCGTGCTCTGGAAAACCTGATGCAGCTGGACGGAGTACGTACCGAGTTCCGCCGCGATGCTTCCATCTCGACCACCATCAAGTTGCGGGTGGTTGCCCGGCAACAGCAACTGATCCGTCTTGATTTCGAGGACGCGCCCAGTCATGAGGTATTGGCGGACTCGCTGGACGCCTTTGAAGCCTGCGTCGACGATCATGATGTCGTGATTCTGTCCGACTATGGCAAGGGCGGGCTTGCCCATGTGGAGCGCATGATCGAGATGGCGCGCCGTCATGGCAAAGCCGTGCTGATCGACCCCAAGGGGGATGATTATGCCAAGTATGCCGGCGCCACCCTGTTGACCCCGAACCGCAGCGAGTTCCGGGAAGTGGCCGGTAGTTGGAGAACGGAAGAAGAATTGGTGCGCAAGGCGGAGTCCCTGCGTGACGAGTTGGCGCTGGATGCCCTGCTGGTCACTCGCAGTGAAGAAGGTATGACCTTGTTTACTGGAGAAGGTGC
Organism: Pseudogulbenkiania sp.; assembly: GCA_018260425.1. Classification (GTDB taxonomy): domain Bacteria; phylum Pseudomonadota; class Gammaproteobacteria; order Burkholderiales; family Chromobacteriaceae; genus Paludibacterium. The sequence continues at coordinate 1,305 of JAGLBD010000050.1, read as the reverse complement.
CTTGCATCAGCCCACGTTTGCCCGCGAGGTGTATGACGTTTCCGGCGCGGGTGACACTGTAATTGGTACCCTGGGCCTGATGATGGCAGCCGGTCTGCCGATGGCGGCGGCCATGTCGCTCGCCAATGCGGCTGCCGGTGTGGTGGTGGCCAAGCTGGGCACTGCCGTATGTAGCCAGCAGGAACTCTTTGCCGCCTGAGGCGAAAGGACACAACTATGACTATCGTCGTTACCGGTGCTGCCGGTTTTATTGGCTCCAATCTGGTCAAGGGCCTCAATGACCGTGGTATCACCGATATCATTGCGGTGGACAACCTGACCCGTGGTGACAAGTTCCGTAATCTGGTGGATTGCGAAATCTCGGACTATATCGACAAACTGGATTTTCTGGCGGGGATCGAGTCCGGGCATTTCGATGGCGAAATTACCGCCATTCTGCATCAAGGTGCCTGTTCGGATACCATGAATCACGATGGCAAGTACATGATGGACAACAACTATCAGTACACCATGGCCTTGTTCGAGTTTTGCCAGAGTCAGGAAATCCCCTTGTTGCTGGCCTCCAGTGCGGCCACCTATGGCAAGGGCACCATTTTCAAGGAAGAGCGCCAGTACGAGGGGCCGTTGAATGTCTACGGCTACTCGAAATTCCTGTTTGATCAGGTGTTGCGCCGGCGGATGAAGGAAGGTCTGACCGCTCAGGTCGCGGCCTTCCGTTACTTCAATGTCTATGGCCCGCGCGAGACCCACAAGGAGCGGATGGCTTCCGTCGCTTTCCACAACTTCAATCAGTACCGCGAGCATGGCAAGGTAAAACTGTTTGGCGGGTGGGACGGCTGGGGCGATGGCGAACAGAGCCGCGACTTCGTTTCCGTCGAAGATGTGGTCAAGGTCAACCTGTTCTTTTTGGATCACCCGGAATTGTCGGGCATTTTCAATCTGGGATCGGGACGTTCCCAGCCCTTCAATGACGTGGCGGTTAGCACCGTCAATGCCTGCCGTCGCCACGAAGGTCAGCCAGCCCTGTCGCGCGAGGAAATGATCCAGCAAGGGATTCTCGAGTACGTCGCGTTCCCGGACTCCCTGAAAGGGAAATACCAGAGCTTCACTCAGGCCGACATCGGCAAACTGCGTGCCGCTGGCTATGAGGCTCCGATGCTAACGGTGGATGAGGGCGTCAGTCGTTATGTTGACTGGCTGCTCAGTCAGCAATAAGCACCAGGGCCGGTTCTCGTAACCGGCCTTTTTGTTGTGCGCCCAGCATGGGCGCACTCCTGCGGGTGCAAGTCCCGCCGTAAGTTGATC
>JAGLBD010000125.1 GCA_018260425.1 Pseudogulbenkiania sp. | reverse complement strand
CGCATGCCGGGTGTTGTGGCAGGGGTTCGGTCTCACGGCCGACCCCTATGCCGATGTCGGGAAGAAACAAGATCGGCTTTTCACGACTCGCGTCGTCTGGATTTGTGTTGGTTTAATCCACGAATTCAGGGGGGGCGCCGCATCATGAAATTAGCCCCGATGTCGGGCCAAAGACATCAGGGCTCCTGAAGTAATCGAATCAAACGGTGATGGCTACAGCGGCTCCAGGTAGTCGTAGCCTGGCCAGTCCAGAGCATAGCCGGCACGTCTTCCTCCGAAGCGCACTTGCTTCAACAGACCCTGTTGCAGCAGCGTCTGTATATGAGCCTTTACGGTTTCCACGCTATACTCGTTTTCTGATTCCCGGCTCACTTCCTCCAGCAAGCTACACTCTTGCAGTGGATGGTTGCGCCAGCGACGCAGGGTGTCAAGAATCCTGAATACCAGCAACTCATTTCTCGGCATACGATGCGATAAGGTGACAGTGACTTTACTGTTATCTGTCACATTAGAGTCATGAGTCAAGTTTTGTTAATTATTTATTACGCATTTATTATTCTAATAGACTTTTCTGATGACAAATGATTCGCCTTGTATCGCGCTCTGTTCCACGGCCCTGGGGGATAGTGTCTGTCGCGGGTGCGCACGGACATTCGTCGAAGTGGCCAACTGGTGTGCCCTGACTCCGCAACAGAAAATCACTATCCGGGCAGAACTGCCGGAGCGGCACCGTTGGCTAAAACTGGCTCATGCCGTGGGGGGGATGCTGGATATCTGTGAAGAGGAAGGGCAACCCCGAGGGATGATCAAACTCTTTGATGCCGAGCCGATCAAAGTGGCGGTGCGCGACGGGCGCTGGCAAGTATGGCAGGGCGAGCAGTATTGGGAGCTGGATGAAGGCGAGTTGCCCGCTATTCTGCCTGCATTGCGGGGGGCAAAATGAAACAGAATAGTGCACTCCCCGAGTTTTGGTGCAGCCGCTATCGCACTGGAGCCACTCCCTGGGATAGCCGCCAATGTCCTCCGGATGTGGCGCAGTTTATCGCAGCGCAAGCGCCGGGAACGCGGACATTGGTGCCGGGGTGTGGTAGTGCCGTTGAGCTGGATTACATGCTCCAGCATGCACTGGATGCTGCTGCCATCGATTTCAGTCCGGAAGCGGTGCAAGCCGCTAAACGGCTGCTGGGGAAACGGGCGGGTGAGCGCGTGCGTGAGGCGGATTTCTTTGCATTGGACTCCACTGTCCCCTATCAATGGGTATACGAACGCGCGTTCTTATGCGCTTTACCCCCTGCTGTTTGGCCTGATTATGCAGATAAAATGAGCCAGTTGGTTGTGACAGGCGGAGTGCTGGCGGGCTATTTTTTCCTGAAAGAGACCCAAAAAGGTCCTCCGTTCGGTATTCGGGCTGGTCAACTGACCGAACTGCTAGGTAGCGGTTTTCAGTGTGAAGAGAGCCGATTGGTCGATAGTATTGTGCCGATATTTCAAGAGCATGAGTATTGGCAAGTATGGCGTCGTGTAGAATAAGAGAATTGGTAGTCAACAAGTTGAAAATGAATTGAATATTGACTGGTCATTTCCAGTAAAACCAGTGAAAATACCTCAACAAGAGCAATAATATCCGTTTCAATGCGGAAGACTGCAAAAGAGGAAACAAGATGGAGTGGTTCTGGAGACTGTATTATTTCATCGAGAAGTCATTCTGGAATAGCCTGACCAAGAAGCTCTGTAGTTTCTTGTTCATCAGTCTGTTTCAGCTGATGATGGTGGGATATATCTATTATGTGCTGAGCGACATCCGAACTGCCTTGCATGGACAGGCTCTTTCTGCCGCGGCAATGGGGAAGATGGAGTCTCAGCTTGACTCTGCCATGCTCTGGACGGTCGGACTTTGGGGGTTTTGCCTGGTCCTTATCGTATTCATGATCGGGTACCTGCGCTATCTGATCGTACGTCCCCTGAAAATGATCATCTCGATCTTCAACGAGATTGGTGATGGCGAGGGTGACCTGTCGCGCAATATTCCGACCGTCACCTATGACGAGATACGCGAGCTTTCTCTCTCCTATAATCGTTTCCTGTCCAAGATGCGCGAGATCATCAGTAATGTGCGACTGATGACGGTACGTATTGCCATGGACTCGGCGAGAACGCGCAAGAATGTCGTGGAATCACTCTCTAGTGCCAGACTGCAGGACGAGTGCGCAACGCAGGTGCGTGGTGCCAGTGATGAAACCACGACCGGCATCAACGAGGTGACCGGGCAGACTCTGCAAATATCGGAAACGACAGTCACCAACCTGGCCATGGCGCGCGAGTCGTATGGTGAATTGAAGATTGTTGCTGACCGTATCGCCGATATCAATCAGAAGGTGGGGCATTTCAATCACACAGTCGAAGATCTCAATCACCGTTCCGCCAGCATCAAGACCATTGTGGACCTGATCAAGGATATTTCAGACCAAACCAATTTGCTGGCATTGAATGCGGCGATCGAGGCGGCCCGGGCCGGCGAAATGGGACGGGGGTTTGCCGTGGTGGCTGATGAGGTGCGCAAGCTTGCCGAGAAGGTCAAAGTGGCGACCAACGAGATTTCCGGCAATATCGACAGCATGTTGAAACTGGTTTCCGAGACGCAAGTGGAAACCAATCAGATTACCGTCGATACCCGTGAGGCAGGTGAAGTGGTGTCTCGTGCCTCTGAGCATTTTGGCAAAATGATGGGGGACTTCGAGGTGATGGCGGAGAGTTTGACCCAGATTGCGGGAACGATGGAGAGCTTTGCTTCCAGCAATCGTAGCGTCAATCATAACGTTACCGAGATTCATCAACTATCCCAACAGGTCTCCTCCCGCTTGAACCAGACCGAGACGGTTGCCGGAGAGCTATCTTCGGTTGCCGAGCAGGTTCAGGAGATGGTGGCACGTTTTGTCATCGGCGAGGGCGCCTTTGACCGAATGGTGTCTGCCGCCAGCCGGGCCCGTGAAGAGTTGCTGAAGGTGATGCAGCAGGCAAGTACCGCTGGGGCTAATTTATTTGATCAGCGCTACCAGCCGATTCCGGGAACCGAGCCACAGAAATACCATACGTCCTACGATATGGCTGTCGAGAAGGGCATGCAGCAGGTGTACGACCGCTATGTCAAAGAGATTGTGGGGTGCCGCTTCTGTGTCGCTGCCGACGTCAATGGGTATGCTCCGACGCATATGAGTTCTGCCTCCAAGCCCCTGACGGGGGATCTGGCAACGGATATCGTCCAAAGTCGCGATAAACGGATTTTCAATGACCCGGCGGGTTTGAAATCGTCACGCAATACTCAGCCCTTCCTGTTGCACACCTATACCCGAGATACCGGTGAGGTGCTGTCTGAAATTGCCTTGCCACTGTATATCAATGGCAAGCATTGGGGGGCATTGCGTTTTGGCTTTGATCCGACCGAGCTGCTGAAGGAGTCGGGACTAGCCTGACAGTAGCGATTTTCCCAAAAAACGCCACCGGGGCTCATGAGCTTGGTGGCGTTTTTCATACAGGGCAAGTCTTTAGGCTTTGTCCCGAATCACCATTACGGGAGAGTCGTGCGCTCCAGAATGGTTATTCTGGCAGGCCTTCGCTCAATCGGAAAGAGGTGATGTGCAGTGGGGGCAGCGTGTTGCCTTTACCGGAATATTTGTGCAGCAAAAGTTGCATGTCTTGGTATCGGCCGGCGCCTCTTCAATAACGGGTTCCCGTTTCAGGCGGTTGACCGTTTTTACTAGCATGAAAATGGCAAATGCAACAATGGTGAAGCTCACTAAAGCATTAATGAACATGCCGATATTCAAAGTTATGGCCCCTGCTTGCTTGGCTGCTGCGACGGAAATATAAGGGCCGGCCAGTTTTGTTCCCTCTTTCAGAACAACGAACAGGTTAGAGAAGTCGACGTTGCCGACCAGAAGGCCTATGGGAGGCATGATGATGTCGTCGACCAGTGACTTGACTATCGTACCGAAAGAACCTCCGATGACCACACCGACGGCGAGGTCGATTACATTGCCTTTGACGGCAAATTCCTTGAACTCTTGCAATATCGACATAATGGCCTTCGATTTTAGTGAAATACGTACCTGTTATGGTAGCGGAAATAGTCGGTTGGTCCAAATGAAAGGGAGAGGCAGGCGGTGACCTGCCTGCCCTCTAAAATGATGTTTGGAATGAATTTGATCTAGAGCGGCTGGTACCTGTCAGATATATGTTTTTGGCCACAAGATCTGATTGGGGTGGACTTACGCCTCATAACCATTAGGGTTGTTTTGTTGCCAGCGCCAAGTGTCACGGCACATATCCTCCAGATCCCTAGTGGCATGCCAGCCAAGCACTGATTGAGCCTTGTGCGGATCAGCAAA
>JAGLBD010000124.1 GCA_018260425.1 Pseudogulbenkiania sp. | reverse complement strand
AAGCCCGTTTCGATCTGTCGAACGACGGGTTTGACAGTGCCATCAAGTCGATGGGCGGTGCCGTGCGCAGGTCGTCATCCAGCGCCGGGACTGTGTATAAAGTGAATGTGGGGTACAACTTCAATAAATTTTTTGCTGTCGAGGGCGGCTACGTCAAGCTGGGAAAAGCGCCGTATAACACTTCCGTGAAGGGAGGTCAGGTGTCGTCAAGCGTCAAGGCATCGGGGATTCATGTTGCGGCCTTGGGAATTCTCCCGGTGAACGAACAGTTTTCGGTGTTCGGCAAGCTGGGTCTGATTCGCTCCACGGTTCATCAGCAGTTGGATGCCTCCAGCCCCGGGCAGCAGGTCTCCGGTTCGAATACCTACCACCGGGTGGGGGGCAACTGGGGGGTGGGCGCCAGTGTCAAAATCAGCAAACCGTTGGCGTTACGGGTGGAAGCCGAGCAGTTCTTTCGTCTGGAAGGATTGCACAATAAATCCTCCGGGCTGAAAGTGAATCTGCTGACGGCGGGTGTCCAATACAGCTTCTAACGACTCATAGGCCGGTGACGGCTCCATAGCCGGTCGTTGGCGAGTGATGCAGCACTCTTCCGCTCACTCGTCACTCTGGAACATCTGGCGCAATGCCTCTTCTTCGATGGCCAACTCGACTTGTTCGAGAACGGCATCCACGTCGACCGGACGGTCATCGACGGTAAATTGACCCGTCAACGGCAGATCAGGATGGAGTGTGCCCTCTTCGTAGTAAGCCCAGATTTCCTCTGCATACATCGTTTCGCCGAGCGCGGGAGCGAAGGTGCTGAAATAACTGCGCAGATTGATGACGTCGCGCTTGAACATCTCGAAAGCCATACTGTTGCCAGCCGCGTCGACGGCCTGTGGCAGGTCGATGACCACCGGCCCGTGTTCCCCGACCAGAATGTTGTATTCCGACAAGTCGCCATGGATGATGCCGGCACACAGCATCCTGACCACTTCCTTAATCAGGCGTGCGTGATAGTCCAGCGCCAGCGCTTCACTCATTTCCACATCGTTGAGACGCGGCGCCACTCCGCCTTCGCCATCGCCGACCAGATCCATCAGCAGCACACCTTCGTGGCACAGATGCGGACGGGGTACCGTAACCCCCGCCGCCGACAAGCGGAATAGTGCATCCACTTCGGCGTTCTGCCATTCTTCTTCTTGCATCTTGCGGCCGTAACGGCTGCCTTTTTCCATGGCCCGTGCCTGACGGCTGTTGCGAACCTTGCGGTTTTCCTGATAGCTGGTGCTTTTGCGGAAACTGCGTTGCTTGGCATCTTTGTAAACCTTGGCACAGCAGATCACGTCGGCGCAGCGCACGATGAAGACACTGGCTTCTTTGCCGCTCATCAGTTGGGACAGGACTTCGTCGACAAGACCTTCTTCGACAAGGGGGAGCAAGCGTTTGGGTGTTTTCATCAGGGTCGGAGCAGGGTTTCGCAATACGGGTCCGGGAAGGGACCAGGGATGGATAAAGGGGGTTGTCAGGGCAGGAATGCCTGAGTCCAGTGTATTGTATGTAGTGGCGTTGAACCAGTCCGGCATGGATTATTGCGGTGGATGTGTCGCGAGGGTGCTATTCACGAGATCCCGCAGGATCAAATGCACTGTTTCCGGCTCGCCATTGAGGACGTGAGTTGCTGCTTCATCGAGTCGTGCTTTGGCAAACGCCGGGTCGCGCTTGATTCGCTCGACCATGGTTTGCCTGAGGTCGCGCGAAAGTGCCATGGTGTGTGTACCGGTAAGTGACTCTGGTCGGTTTCGGCGCAGGCCTGGGCGGGGGACTAGGCGATCTAGTCGGTGCAATTATAGACCGCCAAACAAAAAAGGGGTTAGCGCAAGCTAACCCCTTGAATTCTGTGGTGGCGAATCAGGGACTCGAACCCTGGACCTGCGGATTATGCCCCCTTATTGCGGTCTTAAATTTCATTAAATATCAATGACTTGACATGATTTGCTTTTCTGATGGCTTGTCAAATCTGAAATAGCCTCAATCAATGCCTTGCAGGCTGTGCCATGACACAACTGTGGCACAGGCCTGACCTATCCCCCATGCTGGCTGTCGGCTAGAGGCTGTCCCAGCCGCGAGTGTTCCTAGCATCCCCCACGCCAGAGTTCTGGATCAAGTGCACTGCTATCCCCTCTCATGATGACGTACGTTTTGTCTAAAGCACGTCCTGCTGCCTGACAATTCGACGCTCAAACGGCTTTGTTGCACAAATCAGGGTTTGCTGCCATCCGGTAGAATAACAACAAAACCAATACATGCTAATCGATGACAAGGCATTATAGTTGCCGCATAATTTCAGTTTCTCGCAGAGAGATTGAATGATGCAAAACGACCGTCACAGTCACGCCCCCTTGGTAAATGTCGAGCAACTACGCCTAGCCCTGGAAACCTTTGCCGAAGAGCGCGATTGGCGGCAATTCCACTCCCCCAAAAATCTGGTCATGGCGCTTACCGGCGAAGTCGGCGAGCTAACCGAGATTTTTCAATGGATGAGCGAAGATGATTCGCGTGAAGCCGGGCGTAAGACCGATACGGCAGGCAAGGTCCGAGAGGAAATCGCTGACGTGCTGCTCTATCTGGTGCGCCTCGCGGATGTTCTTGGCGTCGATCTGAATCAAGCTGCGATCGAAAAACTAGCGCTCAACGCCCAGAAATACCCTGCCGATAAATTCCGCGGCAGCGCTAGAAAGTATGATCATGAGTAACGCCAAGCAGGCTAAAGTTTGGCTGATCCCGGCCTCTGACCCGCAATCGACCCGCAACATTGCCCGCTCCATGGAGAGTGAAATCGATGCCGCCATCCGGCTGAGCATGCAGGCGCAAGGCCTCAATTTTCGGTTTGCTTGGGGGGCAAAACAGGGTCATGGGAAGAAAAACCGGAGCCAGTTCAGCCGAATGGAGATCGGCGATTTATGTCTGTTCTATACCGCAGATCAACGTTCCGCCGATGAGCCGCGCACAGCCTATCGGTGGATGGCTAAAATTCTGGGAAAAGCCGATGATCTGGCGCTTGCAGATAGAATCTGGCCGCCCAATCCAACTGAACCTGAATCATTTCCTCTGATTTATTTCCTGACCGAGCCCGTCCGAATCCATCTACCTGCAGAGCAACTCTCTGCACTGCTAGACCCGGAAGGGGTGAAATACCGCGAAGGACAACGTGGATTCACCACCTTGGCGCCGGAGAACGCCGAGTACGTGAACCAGCGGTTTGGTTCCGTTGCCGGGCTTATGCAAGCGCTGCTCGACTACGCACAAGAAGATCCGCCGGCCGGAGACTACCCCGAGCTATACCAACCGCTCAGCCCCACCATGGACGCCACGCCGACAGAGTCGGTTCAGTTCAGCACCACTTTACTGGTAACCGTGACCTCGAAAGAGCCCAATATGAAAAAGAAGGCTATTTACAGTCCGTCACGACGTTCGCGTCAAGCCAAAGAAACGGGGGACAAAGCCGAGCTTTTGGTTTACCGACTACTGCAAGAGGGCAAGATCAAAAACGTTACCGCCAGCGACGTTCAACATGTCGCTCAGGAAAAACGAGGCTGGGACATCGAATACACCAATCCAGACGGAGAAACAGTGTGCGTTGAAGTCAAAGGCTCGGCAACGGATCGTTTCTACAATTTTGAACTCACCCAAAATGAGCTGGAGCAGCTGCATCAGCACAAAGATCGCTACCATTTTTATCTGGTGGCCAACTGTCTTTCGCCACATCCTGTCATCCAGATTATCGACGACATGGCCGAACGCCTGGCGCGGCAGTCAGCGCAAGTGACCGCCCTCACCTACCGACTTGAATTGCTGGCGTAAACGATGGCTCGCACACAAGGATACGGTAATCCAGACTGGGCGCGCGACGAAACCATTCTCGCGTTGGACCTCTATTTTGATCTGAATGGAAAGATTCCATCCGGCGCAGATGAGCGAGTGAAGGCGCTATCTGACATGCTAAGACGCTTTCCTTATCATGCAGACACCGCGAAGAGAGAGTTGTTTCGCAACCCTGATGGCGTAGCTTTCAAACGGCTTTGTTTCATAAATAGGGTTCGACGTGCAAAGCCCCTTTCCCCGAACGGATTTATGGCATGCGCACCGTTGTGGGTGTACCCAAGCATGTGAAGCGGTTTAGGATCGCGGCCCGTACCTGGAGCGCCGTGTCAGTTCATGTCGCGGTCCAGCCAGAGCATCAATGATCCGCGCGCTTTGAGCGCGGCGTTGTAAGTTTTCCAGTTGGTGGTCTTGTACTTGGGTGGGGCAGGCTTGCTCATGCCGTCATTCTACCGGGTGGAAGCAAGCCCTGATTTGTGCAACAAAGCCGCTAGAAACGGAAAAGGGGTTACGTTTGCACGTAACCCCTTGAATTCTGTGGTGGCGAATCAGGGACTCGAACCCCGGACCTGCGGA
>JAGLBD010000123.1 GCA_018260425.1 Pseudogulbenkiania sp. | reverse complement strand
GCATTCATTATCCTCGTGCACAAAATCCACGGGCTATGTAACTGGTTGGCACTAGGAGAAACGACATGCACCCGGACGTTTTTACGGCCCTAGTCGCGAAAATCAGAACAGGTGGAATGGAACGCCTTGATAGTTTTATTTCATCGGAATCACAGAGCATGAGCGCAGTGAATTAGCGAATATATTCACTGGGCAACGTTTTTCAAACCCTGCGTACGTTACTGTCGGAAGGTGAGTTTGTGTAGCTTTTGCGGAAACAGTCTGAAGCTTGGGTCGCAATCCCGGGGTGCGTCGGATGGTGATTTTCCAATTGCAACAGGTGCAAAAACGTATCGAGATGGATGCCTGATTTTCTGTGGGTCGGGATTGGAGCTTGGCAGCGTTGGTTGAGTAGTATCGTTAATCAGTGATTTGAATGAACCCGTCTCTTCATCTTCCCTAGATTAAAAACGGCCAGCTTCCCCGGCGATTGGTAGTTCAAGATCTACTGAGCGTTATGCGCAAGTAATTTTTCCGATTTAGGGCATGATGTTAGCGACATTGTAATTCAGCCCAAGCAAATATCTGAACCCAGAGTGGGGCGTTTATACCTTGTCGCTAATAGGTTAAGGCGGATCAACCTCCTCCATGCACTAGGTCTGGAATCTGGGAGAATGGTTGAGTTGCAAGCTTCATGGTTTGATTAAAAATGGGCATGGTTTCCGTTATGACCAAGTGCTCAATAAGTCATGCAACGATTTCCGTTGCGAGTAGTGGAAGTCTCGTACGACCGATTTTTTATGGGGATTGATGATGGCCGAATATGATGATTTGGCGGAAGCCGTCATGGCTGCGGGCAACGAGATATTCTGGTTTGGCGCCGCATCGGAAGATCAGGTGGAGCAAATCGAGACGTTGTTGCGCATCGCGTTGCCAAGTTCTTTCCGGCGATTTATTGAAAGCTATGGTGGTGGTGGAGTGATCGGTGCCGAAATATCCGGAATCGAGGACAATAATGTGGAGTTGGAGTCAGGTGGAACTCTGCTTGGCGATACTAAATTTTGCCGTGATCGTTACCATCTTCCAGCACATCTAGCCGTTATTTACTTCCATGATGATGAGGTGTGTTGGTGTCTTGATACCAGTAAAGTCGTTGATGATGAATGCCCTGTTGTCAGTTACAACATCTTCACTAGGGCGATAGATCAGGTTATTGCCAATGATTTCTCCTCTTTCATGCAGCAGCATCTGGCACTGTATGCGAATGATTAAAGGAGGCATGCCCGCGTGTTGATCGGACTGCATTAGCCGGACAGTGGCGTAGTGTCGATGATCGGCGCATCTCCTTCGGGGGATGCGCCGATTGTCGTTATTACCGTTACTCACACTCAAGTTTTTCAACGATTGCGCGATAGGCCTCTTGGGTTTTGACATCAACTGGAACTAGCTTGGTCGAATAAGCCCACCGGCAGATGCCACGACTGTTTAGGGAGAGGCGTGCGATCTCGAATTGCGGTGGAGAGGATTTGCACTCGTCATGGGACCACTGATAGATGATCTCAGTCGCTCCCTGTTTGACGATATTCCAGTTAAGACTTTTGCACTCTGGGCTAAAGCCTCCGCGTATTCGGCCAACGAGTTTTTCGAGCGATAACTTGTGTTCTGGGTCGGTAAGAGTTTGTTGGGTGAATAGTTCCTTCCATGACTCAACTGTTTGGCCAGGGAGGACAAATTCGGTGAGTTGCTGACTTGCGTTTTTCGCTTCGTAACCGACTTTCCATAGGCGAGAGTCAATTTGTCGTTCGGGTTTTTTGTCAACCAAGGGTTTGCCTATGAGCCGTTCCAGCATGTCGAAACGTTGGGCGCTGGTAATTACTGCAAGTTGATGTAATGTACGTTCTACTCCATCGGAGTATTTGATTTGAAACTTCTGTTGAAGTATCCATGGGTCGTTGCTGGTGAAGGCATCGAAAGCCCGTTTATCCACGACACCTGGGCGGGACATACCGCTCCAGCGATTGCCGGTAAGGCTGGGCTTTGTGTCCTCGGTCAAGGTAGAGGGGGATTTGCCGTCTTCCGAGATAACCTTGATCGAGGTAGGAACGAAGCCGTCCTTTATTTTTAATTCATATGAGTAAGCCAGGCGTAGTTGATCACCTGGATTCTTTGGTAAGAGTGAGAGTGAAAGCCCGGACACTTCTGCTCGATCATCTTTGGCACTTATCGGCTTTTTTGTTGCGGTGTCGAATTGATATGTGATCTCGCCATCTTCCGCGGTGGGCAGTTGTAGCTCCTTGATTTCAGCTAAGGACTGCTGGGACATGGCTGTGAGTGCCATAGCGAAAATGGTTGCTTGGAACAGTCTTGAACTCAAAGAAGCCTCCTTGTCGGACAAACCGGCAATAAGCGGATTCAGCAGCGCTTGTGCTTGATCGTTGGATACTGATCCGCGATTTCAATCATCATGTTTTTCAGGGTTTTTACGTGTTTGTCTATTGACGAAATGCAGTACAATTGTCTATCCAAATGTCATTTATTGCAAGTTTGTTATTTTCACTGTGGCGGGATTGAAGGAATAGTGCTGCGCAGATCCGCTGATCCAGCGTTATGTGGTTCAGAGGCAAGATGCAATAAACGAAGTCCTGTAATGACCCACTGAATCTCTGCTCATAATTGACGCAGGAGCATGTCGTGGTCATGGAGTGCGAAATCAGGCGATGGACTGCCAAGCGTAAGCTGATCATCCTTGCCATATGGGGTCGGCGCAACGCCCGGAACTAGGGAGGTTTTGCTGAAATTATCCAGCAAATATCGAACTATTTCTGACTCTACCTTAGCGCAGGTAGAAGCCTTATCAATCGCGGCAGGCGGTGTGTTGCTTGGGAAATTGCTGGGTACATGACGTGCCATTCGGACAACTTGTGAACAATCCGGGTGTGCATCGTGTTATCAAATACCACTAACTAGGGGCTACGTATGGCAACGAATTTGCGCAGAGGTATCTTGCTGCTGATAGGAACGGGAATATTGAGTGCAGTCACTGGATGTGCAACGGCCGAGCCAAGCGCCAAGGTCTATCACAGGTTCCAACTGGAGGTACATAAATCTGCCGTTCAGCTCAACAACATCAGATTCACATATGGTGACGACTTCGTAGGTACTGTTGTGCCCTCAGCTCGCGCAATTGCATCGTTTGAAGACTATTCGGCTCCAATGCGTATCCCGGAGGAGTTCGACATTTCTTGGGAAACCCGGGACGGCAAAAAGCACGAAGCGAACGTACCCGTTCGTAGCCGCCTGCCAGGCTCTATCGAAAATAAGAGCATCGTCTTCGTCATCATGGCCGACCACGTTGAAGGCTACGTAGGCGTTTCTACGCCTACCGGCCAGAAGCGGGAGCGCTTTTACTGACCAGGGAGAATGCTGGATTCGCCCATCGAGGGCTGCCATGCCTTGGTTTTTCCAGGGTTTCATGCGTTCGCTACTCCCGTGCGTAATCGGTCAGCCCTCACCCATCCCGTTTTGTTAGGGAGTTTTTGCTGGAACTACTTACCTGGAGGATTAGAACCAGGAAACCTAATTGAATTCGAGTGTGCTCGAATTGATTTGTGGTGATTCTTCTATGGTTACTTTGAGCAAATTCCGCGCCATCTATCCTGCAAACAATTCGACATTTACCGGCCCAGGTGGCACGGCAAATAGGAAGTAAATCCATGAGAAGCCAAAAATGGCATTTAAAATATTGATAAACTTAAAATTGTTGAGCGCATGTAAATACTGCATGCTTCGCAGCTCATTGCTTGTTTTATTTTTAAGATTTTTTATGAATTTCGCAGCAGCGTCCGACATGCCCCGCTTCCAGCAAATGGAAATTAATTCGGCAAGCAAAGAAGTAATATTAGATTATCAAATAAATTATGGTAACCATCAAGCGCCAATGCTTCGAGATCGAAGATTTTCTGGCGAAGGACATGAAAATATACTAAGACGTATATCGGAGACGATGACGGTCCCAATTCCTGAGAGTGCTGATGTAATGTGGAGAACCGGGAATGGCAACGTTCACTACGCCCACATCCCTGTTCGCAGCCGAATATCCGACATCGAAAATTTTTATGGAGTGAAATTCTTATTTGTCGATGATCATGTCGATCTGTATTTCATCTATAAGATTAAAAATTCAACGATGTATTTAAATTTGCAATACACAAAGGTCTATTCGTCAACGCCTGAGCGATAATGTATCGCTACAGATGCGTTTGGCTTTGTTGCATAAATCAGTGGCCGGGCAGGTGGAGTAGAATGACGGCATGAGCAAGCCCGCCCCGCCCAAGTACAAGACCACCAACTGGACAACTTACAACGCCGCGCTCAAGGCGCGCGGATCATTGATGCTCTGGCTGGACCGCGACATGAACTGGCACGGCGCTCCAGATGGCAAATGTGGCCGTACGCAGGACTTCAGTGATGCAGCCATTCCGTTCTGCCTTACGATCAAATACTTGTTCAACCTTGCGCTGCGCCAGGCTGTAGGC
>JAGLBD010000122.1:2502-4584 GCA_018260425.1 Pseudogulbenkiania sp. | reverse complement strand
CGCCACGTCAGCCATACCCGCATATCAAACTCCAACTGGTGGTAGTCCGGCTCCATATGGCAGCACAACTGGTAAAACGCCTTGTCGTGGTCTTTTACCTTTAAGTGCGCCAGCTCATGGATCACGATCATCCGTAAAAAATCTTCCGGTGCGTCACGAAACAGCGCCGCGATGCGAATCTCGTTTTTGCTCTTCAGTTTGCCGCCTTGCACCCGTGTTACGAAGGTGTTGGTGCCAAGCGTGCCTTTCATCGGATGCTGTTGGTTGTCGAATTGCACTTTCGCGATGGCCGGAGCGTTTTTGAGGTAACGCTGTTTCAACTCGGTCACATACTGGTAGAGCGCCTTGTCGGTCTGGATGTCATGAAGCGCCGGATACTTGCGCTCCAGCCAGGTGCCGAGCTGCCCTTGTTCAAGCAGTGCCTGGATACGTTCGAGAAGGGCCGCGGGGTATCCGTTGAGGTAGTGAAGCGTGGTCATGGTTTCAGCAGAACGGTTGCAGGGCACGGGGTGTGATCGGGGTGGACAGGATCAGGCTGGTGCGGGTTTCGCCCATGTAGTTGATGCGGCCAACCAGCGCTTCCAGATGTTCGGTGTCGCGGGCCACCACGCGGAACAGATACGAGTCGTCGCCGGTGACATGGTGACATTCGATGACTTCCGGCATGCTTTGCAGGAGTTCAATGAACTCGGCCTTGCGCGGCTGGGCAACGGTAATACCGACCATCGCCGACAAGGGGTAGCCGGCGCGGCGCGGCACCACCCGGGCATGATAGCCACTGATCACTCCGGCCTCTTCCAGGCGTTTCAGCCGTTCCGTCAATGCCGGTACCGACAGTCCCACCTGCTTGCCGATCTCGGTGAGCGACTGGCGGGCATCGTTTTGCAGGCACTCGAGAATTTTCCAGGATTTGCTGTCGATTTCCATTTTTCAGGTCAATGGGTGTGTTTGGCTAAAATGCTGAGGTAATAGCGTTATTTTGCCGTATTTTGGCGATGTAAGCCAGCGCGCCGTCAGGTCAGACTAGTCGTTTGATGATCAATGCAATGGAGTCGGACATGGAACTGTTGGCGGTGTTCTGGCGTTCGCTGGTGTTGGGGTTTTCCATTGCGGCACCGGTCGGACCGATTGGTATGCTGTGCATCGAGCGTTCCCTGCGCTGTGGCGCGGGAGTCGGTCTGGCCACCGGCCTTGGGGCGGCAACCGCCGACGGGGTCTATGCCCTGATCGGTGCGGCGGGACTCTCGGCGGTGACCGCCGTGCTGAGTTCGCTGGCGACACCGCTGGCCTTGATGGGCTGTGTCTGGCTGTGGTGGCTGGCGTGGGGAATCTGGCGTTCTCCGTCTGCGGAGGCGACCCGGGACTGTCGCGATGTTGCTCCGCGTCAGGCGTACTGGTCTGCGCTGTTGCTCACCCTGACCAACCCGATGACCATCCTGTCGTTTGTCGCCGTGTTTGCCTCGCTGGCCGGCGTCAGTCGTCCCGGCGCTCGCGAGGTGGTGGTGATGGTGGCCGGGATGGCCGCCGGGTCGGCGCTCTGGTGGCTGTTGTTGTCGTTCAGCGTGGCGGGGATTTTTGCCCGTTGCGGAGACGTTGTGCGGCGACGCTTCACCCGGGCGTGTGCGCTGCTCATTGCCGTGATGGCCGGCCAGTTGGTCTGGCCGGTTCTGGTGCGCTTACTGTGAAACGGGTTTGCCGAAATGCGGATTGCGGATCAGGCCGAACTCGTTGCCGAACGGATCGCGCACCGTCGAGAGCAGGATGTTGTCGCCGACATCGCTGACCGGATAGGTTTCCTGTGCCCCGAGCGCCAGCAAGCGGGCGTGTTCGGCTTCGATATCGTCGACGCCCCAGTAGGCCACTACATTGCTGACCGGCGCCGCAGAGGGCGTTTCACTCTGCAGGCCCAGTTCGTAACCCGCCACGGAAAACCCGACGTAGAAAGGTTGGTCGAAGTAGGGCGGTGTGCCGAGAACCTGCGTGTACCAGTCGCGGGCAGCGGCCAGATCGGCCACTTGATAGACCACGGTGTGAATTCCCTTGAACGGCATGTGAGTCCTTTCGCAGCGGTGGGGCTGCGTA
>JAGLBD010000122.1:0-2402 GCA_018260425.1 Pseudogulbenkiania sp. | reverse complement strand
TGAACAGTCCGGCCATATCGCCCTGATCGATCATGTCCAGCCAGCCGGCCAGCGTTTTTTTGCCATGCAGCGGGGCGAGGTAGCCGAGTTTTTCCTTGAAGCGTTCCCGATCGTCGAATAAATGTGCGTAGTCCTGACACAGAAATGCGATCCGGGCATCAAGGTCAACGGTCAGTTCGATGCAGGGAGCGGCATGCATGGCCTCCAATAGCGCCAGCGGCAGGCGCAGGTTGCCGATCATGCGGCTTTCCGCTTCGACGAAGACGGGCCGTTGCCGGTCGAATCTCGCCAGTTGTTCGACGATGGCACTTTCAAACTGTTTTTGCGAGGGTTGCGAGCAGTCTGGCAAGGCCCCGAGCAGCGAGCCGCGGTGGCGCGCCAGTTCTTCCAGATCCAGCACCTGGGTGCCAATGGCGCGCAGCGCCGTCAGCAAGCGCGTTTTGCCACTGCCGGTCGGGCCGCAAATCACCGTGTAGGCGAACTGTCCGGGCAAGGTCTCCAGCTGTTCGAGCGTCCAGTGCCGATAGGCTTTGTAACCGCCTTCCAGTTGGCGGGCTTTCCAGCCGATCAGGTTCATCCAGGCGGTCATGGCGCCGGAACGTTTGCCGCCGCGCCAGCAATACACCAGAGGCGTCCAGTGTTTGGGCTGTTCGGCAAACAGTGTTTCCAGATGGAGGGCGATATTGCGCGCCACCATCGCGGCACCCAGCCGGGTCGCTTCAAAGGCCGACACCTGTTTGTAAATCGTGCCGATGGTGACCCGTTCCTCGTTACTGAGCACCGGGGCATTGATGGCGCCGGGAATATGGTCATGCTGGAACTCCAGCGGTGTGCGGACATCGATCACGCTGTCGAAGCGGTGAAGTTCGGTCAGTTTGACCAGCGGGTTTTTCACAACGGCTCTCCAGGGGGATAATGGTCCGGATCACACACAGGAGACGGATCATGAGTGAAGTCAGGTTGACGCAATTGTCGCATGGCGGTGGTTGCGGCTGCAAAATCGCTCCGGGACTATTGGCCGACATGCTGCGCGATTTGCCGGCCGCCAGTGGGTTTGCCCACTTGATGGTCGGGACCGAAACCTCTGACGATGCGGCAGTGTACCGCCTCAACGACGAGCAAGCCTTGATCGCGACCACGGACTTCTTCATGCCGATCGTGGACGATCCCTTTGACTTTGGCCGGATCGCGGCGACCAATGCCATTTCCGATATTTATGCGATGGGCGGCACGCCGATTCTGGCCTTGGCGATTGTCGGCATGCCCATCAATACCCTGCCGGTCGAGACGATTCGTGCCATTCTGGCCGGGGGCGCCAGTGTCTGTCGCGATGCCGGTATTCCGCTGGCCGGAGGGCACTCGATCGATTCGCCCGAGCCGATCTATGGGCTGGTGGCCTTGGGATTGGCCCATCCGGACCATATCAAGCGCAACAGTACCGCCAAGGCCGGCGACGTGCTGGTGATGGGCAAGGGGCTTGGCGTCGGTATTCTCGGTACCGCACTGAAAAAAGGCTTGCTGGATGAGGCTGGCTATCGTCAACTGATTGACACGACCACCCGGCTCAATAGCGTCGGCAGTCGTCTGGCGCCGTTGGCCGCCGTCCACGCCTTGACTGACGTCACCGGCTTTGGCCTGCTCGGGCATTTGCTGGAGCTGGCGCGCGGTGCATCACTGACGGCGCGGATCGAGGCCGGCAGCCTGCCGGTGTTGTCGGCGGCGCGTGCCTTTGCCGAGCAGGGGATTGGTCCGGGCGCCATTGAACGCAATCTGGCCAGTTTCGGCGCTGACGTAGCGTTTGCCGCCGGTGTTCCCGACTGGCAGCGGCGGGTGATGGCCGATGCCCAGACCAGCGGGGGCCTGCTGGTGGCGGTAGCGCCTGCCGAGGTCGATGCGGTGTTGACGCTGTTCAAGATGGAGGGGTTTGCCGACGCGTGCGTGATCGGGCGCCTGGAAAACGGGCCGGCCCGAATTGTTGTGGATGCCTGAACAAGGAGAATTTACATGGCGTATACCATGTCGGATACCGTATTGGTGGTAGGGAATGAAGGTTTGGGGCAGGGCGAGCCGGAGCTGACCCGCAAAGTGATGGCGACCTATTTTCAGACGCTGCTGGAGCTGGGGCAATTGCCGCGTGCGGTGGTGTTCTATACCGCCGGCGTCAAGATGGTGGCCGATGACTCGCCGGCGGTGTCGGCCTTGTCGGCGATGGCATCGGCAGGCGTGTTGCTGGTTGCCTGCCGTACCTGTCTTGAATACTACGACCTGATGAACCGGGTAGCGGTCGGGCGGGTCGGGAACATGATGCAGATCATCGAGCTCCAGACCGCCTCACCCAAAGTCGTTACGCTTTAATCGAATCGATAGATATCCATCGCCAGTGCGCCTTCGGCGATGCCCTG
>JAGLBD010000121.1 GCA_018260425.1 Pseudogulbenkiania sp. | reverse complement strand
TTATTCTCACTGAATTATGGTGGGAATCCAGACGGTGCTGGCCGGGTGCTTACGGTGAATATGTGTGTCCTGCCGATAGATCGGTTGATCTGGCGTTTCTCAACCACCGAACGGGGCGCACTCGTCCATAAATACTGGGGTTCTGACTGCCCTCGCTGTGCAATCAAAGCGCAATGTACGCCCAGCGTATACCGACGCGTCACTCGTGCAGAACATGAAGATGTGCTTGAAGAAATGCAAAAGCAGTTGGATATCCGAGTCGGCATGATGAAATTGCGCCGTCAAACAGTGGAGCATCCCTTCGGGACGTTGAAAGACTGGATGGGTGCGATGCACTTCCTGGCTTGCACCCGGATCATGTCAGCACCGAGATGAGTTTGCATGTGCTCGCGTATAATTTGAAGCGAGTCATGAAGATCATCGGAATTGCACTATTAATGGCAGCAGTCACGACCTGAAGAGGGCTTTTTACCTATCTAAATAGCCTAGTTTGTGCAGTGGACGAACTTGATAAGCCGGCAATAAGTTGTATCAACTATCTTGGCAGCAGCCCGAAGGCTGCGTTTCCACACAGCCTCCGGCCAGAGCGGCTGAAAGGATAATGGCAGAAGCACACTACAATCCAGACATCCCCCCGCTGTGGTTTTCGGGATTGGGTTAGACTCCAATGAGTTTTTTGGGGGGCAATTGAGGTCATACTAGTTCTGGAGCGTGTTGCTGCAAAGTCTCTTCGGCAATCTGTCCGAAGAATTGGCGTGTAAGGCTAAAGAATCGACTCAGGCGCTGATTGCACGGCAGCAAGTCGATGCTGGCCAGATCGGTCAGGCTCCAGCCCTTTGCTTGGTGTTCTTGAAAGAGTTCGTCAAGCTCATCCCACCATTGTTGCCTACGTATAATCAGGTAGGGGCTATTGAGATTGAGTAGCTTAATGGTGTAGTCGGCTTTGTCAGCATCTTGTGCCGAGAGTCCTTGCGCAGGGGTTACGCGCCCATCAGAGAGGTAGGCGAAGAATCGCGGGCAATCGGGTTGGTGGCAGGAAACAAACCGAGCCATATTGACCGCGAGTTTCTTGCCCGCCGAATGACCACCAAAGACTTCATGGTCCTGAGCCTTGAACGCAGGCAGATCATTGGCACTGTTGAGGGCGCTGGCGGCAAGATTGGTGTAGTCAAAAGTGCGCAGCGGGTTCTGGCTTTTGTTCTCTACGTGCTCGATGTGGTAGCCAAGGCCCTCTTCATCGGCACGCAACTCGCTGTAACAGCACAACTGGTATTGCTCGTCGAGCAGGCATTGCTGCACGTAAGCCTTGTGCGAAAAACTGCCCCATCGACTGGTGGCTTGCCCATGTGTCTGCGGTGGGTTGGCGTGGGATTGGCGGAGATGATGGCCGCCATTCCCTTGCTTGGTTATGGCCCTCATCGTTTCAGTACCTTCTGGCGCTGAATGCTGCGTTGCAGACGCTGCAATTGAGGGTGTTGATCCCCCAGCGCGTTAATCAGGCTTTGCATCAATTTCTTGGCTTGGTCATTGTCGTAGTTTCCTTGGTCAACCAATTCAGTCAGATGCTGCAAGTCAGCTTTTTCACTGACTGGTGGCTGCGGATCGACCATCATCACACTGTGAAGTACGACGCCACTGGGTTCGCCATATGTCATGACCAATGGCGGTTCGGCAATAATATTGCCGCTGGTATCGGGGCCAATGATGCGGATGTTTTCGCGTTTGACTGTACTAAGCACCTGAGGGCTGTGGGTGGTGACGATGAACTGGATCACAGGAAATGCCCGGGTCAGGCTTTGCAGTACGACCTGCTGCCATTCAGGATGCAGATGCATGTCGACTTCGTCGATCAGCACAATGCCCGGTGTCTTCGCAGCGGCCTGTGCACCCAACTGTCCATTCAGCTTGGTGGCGCGAAACGCAATGTCCGCCACCATACCGATCATGTTACGGATACCATCGCTGAGAAGCTCGACGGGGAGTTCGCCGTGCTGGTCATGGTGGGCGACTAGGGTGTCAAGCTTGAAGCTGTATTCGAGGTTCTTCCAATCTGCAGGTTTCAGGCAGGTATCGACGGCAGATTTCACCGAGGCTATATAACCTGCAAACTCTTCATAGGCCGGTGTGTTTGCCTGCTCTTTGAGTTGCAAATCTTTGGCGTTGAGACTCCAGTATCGGAACCAGGCAGCAAAAGTTTTGTAGCTGGATGCCGGATCGAGACAGTCCGCATAGCCAATGGTGCGAGAAGTGCGCCCAAGTTTATTGTTGGCCATGAACTTTTTTTGCTGCCAGAGCCGACCAGTTCCGTAGTATGCAACCAGAGGCAGCAAAACATTATTTCCCGGTGTGCGCACAGCTTCTTGCATGCGCTTGCCATAGTCGATGAGATCTTTGGCGTCCTTAATAGTGGTTTTGGCTTTGCTTGGACTAGTGAGGGCTCTCCGCCAAACCGTCGGAATATGCTCGTTGTTGATTATGTCGCTCGCACTGCCTGGAATGAATCCTGTCGCTTCCAATCGAACGCCTTTAGGGGCGTATTCCATCTCGTTGGTCGCCGTTTTGCGAATTTGAGCCAGACGGATGTCGCTGGACTCAAAATGCTTGCCGACCGCCTCGTCAAACGCACCTATGTAAGGGCCAAAGGCCACTGCGATGGCATCTAGGATCGACGTCTTGCCTGCTCCGTTGGCGGCAACAAGTACCGTCAGCTGTTGGTGAAACTCAATGTCAATTGATTTGAAACAGCGGTAATCGTGCAGTCTCAATTTCTGAAGATTCAGATAGGGCATAGAGCCTCCGCACATTTCAGTAATTCGCTTAATGCCAGATTGATGCTGGTTACCGCCCAATCCGGCTTTTGCATGAAGGGCTTGGTTACAGAAAACGGCCCATAGTGCCCTTCTCCGTCGACAAGTTCAATGGCCAGAATGAATTTATTTGCCTAGTTCAGGCCGTAGCTAATTTCATTGCGAGTGACAGTCATGGTGGTCTGGCCCTTGGTTCGGCCTTTCACCTCTTTGTGTCGTGATGTGGACAGATGTCCGTAGAGTGCATAGGGAATGCCCCATCCGCATTTTTGTGCTGAAACATCGAAAATTTCGTGCCCCATCACGCGTTCAACATCCATAACCGCCTGCATTATGATTCGTCCAATGCGTGTTTGTGCATCAGCATTCGCTGACCACTAGGCTCGCCCCTATGTGGCATCAGTGGGCAGTAGTGACCAGTGTCCCGCCCAGTATAACAGGCGCCTGTGCAGAATTTTGTATAACAAGGAGTTTGGCAGGAGACTACCATCTTAATCTGGAGACGACGTGTGAATCGCTCCAAGTGCAGTAGAGGGTTTGTCAGGAACTATGTTGAAAGCAGCCGTTGCTCAGTCGATGGTGGCTCACTCGCCGCAGTGGGGTGCGTCGCCTTGTTTATGCTGTTTGGATTGGGTGACGTATTTGTCGATGAAACGCATCACCGGGCTGCCGTCGCGGTCTTATTCGATTTGATCTGGACGAACACCCAGCGTGTCGCCCGGCAGATAGCGACAAACAGATAACGGCGGGAGGTTTCGTCTGGCATCCATCTGTGGCAAGTATTTGACGTCAAAATGAAAATAGTCCGGATCATAAGGCTTGAACGGCTTGGTGGTTTTGACCGTGGCGGTCGGTTCCAGATCGCGCAAACTGCCCACGCCATGGCCGCGCAGGCAACGCTCCAGTCCAGAGCGGGATACGGCGGGGTTTAGGAGTTCATGAATCACTACCTGCAAATCATCAAACCCCAGCTTGAGGATCTTGCTCAGCTCGACGGCGATGGGTTCCTGAGCCGGCGTCAGAGAGGTTTGAAGCCGGTGGGTCGTGTGGGAGCGATCTTCGACGGCCTCTCGACTCTTCCATTTACGGATGGTGTCGATGGTGACGTTGTAGCGAGCGGCCAGCTCAGTCAAGGTGCCGGTGGCTTGCTGGATTTCCTTGCGGATGGCTGGCGTGGTGCGAGCTTGTTTGTGTAGTTTGATGATCATTGTGTCTGGGCCTTGAGCGTTGCCAGAACGCTTACCCAAGCCTTCGCGGGCCAGAGTAGATTTCCAGATGCGTTTGTTCAGATGATCGTCCGGGATGCGACAATTACCCTCCCTGAATGACCTTCGCCGTTTGGCGTCGACCTGCCTTGAACTTTCCTATGTGGCAAGATCGGCCGAGTCGATAGGGAGTCATCTTTATTCCGAGCTTGCAACCTTTGGCCCGGAGCATGCAACCTTTGGCCCGGAGCATGCAACCTTTGCTCAGGAGCTTGCAACCTTTTCCCTGAGCTAGACAGGCAGTTAGCGTTACTAACTGCGCATTCAAAACGAGAGGTCCTGCGTGCCCTCATTATTAAGTTGTGTTGTTGGCGGCCACTTTCAGCCGGTCAATTGGCGACAGTGCTGCAACGGGATAAGCATTATCTTCGCAACAAGCATTTGATCCCGATGCTGAGGGATGGCCAGCTCAAACTGCGTTATCCGGAAAGTGCCAAGCATCCGCATCAAGCCTACATGGCTTCCGAAGAGTCTGATCGGGAAGGGCTGTGAGTCAGGGGTTGTTTGTCAGACTATATGATTTTTATCGTGCGTAAATTTACTTCCTGGCGTCAG
>JAGLBD010000120.1 GCA_018260425.1 Pseudogulbenkiania sp. | reverse complement strand
AACGTGTGGCGGAAACCACCCGCCGCTGGAAAGCCGGCGCAGCCTAAGCAACACAGAACGAAAAAAGGGCGGGGAACCGTGGGGTTCTCCGCCCTTTTTTATGGTTCTTCACGGATTCGAGGGGAAACTCTGATGTAGAGATTTTGGCAGCGCATTCAGCACATTGCCCATCTTGTGAAACCAGCAGCGTTGGCCGCGGGTGGCGGGGAAGACCTCCTCCAGCGCCGCCCAGAAGCCTAACGCGCCATCGGCAACGGCGAGCGCAAGCTCGAGATCGTTACGATGTGCGAGAGGCACCTTTAGTACCAAATGACATATGCCAAATGAAATATGTCATTTGGTCTTTACCCGAATTGTGATACCATTGACATACTCCATAAGCATAAACACTATGCAGTGCGCGGCTTAATTGTCTAGTCCCGGACGATTGCTGACGCGCTTTTTGAACAAATCTGGCCGCTGTTTCCGCCAAGCCTTCATCGCCTGAATCGGCGTTTGGTGCTACAAGGCCAGTTGTGGAAGGTGCTGGTTGTATAGCCACACGTAACGTTCCAGGGTCTACGCCAGGTCTTCACCCGATTCGAAACGGTGCGTGTTCAGAACATCGCTAATCCGGCCACTGAAGCGCTCTACCATGCCATTTGTCTGTGGGCTGCGCGGCTTGGTCAGGCGGTGTTCAATACTTAGCGCGGCACACAGCTGGTCAAACTCATGCTCGCCACTGGCCTGCTTTTACTTGTTAAACAACCGGTCTGTGAACTCACTGCCATTGTCCGTCAGAAGGGTCCGGATGTGGCATGGCGTCGCTTTCTGCAGCGCATTCAGGAAGGCTCGGGCCGCCGTCGCGGTCTTATTCGATTTGATCTGGACGAACACCCAGCGTGTCGCCCGGTCGATAGCGACAAACAGATAACGGCGGGAGGTTTCGTCTGGCATCTGCGGCAAGTACTTGACGTCAACATGAAAATAGCCCGGATCATAAGCCTTGAACGGCTTGCTGGTTTTGACCGTGGCGGTCGGTTCCAGATCGCGCAAACTGCCCACGCCATGGCGGCGCAGGCAACGGTCCAGCCCAGAGCGGGATACGGCAGGGTTTAGGAATTCACGAATCACCACCAGCAAGTCATCCAGCCCCAGTTTGAGGATCTTGCGCAGCTCGACTGCAATACGTTCCTGAGCCGGCGTTAAAGTGGTTTGAAGCCGGTGGGCCGTGTGGGAGCGATCTTCGACGGCCTCTCGACTCTTCCATTTACGGATGGTGTCGATGGTGACGTTGTAGCGAGCGGCCAGCTCGGCCAAGGTGCCGGTGGCTTGCTCGATTTCCTTGCGGATGGCTGGCGTGGTGCGAGCTTGTTTGTGCAGTTTGATGATCATTGTGGCTGGGCCTTGAGCGTTGCCAGAAGCTTACCCAAACCTTCGCGGGCCAGGGTAAATTTCCAGATGCGTTTGCTCAGATGATCGTCCCGGATGCGACACGTATGGAGTGGTGCCAAAGAGCTCATTAGTTAATTTGTAATGAGTTCCTAGTTTTGCTGGGAACTTAGTAGATTTAATTTTTACCGTATCGGTAGATGAGATTGGCCTATTCTAGAGCACAGTATGTTTTCGCTATTACAGTAAGATTTGATAGTAATGAATAGGCTATCTTTATTGAAAAGTAGCTAACTATCTTAGGTGCTTAAACGGTTCTACTCACCCACTATCTTTCCCCTTGGATTTCTCCGGGATAATTAACTTGGAATTAAAATGACAATAATTGCCTTGGAAGCCCTTACTTTTGGTTTGAATCGCTTAGCAGATGCAGCCCAGCAGCGTGGACACAAAATTTGCCTATTAACTAGGGATCGTTCGGTTTATGCCTATGAGTTATCCCAGCCTGAGGCAGAAAGAATCGAAGTTATTGATATAGATACCTTCGATATGGAAAAGGTGGAGGCTGCCATTGCCGCCATTGAGGCCCCCAAAGGCTTGTTGAATTTAACCGATACGTGGAGCCTGGCTGTTACCGACCTAGCAAAGAAATTTAATTTCCATGGGCAGGATGCGGAATCAGTGCATGTTGCCAGGAATAAAAATGAAATGCGCAGCCGTTTATATGAGAAAAAGTTGTCTAAAGTACGTAGCTTTACGATAAATCCCTACATTCAATACGACTTATCCTCCTTACAGGGCTTGAAATTCCCTGTTATTGTCAAGGATAGTGCTGGCACGGGAAGTGCTCATGTTTGGATTGCCAAAAATCGCTCTCAGCTAGATCAGATTTTGCAAGAGGCAGCTGCTGTACAACTGCGCAATGATAATTTAGTGATTGAGCCATTTTTCAATGGCACACTATATAGTGCAGAGGCTGTGACTTGGGACAATGAAACACGCGTCTACGCCATTACTAGCCGTATTATGTCAGCAGAGCCAAATTTCCGTGAAGAGGCCATGTCGGTTCCAATCCAGTTTGAAGCTGAGAAAATGGCTGAGATCAGTGGTTGGATAGGAAAAATACTTGCTGCCATTGGCTATAGCCGCGGAATTAGCCATACTGAATTCATCATCACCCATGATGGTATGGAAGTGGTGGAAATTAACCCTCGTGCGGCAGGTGCTCAAGTTACCGAGGCGATTTGTCAGGCCTATGACTATAACGTGCTGCAGGCATATATAGAGATGGCGCTTGGTGAAAGACCTGCCTTGCTTGATGTGCCATTGACACTGAAGCATGGTATGGGAAGTGCACTTCTGTATGCGAATACGACTGGAATATTTGAATCGATTGACGGCTTAGAGCGCTTGCATCAGCACCCGGGAGATCCTGTATTTTATCAAATGGCTTTCCCTGGCAAAAAAATACAGCATCTACGTGACCAGCGAAGTTGTCTTGGAATTTTGCTGGCGAAAGGTGAAACCACTGAAATAGCCATGCTCAATGCCATTTCTGCCACGGGTAAGCTTAATGGCTTGATTACTCAATAATGACCATTATGAAAAAACCTCATGTACTCCTTATCGGCGGTTGGGATTCCATTTTTGAGAAAACCATTAATGCCGGATTTGAAATATCATACTTAGGATCATGCTAGGCTGGGTAATCCCCCCTGAAATTAGGTTCTTCACGGATTAGAGGGGAAGCCCTGAACAGATCCAAACGTGAGAACGGCGGTGAATCGATAAACTGTTTGTGCGACCAAACCGTTTCCAAATCACCGCCGTTCTCATGTGCCATGATATTTGCCGCCTTCCCTTTTGGGAAGGCTTTCGAGTGATCGACCATCAACTCGACGACCACCAGCTTCATCTGACGCTGACGCCTACTACCTCCGCCCCCTTGTGCTCCAGCTGTTTGCAACCAACCCCTCGTGTTCATGATACGCACTGGCGATGCCTGCGTGATCTGCCGATTCTTGGTCGGCAGGTTGCTCTGCGGATCCAGGGTCGACGTGTCGATTGTGCTGCCTGCGGCCGACGCCGGGAGCGGATCCGTTGGGCCGATCACTATGCACGATTGACTCGCCGCTTGAGCGAAGCCGTTGCAGCGGCTTGTAGCAAGCTGCCGGTCCAGCACGTGGCCGAACTGTTTGGGCTGCACTGGGAAGCCGTCAGGCAGCAGGATAAACGTCGATTGCAGGCTGTCATTGACGCCCAACCGCCTGCTGCGCCGAAGCGTTTGATCATGGATGAGTTCGCCCTGCACAAAGGGCATCGCTACGCCACTGTGATTATGGATGCCGACTCGCGACGTGTTCTCTGGGTTGGTGAAGGCCGTAGCCGAATGGCGGTGCGAGCCTTCTTTGATTGGTTGGGGCCTGAACGTTGCCGGGAGATTGAAGCCGTCGCCATGGACATGAACACCGCGTTCGATCTGGAGGTACGCAAGCACTGTCCCCATGCCCGCGTGGTCTACGATGTGTTCCACGTGATCGCCAAATTTGGCCGGGAGGTGATTGACCGCGTCCGGGTGGATGAGGCTAATCGGTTACGCGATGACAGGCCGGCACGGAAGGTTGTCAAACAGGCGCGCTGGTTATTGCTGCGTAACCCAGAGAATTTGAAGAGTGAGGCGCAGCGCGTCAGCCTGCAGGAGCTACTCGCAGCCAATCGGGCATTGATGACCGTGTATGTCATGAAGGCGACCCTGAAAGCCATCTGGTCGGCCTCGTCCGCCTGGGCCTGGCGTCGGGCCTGGAACGATTGGATACGGCAAGCCAGGGAAAGTGGGATAGAACCCTTGATGCGCTTTGCCAAGCGTCTGGCACCTTATTGGCGAGGTGTACTCAGCAGGGTTCGATGGCCGATGCACACCGGGCAACTGGATGGGATCAACAATCGCATAAAGGTGATGAAACGCATGGCTTACGGCTACCGGGACAGCGACTACTTCTTTCTGAAGATCAAAGCCGCTTTCCCCGGTAATCCGTGAAGAACCTTTTTCATGGGGGTGACGGTCAGGCGTCC
Organism: Pseudogulbenkiania sp.; assembly: GCA_018260425.1. Taxonomy (GTDB): domain Bacteria; phylum Pseudomonadota; class Gammaproteobacteria; order Burkholderiales; family Chromobacteriaceae; genus Paludibacterium. The sequence continues at coordinate 190 of JAGLBD010000120.1, read as the reverse complement.
GAGACGGCGTCCTCGTTGTCCTCGTCGCTGCCTTGCTGCCCGGCCAGCCAGTGCTGGAACAGCGTGAAACTGACCGCCAGCAGGGTGGGACCGATGAACAGGCCAATCACCCCCCAGGCGATCAGGCCGCCGATAACCCCCAGAAAAATCAGTGACAACGGCAATTTTGCGCCTTGGCTGATCAACAATG
>JAGLBD010000018.1 GCA_018260425.1 Pseudogulbenkiania sp. | reverse complement strand
CTCAAACACGATGGCTGCGTAAGCTGACGCGACAACTACTTTGACAAACTCCGGCAATAACGCAAAAAGGATGTTAAATGTTTAGCAGAGTACTGGGCTGGGAGCCGTGCGATTTTGATCGTTACAGCGAAGCATGTCGAGCGTTCGGATTTAACTCAGAATCAGATCCCGACTTCATCCAGTTTCAGATGGAGATGGGACGTAAATTTGATTTTGTGGCGTACAGTAAAAATGGACAAATGCTCGGTGCCGCTTGTCTAGATAATGGTTGGTTAGCCAACGACAAGACTAACCCAAAGCGTATAGATTTGCATCTTCCTATTCCAGCAGATGCTGTCTATGTCCCATTTCACGATGATGCCAAGTGCATTGCTCCGTTCCGCTCAAAGTGCCTCCACCCGTTGAACAAGGGATTCCTGAATAGCGCATTCAATAAACTATCTAAAAGACAGATTTGTTATGCCAAATCACCTATCGATGAGTTTTCGAAGAAGACCGTGACCACACGGGAACGAGAGATTCGCCGCTTGCAGAATGATGGGGGAGATTTTCAGGAATTCTCGAAATTCACTCCGATTCAACTTCAGGAAATCTATTGGGATCTATACAAAGCAAGACGTGGAGAGTTCCCGAAGAACAAAAATAATAATCAACTTTTTTTTGAAAAATTTCATGACAGGCTTTTGGGAGATATTGTTTTTTACAAGGGTGAGCCATGTGCGATGCAGCTCAATGTCATGACGCCATCTAAAAAAGGGCTATTTGTTGACTACATCAATATTGGCCTCAACACGACGATTAAAGACCATTCCTTCGGGACCATTTTGATCTGGACAAACCTTAAAAAAGCCCAGCAAAAAGCAGCTGAACTCAACATGAAGCTGTACTACTCTTTTGGCAACCCTTCTGCCGCCTATAAGGATCGGTGGTGCAATAAAGAACAAATCGGGAAAATATTCTGTCTCTGAGATAGTTGTTCCATCCCAAACGATCATCTGAGTAAGGTGTCTGGAAAATCACCTTGGTCCGAGAGCGTAAGAGACAGCATCTGGAGATACTCAAGACTTAGACAAAATGAGTGTGCACACAGGCCCGTACCCTACAGGCTATCTGAAATGAAATTCAGCAAGCTATCGGCACTCTGACCGGATTGTCGGCTCGCTACAACCTTACCTGATCCCCTCCAGACTAAGCGAGCGGTCCTGCAGAGAGAATCCCGGCTTCACGAGAGGTTAGCCGAAACTAGCAGGGGGCAGGTCGCCCAGCTGACTGTATTGCCTAGCCGTCGCCACCGATCGAGGTGTCCGGAGTGATTAGACCACGACATAGCCGAGAGACAAGCGCAGCCGGCATGGCTGCGCTTGTTGCCGTTGGATCGTATCAAAACCGGATGTCTGCGGTGTCCATGAGTCGGACAAACGGGCCGTTCAGCGTCAGGTTATGGTGGTCGATAATGGTCTTGGCTGAAAGTATTGGTGTCTCCATGCAGCTATGGGCATCGGCTGCCAGTACGGGGTTGAAGCCCAAGTCGGCGGCAATGCGACAATTAGTGTCGATACAGTACTGGGTTTTCATCCCGGCGATGACTAGCTGTGTGATCCCGGTCTCCGTCAGGCACTGGAGCAGCTGAGTGCCATGAAAGCAACTGGGTTTGGATTTGTCGAATAGGGTGTCTCGCGCGTCATCCAGTCCAAGTTCCGGTAGCAGTTGCCAGTTAGGGCTGCCGGCTTCAATCGGGGAGCCTTTTGGGCCGGTGTGTCGTACGGCAAAGATGGGGATGTTGTCCTGACGGGCTTTGCCAATGAGCAGCCTGATGTTGTCAAGGAGTCTCCCGGCTTGGTAGGGGGACTCAGCGCCGTGAAACAGGCCGACTTGCATGTCGATGATGAGCAGCGCAGATCGGATCGGGGGATGCTGTTGCATGGTGTTTCTCCTTTTGTGAACCAGCCTGAACGGAGAAACACTAAGACCCCATCCATTGCTGGCGGGGCCTTGTGGGGTGCGTTATGTCACTCGCACGTACTCACCACACGCCCGCCATTGGCGGTCGTGGTTGTCGTAGTGGTGGTGGTTACGCAGCGATTCATGCTTTTATCATGTTTGACTGGTGCGCCGTTGTCAATCACTTCACTCGACGTCCCCCCGGTATTGAGTAGCACGTAGCTTTAGAGTCCAATCACCCATGACACGGAGATTGGATATGAAGAAGCGATTCACCGAAGAACAGATCATCGGATTTTAGCGTGAAGCCGAAGCCGGTATGCCCATTGCAGAGCTGTGCCGCAAACACGCCTTCTCGGAAGCCAGCTATTACCTTTGGCGCAGTAAGTTTGGCGGCATGAATGTCTCGGACGCCAAGCGGCTCAAGGAACGGGAAGCCGAGAACACGCGATTGAAGAAACTCCTGGCGGAGTCGCTGCTCGAGAACGAAATCACCAAAGAGGCCCTGCGAAAAAAGTGGTGAGCGCACCGTCTCGGCGGGAACTGGTGCGCCATCTGAAGGATAAAGGTCTCAGCGAACGCAGAGCGCTGCGTATCGCCGGGATGAGCCCGAGCTCATTGCGCTATCACCCCGCTACCGACCGCAATACCGCTCTTAAAGAGCAGATCATCGCGCTCGCACAGCGCCACCGGCGCTATGGAGCGGGCATGATCTACTTGAAGCTACGACAGGCGGGCATGCAGGTGAATCACAAACGGGTGGATCGGCTTTATGCCGAGGCGGGTCTGCAAGTTCGTCGACGCAAGCGCAAGAAGATCCCGGTGACGGATCGGCATCCATTGGAACGTCCATTGGCAGCAAATCAGGTCTGGTCGATGGATTTCGTGTTCGACCGGACAGCGGAAGGTCGGGTGATCAAGAATCTGACGGTTGTCGATGATGCCACGCATGAGGCGGTCGCCATCGTTCCGCAACGCGCGATAGGTGGCATGCAATTGACGTCCATCCTGGAGCAGCTGGCGACGACACGTGGGCTACCCAAAGCGATCCGGACGGATAACGGCAAGGAGTTCTGCAGTCGAGCCATGTTGACCTGGGCGCATGCTCGCGGCGTGCAACTGTTCCTGATCGAGCCCGGTAAACCCAATCAGAACGCTTATATCGAATCGTTTAACGGGCGCTTCCGCGATGAATGCCTAAACGAGCACTGGTTCACCAGTCTGCGCCATGCCCAGGTTGTTATCGAAGCCTGGCGCAGGGAATACAACGATGAAAGGCCCAAGAAAGCCCTTGGTGGTTTGACGCCGGCAGCCTACGCCAAGTCACTCACCGAAAAATCAGGTAAATTACCCTTGGACTCTAAAGCCCTCTGCTACTGAAAATGGGGGGACGTCGGAACAGCGTTATTTCAGTCATTTGCTGTGTCGAGATTCCTAGCTTGCTCCACTTTGCTCAACACCTCTAGCCATTTCAGCGGCTTAATATTGGCAACTGCCTTGAAAAAAGCTGGAAGGTAGTTGCTGCTGCGGAACGTTTAAGCAACAAAAAACCCGCATAGCCTGTGCTTATGCGGGTTTTCTGGTACTTCTCTGACTGTTTTGGTACTGAGTGTGGCGTCCCCGACAGGAATCGAACCTGTAACGGCCCCTTAGGAGGGGGCTGTTATATCCATTTAACTACGGAGACCTTGACTCATGCGTTGCGGTCCACTGACAGGCGGGCCAGTTCGGTCAGTGCTTTTTTGGCATCACTGTCCGGCAGATCCTGAATCGCTGCAATGGCGGCCTCTGCTGCTTTGACCGCTTCACTACGGGCGTAGTTCAACGCGCCGCAGGATTGTACCGCACCGAGGACTTCCGGGAAAAGGTCGCGGGAGGCGTTTTCAATGGCATTTCGTACCAGTTCCGCCTGTTCCGGGGAACCATTGCGCATGGTGTAAATCAGAGGCAGGGTAGGCTTCCCTTCGGCCAGGTCGTCGCCAAGGCTTTTGCCGATGGTTTCCGCGTCGCCACTGTAATCCAGAACGTCATCGATGATCTGGAAGGCCGTGCCCAGATGCATGCCGTAGTCGGCCATGGCCTGAACGTCGTTTTCGCTGGCTCCGGCGATCAGGGCGCCGACGCGGCAGGCGGCTTCGAACAGTTTGGCCGTTTTGTAACGGATGACTTGCAGATAGTCTTCTTCGCCGACTTCGGTGTTGCCGATATTCAGCAACTGAAGAACCTCACCCTCGGCAATGATGTTGGTCGCTTCGGCCATGACCTGCAGAATGGTCATGTTTTGCGTGGTCACCATCATCTGGAATGCGCGGGTGTAGAGAAAATCACCGACCAGGACGCTGGCGGCATTGCCGAACAGCGCATTGGCGGTTTCGCGACCGCGGCGCATGTCCGACTCGTCGACAACATCGTCATGGAGCAGGGTGGCGGTATGGATGAATTCGATCATCGCCGCCAGTTCGAACAGATGGGCGTCACCATAGCCGAAAACCCGTCCCGACAGCAGGGTCAGCACCGGGCGCAAGCGTTTGCCGCCAGCGGAAATGATGTACTCCGCCACCTGACGAATCAGGACGACATCGGAGTGGAGCCGTGACCGGATCACCCGGTCGACAGTCTGCATGTCTTCGGCTACGAAACTTCTGAAAAACGGGGTTGTGGACACGTTGTTAGCCAGTGTGGAAATGACGCCATAAACCCGATGATGGTAACAGAAAATGCCCTCTAAATTGAACAGGCGAATCCCGCTTGCGCTAAGTTCATGAAAAAATTGACAAGTTTTTTGAATGTGCCGTAGAATACCCGGCTTCCTGTCTAGTTGGGCAGGATTATCCAGATTATTAGGAGCTTCCGAATGTATGCGGTCGTAAAAACTGGCGGCAAGCAGTACAAAGTAGCCGTTGGCGAAAAACTTAAAATAGAACAGATACCTGCAGACATCGACAGCCAAATCGTACTTGAAGAAGTGCTGATGGTTGCTGACGGTGAACAGGTCCTCGTGGGCACCCCGCGCGTTGCTGGCGCTACCGTACAGGCTACTGTTGTAGCTCACGGTCGTGGCGAAAAGATCCGCATCTTCAAGATGCGTCGTCGTAAGCACTACCAGAAGCATCAGGGTCACCGTCAGAACTTCACCGAAATCCGCATCGACGCGATTTCCAAGTAAGGGATAAATAGACATGGCACACAAAAAAGCAGGCGGTAGCTCCCGCAACGGTCGCGATTCCGAAGCCAAACGCCTTGGCGTTAAGGTATACGGCAGCGAACTGATCCCGGCTGGCTCGATCATCGTTCGTCAGCGCGGCACCCGTTTCCACGCTGGTGAAAACGTTGGTATGGGCAAGGATCACACCTTGTTCGCCAAGGTTGACGGCTACGTTCAATTCGCCACCAAAGGCGCACTGAACCGCAAGACCGTTACCGTGGTTCCGTACACGGGCGTCGACGGCGAGTAATCGTCACACCCCGTCAAAAAGCCCTATCCTTGGTGATAGGGCTTTTTTGTTGTTTTGAGGTGCCAGGCGTAAGCGCAGGGTCACACTGTGTTTACGCCTGACTCCTCGTCAGCGTCCAGGAGGATGAAATGAAGTTTATCGATGAAGCCCGAATTGAAGTCGTAGCGGGCAAAGGCGGCAACGGTGCCGCTAGTTTCCGCCGTGAGAAATTTGTTCCGTTCGGCGGCCCGGACGGTGGTGACGGAGGCCGTGGCGGTAGCGTGATCGCCGTTGCCGATGAAAACATCAATACCTTGGTGGAGTACCGCTTCGTCAAGAAGTATCAGGCCCAGAATGGTGAAAAAGGCCATGGCGCCGACTGTTACGGCAAAGGTGGCGACGATATCGAACTGCGTATGCCGGTCGGTACGGTTATTTTCGATATGGATACCGATGAAGTCGTGGCCGACCTGACCCATCACGGTCAGCGTCTGGTGCTGGCGCATGGCGGCAAAGGCGGCCTTGGCAACATTCACTTCAAATCATCGGTGAATCGTGCGCCGCGCAAGTTTACCCATGGTGAAGAAGGCGAACGTCGCGCCTTGCGTCTGGAGCTGCGCGTGCTGGCCGATGTCGGCCTGCTGGGCATGCCCAATGCCGGCAAGTCGACCTTCATTCGCTCGGTGTCCGCTGCCAAGCCGAAAGTGGCGGATTATCCGTTTACCACCCTCCACCCCAATCTGGGCGTGGTGCGGATGCAGGATACCCGTAGTTTCGTGATCGCCGATATTCCGGGACTGATCGAGGGCGCCGCCGAAGGTGCCGGTTTGGGACATCGCTTCCTGAAACACCTGGGGCGTACCGGCCTGTTGCTGCATCTTGTCGATGTGGCCCCCTTCGACCCTGATGTCGATCCGGTGCGCGAAGCCCGTGCCATCGTCAATGAACTGAAAAAGTATGACGAAGAGTTGTACAGCAAGCCGCGCTGGCTGGTGCTGAACAAAGTCGACATGCTGCCGGACGATGAGCGCGAACTGACGGTGAACGCGTTCCTCGAGGCGTTTGGCTGGGATCATCCCAAGCCGGATGACCGAGTCGAGTTCGACGTGGTAACGCCGCGTGTCTTCACCATTTCGGCACTGACTGGCCATGGTACCCGTGAGCTCACCTTTGCCATCATGGCCTATCTCGATGTGATTCGTGAGCGCCAACGCGAGGCCGAGCGGGCTGCTGTCGCGGCGGCTGAAGCCGAAGCGGCCGCGCGCAAACTGGCCCGTCAGCAAAAAACACTGCTGATCAAACCTCAGTCAGAGATTGACGAGTAAAGCCGTTGCTGGGGACAATCCGGTTTTAACCTGTGCCGGATTGTCCTTGGAATCCTTATCCTCCTTCTTCCAGCCCGACATCGACCCCGCCACACTGACTTCGGTGCAGCGGCTCAACGATGCCTGGCCTTACCTTTCCGTTTTCATTACCCTGTTCCGCGGTGGTGACGAAGAGGTATTAATGCGCCTGCTGGTGTTGCGGGAGCTTGGCGCACGCGCCGAGGCACCGTTCTGGACGCCGCAGGAACTCAATCAGCGTTTTTCTTATCTCAATCCCGTCAAGCTCGATACCATCCTGAAGCGCCTGCGCGAAGGGGGATTGCTGGTCTGGGAGTCCGATACCGGTCTCTACCAACTCTCCGAAGGCGCCCGTGTCGCCATGTCCGCGCTGGCCACCTTGACGGATTTCGCCGGCGATGATGTGGAGTTGGGCTATCTGACCAGTCAGGTTGCCGCCGGGCAAGCCGTGGGACAGCTCTCGGAAGAAGCGCTCAAACATCTGCTCGGCCGTCTCAACGAACTGTATGCCGAGTTCGAAGAGGCGTTGGAGTCCCAGTCGGAGTTCCGCATTCGTGCCGCGCAGCCACGCCTTGAAGCGGTCTGGCGCTGGGTCGCCAAGTCGACCGACGTGGTGCGGGAACTGACGGCGGACGAGACCTTGACCCTGGCGACCTTGTCGCGCGCACAGGCCATTGCGCTGGCGCAAAGCCGCATGCTGGCCCTTGCCGGGACCTTCGAGCGTCGTCTGGCCCAGTTGGCGTCGCAACGGGTGCATCTTGGTGCTTCCGGCCTGACATCGACCGATATTGCCTCCTGGCTGCGTAATGCCAAGGCCAGCACTCTCGCACGTCTGATGGAAAGTGCCATGGCCATGTGTCCCGAGCCGGCCTTTCTTTCTACCCCCGAGTTGGCCGATGTTGCCGAATTCGAGCTGATTGCCCGTGAACGGGCGCGTGCCGGCGAGGTTGCACTGCCCGGTGCAGAAAATGCTCCCGAAGCCGATGCGCCCGAAGTCGAGCGTCTGATTCATGCCGAGTCGCTCTACGACACCTTGGCCTTGCTGGGCGACTCGACGCCGATTGCCGATGCCGTGCTGGCCGATACCTACAACGAAACCGCTTACCGTTTGTCGCTGTTGTCGCTGCTTGGCGACCCTGAAACGCGTGATGCCGCGAGTGTCGTTGCCGCCCTGGCCCGCTTGCCGCTGAGTCTGGAGGGAGGGCATGGCATCATTGAGCCAGACCATCCCGAAGTGGCAAGCCTGTCGGATGCCAGACTTGTGCCGCCGCCTCAACCCTTACCTTGATTGTCGACATGGAAACAGAACTCACAACCTTGACTGCCAGGTTGCTGGCGCATCGCGTGGTCGAGCGCAGCGATCCGCTGGCACGCCGGGCCCTGATGGACGACATCTTTCGTGGCGAGCTGGATCGCCGTCTTGCCGAGGTGGGACTGCGGCTGGTGGAGAACCCCTATGCCGAACATCTGGCCGTCGCGTTGTTGCCCGAATTGACCGAACCGGTGTTTGGCTCCGGCGATGCCTGGATGAACAACAATATGGGCCTGCCCCGCGACGGGGTGGCTTTGCTGGTGATCCTCTGGGCGTTGATTATCCTGCCCAAGCGCGAGCGGCAGATTGCCCGTGTAGAGGCCGGCAAAGAGGGCCAGTCCGATATGTTCGGCAGCCAGAAGCCGCTGGAAACCGGTGAGACCGTTTCGACGGGGCTCTCCGAGGATGCCGTGTATGCCGACTTTGGCAAGGCGCTGGGCGGTCGCACCCGCTTCAATGCCAATCTGGGGCGTCTGGTCAACCTCGGGTTTATCAGTCGGCGTAATCGCATGCTCTGCGAGGGACCGATGCTGGACTTGCTGATTGACTACAGTCATCTCGCTCCCCGCATTATCGAAGGGGCGCTGAGCGAGGTGCTGGGCGCCCGCCGTGATGCGGCGTTGGCCATGCACGAGGAAGAAGACATCGCTGAGGATAGTGACGTGGCAAGCGCTGCTTCGGACGATGAGGAGGTTAACTGATGTTCCAGATCAAATCGCTGGAGATGGTGCACTGGGACTTCTGGCAACGCCTCAGTGTGCCGCTGGACGCCCAGATCGTGACGATTATCGGCCCCAATGGCTCGGGTAAAACCACCTTGCTGGACGCCATGCGGACCTTGCTGGCCATCAAGTGCTCGGGCAAACGGGACTATAAACGCTATGTGCGGAATAACCGCGAACCTTTTGCCTACCTGCGCGGCGTGGTGGACAACCCGCGCCGGGTTTCGGGGGGCTTGTACCCGACACCTTTTTTTCCGATTGTGAATGCCGATGTGACCTTGTTGTGCCGGATTCGCAAACAGGGTGGCGACTGGGTGAGGAACTACGCCATTCTTGACGGCGATGTCCCGCTGGAGCTGGCCGAAGGTCAGGCCCAATGGCTGGGGGTGCAAGAATACCGCCGTCGCCTTGAAGCGGCCGGGCTGACGGCTGCTGTCGCCGAGGTGCTGGCGCTGGAGCAGGGTGACACGGACAAGCTCACGGAATATAGCCCGCGCCAATTGCTGGATCTGGTGTTCCAGGTCTTCGGCGATAAAGATGTGCTGGACAATTACCAGCAGGCGCGTGAAGAGCAAAAAGCCACCGAAGTCGAATTACAGTCATTGTCGCGCCAGAAGGAGATGCTGGAAGGCCGGGTGGAGATCATGAAAACCCGTGCCAATCGCTACCTCGAATGGCGTCAGTTGAACAGTGCCATTGCCCGCCTGAACGATGTTGCCCTGCCGGCCATGACCTGGTTGGACAACCGTGCCTTGATCGGCAGTCAGTGGCAGGACTACCGTAACCGGCTGGCCACGCGCCGTACGGCACGGCGTGACCATGGCGAAACCTTGCAACTGATGGCACGGCTGGGCGAAGCTGAGCTTTCGGCCAAGAATGCCCGCGATGCTGCCGAGGTGGTGCGAAGCTCCGCCCAAGAGGCGTTTATGGCCGCCAAAGCCCGGCATGCCGAAGTTGCCGGTCAACTCAAGGAACGTGACCGCTTGCTGGCACTGACCAGCAAGGACTACGGCAGTGACAGTGCGGCATTGACCAGCCGTCTTGCTGCCTTGCGCGAGTCGGCGGATAGCGTGCGCGATGTATTGCGCGAAGCCAAGCGCCGGCGTCAGGAGCTGATGCAGCATGTGGATGCGCTGGAAATTGGTCGCAGCCGTCTGCCTGACGATGTGCGGGCACTGCGCGCCGCATTTGACGAGGCCGGGATTGGTCATATTCTGCTCTCGGAGATCGTCGAGGTCACCGATACCGACTGGCAAGGAGCGATCGAAGCGGTATTGCGTCCCTATCGGCACGTGGTGCTGCTGGAGAAGAGTGCCGATCGTGCCCGTGCCTGGGAAATCGCCGAGGGACTGCGCTATCGCCATTTTGTGGTCCCGGAGCGGGCGGCCCTGCCCGCCGTGCGCAAGGGCTCCTTGCTGGAGGTCGTGCGCCTTGCCGCCGACATTCCCGAGTGGTTGTCGCGCCAATTGAATAGCATCAGCCGGGTAGACAATGCACGAGAGGGCAGTGCCGTTGAGGGCGACTGGATTACCCGTGAAGGTTACTTCCGCGAACGTCGCGGTGCACGCCATATTGGTGTCTCTGCCCACGAGTTTGCGTTTGGCGAAGCGGCGCGGGTATCTCGTCTCAATGAACTGCGCAAAGAACTGAAGCACCTCAACGAGCAGATTCTGGACGATGATGCGCGTTTGCTGGCAGTGACCCGTGAAGCCAGTGGTCTGGCCGAGTACCTTGGCGGGATGGATGCCTTCCTGCAACTGGAGTCGCGTGCCGACGAGTTCGCCGTACTGGAGGCGACTCGCAAGGAGCTGGAGTCCGGCATGGCACGGCTGGGTGAAACCCTGGCGGCGGCACAGGCCGAGCGAGAGGCCGCCGAGCAGCGCTATTCCGATGCGCGGCTGGCGCATGACCGGGTGTGCCTGAGAGAAAAAGAGGGGCTGGATACTGTGCAGCAGTATGACGGTGCCGTCGAGCAGGTACGCCGCCAATTGCGCCGTTTGATCGCCGAGTTACGCGAAGCGGCACGCCGCATGCCTGCCGAGGCCCTCAGCCGTGAGTCGCTTCAGGTCCTGGAAGACGAATTCGAGAGTGCTGCCGACGTTCGGCATCAACTGGGTTACCTTGAAGAGCGACTAGCCAATGGTGAATGGGAAACCGACGAGACCGTGCTCGAGCTCAAGGACAAGTTGCTCGAGGATCTTGAACAGCTGGACAAGGAACGCCAGCGCCGCCAGAGCGAAGTTGATCGTGCCAGCAGCCTGACAGACGATGCCCGTGCCGCTTATATCAACAAGCTGCGCGCCACGGTGCGTGCCTACACTCGCAATATCAAACGCCTTGGTGAACTGGCCGGTATCGGTGTGGAAGTGGATATTCCCCAATTGGAGAATGACGACGCCGTGCTGACTCAGGCGGGACTGACATTGCGTTTCAACTTTGACCAGAAGGGCATGATGGGCCTGAACGATGGCGAGGCATCGGGGGGGCAACAGGTCATGAAGTCGTTGATCTTGCTGATCGGCTTGATGATGGACGAAGCCAATCCGTCGGGCTTTGTGTTTATCGACGAGCCATTCGCCCATCTGGACATCTTCAATATTGATCGCGTGGCCGGCTTCCTCAAAGCCACCGAGGCACAGTACCTGATTACCTCGCCCAATACCCACAACATCAATATCTTTGCCCCTTCGGAGCTGACCTTGGCAACCCGCAAGAAACGCCCCGGAGAAGTCTGGGCTCCGCCGATCCTGCAAACGCGCCGCCGGGTGGACGACACGCCTGCGCAGGGATAAAAAAACGGCACCGGGAGTTCAACCCCGGTGCCGTTTTTCTGTCTGCCGTTTGGCTTAGCCTTCGCGATGCAATGCCTCGACGGCAGCCGCATCGTGTTCTTCCTTGAGGTAGCGGGTATGCCAGCCACTGCGGCTGCCCCACAGGAAGAAGACGTAGCCTGCCAGCGCGACCACGACCATATCCAGACCGTAGGGCAGGACATTGATTCCGCCGAATTCCGAGCTGCCCAGCCAGGACAGCAGTGCCATCACCGGCAAATAGGCGACCAACCATGCCGCGCCGACAAACTCCCGGCGGAAATCATGCCAGCCGCTCTTTGCCTGATAATAAATGTAGACCGGCAGGGCAATGACCATCAGCAAGATGATTTCCCCGGTGAGCGGCCAGCGTGCCCAATACAACACCAGTGAAGCGAACACAAAGGCCAGCGGGGCAATCAGGTGAATACCGGCGACTCGCAGCGGACGCGGCAGGTCTGGTGCAACACGGCGTAGCGCTGCAACGCTGACCGGACCGGTCAGGTAGGAAATCACCGTGGCCACCGAGATCACTGCCGCCAACGTTCCCCATCCCCGGAAAAACAACAGGAAGATGAAGGAAATCGCCAGGTTGAACCACATGGCCTGGCGCGGAATGCCGTACAGCGGATGTAGCCGGCCCAGCATCTCCGGCAGGGTGCCGTTGCGTTGCATGCCCTGAATCATGCGTGCCGTGGTGGCCGTGTAGGTCGCGCCCGTGCCGGAAGGACTGACAAAGGCGTCGAAGTACAGCAGCATGACCAGCCAGTTGAGTCCCAGTGCCATTGCCAATTGGGCGAAAGGCGAGCTGAAATCGAGACCGCTCCAGCCGTGGGCGAGATGCTCCGGTGTCAGGGCCCCGATGAATGCGACCTGCAACAGCACATAGATCACGGCCGCGACAAGGATGGAGCCCACCACGCCGAACGGAACGCTGCGGCCCGGATTGCGAGCTTCCCCGGCGAGGTTGATGGGGCTCTGGAAACCGTTGAAGCTAAACACGATGCCGCTGGTGGCGACGGCCGTCATCACGGCCGACCAGCCATTGGGTGCAAAGCCGCCCGGGGTGGCCGAACCGAAATTACCCGGATGAAAGCCGCTGTAGATCAGCGCGCCGATGGTCAGCGCCGGCACGACTACCTTGAAGACCGTGATCAGGCTGTTGGCTTTGGCAAACAGCTTGACGCCCCAGTAGTTGATGAAGAAATACACCAGTACCAGAACCGCAGAAAGCATCAGGCCGATCGGGCTCAGCTCGCCTTGGTGGTAAAGGTCGTGGGCCCACGGCCATGGCCAGGTGCTCATATACTGGACCGAGGCTTCTGCCTCGATGGGGATGACGGAAACAATGGCGATCCAGTTCGCCCAGGCAGCAATGAAGCCGACCAGCGAGCCATGGGAATAGCGGGCGTAGCGAACCATGCCGCCGGACTCGGGGAACATGGCGCCGAGTTCGGCATAGCTCAAGGCAATGGCCAGAATGATCAGCATGCCGATGACCCAGGCCATGATGGCAGCCGGGCCGGCGATCGCTGCGGCGTGGGAGGCGCCGAACAGCCAGCCGGAGCCGATGATGGAGCCAAGACCGGTCAGCATCAAGGCGATCGGTCCGATATGTCGGTGTTGCGTGTGATTCAAGAAAAGGTCTCCTGGTCAGGTGGAGCCGGGCTTGGAGCCGGTCTTGTTTGCCGGGTGGACAGGGAAGTCGCTGTCAGTTAGCGGTGCCACCGGCAGAGTATTTTCTGCGGACAAGTGTAATTTTTCATGTAATCACTGTCAATTAGTTATTAACAATCATGGCGTTATCCGTTAATGTCTTTGACATATGACTTTTGTTTTTATGTATGTCGTTGTGTAGTTTAGGTGAGATTGAGGCGAGGCCTTCCGGTTTGGCACAATGACCGTACGGGCTATTTCCCTGTTCCGGCAGGGGTTGAATTTGCCCGCCAATGCCTCACACTACGAAGATATTCACCTGACAAGGACTTACCTGATGGCAACCGTTACTTTGCGTGGCACTCCTGTCGATGTCGCCGGCTCGCTGCCGGCCAAGGGCCAGAAGGCCCCGGATTTCCTGTTGACCGCTGCCGACCTGAGCGATGTTTCGCTGGCAGACTTTGCCGGCAAACGCAAGATTCTGACTATTTTCCCGAGTGTCGACACCCCGACCTGCGCCATGTCGGTGCGCAAATTCAACGCCAAGGCCGCCGAGCTCGCCAATACGGCAGTACTGTGTATTTCGGCTGACTTGCCGTTTGCCCAGAAGCGCTTCTGCGGTTCCGAAGGGATCGACAATGTCTTGAACCTGTCGACCTTCCGTCATCCGGCGTTTCATGAAGCCTATGGCGTTCGTCTGGCTACCGGCCCGTTGGCCGGTCTGACCGCCCGTGCCGTTGTCGTGCTGGATGAAAACGATGTGGTGTTGCACGCCGAACTGGTGGCCGAAATTGGCAACGAGCCGGACTACGAGGCGGCGCTGGCCGTGCTGTGAGCCTGAACGTCCGGCAAGGAAAAAGCCCTTCACGTTGAAGGGCTTTTTCATGTCCGGCGGCAACAGCTGGAGGGTGGAATCAGTGTCCCAGCAAGCTGGAAAACCCTCGCACGACATCAACGACATCCCGGGTGCCCGAACGGATCTCACTGATGGCGTCGCGTGCCTGTCCGGATAGCTCCAGACTGAGTTTGGTCTGGTCGCGGACTTCGTACATGGCATCGATGGCGGACTGGGAGCCTTGCTGGATGCGTTCGACGATCCCTGAAATCTCCCGGGTGGACTGGCTGGTGCGTTCGGCCAGTTTGCGGACTTCATCGGCAACGACCGCAAAACCCCGGCCGGTTTCACCCGCGCGTGCGGCCTCGATGGCGGCGTTGAGTGCCAGCAGGTTGGTTTGATCGGCAATCTCGCGGATGGTCCCGACGATACTGCCGATGTGACCGGAACTCTCACCGAGTTGCTCGATAATGTCGGAGGAACGGGTGACCTGATCGGAGACGCGCAACATTTCTGCTGCAGCTTGTTCCAGTACATCGCTGCCGCGCAGCGACAGCTGCTCGGTGTTCTCGGAAGCGCTGATAGCGGCATCCGCCTTGTCAGCCTGGGCTTGCAGGCGTTCCACTTCGGCGGTGACGTCGCTGGCGAACTTCACGACCCTGACCGGCTTGCCCTGCAGGTCGAAGACCGGACTGTAGGTGGCTTGCAGCCAAACCGGTTTGCCGGCCCGGGATACCCGCTTGAAACGTCCCTGAAAAAACTGTCCCTGACCCAGTTTGCGCCAGAAGTCAGCGTACTCGGGGCTGTTGGTCAGACTGCTTTCGCACAGCATCGAATGATGTTTGCCGATGACATCGTGTCCGGAGTAACCAAACGTAGCGAGAAAGTTGGAATTGGCCTCCAGAATGGTGCCGTCAAGCGCGAATTCGATTTGGGCCATGGAGCGATCAATCGCATCCCGCAAGGCCTTGTCGCGCAGTTCCAGCTGGATCTGCCGGGTCACATCCGTTGCCAGTTTGAGGATGCTGGCCACTTTGCCATCGGCACCGAAGATCGGTGTATAGCTGGCTTCGAGCCAGACTTCCCGGCCCTGTTTGTCGCGTCGGGCGAATCGCTTCGATTGACTCTCGCCGCGACGCAGCGTCGCCCACAGTTCGGAGTAGGCGCTGCTGGCGACATAGGCGGGATCACAAAACATCCGGTGATGTTTGCCGATGATTTCGTCGGCGTGGTAACCCATGGTTTTGAGAAAGTTGTCATTCGCGGACAGGATGGTGCCGTCCGGACTGAATTCGATCATCGCCATTGAACGACTGATGGCCTCGCCACGAGCCCGGCTTTCACGAAGTGCCTGTTGTGCGGCCGCCAGTTCGGCTTTTACCGCGTTATTGAACCAAGGCATGTTGTGCTGCTCCCACACGATGTGCTGTTATTAATTGTTGGGTAAGTCAACAGCATGGTCAGGCATCTTCGGATGTCTGGTCATGTGTCGGCCGATCATGTTCCAAGCGCTGCGACACTGGCCTGATGCTTGATGGCGAGGCGACGATAGTGCTCGGCAGAGTAACGGAAGTAGGCCAGCTCTTCCTCGCTCAACGGGCGAACCTGTTTGACCGGGTTGCCCAGATAAAGATAGCCCGACTGCAGTGTCTTGCCGGGAGGCACCAGCGAGCCGGCGCCGATCAAGACACGGGGTTCGATGACGGCGCGGTCCAGAATGATGGAACCGATACCGACCAGCACCTCATCGCCGATGGTGCAGCCATGCAAGGTGACATGATGGCCGATGGTGACATCGCGCCCAATGGTCAACGGTGCGCCTTGCGGATCGTCCGGGCGCTTGTGGCTGACGTGCAGCATGGCGAAATCCTGGATGTTGCTGCCGGCTCCGATGGTGATACTGTTGACATCCCCGCGAACGACGGCACATGGCCAGACCGATGCGCCCTCTGCCAACGAAACTTCGCCGATAACCACGGCGGCAGGGTCGACAAAACAGGAGGGATCGACGCTCGGTGAAAGACCATCGAACGGGCGGATATTGTGATTCATCGGATTGTCCTCATCTTCGGGAAATAGCAACACAGACGATACCATACCGGAGCGGTCCGCAGACCGCCCGTCTACAAGGAAAACCCGCATGTCCGCCAATCCGCTGCTCGACTTTACCGACCTCCCGCGTTTTGCCGAAATTCAGGCCGCGCATGTCACTCCGGCAATCGATACCTTGCTTGACGAAGCGCGCAAGACCATTGCCGACCTGACCGCCTCGACCGAAACGCCGGATTGGGAAAGTTTCATTGATCCCCTCACGGATGCCATTGAGCGTTTGGGGCGTGCCTGGGGGGCAGTGGGTCACTTGAATGCGGTCGTGAACACACCCGAGTTGCGTGAAGCCTATAACGCCAACGTTCCGAAAATCGCCGTGTTCTTTACCGAAGTCGGCCAGAATCTGGCCTTGTTCGACCGCTACAAGGCCTTGGTTGCCGCTCCTGCCTATGCCAACTATAGTGCAGCGCGCAAAACAGTACTACAAAACAACCTGCGGGATTTCCGTCTGTCCGGCGCCGAATTGCCTGAGGCCGAGAAAACCCGTTTCGCCGCCATTCAGGAACGACTGGCGGAATTGTCGGCCCGCTTCGAGCAGAATGTGCTGGATGCCACCGATGCCTTCAGCCTGTTTATCGAAGACCCGGCGCGCCTGTCGGGGTTGCCTGACGACGTCGTGGCCATGCTGGCCGAGTCGGCCGCCCGGGACAGCAAGCCGGGTTACAAGCTGAGTCTGCAGTTCCCCTGCTATTTGCCGGTGATGCAGTATGCCGATGACCGCGACTTGCGCAAGACGCTCTACGACGCCTATGTGACGCGTGCATCGGAGTTCGGCAAGCCTGAGCTGGATAATGCCCCGGTCATTCGCGAAAAGCTGCTGCTGGCGCGCGAAGAAGCACAGTTGCTGGGCTTTGCCAATTACGCCGAGCTATCCCTCTATACCAAAATGGCAGACAGTCCGGCCGAGGTGATCCGCTTCCTGCGTGATCTGGCGGCGCGTGCCCTGCCGTTTGCCCGCAAGGATCGTAGCGAGCTGGAGGCGTTCGCCCGCGAGACGTTGGGACTGGATACCCTCGAGGCGTGGGATATTGCCTATGCCGCTGAAAAACTGCGTACCGAACGCTATTCGTTTTCCGATCAGGAAGTGAAGCAGTACTTCCCGGAACCCAAGGTGGTGGCTGGTCTGTTCGGGGTGGTTCGCACCCTGTTTGGCGTCGAGGTGGTTCCGGCCAAGGCACCGGTGTGGCACAAGGATGTCAGCTACTACTCAATCCTCAAGGACGGCAACGTCATCGGCGGTTTTTACTTCGACCTGTATGCGCGCGAGGGGAAACGCTCCGGGGCCTGGATGGATGACGCCCGTGGCCGTCGTCTCAAGGCGGGCAAGGTGCAAACACCGGTTGCCTATCTGACCTGCAATTTCAGTGGGCCGGTCGGCGACAAGCCCGCGTTGTTCACCCATGACGAAGTGACCACGCTGTTCCATGAGTTCGGTCACGGCTTGCATCACATGCTGACGCGCGTCGATGAGTTGGCGGTCTCCGGCATCAGCGGGGTGGAGTGGGATGCGGTCGAGCTGCCTTCGCAGTTCATGGAAAACTTCTGCTGGGAGTGGGAGGTCTTGCAGGGCATGACCGGCCATGTCGACAGTGGTGAACCGCTGCCGCGTGCCTTGTTTGACAAGATGACGGCGGCCCGCCACTTCCAAAGCGGTATGCAGACGGTGCGTCAGCTGGAATTCGGTTTGTTCGATATGCGCATGTATGGCGAGCTGGACCCGCAAAACGGTGACTGGGAAGCCCTGCTGGCCGAGGTGCGCCGTGAAGTGGCCGTCAATCAGCCTCCGGCCTACAACCGCTTCGCCAATAGCTTCGGTCACATCTTCGCGGGTGGCTACTCGGCAGGCTATTACAGCTATAAGTGGGCGGAAGTCTTGTCGGCTGATGCCTATGCGGCGTTCGAGGAAACCGGCGGTGCCAATCCCGAGATGGGCAGCCGGTTCTGGAACGAGATTCTGGCCGTCGGTGGTTCCCGTCCGGCTCTGGAGTCGTTCCGGGCCTTCCGTGGTCGTGATCCGCAGATCGATGCCCTGTTGCGTCATTCCGGCATGGTCGAAACGGTATCAGCCTGAATATTTGCAGGCTCTGGGGAACCAATCAGAAATAGCCATGCCTAATCACTCTGTTTTGATTTTCTCCAGAGCAGCAGCGAGCAAGACGATATCCATGCCCTGTGGACATTGATCCCGTCTTTTTCTACCCCCGTTTTTACGGGGGTTTTTTTTTGCGGTCCCCGTTTTGATAGAGCGTCACGGCAACGGGAAACGGGCATAATGGGTCGCATTCGCACTCTTTGCCGGCTCAGGCGCGATGCCTGGCCGACATGATGCAGCAAGGGATAGCGTGAAGATCAGCGGGGTTTCTTGGGATCGCCCAGTGGTGCGCCGTTCGTGCAACGGCGTTGTGCCGGGGTTTGCAGAGAGTAGCCGGGAAGCATGGGGGACAGCGAGGAACGTTGTGCTACGGGAGTCGCGTTTTTCGGTACAGTGCTGCTCTTAAGGGGACTGGCCATGATGGTACTCCGGTGATGAAGACACTTTGATCTTAGTGCCGTGATGGATCGTCTGACAATGTTTGTCGGGACAGGCTTTCTGGCAAACCCCCGGTGTTGACGTCTGAAAGCATTTGTTTTACAAGGTTTTTGAGGGTGTGTGGAATAGAGACACTCGCAGTTTTCAAGTATCGAACGGAACAAAAAAAGTCATGAAACTCGCTACGTGGAATGTCAATTCACTAAAAGTAAGGTTGCCGCAGGTGCTGCAATGGCTGGAGACGACGCCGGTGGAGGTGTTGTGCCTGCAAGAACTGAAAATGGATCAGCCGGTTTTCCCGATCGACGAGATCGAAGCGGCCGGCTATCAAGCCGTCTGGTTTGGCCAGAAAACCTATAATGGCGTGGCCATCCTGGTGCGCAAAGGATTGCTGGTCGAGGACGTCGAATATGGTATTCCCGGCTATGACGACGAACAACGGCGCGTCATTGCCGCCACCGTGAACGGCATCCGGGTGATAGGTGCTTACTTCGTCAACGGGGAGTCGGTCGACTCGCCCAAGTACACCTATAAATTGCACTGGCTGTCGCAGCTGGAGGGCTATGTCGCTGCCAGTCTGGCTCGCTGGCCGAGGCTTGCTTTGCTGGGCGACTACAATATCGCGCCGGAAGACCGCGATGTGCATGACCCTGAGGGCTGGAAAGAGCAGGTGCTGTGCAGTACGCCGGAGCGTGATGCCTTCAAGCGTCTCATTGGTTTGGGTTTGACCGACAGCTTCCGGATCTTCAACGACGAAGACCGGCAATACAGCTGGTGGGATTATCGGGCTGCCATGTTCCGCCGCAATCTGGGCGTGCGTATCGACCATATTCTGGTCAGCGACGCATTACGTCCCGATGCGCTGGAGTGCGTGATCGATAAAGTGCCGCGCAAGTGGGAGCGACCCTCGGATCATACCCCGGTGGTCCTGACGCTGGCTGCGCAGTGAGCTGATTTTGCGGGAGATTTGGCCAAGCTCAAATACGTCGGCAGGATGCCCTGCTAGGCTGAAGGCAAACCAATAACCATGAAGTGACATCATGACTTATAACCCACCGAAAGCCTCCCGCCGGTTGTATTACGAAGATGTGCCGGCCTATATGACCGAAGTCTATGACTGGGCTTACGTCAATCCCGATCATGCGCGCTGGCTTGACCGGAATATCGTGGTCAAGACCCTGCTGTTCGGTAACGATCAGCGCCTGATGCGGGCCTATCTCGACAAATTGCGTCCCGGTATGCGGGTCTGGCAGGTGGCGCATGTGTATGGCGATCTGGTGAGCCGTGCCGCCCGTGCGGTGGGAGAGGAAGGCCGCTTCCTGCTGACAGATATCACGCCGGTACAGATCGAGCATGGTCTGGCCAAGCTGGAGCACTTCCCGCAGGCCGAGGTGGTGCGGGCCGATGCCGCGACATTCCGGGCTCGCGAATCATTTGACCTCATCACCAGTTTCTTCCTGCTGCATGAAGTCCCGGACGACCTCAAGTGCCGGATCGTCGACAATATGCTCGATCAGTTGCCAGAGGGGGCCGAGGCGCTGTTTGTCGACTATCATCGCCCTGCTGCATGGCAGCCGATTGGTTGGCTGTTGCGGGGGGTCAATGCCTGGCTTGAGCCGTTTGCCTGCGCCTTGTGGAAAAAAGAAATCCGCGACTATGCCCGCGAACCCGAGCGCTTCGTCTGGGAAAAGCGGACCATCTTCGGTGGTGTCTACCAGATCGTCTCGGTGCGTCATCGCGACTGAGCGACGAGTGACAGCGACCCGTCTAGCCGACGGTCGCTGTTTTCTTGCTCCGGCGATCGCCGGAATTCTGGCTCAGACCGGTTCGGCAAGTGGAGAGTGGTCCTTCTCGTGGAGTCGACCGTTGACCAACGTGACAACACGATCACACATGGCAATGGTTTCCGGTCTATGCGCTACCACAATCCGGGTCATGGCGATGTGCCCTATCGCCGCGTTGACCATCTTCTCATTCCAGATATCCAGATGACTGGTTGCCTCGTCCAGCACCAGAATCCTGGGTTGGCGATACAAGGCTCTGGCCAGCAGGATGCGTTGCTTTTGTCCCCCCGACAGTGCCGATCCACAATCGCCAACCAGTGTGTCGTATCCCATGGGCATTGCGCAGATGTCTTGATGAATGGCGGCCATCATCGCGCAATGTTCGATGCGTTCCCGGTCCTGAGGTGTCGTGAAAAAAGCGATATTGTCGGCGATCGACCCGGAAAATAGTCGATCATCCTGCATGACCGTGCCAAACAGCTGGCGGTAATCCTGCCGTTCCAACTGGTGCAGCGGGATGTTGTCGACGAGGATGTCGCCGTTCTGGACGTCCAGCAATCCCAGCAGTAACTTCAATACGGTAGTCTTGCCTGAGCCGGAGACCCCGGTAATGGCAATGCACTGCCCGGAAGGGATACGCAGCGACAGGCTGTCCACCACCTTGGGCTCGGCGTCTCCGTAGCGAAACGATATCCCGCGCAGTTCAATATCCGGAGGGCGGCCGGAGTGGTTGTCGATGCGGCGGCGTCCGTCATGCTGTTCCACCGGACTGTGCAGGATATCGGCAAGCCGTTCCCCGTGCAGACGCAGCATGCGCCATTCGATCACTTTGTCGATCAAGGCCGAGATGCGCTGGCTGAACTGTTCCTGAAACGCGAGAAAGGCAAACAGCATGCCGACGGTGAAGCGGGCATCCAGCACACTGAAGGCCGCCAGCCAGATGATCACTACCCGCTCCGCACCGAATACGATGGTATGGGCGCTTTGGAACGCCACGGTTAACCGGGCAATGCCCAGTTCGGCGTTGAATTGTCCGGCCAGCAAGTTCATCCAGCGATGGCGGCGCTGTCCCTCGCCACCCGAGAGTCGCACGGTCTGAATACCGCGGATACTTTCCAGAAAATGGCTCTGCTGGCGTGCCGCATGGGCGATCTGCTCGGCGTTGAGGTGACGAAGGTGGCGAAATCCGCCCCAGCGCAGCAAGGCATACAGCAAGACTGCCGCCAGCGCCACACCTGACAGTAGCGGGCTGTACACCACCATGACGGTCAGGGTCGCCATGACCAGCAGTCCATCCAGAATGGCCTCGGCGAATTGCGTGGTCAGGCTGTGTTGAATGGTCTGGATGGAGCCAAAACGCGAGACGATATCGCCAAGATGGCGTTTTTCAAACCAGCTTGCCGGCAAGCGCAGCAGGTGATTGAATGCCCGGCCCATCCACTGGTAATTCAGCTGCGATGCGAGCACTGTGGTGAGCCAGGAGCGCACCCCGCCAATCAGGGCCTGCAGCACCACCAACAACAGAAACCCGTAGCCGAGGACACTGATCAGGTCCCGGTCACCGGCCATCAAGGCATCGTCGACGGTCCACTGCAAATAGAAGGGGGCCAGCAGCGTACACAGTTGCAGCAGTATCCCCAGTGCCAGCAACTGGACCATGCCGCGTCCCAGACCCGCCACGTTGCCCATCAGCCCGAACAGACTGATTTTGCGTGGTGGAGGTGCGGCGGGGGCATCGGGGTCGGCGCGTAGCTCCAGGGCAATGCCGCTGAAATGGGTCGACGCCTCTGTCGGGCTTATCCAGCGCTCTCCCGCCGCAGGGTCATGGATCAACAAGCGTTTTCCTTTGACGCGCGACAGCACCACAAAGTGATTCATTTCCCAGTGGAGCAGGCAGGGCAGTGCCAGCTTGGGCAACTCCTCCAGTTCCAGTTGCAGCGGCCGGCTCTGCAGCCCCAGCGCTTCAGCCATGCGCACCAGATCGGCCAGCGTGACACCCTTGGGCGAAATGGCAAAACGCTGGCGAAGGCTGATCAAATCGCAGGGGCGTCCCCAATAACCGGCGACCATGGCGAGACAAGCCAGTCCGCATTCGGCGGTTTCCGTCTGGAGTATCAAGGGTAACTGGCGGCGTGACCAGAAGCGATAGACAGGTGCGGTATGTGTCATGCGATATCCCTTCGACTCAGGCGATGCAGCGGTTCGAGCAGCCAGTCCAGCAGCGTGCGTTTTTCCAGCAAAATACTGGCTTCCAGCGCCATGCCGCTTTTCAGGGGATGCTGCTGGCCATTGGCGGTGACGGCTTGTCGGGCGAGGGTAACTTTTACCCGGTACAGTGCCTCTCCTGAGACCTCTGCGCTGCTCCCGGCAATTTCCCGCACTGTGCCACGTGCCTGCCCAAAGGTTTGATAGGGATAGGCACGATAGCGGATCAGTACCGGCATGCCGGGCCGGATCATGCCGATGGCACGCGAGGGGGCCTGCAGGTCGGCTTCGACGCGGGCATTTTCCGGAACAAGGTTGGCGAGGCGTTGCTGTGCCTGAACGCTTTGGCCGAGGTGAACCGTGATGGCGCTCACCAGACCGGAATGGGGGGCGGTGACGGTAACTTGATTGCTGGCGTGGTGTTCGGTCAGCGCCTGCTCTGCGCGGTAGAGCTTGCGGCGGGCTTCGGCTAGATCCCGCTGGTTTTGCAAGCGGGTGCTGTCATGCTCGGCCGAGGCGGAGGACACCTGTCTGACGAGTGTGGCGTGTGCGCGTTGCAACTCGGCCAGCCGGCTTTGATGATCCAGCCATTCTGCATGGCGCTCCTGATGCCCGGCGCTGGAAATGAAGCTGGCGTCGCGCAATTTGCCAAAACGGCGATAGGCTGCACCGGCCAGTTCGACGCGTTGCCGTTGCAGCATGAGCTGTTGGCTCATGTGCCTCAGTTCGTTTCCCAGCTGGTGTCGCTGCATCGCCAGCGCTTCGAGTCGTAGCGCATTGTGTTGTTCCAGCAAATGCAGGTCGCTCTTTAGGGTTTCCCCTTGGGAGCGGAGCAGTGCAGCCACTTTTTGCCCGTTCTGTGCGCCGTGCTCATCGCGGATGACGAACAAGGCGGTTCCTTGCCCGACCGCATTCCCTTCGGCCGTGTGGAGAGCATTGATGATCCCTTCCCGAGGGGCGAGCAGGTGCGTCAGACCTCGTTCAGGTTGTACGCTGCCGGAAATGACGATTTTGCGATGCGTTTCGAAGCCGGCCAGAAAGGTCGCGGCAATGCCGAGTACCCCCATGAGCAGGACAATGAAAGGACCACTGCCAGGCAGCCCGGTCAACAAAATGGTTTTGCTGTCCCGGCTTCCGGCATGCTCTAGCGCTTCCTTGCGGAACAGCGATGGAGAGGAACGGTTGAAAGGCATGAGAAAGAACGCTCCTTGGGATCTTTCGACCCTCTGTATGAACTTGACAGGCAAGGGTAGTCATCATTCTGCATGGCATGTAACTGACCTATTTTGCAGGCGGGAGCAGCTTGGTGAGTACCAAGGAGTAATTGCGGATTTATGGTTAGCTAGATGGTATTTAAACTAGCTTTTGGGATGGAGGGTACGAAAAAAAACCCCGGAGCGGTCCGGGGTTGCTTGGGTGTTTCTGCGGTCTATTACTTTTCCACGAAGGCGCGTTCGATGGCGTAATCGCCCGGGTCGCCCATACGCGGAGATTCCTTGAAACCCAATTCGTCGAGAATGCGGCAGGTATCTTCCAGCATGGCCGGGCTACCGCACAGCAAGGCGCGGTCATGTTCCGGATTCAGCTGCGGCAGGCCGATGTCGCTGCACAGTTTGCCATTCAGGATCAGGTCGGTCAGGCGTCCCTGGTTGCGATACGGCTCGCGGGTTACCGTCGGGTAGTAAATCAGTTTCTCGCGTACCACGTCGCCAAAGAACTCGTTCTGCGGCAATTCTTTGGTGATGTAGTCTTCGTAAGCCAGTTCATTGACCCAGCGTACGCCATGCACCAGTACAATCTTTTCGTAGAGGTCGTAGACTTCCGGGTCTTTGATGATGCTCATGAATGGAGCCAGACCGGTACCGGTGGAGAACAGGTAGAGGTTCTTGGCCGGCAGCAGGTTGTCCTGCACCAGCGTGCCGGTCGGTTTGCCGCTGACAACAATCTCGTCGCCGACCTGCAAATGCTGCAGGCGCGAGGTCAACGGGCCGTCTTGAACCTTGATACTGAAGAATTCCAGATTCTCTTCCCAGTTTGCGCTGACGATACTGTAGGCGCGGATCAGGGGTTTGCCGTTGACCATCAGGCCGATCATGACGAATTGGCCATTGATGAAGCGAAGACCCGGGTCACGGGTAGTGGTAAAGCTGAACAGCGTGTCGTTCCAGTGGTGAACGCTGAGCACGCGTTCAGTGGTCAGGGTTGCCATAGCGAATTTTGTCTGAGGAGAAATGAATGAGGAGCATTCTACAATGATATGAGAGCTATGGCTCCAATGGATACGATCTGACCTTATAAAATGCGGCAATAAAGTGACTTCGGTCAAACTGTCGGACAGAATGTCCAGATGCAGAAGAGGGTGGCGATGGCCACCCTCTTTGGAGAACTACCTAAAAATTTGCAGACCAACTACTGTGACGCGCGAACTGCTGGTTGACGACGCGCGCGCCCGGTTGAACAGACAAAAATTAACCGGTACATCCCTGAAAGATCGAGGCGGGTCTGCGGACGACCTGCCGTTACACTACATTACTCACCGGCCCCGGTCACGTTCGACTGTCGGGGCAATCGCTCCATGTATGGGCGATAGTCTGGGATCCAGCACAAACACACTACGTAATCCTTAAACTGCGGTACTGCTGTGCATGTTACGGTCGGTATCGGAACGGCGTTCCGGTGCATCTTCAGTGATGCGCGACAGTACGGGCCTTACCGGGCCCTACAGGGGTATGCCGTCCAAACCATGGCCGATTGTGTCATTCAAGACTCTCCCTGTTGTGCGACACTTCCACTATAGACTTCCCGTTGGGCTTTGCAAGTTTTTCAGGAAGTCTGGGTGCGCAAGGCGGCCACCCGTTCCGGATCATTGGGGTGCAGATGCTTTTCAAACTGGCGTGCCGCCGCCGTCCACGAAAAGCTCTCCGCCACCTTGCGCACATGAGCGCGATCCAGCGACAGGGCCGAGAGACACGCTTTGGCAAGATCGCTATCCAGTACGCCTGCGCCACTGTCGCCGACCACATCCAGCGGACCCGCGACCGGATAGGCCGCCACCGGTGTGCCGCAGGCCATGGCTTCCAGCAGTACCAGTCCGAAGGTATCGGTCAGGCTGGGGAACACGAAAACATCGGCGGCGCGGTAGAAGCGCGCCAGCTCGGGCTGCGGAAAAATGCCCGCAAAATAGACGTCGGGATAGGCCGCTTTGAGTTTCGCCAGTTGCGGGCCATCGCCGACAACCCATTTGGAGCCAGGCAGGTCCAGCTTGAGAAAGGCCTCGATATTCTTTTCTACCGCTACCCGGCCGATATAGACGAAGCGCGGGGAGCGTGACTCGTCGAGCCGGTCGCGGTCTCCCGGTGTAAACAGTTCGGTATCCACGCCGCGGCTCCACAGCACCACATTGTCAAAACCGCGCGAGGCCAGATCGTCGACGATCGACTGGGTCGGTGCCATGACGGCCGCCGCCGCACCATGGAAATGACGCATCCAGGCATAACTGACCGAGAGCGGCAAGCGTACCCGGGCATGGATGTATTCCGGAAAACGGGTGTGATAGGCGGTGGTGAACAGCAGTTTGTTGCGCAGACAATAGCGCCGCGCCGCCAGTCCGAGCGGTCCCTCGGTGGCAATGTGAATGGCGTCGGGGGCGAGGGTGCGGATGGTGTCGGCCACCTTGCGGTAGGGGAATAGCGAGAGACGGATATCCGGGTAGGTGGGGCAGGGCAGGGTTTTGAAATCCTGTGGGGTGATCATGTCGACTTGATGGCCGAAACCGGTCAGTTCGCGACAGGTTTCTGTCAGGGTACGTACCACTCCATTCACTTGCGGGCGCCAGGCATCGGTCACGATCAGGATACGCATGTTGTCTCCAGGGGGGATGCAGCTTGGTTTGCGAGTGCCGGAACGTGGGTGCGGCTCGTTCCGTTGAATGGCCAAAACACGACCGACAGGGTGCCGTCCGGGTGTTCCACCAGTGCCGACAGGCTTTCTACCCAGTCACCACTGTTGCCATAGAGAATGCCTTCGATGTCCTTGACCTCGGCCTTGTGGATGTGGCCACAGATCACTCCGTCAAAGCCGCGGCGGCGCGCTTCGTTGGCGAGGATGTTTTCAAAGTCGCTGATGAAGTTGACGGCGTTTTTGACCTTGAGCTTGAGGTACTGCGACAGCGACCAATAGGGCTTGCCCATTTTCTGGCGAACCCAGTTGAAGCCGCGGTTGAGTTGCAGGATGAAGGTATACAAGGAGTCGCCGAGATAGGCCAGCCATTTGGCGTACTGGATGACGCCATCGAATTCGTCGCCGTGGATCACCAGCATGCGCTTGCCGTTGGCCAGCCGGTGTTCGGCTTCGCGGCGGATGGCGATGCCACCGAAATCAAGGTCGACATATTGGCGGGCTGCCTCGTCATGATTGCCCGGCACATAGATGACCTTGGTGCCCTTGCGGGCCTTGCGCAGGATTTTCTGGACAATGTCGTTGTGACTTTGTTTCCAATACCAGGATTTGCGCAGTTGCCAGCCATCGACGATATCGCCGACCAGATACAGAAAGTCCGAATCGTTGTGTTTCAGAAAATCCAGCAGATGGTCCGCCCGACAGCCGGCAGTGCCAAGATGCACATCCGAGATCCAGATGGCGCGATAGTGGTGAGTCGTGGAATTCGCTGCGTCAGGGTGCATCTCGAAAGGCTCCGCGTGCGTGGCGACAGCCTATCGTGCACCCCCTCGGTGACAAGGATATGATGAGTCGATGACACCGAGGTGACGGGTGGGGATCAGCCCTCCATGCCGTAGCGGCGTGCGGCTTCAATGGCCAGACCGCTGCCGATGCTGCCGAACAGATTGCCTTCCACGTGCCGTGCTTCCGGCAGAACGCTGGCGATGCGTTCGCGCAACAACGGGACGCCGCTCGAACCACCGGTAAAGAACACCGTATCGATACGGTCTCCCGACACCCCGGCGTCGGCCAGCAGTTTTCTGACTGTCGTGGTGACACGGTCCACCAAGGGCGTGATCGACAGATCGAATCCTTCACGGGTCAATTCGGCCACCAGCCCCCGCTCCAGATGATCCAGGTCGACGCTATGCCGCGTGGTGCCTGACAGGGCGATCTTGGCTTCTTCGACCTGCATGGCCAGACGGTGACCCGCACGTTGGCGAATCAGCTCGAACAGCCGGTCAAGTCCCTGCACATCATTGGCTTCGTTGTAAACATCCGACAAATCACTCCATGCTTTGCGGGTGTAGGCGAAGTTGATGGTGTGCCATGTAGCCAGATTGAAGTACTGGGCAGACGGCATTTCGGCATTGTTCTTCAGCCGTGAGCGGAAGCCGAACAGCGGCATCAGCCCCGACAGGCTCAATTGACGGTCCAGATCGGTTCCGCCGATGTGGACACCTCCGGTCGCGAGCAAGTCGTCGCGGCGTTCGACCAGTCTGCGTCGGTCCGGTGACAGTCGCACCAGGGAAAAGTCCGAGGTACCGCCACCGATATCCACGATCAGCACCAGTTCTTCACGGTCGATATGCGATTCATAGTCGAAGGCGGCCGCAATGGGTTCGAACTGAAAAGAAACCTCCTTGAAACCCACCGCACGGGCGATTTCGCCCAGTGTCTGTTCCGCCAGTGCGTCGGCTTTCGGGTCATCATCGACAAAGAACACCGGACGACCCATCACCACCTGGTCAAAGGACTTGCCGGCATGACGCTCGGCGCGCTGCTTGATCTCGCGGATGAACAGGGTCAGCAACTGGCGGAAGGGCACCGGTTTGCCTTGTACTTCGGTCTGGCCATCCATCAAGGATGAACCCAGCAAGCTTTTCAGGGAGCGCATCAGGCGTCCCTCGTAGCCTTCCATATACTCGGAAAGGGCATGACGTCCAAAACAGCAGGCATCCTCTTCATAATTGAAGAAGACCACCGAGGGGAGGGTGATCTTGCCGTCTTCCAGTGGAATCAGGGTGTCATGACCGTCACGGAGCCAGCCGGTAGTGGAGTTGGAAGTGCCAAAGTCCATGCCCAGGGCATGAGCTTGGGGTTGCCGTCCCATGTGTCGACTCCTGAATGAAAGGGACGGGATGATACGCGAGAGGTGACTGATCGGAAAGGGCTTTGTGGCAAAATTGGCGCTAGGCGGGCGGGGACGGGCAGCTGCAGCGTGGTTTCCCTGCGGCAACGTGTCGCAGGGGCTGCTCAACAGCGGATCTGCTAAAGTGTCGGCTATGACTGTCATTTCGCCTTTTGCTCATGATTTGCCGCGTGTGGTGGGGAGGTTGACCTACCTGCGCTGGCTGATGTTGCTGGCCGGTTTTGTGCTGTGCCTCATTGCCGGTCTGGCCGGGGTGGCGTTGCCATTTTCCATGCTGGCCCAGTCGCTGCTGTCGCTGGCACTGTGCAATCTGCTGGTGCTCTGGCGGAGTCGCGGCGGACAAGCTCCCGCCGTGTGGCTGGGGGTCGGTTTGCTGGCCGACGTGGTGTGCCTCACCGAAGTGCTGGCGTTTACCGGGGGTGCAGCGAACCCGCTGGCATCGCTCTACCTTCCCCCGGTGTTGTTTGCCGCCTTGCTGCTGCCGGGACGTTTTGCCTGGGCCCTGGCGCTCACCACCTTGGGGGCCTATGCCCTACTGTTTCGCTGGCATCTTCCCTGGCCGTCGGTTGGCAACGATGCCGCTTACGCGGTTTCCATGCACCTGTTCGGCATGTGGGTGACCTTCTCCTTGTCGGCCATGCTGTTGACCGGATTTGTCTCCTGGCTGGCCCGACGGCTGGCCGAACGGGAGCACGCGCTGGCGACTGCCCGGGAAACCCTGTCACGCGACGAGCAATTGCTGGCGGTCGGCATGCAGGCGGCGGGCGCGGCCCATGCGCTGTCTACGCCGCTCAATACCCTGACCTTGCTGGTGGACGATATGCTGTCCTGCCCGCCTGCCGCCGGGAATTTGGCCGACGACTTGCTGATGATGCGCCAGCAACTGAATAGTTGCCGGCAGGCGCTGGTGTCTTTGAAGGAGGGGGCTGACGCTTCCTTGCGCCCCGGCTTGCTGTTCCAGACGCTGGCCGATCGGCTGGAGGGCTGGCGTTCCATGCGACCCGATGTCGTGCTGTGCTGGACGCCACCGGCGTGTCCCGATCCACAGGTTGTGCTGGATGCCGCGTTCTGGCCGGCGTTTTTCAATCTGGTCAATAATGCGGCGGATGCCGGCGGCGGCGAAGTGGATGTCTCCGCCCGCTTCGAGGCGGGGGTGTTGTGTCTGGATATTATCAACCGCCAGGGCCATCTGGACCGCGAGCAGTTGGCCCGGGCCGGACTGACGCCGCTACCGTCCTCCAAACCGGCGGGGATGGGAATCGGTGTGATGCTCAGTCATGCCACCTTGCAGCGGCTGGGCGGCAGTCTTGAATTGGACAATCGGCCGGAGGGGGGCGTGCATGCGCGGATCACCTTGCCGGTCAGTATGGAGCTTCAGTGTTGAATCCGGATTTCTTGCTGGTCGATGATGACGAGGCTTTTGCCGCGGTGCTGGCGCGTTCCCTGTCGCGGCGGGGGTGCGTGGTGAGGATTGCGGCCAATGGCGCCGACGCGTTGCGCCCCGATGCGCCGGCCCCCTCGCGTATCGTGCTGGATCTGAATCTCGGCGGTGACAGTGGCTTGCGGCTGCTCCCGGCATTGCGGCAACGTTATCCGCAAGCCGCCATCGTGGTACTGACCGGCTATGCCAGTATCGCTACGGCGGTCGAGGCAACCAAACTCGGTGCAGTCCAGTATCTGGCCAAACCGGCTACCCTGGATGCCATCATGTCGGCATTCGAGCAGGCATCGGCCAATCCCGACCTCCCGGTGGCCCCGCAACCGATGTCGCTGAAGCGTGTCACGTGGGAACACCTGCAACGCGTGCTTGCCGAGCATGACGGCAATATTTCGGCGACGGCCCGTGCATTGAACATGCATCGGCGCAGCCTGCAACGCATGTTGGCCAAACGGCCTGTCAAAGAATAAAACCGCCCATCTTTGCACCTGTCATCAGAAAAATTGATTTGAGTTAAAACTCGAACCTGCCCTAGTCTGATTCAATTGGCATTAAGCCTTTCATGACAACAGAGGGGAAAATAATGATGATGCGTGGACAAATGATGGATCAGCCCTTGCTGATTTCCAGTCTGCTGGATCATGCCGAGAAGAATCATGGCGATACCGAGATTGTGTCACGAAGCCTGGAAGGACCAATCCACCGCTACACCTGGGCCGACGCGGCAAGACGTAGCCGCCAGTTGGCCAATGCCCTGGGTGATCTCGGAGTGCGGATGGGAGAAACGGTCGGTACCTTGGCCTGGAACGGGTATCGACATCTGGAGTGCTACTATGCCGTTTCCGGTATGGGAGCCATTTGCCACACGGTGAATCCCCGCCTGTTTGCCGAGCAAATTGCCTATATCATCAATCATGCGGAAGATGCCGTTCTGCTGTTTGACCTGACCTTTCTGCCCATCGTCGAGCAACTGGCCGCCTCATTGCCGACGGTGCGGCATTTCGTGTTGATGACTGACCGCGATCATATGCCACGCGAGAGTCAGATCGCCAATCTGTTGTGCTACGAAGATCTGGTGCGACGCTCCAGCGACCAGTTCGACTGGCCGGTTTTCGATGAAAACACCGCCTCCAGTCTCTGTTATACCTCGGGCACCACCGGCAACCCCAAGGGGGTACTGTATTCACACCGCTCAACGGTGCTGCATGCCTTTGCCAGTTCGCTGCCCGACAGCTTGCACATCTCGGCTGAGACCTGCGTGCTTCCCGTGGTACCGATGTTCCATGTCAATGCCTGGGGCTTGCCCTACAGCTCGGCCATGAACGGGGCCAAGCTGGTGTTGCCCGGTGCGAAAATGGATGGCATCAGTCTGTACGAGTTGATCGAAAACGAACATGTGACACTCGCTGCAGGTGTGCCAACGGTATGGTTAATGCTATTGCAGCATTGCGAGCGCAATCACTTGAAGATACACAGCCTCAAGCGGGTTATCGTCGGAGGGTCGGCGGCCCCCGAGTCGATGATCGACCAGTTGGCGGTGCATGGTGCCGAACTTCGCCAGCTGTGGGGCATGACAGAGCTGTCGCCCTGCGGTACCACCAGTACGCCGAAGCTCAAGCATCGCACTGCCGATGCCGAGACCTTGCGTCGTTTGCAAACGCGCCAGGGGCGGGCCATTTTCGGGGTGAACCTGCGTATTGTCGATGATATGGGCCGCCCGCTGCCTCATGACGGCGTCGCGTTCGGCAACCTGCAGGTCAAAGGCCCGTGGGTACTCTCGCAGTATTTCCGGCGCGAACGTGACAGTGCCCATACCGATGATGGCTGGTTCAATACCGGGGATGTCGTGACCATCGACAGCGATGGCTATATGAAGATCACCGATCGAACCAAGGACGTCATCAAGTCCGGAGGGGAGTGGATCAGCTCCATCGAACTGGAAAACATTCTGGTGGGTCACCCGGCGGTTGCCGAAGCGGCGGCTATCGGTATTCCGCATCCCAAGTGGGATGAACGCCCGTTGATGGTGGTGGTGCTCAAACCCGGGGCCTCGGCAACCCGCGAGGAACTGCTGGGCTTTTATCAAGGCAAGATCGCCAGCTGGTGGACGCCCAATGACATTGCCTTTGTCGAAGAGCTGCCGCATACCGCGACGGGGAAACTGCAAAAAATGAAGCTACGCGAGCTGTTTGCCGAGTACCGTTGG
Source organism: Pseudogulbenkiania sp. (assembly GCA_018260425.1). Taxonomy (GTDB): domain Bacteria; phylum Pseudomonadota; class Gammaproteobacteria; order Burkholderiales; family Chromobacteriaceae; genus Paludibacterium. The sequence continues at coordinate 30,563 of JAGLBD010000018.1, read as the reverse complement.
CAGGAATGAGTTTCGAATATGCACATTTACGAAAAGAAACAAAAATTTCCATGGACAAAATAGAGCAATTGCGCTAGATTCTGTAACGCACAAAAGACCGCAAGGTGTTTTGTGGTGTTAGCCCCTCGAAGCATCAAATCGGCAATTGCCGGTGAGGTGTTTCTTCCTCGTGTTGGCCCCTGCTTCCAGGCAGGGGATTTTTTTTTGTCTGTTGCCGCATAAAATGGAACCATGTCGCATGTGTGACGTATTTCCGTGCGCGCTTCCATTTTAATCGGCTAACAAACCGGTTATCAGCTATGCCGTTTTCTTTAAAGTTCACCGTTTTGCTACACTTAACGATGCTCAAACTGTTTGTTTTGATGGTTTTTTCTGACTGGAAGCGAGAATTGCCATTATTTCCGTTGTTCTGATACGACACTCGCGGTGAAAATATAGAAGTAAATCGACTAATTCTAATGTTTGTGCGAATTATCAAATTATAGAATTGGTCGATATCATTAAATACCCGATATGTTTCGGTCATGCGCTATCTTTGTCAGTAGAGTCCGTTACTCCAGCTCCGGGCGCTAGCGTTCGGGACACTGCCAGTGGCCATCCGCTGCTGGCTCATATCGGATCGCGAATGCGGCGGCATTCAGCTAAAAAGCCACTTGGGAAAGGGAAACGATGAAATCGCTAAAGAATAGGCTGATTGCCTTGACGGTAGCACTAATGGCCTTGTTCGGTCTGGTGCTGGTTGTCATGGCATTCTTTCAGATGCGCTCTGAAATCATGCATGGCCTGGACCAGGAGTTCAATGCGGTTTTGTACGGACAGCAATCGGTTATCAGTACCTGGCTGGATGACAAGCTGCGGGTCGTCGAAGGGCAGACTGCCATTCTGGGCAAACCCGAGGCCAATAGCCATTTGAAACAGTCGGTAGCCACCGGTGGCTTCCTGGATATCTATGCCGGGTTCGAGGATGGTCATGGTTTGTTTGCTAGCGATTGGGTCATGCCGCAAGGCTATGATATTCGTACCCGCGAGTGGTATACCCAAGCCAAGACCGCTGGCAAAACCGTCATCAACGGCCCTTATCTCGATGCGGACTCCAAAAAACTGACCCTGACCATTGCCACCCCTTATAAAGTCAATGGCGCGACGGCCGGCATCGTGGCAGGCGACATTACCGTAGAAAACCTGGTCAAGGCGGTGTTGTCGACCAAATTGCGTGCCGGTGGCTATACCTTCCTGGTCAATCGTGCCGGTACCGTAATCGCTCACCCGCAAGCGGATCTGACGCTCAAGCCGCTGGCGACGGTCAACCCGCTGCTGACCGGTGAGTACCTGCAAAAAATCGAGCAGTCCGATTCCCTGCAAGAAGTGGACATTAACGGCGAGACCATGATGTTCCAGGTATTGAAGGTCCCGGGTACCGACTGGATGATTGGTATGGCGGTGAGCAAAGAGGCCGTGATGGCACCGCTGCGCACGCTGATTTACACCATCGCCGGTTTGTTTGCGCTGGTCTTTGTCATCATGACGCCGCTGGCCAGTCTGGTGATTGGCGGCATGTTGGCTGGTCTGATGCGCCTGCGTGCGGCCATGGTGGATATTTCCCATGGCGAAGGGGATCTGACCCTGCGTCTGGATGAAACCGGCAGTATCGAGCTGGCGGAAACCGCCCAAGCCTTCAACCTGTTTGTCAGCCAGTTGCAAACCATGTTCCTCGGCCTGCGCAACGATGCCACCGGCTTGATCGGCGGCGTGCAGGAAGTCAGCCATCTGGTGGGCGGCGTGGCGGAAAGTTCGCGCCAGATGTCCGATGTGTCCTCGTCCAATGCGGCAACGCTGGAAGAGATTACGGTCAGCATTTCCCATATCGCCGATAGCGCCCATCAGGCTGATGCCATGGTGAATGATACCGAGGCCCGTCTGGAAGACAATGCCAAGAGTATCACTCGTCTGTCGCACGGCATGGAAACCACGGTGGGTTCGGTTCGCGGCCTGGAAGGCATGCTGGCTTCGCTGGACAAGCGCTCGCAGGAAATCAGCGGAATAACCAATGTGATCCGCGATATCGCCGACCAGACCAACCTGTTGGCGCTGAATGCCGCCATCGAGGCGGCACGTGCCGGTGAGCAAGGCCGTGGTTTTGCCGTGGTGGCCGACGAAGTACGCAAGCTGGCGGAACGTACTGCTCAGGCCACGCTGGAAATCAGCAGCATGGTGACGGCGATTCGTCAGGAAACCAATCGTGCCGTGGAAGACATGAACAGCACGGTAGCGTCGGTGGATGAGGGTGTCAGCCTGACCCGCGATGCGGTGGATGGTATCCGCAGCATTCAGGACACCATGGAAGAAGTGGTCAACAAGATGCACGAGATCGCGCATTCGACCGGCGAGCAGCACAATGCCAGCACCCTGATCGCCCAGAGTACCGAGACGATCAATGGGCGGATTCTGGAGAATGATGACATGCTGCAGAATGTCAGCCGTGAACTGGGTGAATTGGCCAATGCCGCAGGGCAGATGCAGGCCGCGTTCGAGCGTTTCCGTCTGTAAGGCAACCCTGAACACAGCACAAGAAAAGGCTCCTTCAAGGAGCCTTTTTTATTGCCTGATCCGGTCAGGGCCTTATGACAGCCATTTGCCGGGATTCATCAGATTGTGCGGGTCTAGCTGCTGTTTGAGCCCGCGCATCAGTTTGAGTTGCAGCGGATCCTTGTAGCGCTCCAGCCAGTGAATCTTGAGCTGGCCGATACCGTGCTCCGCCGCCAGCGTTCCGCCCAGCGCATAGACCGTATCGTAGACAATCTGGTTGACTGCGTGTTCGTCGTCAAACAGCTGCTGGTTGTCCGGGCGGGTATAGGCGATGTTGTAATGCAGGTTGCCATCGCCGGCATGACCGAAGGCCATGATGCAGCAGCCGGGAAAGGCCGCTTCCAGACGTGCTCCGGCTTGAGTCAGGAAGCTTGGGATCGCACTGCTTGGCACGGCAATGTCGTGCTTGATGCTGTGGCCTTGCAAGCGCTGGGTTTCCGACATGATTTCACGCAGGGCCCACAAGGACTGACGCTGCGACTCGCTCATGGCAATCACCCCGTCCAGCATGTCTTGCCGTTCGCCTAGCCACTCGACCAACTGGTCGGTCAAGGTTTCGTTGTCGCCGCTGTCGGAGAGCTCCAGCAGCACCGTGCAGGGCGCCATGAAGGGCACGTCGGCCGTTTGGTAACGGGCTACCAGCTCCATGCACACCTGCGTCATCAACTCATAGGTGGTCAGGCGGTCACCAAAGCGCTGCTTGAGTGCGCCAAGCCACTGAATAGCGATCTCGGGGCTGGCGACCCCGACCAGAGCGGTTGCGCGGGCACTGGGCAGCGGAAACAGTTTGAGGGTCGCCGCGGTAATCAGCCCGAGCTGGCCCTCTGCACCGATGAACCACTGTTTGAGATCCAGCCCGGTGGTGTTTTTGCGCAAGCCTTCCAGTGCCGAGAGGCACTGTCCGTCGGGCAAGACCACCTCGATACCCAGTGCCAGTTCGCGCATGGTGCCGTAGCGGAGTACGGCGAGGCCGCCGGCATTGGTCGACAGGTTGCCGCCGATCTGGCAGCTTCCTTCGCTGGCCAGCGATAAGGGGAAGAGCCGCTGGTGCCGGGCGGCAAGCTGCTGGGCTTCCAGCAAGGTCATGCCGGCCTCGACCGTCATGGTGTTGTTGTCAGGGTCGATGGCAATGAGACGATTGAGGCGTTTGAGGCCGATCACCAATTGTTGCCGGCTGTCATCCGGTGTCGCTGCCCCGCAGGTCGAGGTATTGCCCCCCATCGGGACCACGGCGACCTGATGGGCTGCGCACAGCGCAATGACCTCGGCCACTTCTTGTCGGGTACCGGGATAGGCGATGGCCAGCGGCTTGCCCTGATAACGACCGCGCCAGTCCAGACAGAGTGGCAAGGTGTCGTGGTCGTCAGTCAACACATGCGTTGGGCCCAGCAGGGTTTGCAAGGTGTTGATGAAGGTATGGTAGGGCATGCTTAACTCCCGTTGCGGCGGCGTTCCAGCCATGAAGCGGCCAGTCCGGCAAGGCAGGCCAGCGGCACGGAAAACAAGGCCGGATTGGCCAAAGGAAAATGCAGACCGCCATGCCCCGGGAACAGGGCCGGGCCGGTCAGGATGGCCAGCGTGGCCGCCAGCATCCCGACCCAGCCGGTCCAGAGTGCCCCCTGCCGGGTAAAGCCCGGCCAATACAGGGTTAGCAGCAGTACCGGCGCCTGACTGCTGGCGGCGATGGCAAACGCGAGTCCCAGCAGAAAGGCCACATTCTGTTGTTCGAGGAGCAAGGCCAAACCGGCCCCGCTGGCGACCAGTAACACCGCGCCCAGCCGACTGGCCAGCAACAGGCGGGGTTCCGACGGTGTTGTCCGGCACCATAGCCGGGCATACACGCTATGGCCGAGTGTGGCCGCTCCCGCCATGGTCAATCCGGCGACAACGGCCAGCAGGGTGGCGAAGGCAATGGCCGAGATGGCGGCCTGCGCCATCGGACCCCAGAGCGTCTTCGCCAGATGCAATAGCACCATATTCCCGCCACCGATCACCTTGCCGCCGGCATCATGCACCAGCGGATCAGTCATCACGTACAGGATGGCGCCGGCACCGATCAGGGCATTGAAGGTGAACATCAAGGCAATCAGTCCGGTTGCCCACGCGACGGAGTGTCGTGCTGTCGCCGGATCGGCAACCGTGAAGAAACGCATCAGGATATGGGGTAAACCCAGCAGGCCCAGCACCAGTCCGAGCCCCAGCGACAACACTTCCCATGGTGAGCCTAGTGCACTGCTGGGTTGCAGTATGGCGGCACCTGCCGGGTGCACGGCCACGACGTTGTGGACCAGTGTTGCCGGATCGCCGCCGCGGAGCAGGGTGCCCACCGCCAGCAAGGCTGCCGACCCGAGCAGCAGCACCGCCTTGATCATCTGTATCCAGGTGGTGGCACGCATGCCGCCGGGCAGGACATATAACAGAATCAGCACCGAAACCACTGCGAGTGCGGCCGGGTAGCTGAAGCCGAACAGCACGCTCATCATCTTGCCGCCGGCCACCATCTGGATGGTGAGATAGCTGGCGCAGACCAGCAAAGAGGTCAGCGAGGTCATCAAGCGCACCGAGCGTTGCGGGAAGTGCTGTTCGAGAACATCGGCCACGGTATAGCGGCCTTGCCTGCGCAATGGCTCGGCCAGCAACAGCATAAGCAGCGGCCAGCCCGCCAGTGTCCCCACCGCATAGACCAATGAGTCGTACCCCTGACTGACCACCATGCCGGCGGCACCAAGAAAAGCTGCGGCCGACAGGTAGTCGCCGGACAGGGCCAAACCGTTTTGCCAGGCCTTGAAGTGACCGCCGCCGGTATAGAATCCACTGACGCCGCCCTGTGACTTTACGCGGCTAGCCAGAACCAGCAGAACGCTGGCACCGACCAGAACGACAAAGCACCACTGGGCAGCCGTCATGGTTGTCTGGCCAGATATAAGGTGAAAACGAAGCCGGCCCAGATCAAGCCGAGGGCGAGCGGCAAGGAGAGCGGAATGGCGCTACCCGGCCAGGCAGGCAGCGCCAGCAGCCGGGGGAAAAACGCCACGATCGCATAATAGCCGCCGAACAGCACGACAAACAGGGCGAGCCGTGTGCGCAACGGTCGCCCTTTGGAGGAGGTATCGATCACTTTTGCCAATAGGTTTTTACGTTGACGTATTCGTACAAACCGAACTCGGACAATTCCCGACCATACCCCGACGCCTTGACGCCGCCGAAAGGCAGGCGCAAGTCGGAACTGGTATGGCGGTTGATGAAGACACTGCCGGCTTCGATCTGGCGGGCCAGTGCCCAGCCGTGTTCGGTATCGGCAGTATACAACGAGGCACCAAGACCGAAAGGCGTGTCGTTGGCGATACGAATCGCATCGGCTTCGTCACGGGCACGGATCAGGCTGGCCACAGGGCCAAACACTTCCTCATGGTAAACCCGGCATGCCGGATTGACGTTGTCGAGGATGGTGGCAGGGTAGAAGAATCCCGGGCCGGAGGGGAGGGTGCCTCCGAGCAGCAGGTTGGCACCATTATGCAAGGCATCGGTGACCTGAGCGTGCAGATTGCAGCGCAAATCGGCTCGCGTCATCGGGGCCAGGCTAGTCTCGGGCAGTGTCGGGTCGCCAGCACGCAGGGTCGAGGCTTCGGCCACAAACTGTTCGATGAAGGCATCGGCAATTTCCGGGACCACGATCATGCGCTTGGCGGCGTTGCAGGACTGTCCTGCATCGCGGAATCGTGAGTGAACGGCTTCTCTGGCCGCCGCCTCGACATCGGCATCGGCCAGCACAATGAAGGGATTACTGCCTCCCAGTTCCAGAACGGTCTTCTTGAGATGACGTCCTGCCAGACTGGCAATCAGCCGGCCTGCCGTGGTGGAACCGGTGAAGGCCACCGCATCGGAGGCTTTGATGGCGGTTTCGACATGATCATGATCGATCCAGGCCACATCCAGTACCGTGAGCCCGGCCTCCCTGACACAGTCCTGCAAGCGTGCCGTGCTGAGCGGGACCACCGGAGCCGGCTTCACCAGACAGGTATTGCCGGCCATCAGCGCCGGAACGGCAAATCGCAGCACCTGCCAGATCGGGTAGTTCCAGGGCATGATCGCCAAAACCTGACCGAGCGGTTCAAACGCGACGCCGCTTTTGCTGGCCTGTGTCGCGATAGGCTGTGCGGCGAGCAGGGCGGGCGCCAGTTCGGCGTAATAGCGGATCAACTGCACCGACTTGTCGATTTCAGCCAGACACTCCACCGTGCGTTTACCGACTTCCCGGGTGACCAGATCGGCCAGCTCCAGACGGGCGGCCGTCAGGGTGTCGGCCAGCACCAGTAGTTTCTGGGCACGTGCTTCGACACTCAGATTGGCCCAGGGCGCACGTTCGCCGGCGAGCCTGAGCAAGGCGCCATCCAGTTGTTCTGCGGTCCATGCCGGACGGGTGAATACGAGCTCTCCGGTAGCGGGATTGCAAGAGGTGAAGTCGGTCATGGCGGACATCGGTCGGGTTGGATTTGTCAGTTGGGCAATTTAACAAATTACCGACATAAATGGCAGAGCAGTATGAGAAAGGTTTGATCTGGATTCAGCCAGCCGTTCACTGCAAGGAACGGCTGGCGTGACAATTACCGTGACGTGAGCAGATCGGCCGGCTTGTCGCCTGTCAGCAGGTATTGCATGGTTTCACGAACGGTACGTATGGAATCACCGAAAGGCAGCGGTTCCGCACCCCGGAAAAACAGCCCTTTGCTGACTTCGCCACGGAACGCGGCCGAGAGTTTCAGGTCAATGCAGAATTGACCGATCTTGCCCAGTCCGTCGCGCAAGCCGCACACGCTCAGGCAGTTAAGCCCTTGGGTGCAGCGACGGGGGTCCGCCTTGGCATTGGCCTGCAACTTGTCTTCGCGTTTCAGGTAGGACTTGAGCCAGGGGGTCAGTACCCCGCGTGCCGGCAAACCGGCCACGCTCATGAATTCAACGATATCTTCCGGACGGGCTTCGGCCAGCGTGCGTTTGAAACTGTCATGGGCATCGCCCTCGCGGGTCACGGCAAAGGCCGTCCCGACCTGAACCGCGGAGGCACCGAATTCCTGCAGGCAGGTTTTGACTTTCTGGAAGCTGTTGATGCCACCGGCCACGATCAACGGGACGCGCTCGCTTTCCAGGCCCAGTTGTTTGAATACTTCGAAGGTTTCTTCCAGTGCCCGGCGGAAGTTGAAGCGCTCGTCGTTCAGATCGCTGATGGCGGCAGCGCCAAGGTGGCCACCGGCATGGCGCGGGTGCTCGATGACGATGGCATCGGGTAGGCGTTGTTTTTTCATCCAGCGCTTCAGCACGATGCTGATACCGCGCGATTCCGACAGGATGGGGATCAGGGCGACATCCGGAAAATTGCTGGCCATATCGGGCAGGTCCAGCGGTAATCCCGCTCCCATGACGATGCCGTGGGCTCCGGACTCGCAGGCCTGACGGACATACTGGGCGTGAGAGTCAACGGCTTTCATTACGTTGACCGTGACCATGCCATGCCCTTCGGCATTTGCCAGCGCGCCTTTGACTTCGCGGTCCAAGGCAATCAGATTGAGCCGGTCCAACGCTTGCTGGCCGTCGGCATGTGCCGACTCGGCAACCAGATCCTCGTGCAAATGCCGCAGGTCCACGCTGGCCACCGTACCCACTCCACCTTCGCGGGCAACCGTCCCGGCCAGGCTTTTGGCCGAAATACCGACTCCCATGCCCCCTTGGACGATGGGCAGCAATTCACGGCCTTTGATGATGAGTGGTTTGAAAGAATGGAGCATGGCGGGATGTCCGATCGTGTAAAAGCTCTAACTATGCCTTTGCAGGGGAGGACAACAGTTGATCTGGATCAAGGTTATCCCCGCCGCTGACAGAATCGGGGCATCTCTTTTTAAACGAGTGTTTGAATGAGGTGTAAATAATCTTATAGGGTATTACATAGTAATTTGCATTACTGCAACAGCGAGTGAACGGCTTAACTGGCATAAAGGACAGATTTCGCCCCGCGCGCGAATCCCTAGAGTATCGAATTCCGGTTCATTACCCTATGGAGGCAAGCATGGCTGCACTTTCCTTGAGTGGTCGGGATGGATATCGACTCGAAACGATTCAGGGCGGTCGTCGACAAACGGAATTGTTTCGATTTCGTCACAGAATTTTCCGGGACGAACTTAAATGGGTCGATATTTCACCGGATGGTCTGGATAACGATGCCTACGACGAGTTTTCCCATAATGTAGCCGTAATGGCGGGAAATGAGGTGGTGGGGTCGGTCCGTTTCACCGAAGGATGTTATCCCTTCATGATCGAGAAAGAGTTTTCCCGCTTGCTACCCTCCGGCCACTGTTTGCAGAAGGGCCGACATGCTGCCGAAGTCACCCGCTTTGCGGTCGCTTCCGGCAGGGAGTCCGCCGGAGGCCCCGCCAGCCGCCTGTTATATTGGTCTTTGTATGAATGGTCGCGGCTCCACGAGGTCCGTCAGTTGTATTTTGTTGTGGAGCCGCCGTTTTTCCGTCATTTGCGGCGCTTGGGGTTTCCGGCCGTTGCTATCGGAGAACCGCGCGAGCTGGAGGGCAATGTGCTGTCGATGGCAGGCTATATGGACTGGCCGGCCGCCAGTCCCGAGTTCATTCGTTCGCTGCAAGAGGGGGTTGAATCCCCAACTGCAATCCCAGCACGATCGCGTGGGTTCGGTTATTCGCGTTGAGTTTCCGGATGATATTGGCCACGTGAAACTTCACTGTCCTCTCGCTGATGTCGAGAATGGTGGCGATTTCCCAGTTGGTTTTACCGTGGCTCATCCAACGGAAAATATCATGCTCGCGGTGAGACAGCACGATGCCCGGATTCTGGCTCACCGTGGCCGGGGTCGTGCTGCGGATAACGGCCTGATGCAGGTGGGGGGCCAGGGTGTGAACCATCGACACCAACTGCTGGTCTTCCGCCACCTCCCGTCCTGCCAGAGAAATCAGGCAAGCCATATTGTGCTTTTTGGAAAAGGCACTGAGGGTAATCCCGTCGGCCAATCCCACCGAAGCGGCTTCGGCAATGAAGCGTTTTTCTTCAGGTCGATGTGCCAGAGAGAATCGTTCACGCCACGAAATCGGATCCTGGCCTAGTGGAGTCAGTAGCACAGGATCACAACTTGCGTAATTTTCATGAATATAATGTTCAATCCAATTATGTGGGTAAGTGATTTCGACGACTTTATCCAATTTACTCAGGACTTTTTCCTGATTAATTTTGCCGATGGCCAGGCACATGTGTTCGACAGGAATTTCGCGTTGCAAATATTCCAGATACTTTTTCAGGGAATGCTCGCACTCGACTTGTCCGACACGATGCATCCATTCCAGCAAGGTGTAGAGACGGTCTGAAGGCAAACCCTGTGGCATTGGCCTGAGGGGGGTAAGGTCGTCTGTTGGCATGATCGTTCCCTTGTTATTGTTGTGTTTCGAAAAATGATAGCAGACAGTATCCTGAATCAATGCAGGATTTCACTGTAACAAAGGTCAGCCTATTTTTAATGGTCAATTAAAGACTAATATTAACTACCATTTGGACTATTATATTTTCTATTTTTATCTGTATAAAGTTTAAATTAAGAGTAAATATCCCAAACACGGGGTGTCGTCTCCGGCTCGTAAAATACGGTCCGGGCCTTTGCCGGGCGCTATCTCCCTAGTTCAGGTATAGATGCCGTTTTGTGCAATGTGGGCCGGGTAGCGGGAAACCGACATGATTTCAGCGAGAATCACCTAAAAATGTTGCAAAAATGATGCTTGGGCATTGTCTGCTGATAAATTCAGTTGGCATTTTAAATGTTTATGCAGCATACTAATTATCGTTTGCTAACAATACATTGTTGAAGTTGTTGGTAATCGAGTGAGGAGTGACCAGGTAGGGCAGCGCAACCACTCCCATGGCATGTCCCGTAGAAGATTGGCAGAAGAACCTGAAAAGGTTGACGTAAATCCTTCAAAATAGCTTGGATTTGGTGTAACCTTTTTTAACAATATCTATTCAATACTATGCCGGTGGCAGCAGAACAGTCTGATGCCTTACCCCCTGTCGGGGCGGCCGATTAGGAATCTCACTGCGATGGATACCCTGAAAGCGCTCATGGTCTTCATGACCACTGCTGAAAATGGAAGCTTCTCCGATGCGGCACGCAAGCTGGGGGTTTCCCCCGCAGCGATCAGCCAGAGTATTGCCCGTCTGGAGCAGGAGCTGGAAGTCCGCCTGTTCAACCGTACCACGCGCCAACTGACCCTGACGGAAGATGGCCGGCGCTTCTATGCCCAGTGTCGCGGCCCCGTCAATAATCTCGATACCGCGATCAGTCAGCTCAAGGCCAGCCGCGACGAGCCGGCCGGTCACTTGCGTGTCAGCATGCCCAACTCCTTCGGTCGCCGCTTCATCCTGCCGCTGATGGGAGAGTTCTGTGAGCGCTATCCCAAGATCAAGGTGTTTTTCGGTCTGGATGACCACTTCAGCGATCTGATCGAAGATGGCTATGATGTGGGCGTCCGCATCGGCATGATGCCGGACTCGCGCATGGTGGCACGTCATCTGGCGCAGATCCCGCTCTATGTGGTGGCCTCGCCCTCGTATATCGCCGCCAATGGCCGCCCTGCCAGCATTGATGATCTGTCCAACCACGATTGCATCAATTTCCAGTTTCCGACGTCCGGCCGCTTGTACAAATGGGAGTTCGACCGCAAAGGCGAGCGTATCCCCGTGGAAGTGCAAGGGACCTATACCCTGAACGAAATGGAAGCCGTCTGCGAGATTGCCCGTCTGGGGCTGGGCGTTGCCCAGTTGCCGGGGCATGAGGTGATGGCGCATATGCGTGCCGGCGAGCTGGAAGCGGTGATGACCGACATGGTGTCGCTGGAGCGTTCGATTTATATCTGCTTCCCGCACCGCGACCATATTGCGCCACGTACCCGGGTCTTTGTCGATTTTCTGGTGGAAAAACTGGCCGAGCATCCGGACATCATTGCCGAGTTGCCGGGACTGGACTTCAGTGCCAAACGCAAGGCCCATCAGGAGCGTCTGGACGAATCCAACGCCTGAGCCTGCCGTATCACGATGTGACAACGCCCTGCCGGATTGGCAGGGCGTTGTTGTTTCAGACCGCCATAAAGCGTGCCAGAGGGGTTTCGCTCCAGTCGACGCTGTCCAGCAGGTTCTTGACGATCAGACCGAGTTCAGTATCGCCTTCGATACTCAGCTTGCGATTGAAGAACAAGGTATCCGGATCCTCCTCGCGCAACATCATCCGCAGAAAATCCGCAAAATTGGCTGACAGTGTCAGATCGGGCACGGCCCCGGCAGGTGCCAGACGAAAGGCTTCGTTGCTGCAGCAGAAACACAGATTCAAGCCGGCATCCTTGACGGCCACCATGAAGCAGCGTCCGTCCAGCAGCCCGGTATCGGCCGGCAAGATGCCTTTTTTCAGCAGGTGGTTGAGACTTTGCACCAGTAGCCAGGCCGGCGGGGTAGCCGGCAAGGTTCCGACCAGACTGGCGACCGGGGAAGGCAGTGTGAAATCAGGAATGCGCATGGCTCATCTCCGTGGGACTGACAATACCGGGTTGTCCGTGCCAATAGCCGTTAACCACCGGGCCAGGGGCGGGAAGGGGCTGTCCGGCGACAGGGCTGCCGGTCAATGCTTCATGAAAACGCTTCACGACCTCATCGGTGCCGGTGGATTGCGGGCTGATGCGCAGGCGGGCGACGGCGGGTAGGTCATGCAGGTCGTCCAGCAGCGAATGGCAACCCGCCGAGAGGGTTTGAATACCATTGATGGCGAGGAAGGACTCGCTTTCCCGGGTTTCCAGCAGCAGGCCGTCCGGATGCTCGATGCAACGGAATTCGCAACTGTCCTTGTCCAGATTGAAGTGGCGCGCGGTGAAGCAGCGTGCCGAGAAGGCCAGTGGCAAGCGCCCCCACGCAAAGACTTCGGTTTCAATCTCGACACCGGCTTCCAGCACGGCTGCCAGCATGTCGCGGGACATTTCCACCGGGGCAACCCAGCGGTAGGCTCCCAGCCGTTTCATCAAGGCCAGCGTGTCGCCGTTGTAGATGTTCAGGTGAGGTCCGGCCACGAAGGGCAGCCCTTTTTCCCGCATCAATTGCACCGCGCCAAGATCATTGGCTTCCAGGCGCAGATCGCCGTTGTCGGCCAGCTGCTGGAGGCGTTTCAGGTCCGAGTCGCTTTCCAGCAGGGTTTGGCTGGACAGGACGATTTCCTTGCCGGTGCCGCTCAGGTCGCGGGCCAGTTCGATCCAGTCGCGGGTGCGCAGTTGCTGACGGCGTGAGCAGACGCTTTCGCCAAGATACACGGTGTCGAGCGGCAGCTCGGCCATGGCGGCGTAAAAGTTCATTACCGTGTCGCGCGGCCACAGGAACAGCAAGGGGCCGAGAGACAAAGAGGGGGACGTGGTGGTCATGCTCATTTCCAGGGGCGATGGTAAGCGCCAAGAGTCTCCTGGCGGCCTTCCGAAACATTGTTGAGGGCTTGCTGCCAAGCCGGGCGCACCGAGAAGCGATGGCGTTCGCGACCTGCCGTGTCCAGAGCTTCGCGCAGGGCACGGGTGACTTGTGCGACATAGGCCGGGCTGCGTTGGCGCCCTTCGACCTTGATCGCGGACACCCCGATGTCGATCAATTCCGGCAACATGCTCATCACATTGAGGCTGGTGGGTTCTTCCAGCGCATAGTAGGTTTCCCCGCCCACCTGAAAACGTCCTTTGCACAGGGTTGGGTAGCCCGCGGCTTCGTCTTTGACGAATTGGTCGATGAGAATGCCGTTAAGGCGGGCCTTGAGTTCGCCGGCGCCTTGTTCCCAGCGGACAAAACGGGCCGGCGAGCAGGCGCCATGGGTATTGGGCGATTCACCGGTTGCGTAGGAGGACAGCAGGCAGCGTCCCTCGACCATCACGCACAGGCTGCCGAAGCCGAACACTTCGATTTCGATATCGGTCTTGTCCATCACGGCGCGGACCTGATCCAGGGTCAGTACCCGGGGCAGCACGGCACGGCGGATGCCGAACAGGTCGCGCGCCAGATTGATGGCGTGGTGATTGGTGGCCGAACCTTGTACCGACATATGCAAACGCAATTCGGGATGGTGACGGGCGGCATACTCCATCAGCCCGAGGTCGGCGACGATCACGGCGTCGACGCCGAGGTCGGCGGCCTGATCCAGCGCACTGCGCCAACGCCCGGTGCTGGCGCCCTGAGCAAAGGTATTGATGGCCAGCAAGATTTTCCGGCCACGGCTACGCGCATAGCGAATACCTTCGCGGGCCGTCTTGTCGTCAAAGTTCAGACCGGCGAAATTACGCGCATTGGTATCGTTGCGTAGCCCGAGGTAAACCGTGTCGGCGCCATGGTCGATGGCGGCCTTGAGGGCAGGCAGGCTGCCGGCCGGGCAAACCAGCTCGGGCAGTTTTAAGGTATCCGTCATGACGTTTCACTGGGCAGAAGGGAAACGCCTCACGTTAGCAGAGTGTCGCTACCTTTCCTTTGTCGCGGATCAAACCCCTTCCCGACGTGGTTTAGAATGGCCAGACGGAATGCGTGGCGGCAATCCGGACAATCAGCAAAACGACTGCCACGGCGGCCAGAAAGGCCTGACGACGCCGCGCCAGGGAGAGTCGGGGTTTGAGCGCCAGCGTGCCGAGCAGGATATAGGCCAGCAACAGGACGATCTTGGCGGCCACCCATGGGGTCACCAGCGGATTGAGGCCGGCAAGTACCAGCAGGGTGATGGCCGCCACCAGCAGTACGGTATCGTTGAGATGCGGCAGGATACGCAGCCAGCGTGGCAGGACAGCGCCTTCATGGCGCAGCAGCAGCGTGCCGCGCAGCAGGAACAGGACAATGGACAGCACGGCGGCGCCCATGTGGATATGTTTGACGGCAAAGTAAGACAGCATGCTCGGACCTCGGGTGCGCGGAATCAGCAATCGGCAATGATACACTGTGATCCTGTCGGAATTTTTTGGTAATCCACAAAATGCTCCATCTTTATCAGTCGAATCGCCTCGAACAACTCGGTGCGATGTTTTGCACCATGACCCGTCTCGTGCCCTTGGCCGACGCCTTCCGTCACGAACAGGTCATCGTGCAAAGTCGCGGCATGGGACGCTGGTTGTCGATGGAGCTGGCACGCAGCAACGGAGTGGCGGCCAATATAGAGTATGTGTTGCCGGCGGCCTATAGCTGGCGACTGGTGCAACAGACCCTGCGGGACCAACCCCGGGTGTCGCCGTTCTCCCCCGATGTGCTGGGGTGGCGATTGATGTCGCTATTGCCCGGGCTGGAGGACGAGGTGTTTGCTCCGTTGACGCGCTATGTACGGCGTGGCGAGACCGCCTGCTTCGAGCTGGCCGGCAAGATTGCCGACGTGTTTGACCAGTATCTGGTGTTTCGTCCGGAGTGGATCCGTGCCTGGGAGGCCGGGCGCTTGCTGGACCTTGGCCCGGACGAGGCGTGGCAGGCCGCGCTGTGGCAACGGTTGGCAGAGGCCGATCCGGCTCGCCACCGGGTCCGCATGCAGGACGCGTTTCTGCCGGCATTGAGTCAGGTGGCCCTGCCGGAACGTATTACCTTGTTCGGTATCTCCAGTCTGGCGCCCATGTATCTGGCACTGATCAAACGACTGGCGGAGTTGACCGATGTCTGCGTGTTTTTGCTCAATCCCAGCGAGGCATACTGGGGCAATGTGCTGGATCCCCGTGCAGCCATGCGTCGTGGCGTGACGGTCAGCGACCTCGATGAAGGACATCCCTTGCTGGCATCGCTGGGCAAACAAGGACGTGATTTCTTCGACCAGATTGTCGAGGAGTTGCCGGAGTACCACTGGCTTGATGCGCAAGCCGAACCCGATACCCTGTTGGGTCGTTTGCAACGCGATATTCGCGAGCTGTCGGTGCCGGAGGAGCAGGCCGCTCCCTTGGCCGCCACGGACCGATCCATCGAAATTCACGTGACCCATGGTGCCATGCGCGAGCTGGAGGTCCTCAAGGACAGCTTGCTGGGCATGCTGGCGGACGACCCGACCCTGACACCGGCCGATATTGCCGTGCTGACCCCCGACATCAACGCCAGTGCGCCCTATATCGATGCGGTATTCGGCGCCCGGGAAGACGGGATCAATCTGGCCTACAGCATTGCCGACCGGCGTATCGAGCGAGAAGAACCCTTGCTGGCCACCTTTCTGGCCGTTCTTGCGCTGGCGGACTCGCGCTTCGCTGCGCCCGATGTACTGGCCTTGCTGGAATGTCCGGCCTTGTTGCGGCGTTTTGCCATCGAAGCCCATGAAGTGCCGTTTATTCACGCGTGGGTGCGCGACAGCGGCATCCGCTGGGGCATCGATAGTCGCCACAAGCAGGCGCTGGGCTTGCCGGACGAGGCAATTCACAGTTGGCGCTGGGGCCTGGACCGCTTGCTGCTGGGGACGGTTTTGCCCGACGCACTGGCCGGAGAGTCCAGCCCCTTGTTTGCCCAGCTGTTGCCGGCGGGCGATGCCGCAGGAGGGTTGGCTCCGTTGCTGGCCCGTTTTTCTGCGTGTTTCGAGTGTCTGGCCGACGCAGCCCGACTCTGGCAAGAGGCCGCCGATGCCTCGACCTGGCAGGCTCGTTTCAATCAGGTGGTCGATGCGCTGTTCGCGCCGGCCGACGAGGAGGAAGCCGCCCTGGCGACCCTGCGGGATGCGCTGGCGGCGCTGGTCGATGAGACCGGGATGGCGGACCATCATCAACCGTTGTCGCTGCCGGTGGTCCGGGATTGGTTGTCACGACGTTTATCGATGCCGTCACAAGGCGGTTTCTTGTCGGGAGGCATCACCTTTTGTGCCATGGTGCCGATGCGTTCCATTCCGTTTCGGGTCATTTGTCTGATCGGCATGAACGACGGGGCCTATCCCCGGGATGAACGCCCGGTCAGTTTCGATCTGGTGGCGCGTCATCCTGCACGGGGCGATCGATCGCGGCGCTTCGATGACCGCTATCTGTTTCTCGAGGCCTTGCTGTCGGCCCGTGACCGGCTTTACCTCTCCTATGTTGGCTTGTCGGCCCGCAGCGGCGAAACTCTGCCGCCCTCGGCGCTGGTGTCCGAGTTGATTGACGTGCTGGCGCGCATGACCGGGGCGCGTGTGCCGGAACAGCGACTGGCATTGGAAAACCGTTTGACCGTCCATCATCCCCTGCAGCCGTTTGCCGCTGCGGCCTACGATGGTCTGGACCCCCGTCTGGCCAGTTTTGATGATCGCTATGCCCGTGCCTTGAGCGTGCCTCCCTATACCCCGCCGCCGTTTGCTGCCGTGTTGGGCGGTGACGAGGTGGCGGATAACGTGCGCTTGCATGAACTGCTGGGGTTCTGGCGTTTGCCATGTCGCGCCTGGCTGGCCGAGCGGCTGGGCATCCGCTTGCGTCGCGAAACCGAAGCCCCTGCTGCCAGCGAACCGTTTGCGGTGGATCGCGATACCCGCCAGGCCATCCGTGAAGCACTGGTGGGTGCACGGATTGCTCACCGGGCGCAGGGACCGGTCAAGGAGCGCATTCGCGGTGCGGGCTGGTTGCCGCCAGCCGAGTTGGGGGCAGCATGGCTTGAACAGGAAAATGATGCCAGCCGGGCCTTCTTTGCCCGCTTGCCCGCCATGCTCGGCGAGACACTTTTGCCGCCGCAGGTGATAGAGCTTCCCGCTGCCAATGGTATTCCGGCACTCTCGGGCGAATTGAGCGGTTTGCGTCCCTCCGGCCTGATCGAGGTGGTGCCCCGCAAGGCCTATGCCGGGGAAATCATCGGTGCCTGGTTGCGCCATCTGGTGTTGTGCGTTGTGCAACCCGGCGATGTTGCCTTGCGTACCGAACTCTACGATGAAACAACGGTGTATGGCTGGGGAGCGGTGAGCGATGCGGCAGGGCTGCTGGCAGACTGGTTGCGTGGCTGGCGGGATGGACAGGCCAGTCCGTTGAGCTTTTTTCCGCGGACCAGTCTGGCCTATGCCCGCTGCCTCGCCGAGGGCGGTGATGAGAGCCGGGCATTGGGGGCCGCCTTGGCCGAATGGGAGCCGGCCTTTGAGGGAAAGAGTGCGCAAAAAGACGACCCGGCGATTGCTCTCGCGTTTCGCGGGCAGGATGCCCTTGCCGATCCGGCCTTCGCCCGGCTGGCCGGCGAGCTGTTGCTGCCGATGCTGGTCGCGATGAACCTCGAACAAGGAGTGACGGAGTGAGTGTCGACCGTCTGCTTGAAGCCCCGGTGCCGCTGGATGCACTGGACTGCCCGTTGACCGGCATCAACCTCATCGAGGCCTCTGCCGGTACCGGTAAAACCTGGACCATTGCCGCGTTGTACTGCCGCTTATTGCTGGAAGAGGTCAACGGCCGGGAGCCTCCGCTGGTGGATGCCATTCTGGTGGTGACCTATACCCGGGCGGCGACGGCTGAGCTGCGCGACCGGTTGCGGCGCCGACTGGAAGAATTGTTGCTGGTGATGCAGGGCTTGCCAGCCAACGATCCGTTTTTGCAGGCATTGAGCGAGCGGTTTGCCGACGATGTTGCCCGCGAGCGGGCCATCCAGCGCCTGACGCAGGCGCTGCGGGGCTTTGATGCCGCGGCGATTTATACCATTCACGGCTTTTGCCAGCGGGTGTTGACCGACGCGGCATTCGAGTCCGGGCAGCCCTTCCAGTGTGAGGCGCTGGACGATGACGGTGCGGTGTTGATCGGACTGGTGGAAGATTACTGGCGCGAGCGGGTAGTGAACCAGCCGGTACTGGCCGGTCTGCTGGCTGAGCGGGGGGAAACGCCGGAGGCCTGGCTGGCTGAAGTCCGGCCGTGGCTGGCGCGTCCCTACCTTAAAAAACCCGAACTTGAAGCCATGGCGATCGGCCCGCTGCGCGAGGCGGTCTGCCAGAGTTGGCTAGCAGTGTGTGCGGCGGATACCGCGCTGGAAGACGGACTGGCTGTGTTGGCGGCGACGCCGGGCTTCAAGGCCAATGTGCTTGGCCCGGCCCAGATCGAACGCTATTCCCGGCAATTGCGCCGCTTGGTAGACAGTGGCGTGGTGCCCGAGGTGTCGGGCGATACCTTGAAACTGGCCCGTTTGTCGGTGAGCGGCCTCGCCAGTGCCATGAAAAAAGGCTTTGCTCCGCCCGGGCATGTCCTGTTTACCCGTTTGGGCGAGTGGAGCGAGGCCTGCCAGGCCTATCAGGCGGCGGCAATCAAACATATTGCCTGGCTGAAGCTGGGGCTGATCGATTGGCTGGGCGAGCGGGTACTGGCCCGGCGTGAAATCGAGCGAACCCGCAGTTTCGATGATTTGTTGACCGACCTTGCCCGGGCGCTTGACGATCCGGAGGCGGGCCCGGCGCTGGCCGAACGCATCGGCAGCAGTTTCCGCGTCGCGCTGATCGATGAGTTTCAGGACACCGACCCGGTTCAGTACGGGATTTTCCGGAAAGCCTTTATCGCGCCGGGCGTCACGCCGGTGTTTCTGGTGGGCGATCCGAAACAAGCCATCTACAGCTTCCGGGGGGCCGATATTTTTGCCTATCTCGAAGCGCGTCGCGATGTCACTACCGCACCGTATTCTCTCGATACTAATCGCCGCTCTGTCGCGCCATTGGTCGAGGCGGTCAATGACCTGTTTGCCCACCCCCTGCCGTTCTTGCTGGAGCGCATCCAGTATCAAACGGTCAAAGCCGCCTCGTCGGCGCCGACCACCCTGACCGTGGAGGATGACCGGCCACCCTTCGTGGTCCAATGGCTGGACAGCACCGGCGAAAGCAAGGGGCTCAACAAATCGTCGGCCACCCGCCAGTCGGTGGAGGGGTGTTGCAATGAAATTGCCCGACTGTTGGGGCTGGCGGCACAGGGGCGGACATCCTTGCAAGCGGGCGGCAGCAGCCGACCGTTGAGTGGGGGGGATATCGCCGTATTGGTTGCGACGCACCGGCAAGGTGACCTGATACGGCTGGCCTTGCGTGAACGCGGCATCAATAGTGTCGCCCTGACGCAAGAGAGTGTGTTTGCCAGTACCGAGGCAGCCGAGATGCTGGCCGTGCTGCGCGCTTGGGCCGAGCCGTCCAGCGACCGTTTGTTGCGGGTCGCCCTAAGCACCCGGCTGTGTGGATTCGACGCCGCGAGCTTGTTGGCGCTGGTGAATGACGAGGCGGCCTGGGAGCGCCGACTGGCACAGAACAGCGAGGATCACCAGCGCTGGCTGGCCAAAGGTTTCATGACCGCCTGGCATGTGTTTCTGGCGCGTGACGCGGTGGTCGAACGGGTGATGCCGACGCCCGGCGGCGAACGTGCGATGACCAATTTTGCGCATCTGGCCGAGCTGCTGCAAAAGGAAGGCGAGCAACGCAAGGGCCTAGTGCCGTTGCTGGCATGGTTTGAAGCGCGTGTTGCCGACCCCCCGGGAGGGGAAGAGGCGATCCTGCGGCTGGAAAGCGATGCTTCGCTGGTCAAGATTGTCACGATCCATACCTCGAAAGGTTTGCAGTATCCGGTGGTGTTTTGTCCTTTTCTGTGGGACGGCGCACTGGAGCGGCGTGACACGGCATTCTGGCGTTTTCGCGCCGACGACGATACCTGGTTGATGCCGGATACCCTTGCCGAAACGCCGCATCGCGAATTGGCCCGGCGGGAAATGCTCGCAGAAAAGCTGCGCCTGCTGTATGTCGCGTTAACGCGGGCACAATGCCGTCACTATCTGAGCTGGGGTCATGTCCAGAAAATGCAGACCGCGGCACTGTCCTGGCTCTGGCATGGCGAGGGCTGCCAATCCTTGACGGATCTGGAAGCGTTGGCGCTGGATGAGCCGCGCCTGCTGGCCGGGGTGGAGGCGTTTGTGACCTCGGCTCCCGGGCAGCGTGCGCTCTTGCCCAATAGCGAGGGGCGTATCGATGGACCGGTGCTTGAAGTGGAAGCACGGGCCTGTGTGGCCAGAACCCTGTCGCGCAGCGTGCGTACCCCATGGTGGGTGGCCAGTTTTACCTCGCTGACGCGCGACTTGCACAGTGCTCCCGCGGCGGCGGAACGACCGGATCATGAACAGGGCGCCATGCAGCAAGAGGACGCGGATATCCCGGACCGTTTCGCTTTCCCGCGCGGGGCGCGTCCCGGTACCTGTCTGCATGCGATTTTCGAATCCATTGACTTCATGGCCGATCCTGAAGAGTGGCGTGCCGTGGTCGACGAGAAGCTCGCACGTTTCGGGATTGCCGAACTGTGGCGCGATACCGCCTGGACGCTGGTCTGCCAGACCCTGGCGGCTCCTCTGGACGAGGGGATTTCCTTGAATCGGGTCGCTGCATCGCGCCGTCTGGTGGAGATGGAATTCTTGCTGCCGGTCGGTACCTTGAATGTGGCGGCGCTCCGGGACGTCCTGAGTGATCCTGCCATGGGACTGGCGGCCCCGTTGCGCGAGGCGGCCTGCCGACTCGACATGCCGACGGTTCGGGGATTCGTAAAAGGCTTCATGGATCTGGTGTTCGAGCTGGATGGCAAGATCTATCTGGTCGACTACAAATCGAACCATCTGGGCAATGCCCAGGAAGATTATTCCTGGCAGGGGCTAGCTGATTCGATAGCACGAGAGCATTATTATTTGCAATATCTGTTGTACTGCGTGGCGTTGCAGCGCTATTTCACCAGCCGGGGCGTGGCGTTTGCCGATCGCTTCGGTGGCGTACGCTACCTGTATCTGCGGGGCATCGACAACCATGGCAACGGGATCTGGCGCGATCAGCCTTCTACCGCCTTGCTGCAGGCACTGGACGCCCTGTTTACCGACTCTTGAGGACGCTTTATGTTTGAATCGGCTGAAATCGGTCACCGTATCGACAAGGAAACCTTTCGCCAGCAAGTGCCGGCCTTGCGCGAAGCCTTGCTGGATCTGCAATACGATTTGAAAGAGAAGGCAGATTTTCCGGTCTTGATCCTGATCCACGGGTTTGACGGCGCGGGACGTGGCGAGACCATGAATCTGATCAACGAATGGCTGGATCCCCGCCTGATCCGCACCGAAGCCTTTTCTGATCCGAATGACGATGCCCGCTCCCGTCCGTGGATGTGGCGCTACTGGAATGCCCTGCCGCAAAAGGGCCGCATCGGGATGTTTTTCGGTTCCTACTATTCCGATCCGCTGTTTGCCCGGGTGTATGGCGATACCGATACCGATGCACTGGACCGCAAGCTGTTCGATATCCTGCGCTTCGAACGCATGTTGACTCAGGACGGTGCGCTGATCATCAAGTTCTGGTTCCACCTGTCGCGCGACAAACAGAAAAAACGGCTCAAGAACCTGGAAAAGGATCCGGCCACCAGTTGGCGCGTCACCGAAACCGACTGGCGCCATTTCGAGCAGTACGACCAGATCCGCAAATATGCCGAACATGCCATGCGTTTGACCAATACCGCCGATGCGCCCTGGGTGGTGGTGGATGGCGAAGATCCGTATTACCGCGACCTCACTGTCGCCAGCACCATCCTGAACAGCGTGCGTGCCCGGCTGGCGGGAGCCCGGCCGGAGAAGAGCGCCAATGATGCGCCCCCGCTGCTGGCACCGATCGACAACAAACTGATTCTCGATGCCCTGACCCTTGACCAGCCGATGGACAAAGCCGTGTATCAACGCGAGCTGGATGTCTTGCAGGGACGTCTGCATCACCTGACGCGTCATGAACGCTTCAAGGAGCACTCGCTGGTGCTGGTGTTCGAAGGCAATGATGCGGCGGGCAAGGGAGGTAGTATCCGTCGTATTACCCAGGCACTGGATGCCCGGAGCTATCGTGTGGTGCCGGTGGCGGCGCCGACCGAAGAAGAACGCGCCAAGCCATGGTTGTGGCGTTTCTGGCGCAATGTGCCCGGCAAGGGGGGGATTACGGTATTCGACCGCTCCTGGTATGGCCGGGTGCTGGTGGAGCGGGTGGAGGGGTTTGCCGCCGAGCCGGACTGGATGCGTGCCTATTACGAGATCAATGACTTCGAGCACCAGTTGATCGATAACGGTGCCGTGGTGGTGAAATTCTGGCTGGCCATCAGTAATGAAGAGCAATTGAGCCGTTTCAAATCGCGGGAAGACACCGGCTTCAAGCGTTTCAAGATTACCGAAGAAGATTGGCGCAATCGTGACAAGTGGGATCAGTACAGGCTGGCAGTCAGCGATATGGTGGATCGTACCAGTACCAGCAAAGCACCGTGGACGCTGGTCGAGGCCAATAACAAATACTATGCCCGTATCAAGGTATTGCGCACAGTCTGCGAAGCCATTGAGAAACAGTTGGAAGAGTAAGACGTGAGCACGTCGCACGAGAGTTTGGCGCTGGCCGCGCAATTGAATGGTTTGTTCGCCCGACTGGATCCGGCATGGGATCCCGCGGCCGCCGAGGTGATCGATCGGCTGGTGGAGGCCAATGCCGCCGGGCATGTTTGTCTGCCGCTGCCCAGTGCACGCGACCGGGAACGGTTGAGTCGTTCACCGCTTGTCGGAGGACCGGGTCGCTATGTCCCGTTGGTGCTGGATAGTGGCGGAAGACTGTATCAGGCACGTCACTGGTACGATGAAACCTTGCTGGCGGCCCGTTTGGGGGCATTGGCGGCAGAGGTGTTGCCGGTTGATGATGAGGCCTTGCGTCAGGGGCTTGAGCGCTTGTTTCCCGGCTCGTCGCCTGTGCTACCGGATCGGCAGAAACTCGCGGTGGCCTTGGCCTGTCGTCGCCGGTTGATGGTGATCAGTGGTGGACCCGGTACGGGTAAAACCACCACGGTGGTACGCTTGCTGGCCTTGCTCGCGCAATTGCCGGGCCGTCCCTTGTCGATGGCCATGGCGGCCCCGACCGGCAAGGCCGCGGCTCGACTGACCGAGTCGGTGAGTGGCTCCATCGCCAGACTCGACGTGGGCGATGAGGTGAAACGGCGCTTGCCGGACAGTGCCGCCACCCTGCATCGCTTGCTGGGAATCCGGCCGGGTGCGGCAGCCGCACGCCATCACGCCGGCAATCCCTTGCCGCTCGATGTGCTGGTGGTGGACGAGGCGTCGATGATTGACCAGAGTCTGATGGCACGCACGGTTGAAGCATTGCCCCCCGGTTGCCGGCTGATTTTGTTGGGTGACCGCGATCAATTGTCGTCGGTGGACGCGGGTGCCGTGTTGGGGGATCTGTGTCTGCACACCCGCTATCGTCTGGCCACCTTGCAGTGGCTGGACAGGGTTGCCGGTCCATTGCCGGATGACCTTGAGGTGGGCGATGGACCCTTGGCCGATGCAGTGATGGTGTTGACGCATAGTCACCGCTTTGCCGCCGGTGGCGGAATCGGGGAACTGGCAAAGCGGGTAAATGACGGTCAGGCCGATGCGGCCGTTTCTTTGCTGGATGACGCCGGTGAGCCTGCGGTGGGATGGTGCGAAGCGGAACTGATCGACTCCCTGCTGGCGGCGCGGCGCGACTATCTGGCCAGTGCCCGGCGCGGGGACGATCCCGAGCGCATTCAGGCGGCCTTTTTGTCGTTTATGGTCCTGGCGGCGGAACGGCGTCAGGTCGATAGGGTGAATGAGGCTATCGAGCAGCGACTCGAGCAAGAAGGCGTGAAGCTGGCGGGGCGTGATGGCTATGCCGGACGGCCGGTCATGATCAGCGAAAACGATTATGGTATCGGCTTGTTCAATGGCGATATTGGTTTCACGGTCGAGCGTCAGGAAGGCTTGCGCGTGGTGTTTCCCGATGGTCGGGGTAGCTGGCGTGACATTGCCCCCGGCCGCTTGCCGGCTCATCAGACCGTGTACGCGATGACCGTTCACAAGAGTCAGGGTTCGGAGTTCAGGGAAGTATGGCTGTTGTTGCCCGATGTACCGACGGCGGTACTGGACCGTGCGCTGGTCTATACCGCTATCACCCGGGCGCGCGATATATTCAAAGTGCATGGAAGTGAAATGGTTTGGCGTGAAGCTATCTCACTGAAAACACAGCGATGGTCGGCTCTGTCAGAACGAATTGGCCGCTAAGTGTGGTCAGATTGCCTAACATTGTGCCTTTTCAGACAACTCGGATAGCATTAACCCCCATAAACCCCTTACTATGCGTTTTTTCCAAGACGAATGGTCTGGAGGCAAGATGCAAGTGGATGGCGTCCTGGGGTATCTGCAAAAGGTAGCCCGCTACGATCGCAGCCCGTTTACTCCGCTATTTATCGGCAATCAACGCATGGGCTGTATCAATCCCCAATGGCGTGAACGATTGCTGGGATCGGAGTCTGCCGTTTTTGTTGCCGTTGCAGAAGGAGTGGCCTGTCAGGCGGGTGAGTCCTTTGATTCCCTGAGCCGGATTTTGCAACAGGAAGCCGAACGCTGGCGTGATGCCGGCTGGCTGAATGGTTGGCGCAATGAACGTTTCACGGCATTGCGTCACGATGGCTTACCGCTGTTTGAGCTCGAGCGTGCGGCGTTTCGTCCGCTGGGACTGACCAGTCGGGCGGTCCATGTCAATGGCTTGTGTCGTATGCCGGATGGCGAAGTGCGCATGTGGGTAGGGCGACGTAGCCCGGACAAGGCGGTTGATCCGAATCGCATGGACAATATGGTCGGCGGTGGCATTGCCGCTGGCGAGAGCATCGAGCTGGCGCTGGAGCGCGAATCGAAGGAAGAAGCCGGTATCTGTGCGGAGAAACTGGCTAACCTGCCACAGGTCTCGTTGGTACTGGCCGAACGGCCAGTGGCCCGGGGGCTGCATCGCGAGTGGTTGCATGTGTTTGATCTTTGGTTGCCCGAAGGGGATGCCCCGTGCAATGAAGATGGCGAAGTCGCCGAGCATGTGCTGTTGTCGCTTGCCGAAGTGGAAGAACTGATTCTAGCCGAACGTTTCATGATTGATGCGGCGCTGGTGGCCTGTGATTGCTTGTCCCGCCTGGGTTACTGGGGGGGCGCCGGGGAGCGGGTCAAGGCATTTTTGCAGGGTGAACCACGCCTTAGCGAAGCCACTGCCGGGGTTTGATGCGGATCAAGGCAGCGGTGCCTTGCGCCACTAAAATAGGCAAATCGGTGCCCGAGGGTGGCTCCCCCTGTGGTACCGGTGCAGCAACCATTGCTCTTCACCCCTGACAGACCGGTTTTGCAGCCGGTCTGTTAATCTGCGTCGTTCGTTTCCCCCTGTTATCCGGGTATACTTCATCTAAGAGAATGTCCACCAGTCGTTCGATCATGCCGAGACGGTATCCGGCGGTGACAGAGGAAATCGCGAATGTATCGCTTGAAGCTGTTTTCCAATCTCTTTGGCGTGGATGATCGGGGGCCGATGCATCCCACTCATGAGGAAGCACGGAAAGCTGCCCAGAGAATGCTGCTTATCCATCATGGCCGGGTACGCATCGAGATCCACCGGATCATCGATCTGCGCACCCGCAAGACGGAAAAAGTCGAAGAAATGGGCAGACAATAACCCGTTTCAGGGCATCCTGAAGGGCTGCAGCCGTATGGCTCCCGGTGCCAGAGAATAACGTTGCATGGCGGTCATCTTGCCGATCTGGCAGTCGAATCCCTCCCCCTCGAACACCTCTTCGCGAATGCGTTGCAGAATGCCGTCACGCTCGGCGCTATCCCGACAGCGTCTGACCCAGCTCTTGGCAGGAAACTGTGGCTGGCTGCCATCCTGCCACTGAAACCCGCCAATCGCTTTCAATGTGTCCTTTTCGTCGAATCTGACTTGTATCACGATTAGCCAGGAGGGTTGGCGCGCGTGCTCCAGTAGCTCGGCGAAAGCACTTTCTCCAGCGGGTCCGATCGGCAGGTCGAGGACATGCAATAGCGCCCAGCAATCCGTCAGAGCCCGATGGCTGCCGTAGAAATAGCCCGATTTGAGCACCAGCATTTCGAGTTTGGCACTGGCCTGACCTGCGGCCATCCAGTCGATTTCATTGATCGAGCAGGCAAAGGGTTTGCTGGCGAATACCGGCCAGCGACGTTCCATGAAAGGGCGATCGAAGGCGGCATTGTGCGCGATGACCAAATCGGCACGGGCGGCGAGTTCTTCCACGCGTGCCGAGTCGATACGTTGTCCTGCCAGATCGGCGTCGGTAAGACCCGTTACCGTCTTGACCGTTTCACTCAGGGGAACACCGGGATCGTCGAGGGCACTGTACTGGTCTACCGCCCGCAACAGCTGTCCAGTGGCCTTGTGGTAGCTGACCAGCAACAGGCCGACCTCGATGATGGCATCGCGGTTCTTGTCCATGCCGGTGGTTTCGGTGTCGATGATCAGTACATGGCCGGTGTCTCCGTCATCCGGTGCGGGACGGTCGAGCTGTTCCGGAACGCGTTTCAATACCCGGTAGTCGGGATGGGCGTTAAGCAGGTCGAGGGCATCATTCAGTTGCATGGTCTTGAACGGGTCATTGTTTTCCCGAACCTTACCATGACTAGGGTACCGTGTGGGGCTCTCGGGCTTCTGCGTGCGGAAACGCCAGAGTCACACTGCAGGGGTGGTGGTCCCACTGGAAGGGGGGCTGTTCGAAACGTTCTATGACTCTGCCTGAATGACGTATGTCGTTCATCAATAGCTGCTGGGACAGCCAGTTCTGCAGCCGTGCAATCGCCGTGCAATTGCCCCGGTCGGGATAGACCACCATGCGTCCGCCAGGCTCGGCGATGACCAGCCAGCCGGGGGGCGGCAGCTCGCGGGTAGGGGCGGGGATCGCACAGAGGTAGCGCTCATCGTCACCCGAGCCGTAGCGTATGCCGTAGCAGTGCTCCACGGCGAGTCCTTGCATGGCACAGCATTCGACAAAATCGCGCCAGACGTTGGCTTTTTCCTGTGGGTTGACCGGATAGCGGCGTGCCCAGAGCGTCAGTTCCGGCCAGTGTTCGTCACTGTGTTGTGGAGACGGGGCTGATGTTTCAAGCCAGAGCGGTTTGGCTGGCGCGGTCGTGCCGTGCAGGCGAAAACGGAGCGGGGAAAGTCCCCAGTGCCGGGTAAAGGCACGCGTAAAGGCTTGCTGGCTGGAGAAGCCCAACTGCTGTGTCAGCTGGGCCAGTGGTATTTCACTGTGTTTGAGTTGGGCCGCTGCGGCCTCGAGTACGCCGAGTTGAACGTGGCGTTTGAACGCAACGCCGGTCTCGGCACGAAACAGGGCATTGAATTCGGAGCGTTCAATGTGCAGGCGGGAGGACAGGCGCTCTGCGAGCTGTTCCTGACAAAAACAGCCACTGGCAGGGTGGTAAATCTCGTACTCGATGATGGCGAGGCTGTCTGTGATCCTGATATCCACTATGATTTCCGCGGCAACGCCATTGGCATTTAATGATATGTTTGACCATATAATATCAGGGCCCTATCAAACAAGCTTTTTGCCATGACGATCGTAAAGAAACGCTATTCAATGACTTTTGGATATCTCATTTCTGCGACAGTCTGCGCGGCGCCTAATTTCATTAGCGGAAAATGTAGTTAGCCTGTACGAAGTAACCCCTTCCCCACAGATCGTTCCAGTTCCCGACAAAGAAACCGGTACCGGTGCCATTGGCAAATGGCGGTTGTTTGTTGCCGGCATTGTTGATGCCCGCGCTCAGTTGCAGCTGTTTGGTCGGGTTAAAGCCGAATTGCACATCGACCATGGTGAATCCCGGAACCCGGGCGGGAACACTGTCATCCATGCTATGGGTCGGATCATCGATATTGCGGGTACTGGCGAAACTGCGCAGGGTCATGCCGGCATGCAGGCGTGCCTGTTCCCACTCCAGCGACAGGGTATTGCGCCAGCGGGGCTGGTAAACACTGTCCAGGCGGCTGACCGGGGCTTCGGCGTCGGTGATCGATTGCTTGAACGTCAACAGGCGATTATGGTTTTCCCGGAGGGTTAGCGCGCCATAGCGGCCCAGTGACCAGCGCAGAGAGAACATTAGATCCAGACCGGAGGTGAGGGTTTTGCCGACATTGACGTAGGGAAGCGACAGGCTGGTCAGCTTGCCCCGGTCAAGTCCGGGGTACCAGCCAGACTCCAGCGGCTGCAGCGGAGCGCGTTGGATCATTGAACTGTTGCCCGGTAGCCCTTCGTGATCCAGTACGTATTGGCCATCCATCAACTGGATGGTATTGCGCTGATCGATGCGGTACCAATCCAGACTGGCCTCGACACCCTGAGCCGGGGTGAGCAGTATGCCCAGCGAGGTGTTGGTGGCGGTTTCCGGCTTCAGGTCGGTATTGCCTTTGGCATACACTTTGACCCCTTCCGGGCAGCTTCCCGGCGACTTGTTCATGATCTGGCAGCGCACCGTGTCGCTGACATAGGTATAGCCCTGAGTCGTGGCGTGCATCTCCGGCAGGGTGGGGGCCTTGAAACTGGTGTCGAAGGAAGCGCGCAGCGTCATGGCTGTGCCGGGGCTCCAGGTCAGCGCGAGTTTGGGCGTCAGGCTGTTGCGGACATCGCTGAAGTGATCGGCACGCAAGGCCAGCCGGGCGTCCAGTCGGGGAATCAGCGGTAGGGACACTTCGGCATAGGCCGAGGCGGTGGTGCGGGACCCCCGGGAGGAACTGGAGGATTGATCGAAAATCTCGTCGTTGACGACGCGTGGGTCGGGCCGGTCCTCCATCGACTCGTGCATGATCTGCACTCCGGTCGCCAGCGAGGCTTTGCCGCCGGGCAAGGTGAACAGATCATCGCGTTGCGCCTTGAGGTCGATCCCCTCAAGCGTGGAGAAACCCTTGCGCGTCACGGTGGTCAACAAAGGCGCAACCAGCGAAGACGGATTCCAGAGTGCAAAGGGATCGTAGCCCGGTCCTCCGTTAACCCCGTCGTGCAGACTCTGGTAAACCGCTTTCTTGATGACCTGATTGCCGTCTTCTTCGGTGATGGTGTTGCGGTCCAGCGTGATGGCCGTTTCGATATCCCAGTCGTGCCAGCTGGTGCGCAAGCCGCTGACCAGTCGCAGGGTATCGCTGGTGGTGCGGATGGTCTTGACGCCAGCCTCGTAGATGGAGCGGACAAATTGTACCGAGTCGCCCGGCTGCCAGGTCGGATTGATCTTTTCCAGACCGTGATTGGCCGGATACATTTTCCAGGAAGGATCCAGCCACCAACTGGCGTCCCAGGCGTTGATGCCCGGTTCACCGGCATTGAACAGCGAAGAGGAGCGTGTGAAACCCAGCTCGGCAAACAGCTCCGCGTCGGCATCCAGCCTGCGGGTGGCCTGCAGCATCATGCCGCCTCGATCAACACGTGGCGACAGCCAGCCAAAACTGGCTGCGTCCAGTATGCACTTGCTGGCGTAGCCATCTTGCACCACATTGCCCGGAGCGCAACCCGGCATCGGTTTTTCATTGGTGTCGCGGGTGTTGTATCCCTCACTGTCGGGAACATAACTGGTGTTTGCCCAGGATCCGGGGCGGCCGTTGTCCGAGCGCTGGTCACCGCCGCCCAGCCAACGGTAATCATCGGTGCGGGTTGCCGTATGGCGGAAGCGCAGCACGGGCTCCTGATGCAGCGCATCCAGCGACAACAGGATGTTGTAGCCTTCCTCGGCAAGGTTGCCGACGCCCAGCGTCAGATTCGCCGCCACCGACTCGCCATCGCGACCCTGATTCTGGCCGAGCCGGAGTGATCCTTCGATGCCTTGATAGTTGCGGCGCGTGATGATGTTGATGACGCCGGCCACCGCATCGGAACCATAGATGGCCGACGCGCCGTCGCGCAGGATTTCGACGCGGTCGATGACCCCCAGCGGCAGGCGGTTCAGGTCAACGAAGGTGCTCTCGCCATTGGTGGCAAACCCGTAGTTGGCCAGTCGTCGGCCATTGAGCAGCACCAGAACATACTTTTCACTCATGCCGCGTAATTGCACCGATGCCGCTCCCGGTGCGGTGCTGAACAATTCGCTACCGCTTGCCCCCCCGCTCACCTCGACTTGCTTGGCCAGAAGCTCCCGGACCGATGCGGCGCCACTGCGGTCGATCTCCTTGCGGGAGATGA
>JAGLBD010000119.1 GCA_018260425.1 Pseudogulbenkiania sp. | reverse complement strand
GCTACACACAGATTTTCGGGGACTGGCTGTGCGACATGGCCAAACTGGATCCGCGTCTTGCGGCCATCACCCCGGCCATGCGTGAAGGCTCGGGCATGGTACGCTTTGAACAAGAACACCCTGACCGTTACCACGATGTCGGCATTGCCGAACAACATGCGGTAACGTTCGCGGCCGGACTGGCCTGTGATGGCGTCAAACCGGTGGTAGCGATCTACTCGACCTTCCTGCAGCGCGCCTACGACCAGCTGATTCACGACGTTGCCCTGCAAAACCTGCCGGTGGTGTTTGCCATCGACCGCGCCGGACTGGTGGGCGCCGACGGCCCGACCCACGCCGGGGCCTTCGACATTTCCTTCCTGCGCTGCATTCCCAATATGACGGTCATGGCACCGTCCGATGAAAACGAATGCCGCCAGATGCTGTATACCGCCTTCAGCCTCGACACCCCGACGGCGGTGCGCTACCCGCGCGGCACCGGCCCGGGCACCGCGATCGACGCCACCATGACCGCCCTGCCGGTCGGCCGCGGCATCGTGCGTCGCAAGGGCGCCGGCAAAGTGGCGATTCTGGCCTTCGGCAGCATGGTGCATCCGGCACTGGCCGCCGCGGAAGCGCTGGATGCCACGGTCGCCGACATGCGCTTCGTCAAGCCGCTCGATGACGCGCTCGTCGCCGAACTGGCGGCCAGCCATGAGCTGCTGGTCACCGTGGAAGAAAACGTCATCATGGGCGGTGCCGGCTCGGCCTGTCTGGAGTCCCTGCAACGCAGTGGCGTGGCGGTGCCGGTGCTGCAGCTGGGCTTGCCCGACAGCTACGTCGAACATGGCGACCCGGCGCTGCTGCTGGCCGGCTGCGGTCTCGACGCCCGCGGCATCGAAGCCTCGATCCGTCAGCGTTTGGGCTAAGCCCTTCGAACAGTCCTGCCACCCACCCGGCAGGACTGTTATTTCATTCCAAAGTCATAGACCATCTCTCCCGCCGACGTTAACATACCCTGACATGCTTCTTCAGGGTCTGCCATGCTTGCGCACCTCAAACACCGACTGGCCCTGAGCGGGGCGCCCTTCCTCGCTTTGATGGCCAGCGATGCCGTGACCCTGCTGTCCATGATGGTCGGCATGGTGGCCGTGCCCTGGTGGATCGTCCAGCACGGTGGTGCCAGCCACCTGGCCGTGTACGGCATCGCCATGGGCAGTGCCTCCGTCCTGGCTATCCCGCTGGTGGCGCCATTTGGTGACCGCATTCCCAAACGGCAGCTGATCGCCACCGGTTTGTGCGTCTATGCCGCCGAAGCGGTGGCGCTGGCGATACTGGCCACCCATGAGGTTTACTCGCTGCCCTTGCTCATCCTGCTGGAAATCATTGCGGTGATCGCCATCAGTGCGATTATTCCGGCCATGGCCACGCTGGCAGCCGAGTTGGTGCCGGCAGAGCAGCTGTCGTCGGCGCTGGGACTGCAAAAAAGTGCTCAGGCCGCCGGCCGGCTGCTCGGCCCGGCCCTGAGTGGCGTGTTGCTGGCCACCTTCTCCATCGCCATCGCCCTGTGGGCCCATGCCTTGCTGCTCGGCGTATCCATCCTGCTGGCAGCACGACTTCCCCTCACTCCGCGCAGCGCAGCGCATGACGGGGCAGCCCTTCCCCGCTGGTGGAACGATCTCAAGGCCGGACTGCGCGCCAACCTGCGCATCCCGCTGGAGCGCAACTGGACGCTGGTCAACTTTCTCTCATGGATTTTCAGTGGGCCGGCATTCGGCATGCTGGTGCCGGTCAAGGTGAAATCACTCGGTCTGTCCGGTGCATGGCTGGGCGCCTGCGAGGCCGCGCTGTCGCTGGGCATGCTGGCCGGAGCTCTGGGTGGCGCCAACTGGCTGATCGCCCGCTACGGGCGCTACCACACCCGGATTGTCGCGGCGGCCTCCCGCGGCATCTTGCTGGCAGTGGCGGGCTTCACCCACCAGCCTGTCGTGCTGGTGGTCTGTTTCTTGCTGGCCGGCATCGGCAATTCGGCGGAAGTGCTGGTCGGCATGACCCATCGCACACTGGCGCGCCCGCCGGCCTTTCGTTCACGGATGGCCTCGACCGGCATGATGATCACTCAGGTCGCCAGCGCCTTGGGACCGGCGCTGGCCGGCGTGGCCTTGCTACATGCCCCGGTCGATCTGGTCTATGGCCTCTTCGGCATTCTGGCCGCGCTCAGCGCATTGCTACTACTCAGGGTCACGGGATTTCGCGACTTCATGGCGCTTGACCACCACGAAGTCACCAACTGGTATGGCAAGCACTACCCCGAGGCCTTCCGGGACCATTGAGCGAAGGCGGCATTCCGCGCCGGAAAAGCCGACTTCTTTACTCGGGTATTTTCGGAAGGTATAATCGGTGCATCCCTACCGGACACTGCGACATGACTACCTGCATCCCCGACGTGCAAAGCACGCACGACACCCGCAACATCCCGATCAACAAGGTCGGCATCAAATCCATCCGTCACCCGGTCAAGGTGGCGGAGCGCGATGGCGGCATTCAGCACACCATCGGCAACTTCGACATGTTTGTCCGGCTGCCCGCCGAATTCAAGGGCACGCACATGTCGCGATTCGTGGAAATCCTCAACGCCCAGGAACGCGAAATCTCGGTGGCATCCTTCCAGTCCATCGTCACGGCGATGGTCGAACGGCTGGATGCCGCTTCCGGCTATATCCAGATGAGTTTTCCGTACTTCGTCAACAAGACCGCTCCGGTGTCCGGCGTGCAAAGCCTGCTGGACTACGAAGTCACTTACATCGGCGAAATCCGTGACGGGGCCTACTTCTTCACCATGAAAGTGCTGGTGCCGGTCACCAGTCTGTGCCCGTGCTCCAAGCAGATTTCGCAGTATGGCGCGCACAACCAGCGCTCGCATGTCACCCTGACGGCGACCACCGGCGAGCATGTGTGGATCGAAGAGTTGATCGATATGGCCGAACAGGAAGCGTCGTGCGAGCTCTATGGCCTGCTGAAGCGCCCTGACGAGAAATACGTCACCGAGCGCGCCTATGAAAACCCCAAATTCGTCGAGGACATGGTCCGGGACGTGGCAGCCCGTCTGGAAGCCGACCCGCGCGTCACCGCCTATGTGGTGGAATCCGAAAACTTCGAATCCATCCACAACCATTCGGCCTACGCCTTGATCGAGCGCGACAAGCTCCGCTAAGTCAGCCCACCCCGCCGGTCAGGCGGGGAATCCACTCCAGCAGGAGCCCGGCCGTTTCCAGCGGCCGCTCCAGCGGGAACAAATGACTTCCCTCCTGATACGCCACCTCGATGGCAAAATTCCGCTTCATCCAGTCAATATCGTGACGGGTCAGCACATCCGACGTGGTTCCTGCCACAAACAGCGCCGGCACCGCCAAACGCCCCTTGTACCTCGGAAAATCATGCGGCAGCGTGCTGTAGACTTCGTGCTCGACCACCGGACGGAACTTAAGACGACGGCCGCCACTCTCAGTGGCAACCGTGCCGTACTCGGCATAATCACTCAGGCAATCGGGATCAAAACGGGCAAACAGGCTCTTGCGGGCATAGTAGTCACGCACCATCTCGACATTCACCCAGTTGTCGCGACGTTTCAGGGAATTCCCGCCGGGCGTGACCCGCTGGATAAAGCCGAGTTTCTTGGCCAGCCAGATACCCGCCGAACGGCGCGGTCCCATCAGGGGCGAGTCGAGGATGATCAGGGCGCGAAACAGTTCCGGTCGCTTGATAGAAGCATAAAACATGATAAACCCACCAAGCGAATGTCCTATCGCAACGATGGGCACAGAGTAGTTTTGTTCGATATACTCTATGGCTTCATCGACAAGATGGGGCCAGCAGTCGGTCACCGGAAAAGCAGGGTTATGGCCGATGGTATCCATGAAGCCGACGTCATGGTGCTCACGCAGCCGGTCCAGCATCTTGCGATAGGTACTGGCCGGAAAACTATTGGCGTGCGCGAAATGGATGCAGTGTTTCATGGTTATGTAGTGTATCAGCCCGGTTGTTATGCAATTATCTTACCCAAATCCCGCTGACAAGGGATACTGTTCTGCCAAGGAAAACCGTAATGTTGCACAAACTGAAAAATGTCCTGCTCGTCCTGGCAGGCTTGGTGTGGCTGGCTCTCGTGCCCCTGACGGCACAGGCAGCCGACCCCGATGAATTGCTGCCTCCCGAACAAGCCTTTGCCGCCCAGGTGCAACGTCAGGATAAACACCTGATCGTCACCCTGACCATAGCCGACGGCTACTACGTCTACCGTGACCGCATTCAGGCCAGCTCCACCCCTGCCGATCTGGTCGGCAAGCCGGTGCTACCCGAAGGCCACGTCAAAAACGATCCTTACTTCGGCGAACAAGTCATTTACACCGGCACCACCCGCATTGCCGTGCCGCTCACTGACCCGGCCACCGGCAAATTCGTGCTGAATTTCCGTTTGCAGGGCTGCGCCAAAGCCGGCGTGTGCTACCCGCCCTATACCCATGCGCTGGCGGTTCCGGCCGCCACGATCACCAAACCGGCCGAGAGCAAATCCGTCCCAAAGTCCCTGCCGGCCTCAGCGCCGGCCAAGGTCAGCACGGATAACACCCCCGCCCAGGCTCCGCTGGCCACCACCCGGGAGGCCAGCCAGTGGATCAATGCCGCTGCTCCGGCTTCAAGCCCGGCAACCACAGCCGCGGCACCGACACCGGCCGCCGGCAGCGCTATCGGCATTGACCGCAAGCACATCGCCACCACCTTGCTGACCTTCCTGCTGGCCGGTATCGGCATGGCCTTCACCGCCT
>JAGLBD010000017.1:5563-63368 GCA_018260425.1 Pseudogulbenkiania sp. | reverse complement strand
GGGCCTTCGCTTCGATCTGACGAATACGTTCACGGGTCACATCGAACTGTTTACCGACTTCCTCAAGGGTGTGGTCGGTATTCATGTCGATGCCGAAACGCATACGCAGCACCTTCGCCTCACGCGGCGTCAGAGTGTCGAGCACTTCCTTGGTCGCATCCTTCAGACTGGAGTACATGGCCGCTTCCGACGGAGCAAGCGTCACCGCGTCTTCGATGAAATCGCCCAGATGGCTGTCATCATCGTCACCAATCGGAGTTTCCATGGAAATCGGTTCCTTGGAAATCTTCATGATCTTGCGGATCTTCTCTTCCGGCATTTCCATGCGCTCGGCCAGCTCTGCCGGATCCGGTTCACGACCGGTTTCCTGCAGGATCTGGCGGCTGATACGATTCATCTTGTTGATGGTCTCGATCATGTGTACCGGAATACGGATGGTACGCGCCTGGTCAGCAATGGAACGGGTAATCGCCTGACGAATCCACCAGGTGGCGTAGGTCGAGAACTTGTAACCACGACGGTATTCGAACTTGTCCACCGCCTTCATCAGACCAATGTTGCCTTCCTGAATCAGATCCAGGAACTGCAGACCACGGTTGGTATATTTCTTGGCAATCGAGATCACCAGACGCAGGTTGGCCTCGATCATTTCTTTCTTGGCTCGGCGCGCCTTGGACTCACCCGCCGACATCTGGCGGTTAATCTCTTTGAGTTCCTTGATCGACAGCATCGACTTCTCTTGCAGGTCGGCAAGTTTGGTCTGCTTCTCGATGATCGCGTACTTGAAGCGGGTCAGGAAATCAGACCACGGCTTGCCGGCAGCAATTTCCTGCTCAACCCATGCGGTATTGCATTCGTTGCCCGGGAAAGTCTTGATGAAGTGGTTGCGATCCATACGCACGCGGCTAACGCAGATATCCTGGATATCGCGTTCGAAGGTACGGATTTCATTCACGCGCGAACGCAGCGACTCGCACAGGCTTTCAATCTGGCGCGTCGAGAAACGCACATTCATGAACTCGGCGGTAATCGCATCCTGCAGTTCCTGATAGCCCTTGCCATGCGTTCCACCCTTGGCCAATTCCTTGACCAGTTTGTCGAACAGCAGACGAACGTTGGCGAAATGCTCCAGAGCCTGCATCTTCAATTCTTCGAGGTTGGCACTGGACACAGCGGCGGCATCGCCCTCTGCATCCTCGTCCTCTTCTTCCTCGTCTTCCAGCAGCGCATCTTCGTCTTCTTCAACCGGCTCGGCAAAAGGCAAGCCTTCTTCCGTTTCGGCATCCGGATCGATAATCCCGTCGATCACTTCGTCGACACGGATTTCTTCCCTGGCGACACGCTCCATCAATTCCAGTACTTCAGCGATGGTGCCGGGACAGGCAGAGATCGCCTGAATCATGTGCTTGAGGCCATCCTCGATGCGCTTGGCGATTTCAATTTCGCCTTCACGCGTCAGGAGCTCGACCGAACCCATTTCGCGCATATACATACGCACCGGGTCGGTCGTGCGGCCAAATTCGGAATCTACCGAGGAAAGAGCCGCTTCGGCTTCTTCAACGGCATCTTCATCGGCCACAGCAGGTGTTGCGTCCGACATCAGCAAGGTGTCGGCATCGGGCGCTTCATCGTAAACCTGGATTCCCAAACCGGAAATCATGGTTACAATATTTTCGATCTGCTCTGCGTCGGAGACATCTTCCGGCAAGTGGTCATTGATCTCAGCGTAGGTGAGATAACCCCGCTCCTTGCCCAGCGCAATCAGCTGACGCAGCCGTTTACGCTGTTCTTCCAGGCTCAAGGAACCTTGTTCGTTAGCCTGTTGGTCTTTTTGATTCTCGGGAGAGGCCGCCATTTCGCTTCCTGCTAAAAAAAGCCGAAAAAAACAGTTGATCATACCACCGCTGCATGAAGTGGTTGTCAGCCCCGATCGGGACGCAACAACAACTCGCGCATCAGCTGCGATTCTTCCGGTGTCAAACGCTCACCCTGTGACTTGAATTTAAGTCGTTCCAGCTCGGCTTCCCTGAGCAACTGCAACAATCGTGCATTGCCATCGCGGAATTGTTCCCGTGCTTCCTCGGCGGGTGATGCAAATTCTTCCGGATCCTGCATGGCCTGCTGCAGAATGCTGTCTACCAGGCCCTCGAAGGGCGTGCCGCGCACACTTTCCACCAATTGGGCCGGCGTGGGCTCCGTGGAGTGTTCATCGGCTCGTTCGGCGAGCATTGCAAAACAGGCCAGTTCGTCTGACAACGTCAGACTATCCGGCAATTGGACATCGCTACACCACGAAGGGTTCATCAGCAGCCATTTTATTTGCTTGCGAATCAGCGATGTACTGAATTGCCGTTGCGACTCGGGAGGCACGCGGTACTCGCGCCGCCCCTTGCGCTCGGGTTTCTTGTGTCCCATCAGCATGTCGAACTCGTCGACGTCGATCCCGGCAAGCTCTGCCAGACGTTTTTTGATGATGAAACCCAATACCGGAGCGGCTATCTGCGCCAAAAGAGGTGCCGCCTGTTTAATCAGGTCCGCGCGCCCTTCCGGCGAAGTCATGTCCACGCGGCGTGTCAGCTCGCGGGTAAAATAGGCGGAAAGCGGCACACTGGCCGTTTCCAGCAGACCCTCGAATGCCTCGGGGCCTTCTGCCCGGATAAAACTATCCGGGTCATGTTCTTCCGGCAAAAACAAAAAATGCAGTGCCTTGCCGTCCACCAACTGCGGCAAACTGTTTTCCAGCGCACGCCAGGCGGCCTTTTGGCCGGCGGCATCGCCATCGAAACAGAAGTAAACGGCATCGGCGTGACGCATCAGTTTCCTGACATGCTCACCCGTTGTCGCCGTACCCAGTGTCGCTACCGCATACCCTACGCCAAACTGGGCGAGGGCCACCACGTCCATATAACCTTCAACGACCAGGACCCGGTTCTTTTCTCGGATAGCCTGCCGCGCTTCATACAAACCGTACAGCTCACGGCCTTTTTCAAACAGCGGCGTTTCCGGCGAGTTCAGATACTTGGGCTCACCCTTGCCCAGCACTCGACCACCAAAACCGATGATGGCGCCACGCTGGTTGCGGATCGGGAACATGACCCGATCACGGAAACGGTCATAACGGCGTCCTTCCTCATGAAGAATCACCAGACCGCTCTCGACCAGCTTGTCATCCTGATACTGCGGAAACACCGTCTCGAGATTCTGCCACTCGCCCGGCGCATACCCGAGGCCGAACCGTGCCGCCACTTCTCCCGTTACGCCACGCTCCTTGAAGTAGCGAATGGCATTGGGAGCGGCTTTCAGCTGCTGCTTGTAGTAGACCGCCGCTCGCTGCAGCGCATCTTCCAACGTAAGCTGCTTTTCCCGTGCAACACGGGCCGCTTCCTGATTGACCCGTGATTCCTGAGGCACCTGCAGGCCCACACCTTCAGCCAGCAACCGTACCGCATCGACAAAGCCCAGACCCTGGTACTCCATCACGAAACCGATGGCCGAACCGTGGGCACCGCACCCAAAACAATGATAGAACTGTTTGGTCGGACTCACCGTGAATGACGGTGATTTTTCCTTGTGAAACGGACAGCAGGCCAGATAATTCTGGCCTCCCTTCTTCAGCGGTACATACCTGTCCACCACGTCGACGATGTCGACGCGGGACAGCAGCTGGTCGACGAAATCCTGCGGAATCACCGTATGGTCAGCGGTTGAGAGCTGCCTTGATACGGGTGGACACCGCGGCCATGTCGGCCCGTCCAGCCATCAGCGGGCGAACCACCCCCATCACCTTGCCCATATCCTGCATGGAAGCCGCACCGGTCGCGGCAATGGCATCGGCGATCATGGCGTCCAACTCGGCGTCCGTGAGCGGTTCGGGCAAATAGCCCGTCAACACGTCCATCTCGAATTTTTCCTTGTCAGCCAGATCCTGGCGACCTGCGGCCTCGTATTGGGTAACGGAATCGCGGCGCTGCTTGAGCATTTTGTCGATGACAGTAATGATTGCGGCATCATCCAGCTCGATGCGCTCATCGACTTCTTTTTGCTTCATGGCGGCCATCAACAGGCGAATAGTGGCCAAACGCTCGCTTTCGCGGGCCTTCATCGCCGCCTTCATGTCGTCACTGATACGGACTTTGAGACTCATGATCGGACTCACAGGGAAAAACTGTCGGGGACAGAACTACACTTTCGGAAAGTACAAATGGCAAAACCGCAGGGAGTTCCTGCGGTCCTGCTCACAACTGGCTGACGTGTATCAGTACAGTTTCGGCGGCAGCATCTGGCTGCGGATGCGCTTGTAGTGGCGCTTTACGGCAGCAGCATGCTTGCGCTTGCGTTCGGTGGTCGGCTTTTCGTAGAACTCACGGGCACGCAGTTCGGTCAGCAGACCGGTTTTTTCAACAGCGCGCTTGAAACGACGCATCGCAACTTCGAACGGCTCATTCTCTTTTACACGAATGTGGGGCATTACTTAGTGTCCTTAAATCTGGAAGCTAAATGCTTGATCTGGATAGAAACAGGTATTTTAACAACAAAGCGGCTCAAGTAAAAGCCTGACACTACATTGACTAGGCGACCTTGCGCATTAAACGCCGGGTTTGCCTGTCGAAATCACCCCCTCGGATGGAGAACTAGGTGTTGCACTATAAAAACGTTTCGGCATGCGCCCGGCCAGATAGGCCGATCGCCCTGCTTCAACAGCGAGTCTCATGGCATTGGCCATGAGCACAGGATCTTTCGCCGCCGCAATGGCGGTATTCATCAACACACCATCGCAGCCCAACTCCATGGCAATGGCGGCATCTGAAGCGGTACCCACCCCCGCATCAACCAGCACGGGAACCTTGGCTTCATTGATGATCAACTGCAGGTTCCACGGGTTGAGTATTCCCATACCCGAACCGATCAGGCTGGCCAGCGGCATGATTGCACAGCAGCCGATGGCTTCAAGCTCACGAGCAGCAATGGGGTCATCCGAGGTATACACCATCACGTCGAAACCTTCATTGACCAACACCTCGGCGGCCTTGATGGTTTCACGGACGTTCGGGTAAAGCGAGGTCGGATCGCCCAGCACTTCCAACTTCACCAGGCGATGGTCATCAAGCAACTCGCGAGCGAGCCGCAGGGTGCGGATTGCCTCATCGGCGGAATAGCATCCCGCCGTGTTGGGGAGCAATGTATACCTGTTTTTTGGTAAAAAGTCGAGCAAATTCGGTTGGCCGGCATGCTGACCGAGGTTGACACGACGGATGGCGACCGTCACGATCTCCGCTCCCGAGGCATCCAGCGCGGCCACCGTTTCATCGAAATCCTTGTACTTGCCGGTACCGACCAACAGTCGGGATGCGTACGATTTTCCTGCAATGATCAATTCGTCAGACACCGCTTCTCACCCTCGCAAAACACCTGTCAGGCCATGGCACATCAACCGCCGCCAACGGCCACCACGATTTCCAGCACGTCTCCGTCGGCAAGCCCGGTACTGGCATGGGCGCTCTTCGGAACAATCTCGCCATTGCATTCGATGGCAATACGCTTGCCACCCAATTCCAGCTGCTGCACCAGCTCGGCAACAGTGGAAACCGCCTCGAAACGACGCGACTCGCCATTGAGGCGGATTTGCAACACTTTACTCATTTCCGCTCGGTCCTTTGCACCACGTCGAGTTGCTCGATATCCGCAATCACTCTTTCCAGGTGCGCAAGGTTGTCGACCTGCAGGCGGAAATCGATATGGATGTACCCATCACCCACATGGGTATCCTTGGTATCCACTTTCTCGATATTGGCGGAAGCATGGGAAATCACCGTGGCGATATCCGCCAGGGCGCCTCGCTCATGATGGGCCAGCACACTGACATTGACCCCGAACATGCGGTCTTTCTGCGCCTCCCAACTTACCGTCAGCAACTTGTCGTGATCGACACGCTTGGCATTGGGGCACTCGCCACGGTGAATCACCAGTCCCTGCCCCTTGATGATCACGCCAATGATCGCGTCACCGGGAATCGGGTTGCAGCACGAAGACAGCTGCACGGCGCCGCCTTCCGTCCCGCGAATAGTCACCGGCCCGACGCGCAACTCCTCGCCCAGCCGCTCACCGGCCAGTTCGATCAAGCGACGCGCCACCACCACCGGCAGCAGTTTGCCCACGCCGATTTCAGCCAGCACGTCACGGAAGGTCGCAAGCTTGTCGCCGAAGTCCGCCAGATAGGCCTCCTCCAGCGCCACATCGACCTGCAGGGGACGTGCAGCCAGCGCACCGACAGCCTGCTTGAGCAGCTTCTCCCCCAATACGGCGGCATCGGTACGCTGCAGCCCCTTGAGATAATTGCGAATGCACGAACGGGCACGCCCCGAAGCCACAAAGGTCAGCCAGGAAGGATTCGGCTTGGTCTGGGTCGAGGTA
This sequence comes from Pseudogulbenkiania sp., assembly GCA_018260425.1. Classification (GTDB taxonomy): domain Bacteria; phylum Pseudomonadota; class Gammaproteobacteria; order Burkholderiales; family Chromobacteriaceae; genus Paludibacterium. Next base: position 56,957 of record JAGLBD010000017.1, on the reverse strand, counting down.
ATGACCTCCACGGTATCACCGTTGCGCAGCACGGTGCGGAGCGGCACCAGCGAGTGATTCACCCGCGCGGCAATACAGCGATGTCCGACATCGGTATGCACGGCATAGGCAAAATCTACCGGCGTCGAGCCTTGCGGCAACACCATGATCTTGCCCTTGGGGGTGAACACATAGACTTCGTCGGGAAACAGATCGATTTTGATATGTTCGAGAAACTCGACGGCGTCATCGCTTTCCGCCTGAATGTCGAGAATGCTCTGCAGCCACTGATGGGTGCGCTGCTGTGCCGTGTCCAGACTGGCATCGCCACTCTTGTACATCCAGTGCGAAGCCACGCCCGCCTCGGCGATACGATTCATCTCGCGAGTGCGAATCTGCATTTCCACCGGGGTGCCGTAAGGGCCAAACAGGGTGGTGTGCAAACTCTGGTAGCCATTGCTCTTGGGAATGGCGATGTAGTCTTTGAACTTGCCGGGAATGGGCTTGTACAGGCTGTGCAGGGCACCCAGCGCCAGATAGCAGCTGGGAATATCATTGACGACAACCCGGAAGCCATAGATGTCCAGCACCTCGGAAAACGACAGGTGCTTTTCCTGCATTTTCTTGTAGATGCTGTAGAGATTCTTTTCACGCCCCTTGATCACCGCCTCAAGGTTGCTGCTAACCAGCTTTTGACTCACCGACTGAAGGATTTTGTTCACCACCTCGCGCCGGTTGCCGCGCGCAGCACGGACCGCTTTGGACAACACATTGTAACGATGGTAGTGAAGGTGGCGAAACGCCAGGTCCTGCAGTTCGCGATAGACCTTGTTCAGGCCGATGCGATTGGCAATCGGGGCATAGATTTCCAGCGTTTCCAGAGCGATGCGTCGTCGCTTGTCCTCGCGCATGGAATCAAGGGTGCGCATGTTGTGCATGCGGTCGGCCAGCTTGACGATGATGACGCGAATATCGCGGGCCATCGCCAGCACCATCTTGCGAAAGTTTTCCGCCTGGGCCGTTTCCTTGGTCTGGTATTCCAGACGCTCCAGCTTGGAGAGTCCATCCACCAGATCGGCAATCGTTTTACCGAATTTCTCGGTCAGGGTCGGCTTGGAGACCCCGGTATCCTCCAGAACATCATGGAGGAGAGCGGCGGCCAAGCCCTGCACATCCAGCCGCCAGTCGGTAAGCATGGTCGCTACCGCCAGCGGATGGGTGATATAAGGCTCGCCGCTCTTGCGGGTCTGACCTTCGTGCGCTTCACGGCTGACATCAAACGCATGACGTAACAGTTCGACATCTTCTGCCCGCAGGTAACGGGCTGCCGCCTCGAAAAAGGCGTCAGCCTCGCGGCGAACAATAACGTCATAATCGATGGCGTCAGCGATGTCGGCACTCATGGTCAAGGGGTACCCGCTGCTTTCGTTCAGGCCTTGCCGCGATTCAGCAGTTCTTTGCCGACATGACCGGCTGCGATTTCACGCAGGGCCACTACGGTCGGCTTGTGACGACCAGCGTCAACAAAGGACGTCGCACCGGAGGCAACCTGACGGGCACGATAGGCCGCCGCCAGGGTGAGGTCAAAACGGTTTTCGATGCGATCCAGACAATCGTCAACGGTAATACGGGCCATGGTTGTCCTCTTTCTTGCAAATAATGACTTAAAAAGAATAATTTCGCGCTGTGGTACCCGATGTCAAACCCGCGTTCCCATGCGGGCCAGTTTCTCGGCATGACGCACCCGCTGCGCGCTACCCTTGAGCCGCTGCGAACGAACCACGCTGATCAGATCGGCGCAGGCACGCTCGAAATTGTCGTTCACCACAATGTAATCATAGTTTCCGACTTTATCGATCTCGGAACGGGCTTCGGCGAGGCGACCGGCGATAACCTCTTCGCTATCGGTAGCCCGGCCGCGCAAGCGACGTTCAAGCTCCTCCATGGAGGGAGGCATGATGAAGACGCTGACCGCATCCGGAAACACCTGACGAACCTGTTCGGCCCCTTGCCAGTCGATTTCGAGCAGAATGTCCCGCCCGTCGGCAAGTCGCTCCTGAAGCCAGCTTGCACTGGTTCCATAGTAATTGCCATACACTTCGGCATGTTCGACAAAATCACCGGAGGCGATCATGGTCTCGAAGCGTTGCCGGTCAATGAAGTGATAGTTTTTGCCATCCACCTCCCCGACCCGGGGAGCACGGGTGGTGAAAGACACCGACAAGTCGATACCCGGCTCGGCGGCAAGCAGGGCTGCCACAAGCGATGTTTTGCCGGCACCGGAAGGCGCCACAACGACAAAGATAGTCCCGTTCGGCTGCTTCATGCGCAAGACATCCACATCAAAGTGTAATTTTTCAGGATACCACAACTCGACTACCCTCGTTAAGACGGGAAGTATTTTCACATCAAGATTTAGGTGATCCGTGATGTGTCGATTTAAAATTATGTGCTTTGCAACAAATCCTTACACCCATTGAGGACGATCCACGATGCAGCTGATCGAAAACCTGTTCAAGCTCAAGGAGCACGGCACCTCGGTAAAAACCGAAGTAATTGCCGGCTTCACCACTTTTCTGACGATGGCATATATCATTCTGGTCAATCCGCTGATACTGTCCAGTACCGGCATGGACCTGAATGCCGTGTTCGTCGCCACCTGTCTGGCCGCCGCGCTGGGCACCGCCATCATGGGTCTGGTCGCCAACTACCCCATCGCCCTGGCTCCGGGCATGGGTCTGAATGCCTACTTCACCTTCACCGTCGTCAAGGGCATGAACGTGCCCTGGCAAATTGCACTGGGCGCCGTGTTCATTTCCGGTCTGGTGTTCCTGGCTGTCAGCCTGTTCAAGGTGCGTGAAGCCATTGTGAACGCAATACCGAAGTCGCTCAAGTTCGCCATTTCAGCCGGTGTCGGCATGTTCCTGGCGATCATTGCCCTCAAGAACGCCGGCGTGATTGCCGCCCATCCGGCCACCTACCTGACCCTGGGCGACATCCACAAACCATCCACCCTGCTGGCCATTCTCGGGTTCTTCATCATTGTCGCGCTGGAATACCGGCGCGTGCACGGCTCGATCATCATCGGCATTCTGGTGGTCACCGGCTTGTCGATCCTGCTGGGCCTGTCGAAGTTCGAAGGCATTGTCGCCCCGGTACCCAGCATGGCACCGACGTTCATGCAGATGGATCTTCACGGCGCGATGAATGTGGGCCTGCTCGGCGTGGTGTTCGTGTTCTTCTTCGTCGATCTGTTTGATACCACCGGAACCTTGATCGGTGTATCGCATCGTGCCGGCCTGCTGGACAGCGACGGCAAACTGCCGCGTCTGAAGCGCGCCCTGATGGCCGACTCGGTTGCCATCACGGCAGGCGCCATGATGGGCACCTCCTCGACCACGGCCTATATCGAATCGGCTGCCGGCACCGCGGTCGGTGGACGTACCGGCCTGACCGCCGTCGTCGTTGCCCTGCTGTTCCTGGCCTGCCTGTGGTTTTCTCCGCTGGCCAAAACCGTTCCGGCCTACGCCACCGCTCCTGCCCTGTGCTACGTCGCCGTGCTGATGGCGCGGGGTCTGGCAGAAATCGAATGGAATGACCTGACCGAGTCCGCCCCGGCCGTCATGACCGCTCTGGCCATGCCGTTCACCTTCTCGATCGCCGACGGTATCGCCTTCGGTTTCATCAGCTACACGCTGATCAAATTGCTGGCGGGTCGTTTCTCCGATCTGAAACCGGCGGTCGTGGTTATCTCCGCTTTGTGGATCTTTAAGCTCGCTTTCTTCCTTTGAGTTACAATCACGGTATGGAAAATCTCAGCAATCTTGATTATTCCAGCTACCTGAAAGGCTGGATCCGTACCGTGCCAAACTGGCCTGAGCAAGGTGTGATGTTTCGCGACATCACACCGTTGCTGCAGAACCCCAAGACATTCCGCATGTTGATCGACATTTTCGTGCACCGTTACATGAGCGAAAAGGTCGATGTGGTAGCGGGTCTGGATGCGCGCGGCTTTATCATCGGCTCGGTACTGGCCTACGAACTCAATGTCGGTTTTGTGCCCATTCGCAAGAAGGGCAAACTACCGTTCACCACGGTCGAGGAAGAGTACGAGCTCGAGTACGGCAATGCCACGGTCGAGATGCATACGGATGCCTGCAAGCCCGGCGACCGGGTCCTTTTGATTGATGACCTGGTGGCAACCGGTGGCACCATGATGGCAGGCTACAAGCTGCTCAAGAAGCTTGGCGCCGATGTTCTCGAGGCCGCCGCCATCATCGAACTACCGGAATTGGGCGGTGGGGAGCTGGTGCGTTCGGCTGGACTGGATGTCTTCACCGTATGCTCTTACGAAGGCCATTGACCCCTCGTCGATGATCAAAAAACAAAGAGGCAGCCCTCACGGGTCTGCCTCTTTTTTTATGTCTGCCAGCCCCGCCTTTTAGCGAAGCATGGCTGACGAAACCTTGTCAGGTCACGTCTCGTTGCGCGGAGACAACAGTGCAATCTGTGCTTTGACCAAGGCAACAATACCTCGCCAGGTCCAGCGCGTCAGCCACAGCAGGAACACGACGCCCACCAATCCGGACAGCAACAGCCCTACACCGGTCAACAACACCACCTTGAGCAAACTCAGCCCTTTGAAACCGGAAACAATCACCATGTTTCTCTCATGGCCGGCGGCATTGCCGGTCGCCTCCAGAATTCGCTGGGCGGCGTCGCTGGAAATCGCCTTGGACGCGACCTGCTCACCCAGCACAGCGGCAAAGGCATCTGATGCGGCAGCTCGTTGCGCCTGATGCTCCGGCTGGACCAAGGACATTTCCGGCCATTCTCCGTGCTTGAGTTTGGCATCGAAGCGATCACCCTTGTTGGAGGTCACGGCAATATCCGCATCTCCCGATGCATCTCCCAAGGTCATCTCGATCGAACCGCCTTCTTCTCCCTTGAGCAGATATGACTTGATCTGCTTTTTCGGCAAGGTCACTTCCTTGTCGGCATCGGCCTTCAGCGTGGTCGGACCACTGCTGTCGATCTTGAGACCGTTTTCCCCACCGGTCAGCGATACCACTTCACCGTTGCGATAGTGAAGAATGACGCTATCACCTTTGCGCAGGGAAACCGTCATATCCTCTTCACTCGGATCGAAATCATCGCCCAGCGAAGTTTCCTGTCCATCCTCAGCCGCCGAGAAGGTGATGGTGCCTTCCTGAATCCAGCGATGATTGACCCCCAGCTCAGGCCAACCGGTCAAGCCGTGTGCCGCGCCGATGCACAGCAAAAACAGGCCGATGCCGAAAAAGGTTACGGCGGTAACCCAGCCGGCCGTCAGCAACGACAGGTACACCATGAAGGGTATCGCCAACAGGAAATTGACCAGCCCCAGTCCGGCCACGGCGACCATGACCCGGAACAGCGACCGGAAAGACTTGTTTTCTTCCCATTGCCGGTAACGTACCTGGGCCCGCAGTTCTTTGGCGAGCTTGGCGGGGTCCCCCAGCGACGCAACGACCTCATCCTCGCTGCGACCGGCTTCGGCTGCATCGCGGAAGTATTCCTGATAGTCCACGAGAATTTCGCGAACCTCCTCGGACGGCAATCCCCGGAGCCCTTGCTCAAGGGCGGACAGAAACGCTTTTTCGTTCATTTTGATGGTTCCTGAGTGTTATCTTTTCCTGCAGCAGGAGGGTCTCCCAGCACACTTCCCACTTCGGCAACAAATTCACGCCATTCTCGACGCATGGTCGTCAGCTCACTGCGGCCGGCATCGGTCAGCTGGTAGTACTTTCGCGATGGTCCCGAGGATGACTCGACCAGATAGGTTTTCACCCATGCCTCGTTTTGCAACCGTCTCATCAAGGGGTAGATGGTTCCCTCGCTGATATCCATGGTGGCCGCCAGCGTGCTGACAATTTCGTAGGCATAACTGTCCGCATGCGCGAGGATGGCAAGAACGCACATATCCAGCGTTCCCTTTTTTAATTGTGTTTTCATAAGTCCCGGCCTTTTGATCTTCCATCACTTTGTCATGCCCTGCAACATGATATAGGCATGAAGTGCATTCTGCTCAGCCATTTGCCTTGTGCGTGCTCCCGGTGGGCTCTGAACGCGCCATAGTCGTCGACGCATCCATTTTTGCCATCGTGTCCGCCGTGCCGCCTGTACCGCAAATCAGCACCTTGCGTTCCGCGAGCGCACCACCGTCACTGCGGCAGCTGATGGCACGATCCAGCACGGCAACATTCGGCACCAGCGCCTGTTCGACCTTCATCGACAAGATCAGGAAAAAGGACACCGACACCAGCGCAGCCAAGGCAAATGAAGCAATCCAAACGTTTTTCATGATCATACCCTATCTAGTGAACATTACACTGTACCTTGCATTGCAAGGGTCGATATTATTTGACCCCTTCAACGCACTCATATGGCCAATATAATAAAAGATACCTTGCGATGCAAGGTATCTTTTATTCAACGCAACCAGGGTGTCGGTTTTTCGTCATAGGGACAGAATGGAACCATCGATCTTTCTTGGAATACCCGAGGGCAAACCGCGCTGATAATAGCGACGGCACAGTTCATCTGCTGCTGCATAGGCAACGGTCAGCATCAGCTGACGGTAAGCTTGGCGATCCACGAGGCGAGCACTGGCCAGCGGTGAATTCATCACACGGTTACACTGATTTTTAGCCAGAGTGTTGTAGGCCGTCTCGACTACGCCAATCAGCGCACTCTTGATATCTCTACCGGCAAGTTCTTTTTTATCAAGTATCCTTTTGCACAGAGGATGGGGGTCCGTCTCTAAAGAGATGCGATTGAACACGCTTTCCAGCCATTTATTCCGTTCGGTATCGGCGAGCGACCATTCACGAGCGACTTCACTGGACTTGCAAGCCAGCAGGTACAGGCAGTGCTGTTCGAGCAGATCGCCGGCAAAACCCTTAGCCTCCCCCTGAGCCCGAGCCTCCGCCTCGAGCTCCAACGTTGCCAGAGATTGCGCGACCTTATCCTGCAACAGGTTCAATAACTCGGGGGAATCAAACGGCATCCGTTGCGACGCACTCGCTGTGTCTGACGCGGGTTTCAGCTCCGTGCTACTTTGCCTCGAGGAATGTCCAACGTGGTGACCAACCCATATCAGGCCTCTCATCAGCGAACTCTTCGAGTCAGCTGCAGCCATCCTCCCAGTGCCTTTAGGCCTATCGGGATGTTCAACACAGTTTCTTACCCGGCCAAGGCAACTGAACCGCGAATCAGGCCAAGACGAGGAACACTTTACGTGGCACAAAATGCCTGGAAGAGGGGCCGTAAGCAGCATGCGGATTCACCGAGAGGATCAACTCGCGAGAATGAACCTCTCTTGTGAATGGCGCTTTCAAAAATCGCTCACAGTCTAACAACATCACCGTGCAGCTCATCCAGCTCCCCCTTCTCCAGATTCGCTGTTATATGACTATAAACATCCGGGTAGTTGACCGGCTTCATCTCGCGCCAGATCTCCTGACAATAGGCATTACATACCGACACGATCAACTGCTCAAGGACGGCTGCGTCTTCACCACCGGGCCAGACGCCCTCAGCCGAATTGTCATACAACTTGCCGCTCAAGGTCGTTGCAAGCGTATGCAAAGAATGCGTGGCCAGATCCATGAATGTATCCACGTTTTGATTTTTCAGCACAGCCGCTAACGGATGTTCGGCCAGCAATGTTCCAAGCGCATCCCAGGCCTGTTCGCCCAGCCCGCGCCGGATTTCAGCACGCTTATTTTTCCACTGTTCGTTGGAGATCTCCGGTGGCCGGGTGACTTTTTGGTCGAAATACTTGTCGAAATGATGCTCGAATGCCCGTTGGCCAAGGTGCATCAGATACGTGACCACCAGCTGATCCCGGTTTTCCGCCTTAAGGCAATACTCGGCCAGAGTCGAATCCTTCTTCAGCGACTCCAACAGTTGTTTTTTTCCCCATTCAGGATTCCAATTCTTAAGCTTGGACTCCATGACGGTTGGCTCACTGATTTGCCACGTCCGGGAGTTTTTCTCGTGACCGAAACACTTTCCAGCCACACCCAGCAACTTATTGATGAAGGAAGACACACCCGATTGACTTGTCGACTCGCCAGCCGTTGAGGGCAATGCCGTCGACTGCCTGACGCCCATCGGTGCAAGTCCTTGCTTGGGCAGACTGTTAGAGTTACCGAGGTTTACCAAAAATGTCATCGGGCCTTTACTGAGACTCCACATTGCATTGCTCCACATAGATAGCCGATGGACTATCTCATACCAACGCAAACAATAATTCCATAAAACAGCCAGAGGATGAATTCAGGAGGAGGATTTAGAAGTCGCCACAGAATTGAGGTCGACTGGCAGGAAAAAAAAGGAGGATACAGCCCACCACCGTATCCTCACAAACAACACACACATCAAAAGGAAAACACATTTACAACAGTCGTCACACACCTGGCTTGGGAGTCGTATCACCGTCCCCCTTGCGTCCATCAACAGGATCGTTCATGACCTTACGGTAAATGATCCAGATACAGCCAAGCACCACAACCGAGGCAACCACAATGGTAATCAGGCTCAACAAGCCCACATCGTCGGACATTAGTTCGGCCATCAGACTCATGATTCTTTCCTCCATCGGGTCTACGCGTCGGGTGATCCCTATGCATTAAATTTACGAGAGGCAAACATCGCCGTCTCAAACTGATGCCATATTAACCGTATGAAATATAGGGTCTTTGACGTGAGTCAAATGACATGCTGATGCCATTATCTGTGGCTTAACCATAAAAAAAGCGGCTCGCTGTTGCGAACCGCTTTGTTTGGGATGCTGTCTCTATCAGGCCTTGGGCGCTGCATCTTTCGACAGGAAGAATGCGTCGGAATAAAACTCGTCTTCGGGCAAGCCACGCTCGGCGATGAAACTGCGATGCGCCGCTTCAACCATCACCGGAGCCCCGCAGGCATACACCTGATACCCGGCCAGGCTGTCGAAATCCGCCAACACCGCCTCATGAACATACCCGGTACGTCCCTGCCAGGCATCTTCGGGCAAGGCATCGGAGAGCACCGGAATGAAGGTGAAGTTGGGCATGCCGGCCTGCCATTCAGAAGCGTGTCCGGCCATATACAGATCAGCCTTGGTACGCGCTCCCCAGTACAACACCATTTCACGATTCAAACCGATCTGCCGGGCGTGTTCGACAATGCCCTTGATCGGTGCAAAACCAGTGCCGCTGGCAACGAAAATGATCGGTTTGTCCGAGTCTTCACGCAGGAAAAACGTCCCTTGCGGACCCTTGAAGCGCATGATCTCGCGCTCTTTCATCGTCGTGAAAACGTACTCGGAAAAGCTGCCCCCCGGCTGGTGGCGAATGTGCAACTCGATAAACCCTTCTTCATGCGGCGCATTGGCGATGGAGAAGCTCCGCTTCTTGCCATCTTTCATCAGGATATCGATGTACTGGCCGGCACGGAATTGCAAGCGCTCGGAAACCGGCAACTTCAGTTTGAGAATCGCGACATCATGAATCTTGTCGATTTTCTCGACGCGGCATGGCAGGGTCTTGACCGGAATGTCGCCCATGCCGGTGACTTCCCGCACCTCGATGGCGATATCCCCCTTGGGGCGCGCACAGCAAAACAGGGCATAGCCCTGAACCTTGTCCTGCTCGCTCAAGGCACCCGACTGGTAACTACCATGATCGACGTCCCCCTCCACCACTTTGCCGCGACATGCACCACAGGCACCGTCACGACAGCCATACGGCAGCCCGAGACCTTGACGCAGACCGGCCTCCAGAATGGTTTCATGGTCTTCGACTGTAAATGTATGCCCGCTCGGGAGCACTTTGACCTGACACGTCATTTTTCTATCTCTACCTTGAAGCTTGCTAGAATGCACAGTATGCGAACATTACTCATAGCCGGATCCGGCGATGTCGCCCAACGGGCCCTGCCTCGTCTGACACAAAGGTGGCGGTGTCTGGCTCTGTCCCGGCGCCCGGAAACCAGCGACACCGTACGAGCGCTGGGCGCCGTCCCTGTTCAGGCGGATCTGGACGATAAGGCATCACTCTCCCGGATCGCCGGGCTTGCCGATGCCGTAGTGTACTGCGCCCCGCCACCGAACGACGGAACACACGACCTGCGCTTACGCAAGTTGTTGTCCGCAATAACAAAAACGGCAATTATACCACATAGGTTGATCTATATCAGTACAACCGGTGTATATGGCAATACCGCTGGGCAGTGGTGCGATGAAGCCTCCCAACCCGCCCCAAACAGTGCAAGAGCGTTGCGGCGGCTGGATGCCGAACGACAGTTACGGCAATTCGCGCAGCGAACGGGTTGTCATGTCGCCATCCTGCGTGCACCCGGCATCTATGCCCGGGAGCGCTTGCCCTTGAGCCGGTTCGCCAGTCGCAGCCCCCTGATCATGGCCGGCGAAGACAGCATCAGCAATCATATCCACGCCGATGATCTGGCGACGATTGTCATAGCTGCATTGGAGCGGGTCAACGGATTCCGCATCTACAACGCCTGTGATGACCTGCCCTTGCCCATGGGCGAGTGGTACGACGGACTTGCCGATGCACTCGGAGAACCGCGCTTGCCAAGAGCCCCCCGCGAAGAAGTTCGCCGGCTGGTCAGCGCCGAACAATGGTCATTCATGGCGGAATCCCGCCGCATACGCAACGCCAGACTGGCAGAGCTCGGGGTCACCTTGCGCTATCCCACCGTTCACCACTTTCTACGGGAATTGGCCTGCGAGGCCGGAGAAACTCGCCTCACGGCAGGAATTTAGGTAACATCGAGCGTTTTTTAGAATCAGCAACAGGCAATCATGGAAAACCCGGCTTTTCAACGACATATCCGTAGTTTCGTGCTCAGACAAGGGCACCTTTCTGCTGCCCAGAAACGAGCCATGGACGAAGGCATGCCGCGCTGGGGCGTGGAGTTCCGGCCGGAATCCCTTGACCTCGCAGCAACCTTCGGACGCGAAGCCCCCAAAATTCTCGAAATCGGTTTCGGCATGGGTGGTGCAACGGCCGAGATTGCCGCGGCGAATCCAGATAAAGACTATCTGGGCATCGAAGTCCACTCGCCGGGCGTCGGCAACCTGCTTAAGCTGATTGAAGAAAAACAACTGACCAACCTGCGCCTGATCCGCCATGATGCCGTGGAAGTTCTCGACACCATGCTGGCCGATGGTTCGCTGGATGGCGTACATATTTTCTTCCCGGATCCGTGGCCGAAAAAGCGCCATCACAAACGCCGCCTGATTCAGGCTGAGCTGATCGGCAAACTGACCCGCAAACTCAAGCCGGGCGGGTATTTGCACGCGGCCACCGATTGGGAAGAATACGCACAGCAGATACTTGAGGTGTTCTCGAACACCGAAGGACTTGGCAACTCGGTTGACGAGGGGTATGCACCGCGCCCTGACTACCGTCCGCTGACCAAATTCGAAGCCCGTGGCATCCGCCTGGGCCACGGGGTGTGGGATATTATTTTCTTGCGCCGTTGATTCAGCTGCGGGAAGGGAGCAAGGCGCGAATATCCTCGACCAGCTCCCACGGCTCGACAGCCGGTTCATAACGTTTGACCAGCCGCCCGCGCGTATCGACCAGAAACTTGGTGAAGTTCCACTTCACCGGCTGGGGCCATTCACTATCGGCTAGCGTCAACCAACGCCATAGCGGATGCGCTCCCGGGCCATTCACATCGACCTTCGACAGCACCGGAAAACGGATGGCAAAGCGGCTTTGGCAAAACGCCGCGATGGTGTGATCATCCCCCGGCTCCTGTTGCCCGAACTGATTGCACGGGAACGCCAGTACCGCCAACTGGTCCGGTCCGAACAAATCATACAGCTCCTGCAAGCCGGCATACTGACGAGTGTAACCACACTCGCTGGCAGTATTGACGAACAGCATGACCCGACCCTGCAGTTGCCTCAGATCAAGATGACTGCCATCCGGATAATCCAGCAGAAAATTCGGTAGCGTGGGCATGGAAGGTCTCCGTCGCGTATAATGTCGAATCCCGAGTTATTCACTCAAGTATATAGCCATGTTCAATCCCAGCCGCCAGGACGCCCGACGCTTTTTCTTCGACACCTGGAAAAAACATCGTGCCGGCACGCCCCTGACCGATCTGGAAACCATCGTGTTATCCATTCTTATAGTTCATCCTGAGTATCACTACATCATGGATGATCCAGAGACGTTTCTGGAACAGGAATGGACCCCGGAAATGGGACAGAGCAATCCCTTTTTGCACATGAGCCTGCACATGGCCATCGAAGAGCAGCGCTCTATCGACCAGCCGTTCGGCATCCGCTCCCTGTACGCCCAACTGGCCTTGCGCCTTGGCGACGAACACGCCGCACAGCATGCCATCATGGAGTGTCTGGCGGAAATGATCTGGCATGCCCAGCGCAATGGTGGCGAACCCGATGTCAACATCTACATCACGGCGATCCGTAAGCAGCTTGGGCAAGGAGAGGAAGAGAACGCACGGCTCAATCCCCAGGACTTGCCCGACTGAGCATGAAGCTCGCGCCGGCCTCTTCCCATACCGGCTTAGTCAACGCGGTTCAGTGACTCACCACGGTGCCAGGCTTCGATAGCCGCAACGACCTGACCTGCCAACCGCCCCATGGCCGCCCCACTGGCCCAGCCGATATGCGGTGTCACGATCAAATTGGGCAAGCGGGCTTTGAGTAGCGGATTTTGACTATCCGGCGGTTCAACGCTCAGCACATCAAAACCGGCCCCGCCCAATTGACCATACTTCAGGGCGGCGACAAGATCACTCTCGTTGACAATGCCACCCCGTGCGGTATTGATCAGCAGAGCCCCCGGCTTCATGGCCATCAACTCGGGTTGGGCAATCATATTGCGGGTGCCTTCATTCAACGGGCAGTGCAAGGACAGCACATCCGAGCGCGCCAGCACTTCCTCGAAGGCGACATAGCCCTCCCGGACCCCGGCTGCCCCTTTACGCTCCCCGAACACTACCGTCATGCCAAATGCCCTGGCGCGATCGGCCAAGGCATTACCGATCCCGCCGCGCCCGATGATCCCCAGCACCGATCCGGCCAGATCCCGGACGGGAGCGCCGAAATGGCAAAAACTCGTCGAGTTCTCCCAAATACCGGCAGCGACATCACGTTGGTAGGCCGGTAAATTCCGGCTCAGCGCCATCATCAGCATGAAAGCATGCTCCGCCACCGTTTCATCGCCGTAATGACGCACATTGCTGACGGCAATGCCGCGACGCCGGCAGGCAGCCACATCGATGTGGTTATAGCCGGTCGCGGCAATGGCAATCATGCGCAAGCCGGGCAAGGCATCGAGCAGCGCATCATCAATCGCAACCTTGTTGCTGATGATGACATCGGCTCCACAACAACGTGCCACGATGTCATCACGCGCCGTTAACGGATACTCGACAAGGGAGTGCTCGAAGGAAGGAGCGGGAAGCGGGACAGGCAAGCTGTCCCGGTCAAGAAATACAATGGATAGTGTCACGTTGGCCTGTCTATTCGTTCACTGGTAGGAAACCAGATCGCGATAGGCATGCCAGCTGGCCAGACCAATCAGGGGAACGGTAACAATCAGTCCGATATACAGCGTTGCAAAACCTATCGCGGTCAACAGCACAATCATAGCGGCCCACACCACCATCGTCAGCAGGTTCTTGTACACGGCCTGAAAACTATTGACCACCGCCGTTATCGTATCGGCCTCCTTGTCCAGCATCATCGGTATGGCCACCACGCTCGAGGCAAAAACCACCAGAGCGAACAGCAAGCCGGTACCGAAATAGGCCAGCAAGAACGAGAAGTTTTCCGGAAGGAAGGCATTGTTGACGATATCGCCCACCGAAGGCAGTGCCGCCGTCTCGTAGAACAGGGCAAACATCAACAAGGAGACCCGGAACCACGCGAAGACCACGACCGCCAGCAAGACCGCATACAAGGAAAAGGCCTGGATATTCCCCCTCCAGGCCGACATGCTATGCAACAGGGAGGGACGTCCCTGACCGTCGAAGGCTTCTATCTGCCGGGCCAGATCGTACAAACCGATCGCGAGAAATGGCCCTGCCAGCAAGAACAAGGTAGCAAGCGAAATGACCACTTCGGGAGCGGCGGAGAAGTAATAGGAAAGGAAATAACCCATTGCGACGAAAACCGCCCCGTAAAACAGGGTATCGGCAGGAGCCCTTTTCATGTCCCGCCAGCCAAGGCGCAACCAGCGCAAGGCGTAGGACGGCATGACGTGACGAACAACCGGATGGTCGGTGGAAGTCTGGTGTGTGATGTCCATGTCTTTGTTCCCTTTTTACAGACTGTTGTGCTGCACGAAAAGAGCGCATTTTTTCTTGTTATAAGCAATTGAACAGAAAACACAAATCCAGATTGAGCGCTGCTACAATGCCGGATCGTGAATTATCTGTAACGAGAAGGACTCGACGAATGACGACAGAACTGATTATCGAAGATCTGGTGACTGGTGAAGGTGATGAAGCACTGGCTGGCAAGGAAGTGACCGTGCATTACACCGGCTGGCTGACCGATGGCAAAAAATTCGACTCCAGCAAGGATCGTTTCCAGCCGTTCAGCTTCCCGCTGGGTGCCGGCCATGTCATCAAGGGATGGGATCAGGGTGTACAGGGGATGAAAGTCGGCGGCAAGCGCAAACTGACCATCCCGGCCTCGCTCGGCTATGGCGCACGCGGCGCCGGCGGAGTGATTCCGCCTAACGCCACGCTGGTATTCGAAGTGGAACTACTGCAGGTCGACTAAGCGCGTCGTGTCAGCGGCGTTCGTCGGGGGTTTGGTTCACGGCGTCGCCGCTGGCGGCCACGGCGCATTTCTTGCGGCGGCGGTACAGCATGTAACTGGTCAACAGCAGGATGGCGATGACAATCAAAATACCGCTCTGGCCACGATGCACCCAGGTCATCAGCCAGTCGAGATTGGCCGCGCCAAAGTAACCAAGATAGACCCATACCGGCACCGAGATCAGGGCCGCAAAGCCGTCCATCAACAAGAAGCGCCAGTAGGGAACCCGTCGGGTCATCCCGGCGGTGATAAAGATGGGCGAGCGCAAGCCCGGCAGGAAGCGGGCCACAAACAACACCCAGTGCCCGTATCTGGAAAACTTTTCCTGCACGCCGGCAAAGCGTTCCGGGGTCAGGATTCGCGCAATCGGCCGAAACTGCAGCACCCGTTCACCGTAGATCCGGCCGATGGCGAACATCACGCCGTCGCCCAGCAGCACGCCAACCATGCCGACCAGAAACATCATGTGCACATTGGTATGCCCGAGGCCGGAGATCACTCCCCCCGCCACCAGCGTGATGTCTTCGGGAATAGGAACACCGAAGCCGCTGACCAGCAACACGATGAAAACCGCCTGGTAACCG
Organism: Pseudogulbenkiania sp.; assembly: GCA_018260425.1. GTDB lineage: Bacteria > Pseudomonadota > Gammaproteobacteria > Burkholderiales > Chromobacteriaceae > Paludibacterium. The sequence goes on along the minus strand of JAGLBD010000017.1, from coordinate 41,534 downwards.
TAGCCGGTAAAATAATCTAGAAGTATCTGCAGTGTATCCATGGTGAACCGCCTGACCGGTTTCTGTCTCCCATACTGACGTTTGTGACGCGGCGGCGTTATCCGAGTTCAACAACAGGGGCCTATAATATCACACCTATCCTTGACACCATTTAACATGACTCGCCCAATCTGCGCGGATATTGATCTGACTGCCATCCGCCACAATTACTTGCTATCCCGTTCTCTGGCCCCTCGCGCCAAAGCCTTTGCCGTTATCAAAGCCGATGCCTATGGCCATGGCGCCGAAGCGGTTGCCCGTGCCCTGGCACCGGTGGCCGACGGCTTCGCCCTGCTGCGCCTTGAGGACGCCATCGCCCTGCGTAATGCAGGCATTCGCAACCCGCTGGTCCTTCTGGAAGGTGCCTTCAGCCCCGAAGAGCTGGAGGGCATGGCCCGTCACTCGGTCGGCGGAGCATTTCACTGCCGGCAACAACTGGACTGGCTGGACTCCCTGCCCGATGGACTCGCGGTGGAAGGCTGGCTCAAAATCAACAGCGGCATGAACCGGCTCGGATTTCGTCCCGAAGAGGCCGCCGCCGCTCAGGCTCGACTGCAGGCCCACCCTGGCATGCGCCTTGGCGCCATCATGACGCATTTCGCCACCGCCGATGATGCTCGCGGCCCGCATGCGCAATGGGCGCGATTTGCACCGTTGGCCAGTGCCAGCGGCCTACCGGTCAGCGCATCAAACTCGGCGGCACTGTTCGGTTTTCCGGAAACGCATGGCGAGATTGTCCGGCCCGGACTCTGTCTATATGGATGCTCTCCGCTCGAAGGCAAGAGCGCGCAGGAATTAGGCCTGCATCCCGCCATGACGCTCAGTGCCTCCATTATCGCCGAACAGACGCTACAGCGCGGTGAATCATTAGGTTATGGCGCGTGCTTCACGGCTGACAAGACCACCCGTATCGGCGTGGTGGCGTGCGGCTATGCCGATGGCTATCCGCGCGTTGCACCGAATGGTACTCCGGTCGCGATCGATGGCCAGTTGTCGCGGTTGGTGGGACGGGTGTCGATGGATATGCTCACCGTTGACCTGACGGATTTGCCGCACTGCGGTGTGGGCAGCCGAGTCGAGTTGTGGGGCAAGCAGGTGGGGTTGGACACGGTCGCCGCACTGGCAGGCACCTTGTCCTACGAACTGATGTGTGCCGTAGCGCCGCGCGTTCCTAAAATCTGGCACGACTAGCAAAAAAAGGGGGCCGGACTCTGTTCCGGCCCCTTGCCCTTGGAGAAGGCGTGATGAAAGCTTAGTCCTTGGCGGACGCTTCGGGAATGTGACCTTTTGTCGCAGGCTGCAAAGAAGCGATGAAGCCCCCTTCCGGCCGGTTGCCCAATTGCAAGGACAATCCGTGCAAGCGCGCGACTTCCTCGACGATAGATAAACCCAGCCCGCTGCCGGGTACTGTCTGTCCGGGAGGACGGTAGAAACGCTCGCGTATCCGCTCCAGCGCGTCGCTACCGACACCCTCGCCTTCATCCAGTACCGCTATCTGGTGCGCCTCAAGACGCAATGTCACGCGCCCCTCAGCCGGCGAGTACTTGAGCGCGTTGTCGAGCAGATTTCTGAGCATCAATGAAATGAGCGTTTCATCGCCTGCCAACGGCAAGACCTGAGCCGGGTCGCAACACCACTCGCAATGCAAGCGATTGCCCTCAGGATCGGCACTGCACAGCACGCCGCCGGTCAGTCCGGCCACCACACGGCCCCAGTCAATCTTTTCCAGTGACAGGCCTTCACCTTGTCGATCCAGCCGCGACAAAGCGAGGAGTTGTTCGATCAGTCGTCCCGCCCGATCAATCCCCAGCATCAATTGATCCAGCGCCCGGTTGGCAACGGCCGGATCGGAGGCCAAACGCGCCACTTCCGCCTGGACCCGCAGGGCGGTCAGCGGCGAGCGCAACTCATGGGCGGCATCCGAGGTAAAGCGCCGCTCCTTGTTCAAGGTTTCTGCAATACGTGCAAACAACTGGTTGAGAGCATCGATAAGCGGAGTCAGTTCGTCCGGTACCCGGGTAGACACCGCTTGATGATCATCGATGCGCCGCGCCGCCAGTTCGCTGCCCAACTGCCTGACCGGTGCCAGCGCACGCCGGACACCAAACACCAGTAAACCGACCAGCAGCGGCAAGGGCAACAACCAACTGAACAATTGCGCCAGCACTACATGGCGAACGGCCCCGTGACGCAAATGGTCGCGCTGTCCGACGGCCACAAACTTTTCACCATCGGGTGACGGTAGATAGAACACCCGCCAGTCGTGGTAGCGATCCTGTTCGCTGTAGAACCCGCGCTTGTCGGGAGAAAACTCGAAATGATGTCGCCCCCCATCGGAGATCAACAGCTTCCCGGAAGCATCCCAAACGGCCAGACCCAGATCATCTTCATCACCATGACCACGATTGCCTCCGCGAATCAGCTTGCGGGTTCGCGGCAAGGAGGCGCCATCATCCCCATCATGTTCGATATCCACGGCCAACAACTGCCGGGCAAACAAGGTCAGTTGCGAGTCATACAACTCGTCCACCGAGCGGTGCGTCTGCCACGTCGCCACGCCAGCCGACATCAGCCAGAGCAAGGGCGCAACGCAGAGAATGGTCAACACCAAACGGCGCTGCAGGCTCATTCCTCATCCCCCACCGTATAGCCCACACTGCGTACGGTACGAATGAAGCGACTGCCCAGTTTCTTTCTCAGGTGGTGCACATGAACCTCCACGGCATTGCTTTCGACATCCTTGTCCCAGCCATATAACTTTTCTTCCAGCAGTGAACGGGGCATGACTCTGCCGCGATTCAGCATCAGCAGCTCCAATAGATCAAACTCGCGGGTCGTCAGCTCGATGACAGTCTCGCCGCACTCGACGCGCCGCGCGGCTTGCCATAGCGTAACGGCCCCGTGCCGCAAAACCGGCTGACTCTGGCCATGGCGGCGTCTCAGCAGCGAACGCAGGCGCGCCGCCACCTCGGCCAACGAAAAGGGTTTGACCAGATAATCATCGGCACCGCCATCCAGACCGCTAACCCGGTCAGCAATGGCATCGCGGGCTGTCAAGACCAGAATGGGCAACTCAACACCACGGGCCCGACATTCGGCCAAGACCTGCATGCCATCCATCCCCGGCAACCCCAGGTCGAGAATCGCGGCATCGTAGGGAACATCACACAAGGCCGCCAGACCCTGCTTGCCATCGGTAAACCAATCCACCGTAAAACCCAGTTGCCCAAGCCCCGTGCTTATGCCATCCCCGATAAGCGCATCGTCTTCTATCAACACGACTCGCATGACTGCCTTTCCTCACTGACGATAGTGCCAGCTTAGTCCGTTTTTTTCGGGAACGTCTTGACCCCGGTAATCATTGCCCGAATCAAATTTGTCCGGCTTAGCCAACTCATCAGCATGGCCGCCACGATGTGCAGCCCGGCCGCCGCCAGCAAACCGTTCGCCAGACCGCCATGCAGGGCTTCGATACGCTCATCGCCGAACCAGGCATCCTGCCCCATCATCCAGCCCGTGACACCCAGCATCAGCACCAGTGCCAGCAACACCAATATCATGATGGCACCCAGAGGGTTATGGCCGGGATGATCGTCACGCTCACCCCGCAGCAAGCGCCCGACATGAACCCGGAACCGCTGAGGCGTCGGCCAGAAATTCGCGAAGCGCGCGTGGTGTGTTCCAGCGAATCCCCACACAATGCGCAGCACTACCAGCAAACAACAGGCATAGCCCACCATCCGGTGAGCCCGGTGGCCACTTTCCAGCACGAACAGATTAGCCGCGATCGACAGCACCAGACTCCAATGAAACAGTCTGACCCACGGATCCCAGACAGCCACCTGATGTTGATCACTCATGGTTGACTCCCGGCGTGACACCACCAAGGGTGCCACGCCCTCAGCTAATGGCGTCAGTCTTCGATTTCACTCTTGACCGGTTTGCCGGTGACGGTGTCGAAATAGATTTCGACCTTCTTGCCTTCCTTGTTCTTGCCATAGATTTCGTAGCACTCGCCGGACACCTTGAACTTGTTGATCTTGTAGCCCTGGGCTTCCAGCTGTTTACGGAAATCCGCTTCCTTGATCCACTTGTCTTTGGGATGCGGGGTACATTGTGCCGAGGCGAAGGCAGAAGAGGAGACCACACCGGCCAGCAGAGAGACTAACAGTACGCGTTTCATCAGAGTTTCCTTGTCGAGAAGTGTCGTTGGTGACAGGGCTATTTGACCGGAACTTTCTTAGCGGAAACTTAAGTCGTAAAAAAACCCGACACTCGGTCGGGTTTGTCGTCGCGATACCACATTGGATCAGGCGGCCGCCTCAATCGCATCGGCAATGGCTCGCGCCCATTTCTCGGACAGGGCGGCATCGTCGGCTTCCACCATCACCCGCACAACCGGCTCGGTGCCGCTTGGGCGCAATACCACGCGCCCATGGCCGGCCAGTGCCGTCTCGGCATCGGCCAGCAAGGCGGCGGAAGCACTCTTCCAGTCCTGCCCCTTGAGACGGACGTTAATGAGCTTCTGCGGGAACGGCTGCCAGTCACGACTGACCTCGGGAAGATCCATACCCAGTTCGGACAGGCTGTCCAACACTTGCAGTGCCGAAATAATGCCGTCGCCAGTACTGTGCTTATCCAGACACAGAATATGACCGGACGCTTCCCCTCCCAGCTGCCAGCCATTGGCATGCAGCATTTCCAGCACATAGCGGTCACCGACCTTGGCACGGCCAAACGGTACGCCCAGCTTTTTCAGGGCCAGTTCCATGGCCAGATTGGTCATGACGGTGCCCACGACGCCACCTTCCAGCAAACCGCTGGCCGAGCGCGCCTTGGCGATCACGTAGATCAATTGGTCGCCATCATAAACCTGCCCCTTGCGATCAACCATCATCAGACGGTCGCCATCGCCATCCAAAGCAATGCCAAAGTCAGCCTCATGCTGCAACACCGCAGCCTGCAGGGTTTTGGTATAGGTCGCGCCGACTTTGTCGTTGATATTGAAACCATTGGGCTCACCGCCAATGGTCACGACTTCGGCGCCCAACTCATGGAAGACCTTGGGAGCGATATGATAGGTTGCACCGTTGGCGCAATCGATCACCAGCTTGAGGCCCTTGAGGTCCTTGTGGTTGGGAAAGCTGCTCTTGCAGAACTCGATGTAACGTTCGGCTGCGCCTTCGATACGACGGGCACGTCCCAGATGATCCGAGGGCTTGGTGATCATCGGCTCTTCAAGCATCGCCTCGATCTCCAGCTCGATACCGTCGTCCAGTTTCTTGCCGCCCTCTGCGAAGAACTTGATGCCGTTATCATGGTAGGGATTATGCGAGGCGGAGATCATTACGCCTGCCGACAAACGCAAGGCGCGCGTCAAATACGCGATACCCGGAGTCGGTAGCGGGCCGGTCAGCAACACATGCACGCCCGCCGCCGTCAAACCCGCTTCCAGAGCGGTTTCGAGCATATAGCCGGAGATCCGGGTATCCTTACCAATCAGCACAGTCGGCTGATGTTGCTTGTCATGGTCCACCAGCACACGACCGGCAGCATTGCCGAGCTTGAGCACAAAATCAGGCGTAATGGGGAACTGGCCAACTTCGCCACGAATACCATCGGTTCCGAAATATTTTCTAGTCATCGTCAATCAGTCCAGAGACACTTCACTGTTCGGTCATTTCCACCGCCTCCAGCACTTGCAGTGCCTGACGGGTGGCTTTGACATCATGTACGCGGATGACGACCGCCCCTCGGCGGGCCGCCTCCATCGCTGCGGCAACACTTGCACCAAGACGCTCTGCAGCAACGCCCTCGCCGGTAATCTGTCCCAGCATGGACTTGCGCGACAGGCCGGCCAATACCGGCACACCGGTGCGGCGGGCCAGATCGGGCAAGGCTCGCAACAAGGCCAGATTATGCGCCAGCGTCTTGCCAAAACCAAATCCGGGATCTATCAGCAAGCGCTCCCGGGCGATGCCGGCAGTCAGGCAAGCCGTCACCCGCTGGTTCAGGTACAACCCAACCTCATCAACGACATTGCCATATTCCGGAGAGGATTGCATGTTTTCCGGGTTGCCCTGTTTATGCATCAGGCACACTGCCGCCGCGCTTGCCGACACGGCCTCAAGGGCGCCGTCATCCTCCAGCGCAGCCACGTCGTTGATCAGATCGACACCGATACGCAAGCCTTCCTGCATCACCCGGGTACGGCGGGTATCCAGCGACAAGGGCACTCCCAGTTCCTGCAAGCGTTCCAGAACCGGCATCACCCGGTCAAGTTCTTCTTCGATGGAAACAAAGGGGGCATTGGGTCGGGTCGACTCCCCCCCGATATCGAGAATGGCCGCCCCTTCGGCAAGCAAACGCTCGGCCTGCCGCAAGGACTGGTCAAGCGCCAGATAGTGCCCCCCGTCGGAAAACGAATCCGGGGTCACATTGAGAATACCCATGATCAATGGGCGGGAAAGATCCAGCCGGAAACGGCCACAGTCTAGTTTGATCATCGCAGCAGCAATAAAAAAAGGGCAGTCGCCAAAGCAACTGCCCGATTCGTCGGTTTGGCTATCAGGCCTCGGGTACCGGTTCGGCTCCACCCGCAACCTCAGGGGTGGTTACCGGAGCCGCTTCTCCCGGCTCATCCGGCTTGCCCGGCTTGTTGCTGCTTGGGGCCGGACGCGGAGGACGCGGTTCGCGACCTTGCATGATGTCTTCGATCTGGTCTGCATCGATGGTTTCCCACTCCAGCAGTGCCGCGGTCATCGCTTCAACCTTGTCGCGATTCTCTTCAAGCAAACGACGCGCAAGCGTGTATTGCTCGTCAATGATGCGGCGAATTTCCTGATCGACCTGCTGCATGGTGGCTTCCGACAGGTTCTTGTGCGTCGTGATGGAACGACCGAGGAACACCTCGCCTTCGTTTTCACCATACACCATCGGACCCAGCTTCTCGGACATCCCGTAACGGGTCACCATGTCGCGAGCCATCTGCGTTGCGCGTTCGAAGTCATTCGATGCACCGGTCGTCATCTGGTTCATGAACAACTCTTCGGCGATGCGACCACCGAACAAGATGGCCAGTCGATCCATCAGGTACTGCCGGTCATAGGCAAAACGGTCTTGTTCCGGCAACTGCATGGTCAGACCCAATGCACGGCCACGCGGGATGATGGTGACTTTGTGAACCGGATCCGACTTCGGCAACAGCTTGGCAACGACAGCATGGCCGGACTCGTGGTAGGCGGTGTTCTTGCGCTCTTCCTCGGTCATCACCATGGACTTGCGTTCCGCGCCCATCATGATCTTGTCTTTGGCCGACTCGAAATCTTCCATGTCAACCAGTCGCTTGGCGCGGCGGGCGGCAAACAAGGCCGCTTCGTTCACCAGGTTGGCGAGGTCGGCACCGGAGAAGCCCGGGGTACCACGTGCAATCACGTTGGCTTCAACGTCAGCCGCAATCGGCACCTTGCGCATATGCACAGAGAGGATCTGCTCACGGCCGCGAATATCCGGCAGCGGCACCACAACCTGACGGTCGAAACGACCCGGACGCTGCAGGGCAGGATCCAGTACGTCAGGACGGTTGGTCGCCGCAATCACGATCACGGTTGCGTTGGTATCGAAGCCATCCATCTCGACCAGCAACTGGTTGAGGGTTTGCTCGCGCTCGTCATTGCCGCCACCCAGACCGGCGCCACGCTGACGACCCACCGCATCGATTTCATCGATGAAGATGATGCACGGGGCGTTCTTCTTGGCTTGTTCGAACATGTCGCGAACGCGGGCCGCGCCAACACCAACGAACATTTCCACGAAGTCGGAACCGGAGATGCTGAAGAACGGCACCTTGGCTTCGCCGGCAATCGCCTTGGCCAGCAAGGTTTTACCGGTACCCGGGCTGCCGCACAGCAAGATGCCGCGCGGAATACGGCCGCCGAGGCTCTGGTAGCGCGTCGGGTCGCGGAGGTAGTCAACGATTTCCTTGACCTCTTCCTTGGACTCGTCGCAACCGGCCACATCGGCGAAGGTTACCGTATTACTGTCCTGATCCAGCATGCGTGCCTTGCTCTTGCCGAACGAGAACGCTCCGCCTTTGCCGCCACCCTGCATCTGGCGCATGAAGAAGATCCAGACCCCGATCAACAACAGCATCGGGAACCAGCTGATGAAGATATTCATCAATTGGCTAGGTTCTTCTTCCGGCTTGGCCGAAAAACGAACATTGTTCTTGATCAGCTCGTCGACCAGTTGCGGGTCGAAAGGTGCATAGGTTGCGAAGGTCGTACCATCGGAACGCTTGCCCTTGAGCCATTGGCCGCCGCGCAGAGGCTGCCCCTCAATGGTGAGGGACTGGACCTTGCCGGACTCTACATCGCTGATGAATTGCGAGTACTCCACCTGATTCTGGTTGTCCGGTCGCTTGGTCAGCTGATTGAACACTGTCATCAGCACCACACCAATGATTACCCAGATGGCGATGTTCTTACCGAGATTGTTCACTAGAGCGGACTCCTTCTGCCCTTACTGTATGGGGTGACAGACTGCCTGTCTGGATTGTAAACCTCTCGGGGCACGATGTCAGCGTCGCCCCTTGCCCAGCAGGTAAATTTCGTTCGATCTATCACGCGAAGCCTTGGGCTTGCGCGAGACCACCTCGCCAAAAAGATCTTTCATGGCCTTCAGGTAAGACTGAAAATCGCTTCCCTGAAAAACTTTGACGAGAAAATGTCCGCCGGGTTTCAAATGCTCGCGAGCAAATTCAAGAGCAAGCTCGTTCAAATGAAAACTACGAGCCTGATCAATGGTACTCATTCCGGAGATATTGGGTGCCATGTCGGAAATTACAAGGTCCAATTCACGTCCATCCAACAAGTCGACGAAGGCATCCAGCACTTCGTCCTCCCGGAAGTCGCCCTGAATGAAGTCGACGCCGGCGATGGCGTCCATCGGCAGGAGGTCCAGAGCGAACACCTTGCCGTTATCTCCGACCAGTCGCGCCGCCACCTGGGACCAGCTACCCGGGGCGCTGCCGAGGTCGGCCAGCACCGTGCCGGGCCGGATCAATTTGTCCTTTTCGTTGATTTCAAGCAGCTTGTAGGCTGCGCGTGCACGGTAGCCATCCTTTTTGGCCATATGAACGTAATGATCGTTCACATGCTCTGCCAGCCAGGCGTTACTCGATTTGCTTCTTGCCATATTTTGATTGACTCGTGTTGCAGCCCGGAACCTGTTTTGAGCAATTTATCTGGCAGGTTTTAGGCAAAAGGGCGATATTTTAGTAGAATCCTCTTTTATTCAGGAACCTGCAACTAATGAAAATCGAGCTATCCCCGTTCGAGCGCCAATATCTTAAAGGCCTCGCCCATCCGCTCAACCCGGTAGTCATGGTCGGCAACCAGGGTCTGAGCGAGTCCGTCATTCGCGAAATCGCCATCAATCTCGATGCCCACGAACTGATCAAGGTTCGCGTGCTGGGTGATGACCGCGATGCGCGTGTCGCCATGTTCGACAAGATTTGCGACGATCTGGGCGCTGCCCAAGTCCAGCATATCGGTAAATTGCTGGTGATCTACCGCCCGTCCGACAAAGCCCGTATCGTGCTGCCCAAAAATAAAAAGGCACTGAAGGCCAAGTAATACCGAGTATGAGGCGGGGAATCCCCCGCCGTCTACTCGCATTGTAGCACCCTCCTGCTTTCTGCCTCCCCTGATCCATCACCTCCCGGTGATTTTGCTCCGCCCCCCCGCTACCTCGCCAAGCCTTCCGGCGCGAGGCGATGCCCCATGGGCACGCGTCGAGCTCACGCGCACGCAGGGATCAGGCAACAGTGGAACAGACGGCAGGACGGGGAAAGATGGCGACGCCACCGGAATCGGCAGCAGCCCGAAGGAATAGCGCGGGCGAAGGGATATCCCTCCACCCGGAACAGTCAGTTGTCGGCTTTGACGATGTACGCCAGACCGAGCAGGCTTTGCACCAGATAAATCAGGCTGGAAATGGCATGCCAGGTGGCAAATCCACCACCAAACAGCCCTTCTGCGGCTTGGTTCATGTGCAGTTTGAGGTTGGCAATGATCGGGGTCACACCAAAATGGTTGATCATGGTGCAGGCCAGCATGCCCAGTATCAACCAGAATGCGCCCTGCTTGACTCCCCGCACGCCCTCACGAGCGATCAGGTCGATCAACAGGAACAGACCGGCCACCATCCCGATCCAGGCAATGACTTGAAACAAGCGCCCGGCTACCATGCCCGCCGTCGCGCGGTCATTGGCAAATACGTCGAACAACACCGGGGCCACCACGATGCCGATGACCCACATGCCACCGATCCAGAAAGTTTTTGCAAACGCTCTCAATCCATTCATCATAGCCATTCCCCTATGAAAAAAAACGCGCAGACTGTGCGCGTTCCTTTTCCGACGGTTACCTTACAGGTACTGCACGTCCAGTACTTCGTACTCACGAATCCCGCCCGGCGCCATCACTTCGGCAACATCACCGGCTTCCTTGCCGATCAGGGCACGCGCGATCGGCGAGTTGACCGATACCTTGCCTTGCTTGATGTCGGCTTCATCGTCACCGACGATCTGGTACGTCACCTGATCTTCGGTTTCCAGATCCATCAGCGATACCGTCGCGCCAAACACGATACGACCATCCGCGTCCAGTTCGGACGGGTTGATGATCTGGGCATTGGACAGCTTGCCCTCCAGCTCGGCAATGCGGCCCTCAACAAAGCCCTGACGTTCTTTGGCGGCATCGTACTCGGCGTTTTCAGACAGGTCGCCATGCGAGCGAGCCTCGGCAATCGCCTCGATCACCGCGGGACGCTCCACGCTTTTGAGTCGCTGCAGTTCTTCACGAAGAAGTTCTGCGCCACGCACGGTCAACGGGACTTTAATCATTGGTGTGTCTCCACAAGCGGGTTGCCCCGCCATCATCAAAAACACAAGCCGCCGTACGGGACGGCGGCTTGGCAGTTGCTTGGTTCAATTCGAGATTGTACCGATAATTCCCTCAGTGTTCAAAGGGTGGCGATTCAATCCTGTTTGATTGAAGCGTGTAACTCCTGAACACTGTAGACATCGAACACATCCTTGTGCGCCATTCCCATGCACACCGCGCGGGCTCCTGCCAGCGTCGTGTATTGGGGAATACGGGCCTGCAGGGCGGAACGACGGATCGAGTGGCTGTCCTGGATGGCCTGGCGTTTTTCATCCACCGTATTCACCACCAGGGCAATTTCACCATTCTTGATCATGTCGACAACGTGGGGACGACCTTCCGTCACCTTGTTCACGACCTGAACGATCAAGCCGGCGTCGCCAAGGGCTTTGGCCGTACCCCGGGTCGCACACACCCCGAAGCCGAGCCGCTGCAGCTCGCGCGCAACATCGATGGCACCCGATTTATCGCTTTCGCGCAGCGACAGGAACACTTTGCCGATCTTCGGCAACGGGTCACCGGCACCCAGCTGGCTCTTGACGAAGGCCTCGGCAAAACTGCGGCCGACCCCCATCACTTCCCCGGTGGATTTCATTTCCGGCCCGAGAATCGTATCGACGCCCGGGAACTTGATGAACGGGAAAACCGCTTCCTTCACGGCATAGTAAGGCGGCACCACTTCCGCCGTAAACCCCTGCTCGACCAGACTGATGCCGGCCATCGCCCGGGCCGCGATACTGGCCAGGCTCACACCGGTCACCTTGGAGACGAACGGCACGGTACGGCTGGCACGCGGGTTGACCTCCAGCACAAAAATCACATCGCCCTGAATGGCAAATTGTACATTCATCAGCCCCACCACATTCAGCACCCGAGCCATCGCCTCGGTCTGACGGCGAATCTCGTCCTGCAGTTCCGCCGACAAGCTGTAAGGCGGCAAAGAGCATGCCGAATCCCCCGAGTGCACCCCGGCCTGCTCGATATGCTGCATGATGCCGCCGATCACCACGGTCGTGCCATCCGACACGCAATCCACATCGACTTCGATGGCATCGTTAAGGAAGCGGTCCAGTAGTACCGGGCTGTCATTGGAGACTTTGACCGCCTCACGCATATAGCGCTCGAGGTCAGCCGGTTCGTGGACGATTTCCATCGCACGGCCGCCCAACACATACGACGGACGCACCACCAGCGGGTAACCGATCTCTTCGGCAAGGCGCATCGCGTCGGCCGGAGTCCGTGCCGTGCGGTTCGGCGGTTGTTTGAGGCCGAGATCCTGCAGCAACTTCTGGAAGCGCTCGCGGTCTTCGGCCGCGTCGATCATATCGGGGGTGGTACCGATAATGGCCACGCCATTGGCCTCGAGGGCACGCGCCAGCTTCAGCGGCGTCTGTCCGCCATACTGCACGATCACGCCCTCGGGCTGTTCGATGCGGCATACCTCCAGCACGTCCTCCAGTGTCAGCGGCTCGAAGTACAGGCGGTCGGAGGTATCGTAGTCGGTCGACACGGTTTCCGGGTTGCAGTTGACCATGATGGTTTCGAAACCGGATTCACGCAGGCTCAGCGCGGCATGTACGCAGCAGTAGTCGAACTCGATGCCCTGGCCAATGCGGTTCGGACCACCGCCCAGCACCATGATCTTGCGGCGCTGGCTCGGCGCGGCTTCGCACTCTTCCTCGTAGGTCGAATACATATAGGCGGTCGAGGTGGCAAATTCGGCTGCGCAGGTATCAACGCGTTTGTAGACCGGGTGTACTCCCAGCGCCCAGCGGCGTGCCCGTACCGCAGCCTGATCGGCGCCCAGCAACAGTCCGAGTCGACGATCGGAGAAGCCCTTTTGCTTGAGACCGAACAGACGGTCCTTGTCCAGCGACTCCAGCGTCGCCGTGCGCAAGGCGGCCTCTTCTTCCAGCAGGTCCTGGATTTGCGCCAGGAACCACGGATCGATGGCGCTGACCTGGAAAATCTCGTCCAGACTCATGCCAACGCGGAAGGCATCGGCCACATACAAAATCCGCTCCGGTCCCGGGGTGCCCAATTCGTGACGAATCAGCGCCACATCCGTCGAGCGTTCGTCAAAGCCGGACAAGCCGGTTTCCAGACCACGCAAGGCTTTTTGCATCGACTCTTGCAGGGTGCGGCCGATCGCCATCACCTCGCCGACCGATTTCATCTGGGTGGTCAGGCGGTCATCGGCCTGCGGGAACTTCTCGAAGGCGAAGCGGGGAATCTTGGTCACGACATAGTCGATGGACGGCTCGAACGACGCCGGTGTGGCACCACCGGTGATGTCGTTCTTCAACTCGTCCAGGGTATAACCCACCGCCAGTTTGGCGGCGACCTTCGCGATCGGGAAGCCTGTCGCCTTGGAGGCCAGCGCCGACGAACGCGAAACCCGCGGGTTCATTTCGATGACGATCATCTCGCCATTGTCGGGGTTGATGGCGAACTGGACGTTGGAACCGCCGGTATCGACACCGATCTCGCGCAGCACCGCGATGGAAGCGTTGCGCATCAGCTGGTATTCCTTGTCGGTCAGCGTTTGCGCCGGCGCTACGGTGATGGAGTCACCGGTATGCACCCCCATCGGGTCAAAGTTTTCAATGGAGCAGATGATGATGCAATTGTCGTTGCGGTCGCGCACGACCTCCATCTCATACTCTTTCCAGCCCAGCACCGACTGCTCGATCAACAGCTCATTGGTCGGGGACGCCTCGAAACCACGCTCGCAGATGGCCAGGAATTCTTCGCGGTTGTACGCAATGCCGCCGCCGGAGCCACCCATGGTGAAGCTGGGGCGAATCAGCGTCGGGTAACCGACTTCGGCCTGAGCAGCCAGCGCTTCGTCCAGCGTATGGGCGATAAAGGATTTCGGACAATGCAGACCGATTTTGGCCATGGCTTCCTTGAAGCGGCCACGGTCTTCGGCTTTGTCGATGGCGTCTTCCGTGGCGCCGATCAACTCGACCTTGTAACGGCTCAACACGCCATGGCGGCCCAGATCCAGTGCGCAGTTCAGTGCCGTTTGCCCCCCCATGGTCGGCAAGATGGCATCCGGACGTTCCTTGGCAATGATCTTTTCCAGCACTTGCCAGTTGATCGGCTCGATATAGGTGACGTCTGCCATGTCCGGGTCGGTCATGATGGTAGCCGGATTGGAGTTGACCAAAATGACCCGGTAACCCTCTTCACGAAGGGCTTTGCAGGCTTGGGCGCCGGAGTAGTCAAATTCGCAGGCCTGACCGATAACAATAGGGCCGGCACCAATAATCAGGATACTTTTCAGGTCAGTACGTTTTGGCATGATGAAAACTCGATTCTTTCAGCTATTCTGTGGTCAGCCGAGACTTGCCATGGCAAGTTTCACGCCGAATCCGAGAAACAGGGTACCTACCCCACCAGTCAGAGTGGAAGACAATCGTCGTCGCCGGCCAAACGCGGCGGCGAGCCGGGTTCCGGCCAGAATCAGCGTGGTCAGATACAGCACGCTGCAGCACTGCAGGATCAGCCCCAGTGCGACGAAAGTCACTCCCGGCATCGGGTAGGCCGGGTCGACGAACTGCACGAAAAACGAAAAGAAAAACAGAATGGCCTTGGGATTCATCACACTGATGGTGAAGGCTTTCAGCAACGGCCGGCCGCTATCGCCCGTCAGGGCGCCCGCGGGTTTCGCCAGCGGCGCTGTCGGTGCCCGCAAGCCATGCCAGGCAGCGCGGAGCATTTGCAGCCCCATCCAGGCCAGATAGGCGGCTCCGGCGTACTTGATCACGGCGAACAAGGCCGGATTGGCCTTGAGCAAGGAGGTCACCCCCAATGCCGCACTCAACATCAACACCAAATCGCCCAACACCACCCCGGCGGCTCCGGCAAAACCGGCCCGGTGCCCGCGTCGCGCAGCGACACTGAGCACGAACAGCGAATTGGGGCCCGGCAGCAGGACAACCACTATGACCCCGATCAGATAGGTTAGCGGATCCGTGATTCCCAGCATATTCTGTTCTCCTCCCCGTCGTTCAGACCCGCTCGCTCATCAAGGCGATGAAGCGGTCGAACAAGCCGGCTACATCACACGGGCCGGGACTGGCTTCCGGGTGTCCCTGGAAGCTGAATGCAGGGCGGTCGGTGAGGGCAATGCCTTGCACGGTGCCGTCGAACAGACTGCGGTGCGTCACCCGGACCGTCGCCGGCAGACTGGTTTCATCCACCTGAAAACCGTGGTTCTGGCTGGTGATCATCACCTTGCCGCTGTCCAGATCCTGCACCGGATGGTTCGCGCCATGATGGCCGAACTTCATTTTGCTGGTGCGCGCGCCGGTTGCCAGACCCAGCAACTGATGGCCGAGACAGATACCGAACACCGGCAAACGGGTGTCCAGAATCTCGCGGATGGCCTGAATGGCGTAATCGCACGGTTCCGGATCACCAGGACCGTTGGAGAGGAACACGCCATCCGGCTGCAAGGCCAGCACCTCGGAAGCCGGTGTGGTCGCAGGCACGACGGTCAAGCGGCAACCGCGCTCAGCCAACATGCGTAAAATATTGTGCTTCACCCCGAAGTCATAGGCCACAACGTGGTAAGGCGTCTTCGCCGCTGCCGTGTAACCCTGCCCCAGACGCCATTCGCGGGTCGTCCACTCATAGCGTTGGGTACAGCTCACCACCCGGGCCAGATCCTGCCCGGCCATCGAGCCGAAACCACGCGCCAACTCCAGCGCACGCGCTTCATCGATGTCACCGGCCATGATGCACCCGGCTTGCGCGCCCTTTTCCCGCAGGATACGGGTCAGTCGTCGGGTATCGATCCCGGCGATGGCGACGACGCCATTGGCTTTCAGGTAATCAGGCAGGGAATGTTCGGCACGGAAGTTACTGTGGCGGACAGGCAGATCGCGAATGATCAGTCCAGATGCAAAAACGGCGCGGGATTCGGTATCTTCCGAATTCGCGCCGACGTTGCCGATATGGGGGTATGTCAGAGTGACAATTTGCCTGGTGTATGATGGGTCGGTGAGTATTTCCTGATAGCCCGTCATGGCAGTGTTGAAAACTACCTCTCCAACGGTATGACCCGTTGCTCCGATGGCGACACCCTTGAACTGGGTGCCGTCAGCCAAGACAAGAATTGCTGCGGTCGACACTGGCTGGCTCCTAATGATACAGATTTGCAGTATTGTTTTTTTGGAATCTTTATGTGAAGAACGGGACCGCGCCCTCAGCGCAATCCCGTTTGGTTAAACCTTTCAATAGTAACCACTCACCCAGCTTTTGTCAATTCAGATCAACTATTTACTTGTCATCAATGACCGGGCTTGAGCTGCCACTGGATACCGGTGGCTCCGTTGGGCTGCCCCAGCATAAGCATCAAGGGCTTGAGTTGTTCATAGCGTTCCTGGTGCGCCTCCGCCACGCCCCCCAAGGCAAAACTGCCCGCCATCTGCCACTGCCCGCTGCCTTCGACCATCAAATCACCGTCAAGGGTACCGACATGCAGCACCAGTCCCTTGCCGTTGCCGGAGGCCTCCAGCACATAGGAACCGAACGGGGCGATACGGGTCAGCGAGGAACTGGCGGACAGCCACTCAACCCGCAGGTTACCGACCAGATTACCGGCCTCGCTGGCAAAGCGATCCACGGACAAGCGCAACTGTCCGGCCAGATTAGCCCCTTTCCATTCGGGAGACAGGCGGGATAGTGCGGCCATGGGCAAGCTGAAATGCAGGCGCTCCACCGTCCACCCGCCCAGCCCGAAGGCAACCGATCCATGTTGCCCCTCGCTCAGGATAGTCCAGGCCAGGCGCCCTTTCAGCAATCGTCCCGGCTGGAACTCCCAACTCATCCGGCTCATTGGCAAGGTATCACCCTTGCTATCCACCGCCATCCACTGACCCTTGCCATTCCAGACCGTCCCTTCCGCCGCGGACAGCAACCACTGTCCCTGACTGGCGCGTTCGACAGGAATTGACCACACACCGGCAGGCAAAGCGATGATCACACCGGCCAACAGCGCCACGATCAACGCCACCCATTTCAAGCCCTTCATGCGTCGCCTCCTGCATGTACCAGCACAGCGTCCAGCTTGACATGGCCGGCCTGTTCCAGCGGTGTCACGCTCAAGCGCAGCACCCTGATCTGCGACTCACGCTCAAGTACGCCGGCCAGCCGAACCCAGGCATCAAAACCGGCCTCGCCGGTCATACGAACCCCATTGTCACCTTCGGCACTCAATTTGACGGCTGCACCGGGAAATCCGCTACGCGCCATGGCCGCTTCGATCATGGTCTGCAAACCGCGTGAGGGCAACGGTGCCAGCGCCGGGCGCGCATTCAACGCCTTGGCTTCGGTTTCAAGTTTTCTCATCGCGCCCAGATCACCCTCCAGTCGCAAGGCGTTCATCCGGTTGCGTTCAATCGATACCGCCAGCGGCTGAAGGATGCCGAACACCAGCACCGAAGGCAGCACGACCACCGCCATGGCCGCCAGCATGCGTTGTTCGCGCACCGTCCGTTCTTGCCAGAAACGGTTAACTACCTCAGGAATTTTGACCGCCATTCAGGACTCCAGCGTCAAGGTAAGTTCAACTTCGTCACTGCCCAGCGAACGGGATGACAAGCGCACCCGTCGCGCCTCCAGCTGCTCTCGCCAAACCGACATCACCGCCGGGGCGACTCGCGAAGTCCGCAACGACAGTCGTCCGTTTTCATAGGAGAGGGCATGAACCTGGGGCATCTCCGTTGCCACTGCGGCAAACTCGCCCATCAGACCCGTCAGGCTTTCCCGTGCCGGCTCGCCATGCGCAAGACGCAAACGATCCACAACTCGCAGGCTGTTCAATACCGCAGCACTCTGGCCGGCCTCTTTGCCCGCCAAACGGCTGGCAACCTCGTGCACTTGCGTTGACAGTCTGGCCGTCTGCCATCCCCACCAAACCGCCTTGCCGCTTTGAATCAGCAGGAAAGAGGCCAGCAAGACACCGAGAATCTGCGCCGTTTGCAGCAGCGCCGGACGCCAGCTGCGCCAGCGGCGATTGGCGGCCAGTTCGCCACGGGCAAAATCCACCGCGCCCTCCGGCACCCGTCCCGCCTGCCAGTCATGGTCCGGCCGCACACTCACCGCCATGGAAGGGAACATCGTTTGCCAGCGCGCCGCGACCTCTTGTCCGCAGGCCGCCACCTCAAGCAAGGCATCCGGCACGACGCGCTGCAACAGGGCACGCGTCACGGCGGGATCGGCATCTGGTACCTGATGCACCATGCCGTCCGGCAAGCGCACCATCCACAAGCCGGCATGCAAGGCCGCCACGACATGCCCGGGTTTTGCCGACGGCAGCAACGCTTCTTCCGGCAGAATACGATCGGCGAGCCTGCCCAGCTTTTTCAGGGTCATGACCGCAAGGC
Source organism: Pseudogulbenkiania sp. (assembly GCA_018260425.1). Classification (GTDB taxonomy): domain Bacteria; phylum Pseudomonadota; class Gammaproteobacteria; order Burkholderiales; family Chromobacteriaceae; genus Paludibacterium. The sequence goes on along the minus strand of JAGLBD010000017.1, from coordinate 23,152 downwards.
GTACCGGAGTCGCCTCGGTCACCGCCACGACTCGCTTGCCATCAGGACCGGCGTCATCATCGCAGGCAAACAGATTATGCGTCGGGTCATTGCACAACCCTTCTTCCAGGGCATAACCGAGTGCTGACTCTTTCAACTGCCGCACGCCGGCAGGCAACACCAGCTCGTTGAACACGGTGCGTCCCGCCGGCAACACCAGTTCGAGCCGGTCGGTTTTCGGCCAGCCGCCAGGGGCGCAGTCGCCACGCGAGCTGACGGCCCCGCGCCCATCCAGTGCCGCCCATGCCATGGTGGCATCCAGGTCAGGCCAGCCGGGTCGCAGGTATACTCTAAGGGTTGTCGTCATGTTTCTCCTGTCGGGGCAATGCCCCTACTCCATCTTGACGCCAGATCAGGCGGGCTCCGCCTTCGCCCGGGTCGACTTTCATCAGTGCCCGGGTCGCCAGCACGACACGTCCCTGGCGAACCCGGCTTTCCAGACCGAACCAGACCGAATCCGTGGCCGCCCAATCTCGCACCCGGCCACGGGTTTCGTCCGGATGCAGCCGGTTGATGAAGTCCGCCACATTCAGAAAATAATTGACCGGACGCTGACGCGCCTGCGCTTCGAGCAAGGCCGAGTCCACCTCCGGCATCAATGCCTTGAGCAACGGCACCGGTGCGGTATTCACGTTGATACGGTTCACCCCCGGCGGCAGCACCGTCACATACGGTTCCAGCCGGGCAATGACGTCCGGGGTAAAGCCATTGACCCAGCGCAGCATCTCCATGCGCTCCAGCCAATGCGCCTGTACCGCCGGCAAACCGTCGTCCTCCTGATTCACGTCACCGATACGCAATTGCATGTGCTCCAGCAATGCCGTGTTCAATGACGAGGGCAAATGCAGCTGTGCCAGCAGGCGCAGGAATTGCGCAATGCGCAACGGGTCGCGAACGCCTTCCCGGGTCCCCAGTGCGTTGAGATTGAAGCGACCCTGCATATCGCTCAGCACACCGCTAACCTTCACTCCTTGCGCTTCGGTTTCCGGCATCGGTTGCGCCCACAACTGCCCTGGATACACGACGGGCGAGGTCATTCGGTTGTACTGCAGCACAGCGGTCGCCCAGGAGATGCCCGCCCGGGTGACTTCGCGAACCTGTGCCCGGGTCTGCTCGACCTCCACCTGACGAAACCACAGGTGCTGCTGCCATAACATCAGCGCACTGGCGGAGGCGGCCAAAGCAACCAGCAACAGCGCCATGACCACTGCCATTCCCTGTTGGTCGCGCTTCATGGCAAATTCCATAAGCGGGTCACGCCAGTACCATCCGGCATGACCACATGCATTTCCAGCGCACGCGGCAGCGCGCTACTTTCGCCCTCGCGTGGCCAGACTTCGGTAAAGCTGCCATCGGCACCCATCACGCGCCAACTGACCTGGTATCCGGCAGGAAAGACCCGCCATGGGCTGGCCAATTTGCTGACCCCCTGCTTTTGCGCTTGCCAGGTCAGGCCGTCACCAGCCTGATAGCGAATGGTCTCGCGGCCCTCCGGCGTCATCCCGGAAAACACTTGCAGCTCCAGATGCCCGGCTGAGCCGCCACTATCAAGTCGCAAGGGCAAGCCTCTCTGTCCGTCACGTCGTGCATCCTCCTGCGCGGCGGCGGTGGGCAAACGGGCGATATCGGTTTCGACCCGGCGGAACCCTCTCGCCAGATCAACCCAACGCTGCGATGTCGCCATCAGGCTTTCCCGGGCAATCAACAGATTGCTGAAGGCCTTGTAGCCGAGCACCGACAAAATTGCCATGATGCTCATGGCAATCAGTATCTCGATCAGGGTCATGCCGGCTTCACGATGGCGTGTCATCGGGCACTTCCGGAACGGGTAACAAAGCCGGTCAACTCCGCCAAGACATAACGCTTGGCACCCGGGGCAAGAATACGCACTTCGACCTTACGAAAATCCGGGTTGGGGGTTTCACTGACCTGCTGCTCCCAACGCCAGGTACGCGCGTCCTCGACCATCTCGCCAGCCTTCAAGCCGGGCTCGGGCCATTCGCGACGCGCCTCGATCAAGGCCAGACGGTTTTGCGCCGTCCAGCCAGCCAGCATGCGCATGCGCAGCGCTTCGCTATTGTCGGCGGCAAGACCACTGGCACGCAGCAACGCGGTCAGGGCAATGGCCATGATCGCCAGCGCCACCAACACTTCGAACAGCGTGAACCCTCGCTGCCGCGAACTCATGCTCCCTCCCCCACTTCAACCCGGCCAAGCGGGGTCAGCACGATTTTCACGCGGCGCTCTCCTGCCACCAAGGCCAGTTCCAATTGGGTGCCCTGCCCTTCCTGCCACAACACCAGCGGACTTTGGCGCGCCCGGCCGGCATCATCGGCACGAATGCCCTCAGGCCATTCATGTTCGGCAAAGAAGGCCTCGTCGACCGGAACCCAACGTCCGCTTTCATCCAGTCGGCGAAACGCATAGCCACGCGGCAACCACACCAGTCCGAGCGTATCGCCCTGCTCAGAGGCATCGACTGCCTGCTCGAGAACACGGGCAAAGCGATACGCCTCATCCTGCACCTGTCGATGGGTATCTGGGCGCATCGACAGGGTGACCGTGGTGGTGAGAATGCCGATGATGACCATCACCACGAGGATTTCAATCAGCGTAAAGCCACGCGAGGCCCGGGACGATACCGTGTTCATGCCGGTTTACTGGGCCGTCCAGTTACCGATCCAGTTCTTTTCTTCAGCCGCTTCGCCATCGGCACCATGGCTCCAGATATCCATTTCGCCATGGGTCCCCGGATTAGCGTACTGGTAGGCATTACCCCACGGATCAACCGGCATACGTTCGAGATAGCCACCGGGTTTCCAGTTTTTCGGCAACGGCGGAGAAACCGGCTTTTCCACCAGCGCTTTCAGCCCCTGCTCGGTACTCGGGTAACGACCATTGTCCAGACGATACAACTTGAGCGCCTGGGACATCGCATTGATATCCTGCCGCGCGGCAACGATACGGGCTTCATCCGGACGACTCATCACCTTGGGCACCACCAGCACGGCAAGGATGCCGAGGATGACGATGACCACCATGATTTCAATCAGGGTGAACCCCTTCTGTACACTGCGATTAACCACATTCATTGACTGTTCTCCACGACAAGGCAATTCGGACGGCGCTGACTTAGTGCACCATCTGGTTCATATCGATAATCGGAAGCATGATGGCCAGCACGATCGTCATGACCACCCCGCCCATGATCAGGATCAGCAACGGCTCCATCAGCGTGGTGAAGGTTGCCAGACGGCTTTCCACTTCTTCTTGTTGCTGTTGAGCGGCTTTATCCAGCATTTTGGCCAGCGTACCGCTGGATTCGCCACTGCCGATCAGGTGGATGAGCACCGGCGGAAATTGCCGGCTCGCGGCCAATGCCCGCGACAAACCGCCCCCCTCCCTGACCCGCGCCATCGCGTCGGTCAGACCTTCTTGCATCGGCAGCAGGGTCACCAGACCCCGGGCGGTGTCCATGGCGGTCAGCAAGGGCACACCACTACCGACCAGAATCGACAGGGTACTGGCCATGCGTGCGGTATTGATGGCGCGCAACAAACGCCCCAGTACCGGCAAAGCCAGCAGCCTGACATGTACGCCCCCCCGGAATGCCGGCAGTTTCATGGCACGGGCAAACAGCCAGCCGGCCAGCACCACCAGCACCAGAATCAGAATGCCCCACTGGCGCAATCCATGGCTGAGCATGACCAGCAGGCGAGTCAACAGCGGCAGGGTTTGATGGGTATCGGCAAATACCGCCACCACCTGAGGTACCACATAGGTCATCAATCCGGTCACCACGGCAAAGGCCACCAGCGTCACCACGGCCGGGTAGGCCAGCGCCAGCACCACTTTCTGACGCATGCGTTCACGCCGCTCCAGATACTCCGCCAGGCGCTCCATCACGGTATCCAGATGACCGCTTTGCTCCCCGGCCTGGACCAGTGAGCGATAAATGACCGGGAAGATATCCCCCGACTCCCCCAGTGCCTGCGCAAAACTTTGACCTTCCATGATCCGGCCGCGCAAGGCGGCAACCACCTGGCGGGTACGGGGGTTCTCGGTTTGCTCGGTCACTGCGCTCAAGGCACGCTCCAGCGTCAATCCGGCATTGAGCAAGGTGGAAATTTGCTGGGTGAGCATGACCATCTCGGCGGCCGGCAAGCTCCGCCGCAAGGCTTTGCCTCCTTCCGCCACGCCCGCCGACACGGGAGCCAGTTCGACCGGCGTCAGACCTTTTTCCCGCAACTGGACGCGGGCAGCACGGGCCGACTCCGCCTCGGCAACGCCGTTGACGGTTTTACCGGTGCTATCAATGGCTTCGTAACGAAAGGCGGCCATATCAGCTCCGGGTGACCCTGAGGATCTCTTCCAGCGACGATTCGCCGGCCATGACCCAGCGCATGCCGTCATCGCGCAAGGTCCGCATGCCCATAGCCAGAGCATGATCGCGGATGTCCTGCTCGGCAGCACGATCATGAATCAGCCGCTGCATGCCATCGTCGATCAACATCAATTCGTAAATCCCGTAACGTCCGCGATAACCGGTTCCGGAACAGGCCGGGCAACCTGTCGGGCGGTAATGACGCTGCCCCGGATCGGATTCGATCGGCACCGGATGTTCGCTCTTGCATTCGGGACACAGACGACGCACCAGACGTTGCGCCATCACGCCCAATACCGAGGACGCCAGCAAGAAAGGTTCGACACCCATGTCGACCAGACGGGTCACGGCACTGGACGCATCATTGGTATGCAACGTCGCCAACACCAGGTGGCCGGTCAATGAGGCCTGAACGGCAATCTGCGCCGTTTCAAGATCACGGATCTCACCGATCATGATCACGTCGGGGTCCTGCCGCAGAATGGCGCGCAGCGCTTTGGCAAAACTCATGTCGATACGTGCATTCACCTGCGTCTGGCCAATACCGTCCAGATGGTACTCGACCGGATCCTCCACGGTCATGATATTGGTCGACGTGGCATCCAGCCGGGTCAGCGCCGCATACAGCGTCGTGGTTTTACCCGAACCGGTCGGGCCGGTCACCAGAATGATGCCGTGGGGTTGGCGGATCAGCCGGTCGACTTCCCCGAGGGTTTCCTTGTCCATACCGAGGCTGGCCAGATCCAGCCGTGCCGCCTCTTTGTCGAGCAGACGCAACACTACCCGTTCGCCATGGCTGGTCGGCAAGGTCGACACCCGCACATCGACCGGACGTCCGCCCAGCCGGATGGAAATACGCCCGTCCTGCGGAATGCGTTTTTCGGAAATATCCAGATTCGCCATGATCTTGATACGCGACACCATCGCACCATGCAGTGCCCGGTGCGGCGACACCACGTCGCGCAGACTGCCATCCAGACGGAAGCGGACCACAGAGCAGTCTTCAAACGGTTCGATATGAATATCCGAGGCTTGATCCCGCAAGGCCTGTGTCAGCAAGGCATTGATCATGCGAATGATCGGCGCGTCGCCTTCGGACTCCAGCAAATCCTCTACAGTCGGCAAAGACTCGATCATGCGGGTGAGATCGATATCCTGCCCGATGTCGTCAACCACACCGGCGGCCCCTTCACGGCCGGCATACACGGCCGATAGCCGCTTGTCGAAATCGATCGCCGCCAACATCTCGATGGCGTCTGGCGCCGGGTGTAAACGCAGGGCTTCGCACCATGCCGCGGGTCGCGCATCTTCGCGAATCCACAGCAGCGTACGATTTGCTTCGGTCACCACCATCACGCCATTGTTGCGGGCGAAGGCAAACGGCAACACCGCATTCTGGACTACCGTGTTCATTTGGCGCCGCCTTGCGTCGGCAGGCTGCCGCTAGGATCCGCCGGACGCAGTTGATCGGCCAGCGACTTGATGCCGGAAGGCAAGGCCTTGATGGCGTCGGCCGGATCGAGGCCCAGCTTGGTTTTACCACCCCGCTCCGACTCACCGATGATATAGCGGTAGCGCTCCTCGGCCACGGCACGTGCGCCCAGATCGTCACGCAAGATGGTTGGTTTCAGGAACACCAGCAGGTTCTTTTTGTTGCGGATCTTGGTCTGGTGCTTGAACAGATAACCAATGACCGGCAGGTCGCCCAGCAAGGGGACCTTGTCTTCGCTGTTGCTGACTTCTTCCTGAATCAATCCACCGATGGCAATGATTCCGCCATCATCGACCGCCACCGAGGTATCGATCGTGCGGTAATTGGTATTCGGTCCGCCATTGGCAATATTGTTCGTCGTGGTCTGATCAATCGACGAGGCTTCCTGATGGATACGCATGCGAATCGAGCCACCTTCGGAAATCTGCGGGGTCAGTTCCAGCTTGAAGCCGACTTTTTTCCGGTCGAAGGTGTTGTAAGGATTATTGCCACTGGTGCCACTATTGGCGTTCGGATAGCTTGCCGTCATGATCGGTACTTCCGTACCGATTTCAATCAAGGCCTTTTCGTTATCGGTGGCCATTACATTCGGATTGGCCAGCACATTGCCCTGCGCTTCATCTTCCAGCGCCCGCGCCAACAAACCCAGGTTGTTGATTTGCCCCAGACCCGGGATGTTGATACTGCCCTTGACGATGCCGATGGTCAGCCCCGACTGGGTTGCCAGGCCCTTCAGCCCGTCGGTAAGCGAAGCGCCGATGATGCCTGCCGAAGTCGATGTCGGGAAATTGGTACCGCCGATGATATTGGTGCCACTCTTGCCGACGCCCGACAGGGATTGCCATTGAACGCCGATATCCACGGTTCGATTGGCCGACACTTCCATCACCAGCGTTTCCACATAGACCTGGGCACGACGGCGATCCAGCAGGTCGATGACATTACGCAGGTTCTGATACATGGTGTCAGGCACATTGAGGATCAACGCGTTGTTGCTGCTGTCGGCCTGAATCATGGTGCCGGCGCCCCCGGGCTGGCCGGCATCCGTCGAGGAGCCGGCCTGTGCGGCCGGCGGGGTACTGGCGGGCGATGTGGCGGCGTTGGTGCTCCCCGACATAGTGCTGGCAGAAGCGGTTGGCAAGTTGCGGTTGGTGGTCGGCAACTGGCCGGCATCGGAGGTCATCAGGATCCGCAGGGTCTGGGCCACCCGGGTTGCATCGGCATTTTTCAGATAGACCACCCGCACATTGGCCCCGGCCTGACTAGGCTGGTCGATCATGCGCAGCAGGCTCTTGATCTTGCCGAGCTTGCCCGGGGTATCGGAGCGCACCAGCAAGACATTGGCCCGGGCATCGGGGATGATGGTGATCTTGCCGCCGCTGTCCGCGCCGGTATCCTGCATGAGCTTGGTCAGCATGCCCGACAGTTCGACCGCCGCGCCAAAGCGGATCGGCAATACTGCAACATCACCGCCGGACGCACTTTCCACCGATTCGATAATCGATTCGATACGCCGGATATTATCGGCATAGTCCGTCACCACCAACGCATTGGCTTGCGGGAACACCGAGACGGTATTGTTAGGCGACACGATGGGCCGGATCACCGGCATCATCTGGTTGGCATTGCCGTTTTTCAGCGTAAACACGCGCGTGATCAGCATGTCGCCGGTGCCCTTGCCTAGCCGGGTATGCAGTTTTGCTTCGGACTCGGGGAGAATCTTGGTGACACCCCGTCCTTCGACGGCGGTGAATCCCTGCATGCGCAATGACGACAACAAAATCTGGTAGGACAGCGCTTTGGGGACCGGTCGCGACGACACGATATTCAGCGTGCCCTTGACGCGCGGATCGATAATGAAGTTTCGTCCGGTAATCTCGCCAATGGCCTTGACCACGGTTTCGATATCCGCATTGACGAAATTCAACATGATCGGTTCTTCACTGGCCGCCATGGCGCGGGAGGCCATGCACACGGTCACGGCGACGACAAGTGGGGTCAATCTCATAGACGTGTTCTCGGGTTATTTTTGCTGAGCCGGGTCGGCAGGAACCTGATCACCGGGAATGTCGCGCGGGGCCTGCGCCGTGCCAGGCTGAATCTGACGCGGCATCATGGCAGGCGCTCCCGGCATACCGGCAGGATCGACGCCGGCAGGGGTCACGGCGGCGGGATTGGCTCCGCTTCGCGCAATCAGGGGAACAAAGCGCTCCTGACCGCCTTGGGTCACCACGATCCCCGATGCTTCTACCCGGCGAAGAGTCCACCCTCCGGCAGTGCTCTTGCCCTGCAGCAAGGGGGTCGAGTGGCCATTCTCGTCGACAATGGCGAATCCGCCCGGGGCATTTCCCTGTGGCGCGTAGACCCCGATGACCGTCAAAGGCGGAGGCGCATCCAGCTGCGCAACAGGCTCGACGCCGAACCAGTGTGCTTGAGCGACACTGCCGGCCTGTTCGGCAGGGGCGGGAACCGGCAAGGCACGGTAGCCGTGAGTGGTCGGCGACAACAGCGTCACCAGCTGGCTTCCGGCATACACCGCCAGCACCAGCCCCGCCAGCAAAGGCGTGGCCTTAAGCAAACGGTCCGCGCTGTTGAGAGCGACAACGCTCAACCGGCCGGAAACAAGAGTCTTGACTGCAATGCGCATCGGGGCGAAACCATGTGTTGTGATGTTCTGTCTGGCCAACGAAGCCATGGCTTCGTCATAACCCCACAGAGATACCAAAATAACAAATCCTTGTAAACAGACTGTGACAATCCTTACAGTCGTCTGCACAGGCGCTCATGGTACCCATCTTTATCCCGCCCGGGGTGTGCCGGCAGGCCTCAGTGGGGTTTTTTTTCATATTTCCAGATAAGTCTGACGACAACAGGATAAATAATTCAGCGCGACCCGCCATTCTCTAACCCAATAAACTAATTCAGCACATTACGGAGCAAAGCTCATTTCGTAACCAAATACTCCGTGCTACTAAGCTCCCCATCCATACCGGCACAAATGACTAAAACTCTGATAACAAAAATGAAAAGCCTGCTCTGACTATAGCAAATTCACGCCCCGATCCAGCCGGCACGACGGGAAACCGGAGCAGGCATAGTAAAAGACCCGGGCCCTGCGCGAAGCAGAACCCGGGTCGTGTGGCTCACCGATCACCCGCCGCAGGGCGGAATCGATTGTGTGACTCAAACAGCTCAGAACAAGCGGTCATCCAGCTCCATGACCGACTCGCCACCGTTGACGATCGCCGCGGCAAGGCCGCCGGTTTGCGGCAACAGATGCTCGCCATAGAAGCGGGTGGTCACTTCCTTGGCATGGAAGAAATCGGCATCTGCCTCGGCGTCGCCCTTCAGTCGCTGGATCTCCAGTACGGCACGGCCCAACTGCCATCCGCCCAGCACAATCCCCATCAGCTTGAGGAACGGCACCGAACCGGCAGCCGGCAAGGCCGGCTGGCTGGCAAAGTGTTCCAGAATATAGGCCACGCCATGTTCGGCATCGGCGACGGCACTGCGCAGATTCGCAGCGAAACCGGCAAAGCCTTCCAGCGCTTCCAGGCGACCCGCCACCTCGATGGCTTCCGCCAGCAAGCGACGTGCCGTGAGACCGTTTTCCGAGGCGGTTTTCCGGCCAATCAGGTCCAGTGCCTGAATACCGGTCGTCCCCTCGTAAATCGAGGTGATACGCGCATCGCGCATATACTGCGCCACACCGGTTTCTTCAATGAAGCCCATACCGCCGTGGATCTGAACCGCCATGGAGGTGATTTCATTGGCCTGTTCGGTATTCCAGCCTTTGACGATCGGGATCAAGAAGTTGACCAGCGCCTGATTGCTTGCGCTTTCGGCCGGATCCGGATGACGGGCGGCACGATCCAGAGCGGCGGCGGCATAGAATGCCAGGGCGCGCTGCGCTTCGATCTGGGCACGCATGGTCATCAGCATGCGACGAATATCCGGGTGGCGAATAATCGGCACGCCCGTGGCATCCGGCGAGCCGATGGCCCGGCTTTGCACCCGGTCACGGGCATACTCGACGGCCTTCTGGTAGGCGCGTTCGGACACGGCCATGCCTTCGATGCCTACCCCGAGACGGGCGTGGTTCATCATGGTGAACATATAGGCCAGTCCCTTGTTGGCCTCGCCAACCAGATAACCGACCGCACCTTCATTATCCCCAAAGCTCATCACGGCAGTCGGGCTGCCATGAATACCCAGCTTGTGTTCAAGCGAAACACAACGCACGTCATTGCGGGCCCCCAGCGAGCCATCGGCATTCACCAGGAATTTCGGCACGATGAACAAGGAGATGCCTTTCACCCCCGCCGGTGCATCCGGCAAGCGCGCCAGCACCAGGTGGACAATATTGTCCGCCATGTCATGGTCACCCCAGGTGATGAAGATTTTCTGACCGGTGACCAGATAGCTGCCGTCATCCTGCGGAACGGCACGACTGCGCACCTGAGCCAGATCGGAACCGGCTTGCGGTTCGGTCAGGTTCATGGTGCCGGTCCATTCGCCGGTCGACATGCGCGGCAGATACACGGCCTTCAAGGCATCGGAGGCATGGTGATGAATGGCTTCGATCGCGCCAAGGGTCAACATCGGGGCCAGCGAGAACGACAGATTGGCGGAACACCACATTTCCTCGGCCGCAATGGCCACCAGGGCAGGCAGCCCCTGTCCGCCGAACTCGGCAGGCGCACGCAAGCCTACCCACCCCGAGTCGACATACTGCTGCCAGGCTTCCTTGAAACCTTCGGCTGCCGTGACCTCGCCATCGCGCCACACGGCGCCTTTGTCACCCTGCCGGTTGATCGGGGCCAGAACCTCTTCGGCAAACCGGGCGCCCTCTTCCAGAATGGCATCCACCAGATCAACCGAACATTCCTCATAACCCGGCAACGTGCAAATCGACGGCAGGTCGGCAAGCGTATTCAGAGCGAAGCGAATCTCTTTAACGGGTGCGTGGTAAATCATTAGTTTCTCCTCGTAGTCTCTATCGCTGTGATGCATAAAAAACCGGCTTTGCAGTTCGCAGGCAGACCTCGACCAGCAGGGCACCGGCCCTGCATGGCTATCCTCCGTGCGAACCGGTCAAAGCCGGTTTCTTGTTGTCTTGCTGTCGTATTACTTCGACAGTTCTGCGACCAGTTCAGGCACGACCGTGAACAAGTCACCGACAATACCGTAATCCGCTACCTGGAAAATCGGTGCTTCTTCATCCTTGTTGATCGCGACGATCACCTTGGAGTCCTTCATGCCGGCCAGATGCTGGATGGCACCGGAAATCCCGACAGCCAGATACAATTGCGGCGCCACCACCTTGCCGGTCTGACCGACCTGATAGTCGTTCGGCGCATAGCCGGCATCCACGGCGGCGCGCGAGGCACCGACGGCAGCGCCCAGCTTGTCAGCCAGCGGTTCGATAACGGCTTTGAATTGTTCCTCGGAACCCAAGGCACGGCCGCCTGACACGATGATGCCCGCAGCACCCAGTTCAGGACGATCCGACACGGTCAGTTCACGGGAAACAAACGATGACTTCCCGGCATCGGCACCGGCATCGACGGTGTCGATGGTCGCATTGCCGGTGCTGGTCACCGGTTCAAATGCCGTGGTGCGCACGGTGATGACCTTGACCGGATCAGACGATTCAACCGTCGCCAGTACGTTGCCGGCATAGACCGGGTGGACAAAGGTCGACGCGGACTCAACCGCCACGATATCGGAAATCTGCGCAACGTCCAGCAAGGCAGCAACGCGCGGCAGCACGTTTTTGCCGAAGGTGCTGGCCGGGGCCAGAATGTGGCTGTAGGCCGGAGCCAGACCCACGATGACCGGCGCCAGGTTTTCTGCCAGACCATCGGCCAGATGTGCCGCATCGGCTACAACGACCCGCGCAACGCCCGTGAGTTTGGCGGCAGCTTCGGCTGCAGCGCCAGCGCCCTTGCCGGCCACCAGTACATGAACATCGCCACCAATGCGCGCAGCGGCTGCAACGGTGTTGAGCGTACCGGCTTTCAGACTCTGGTTGTCGTGTTCGGCGATAACGAGAATAGTCATGTCACAGCACCTTTGCTTCAGTCTTCAGACGGGCCACCAGCTCGGCTGCGTTGGCCACCTTGATACCCGCGGAACGTTTGGCCGGTTCCGCCACTTTCAGGGTTTTCAGGCGAGGAGCGACATCGACGCCCAGATCGGCCGGCGTGGTCTTATCCAGCGGCTTTTTCTTCGCGGCCATGATGTTCGGCAACTTGACGTAACGCGGCTCGTTCAGGCGCAAGTCCGCAGTCACCACGGCCGGCAGCGCCAGCTTGAGGGTTTCCAGACCGCCGTCGATCTCGCGAGTCACCAGCAAGGCTCCATCGGCCACGTCCACCTTGGACGCAAAGGTACCTTGCGGCCAGTCCAGCAAGGCCGACACCATTTGACCGGTCTGGTTGGCATCGTCATCGATGGCCTGCTTGCCCAGAATCATCAGGTCCGGATTCTCGCGCTTGGCCACTTCACGCAACAGCTTGGCCACGGCCAGCGGCTGGAGTTCGGCGTCGGTTTCCACCAGGATGGCGCGATCGGCGCCCATCGCCAGAGCGGTACGCAGGGTTTCCTCGCACTGCTTGACCCCCAGCGATACGGCGACGATTTCAGTCACCTTGCCGGCTTCCTTGAGTCGCACGGCTTCTTCCACCGCGATCTCGTCGAAAGGATTCATGGACATTTTCACGTTGGCGATATCGACGTCGGAACCGTCGGCCTTAACGCGCACTTTCACGTTGTAATCAACAACGCGTTTCACAGCGACTAGAACTTTCATATTCCTCCAGCACACTTCATCTGGGTTATCAAGAATCCTGCTTAGCCACGTTCCTCGCCCCTGGGGTTCAGGCGTATCCCAGGATCATTATGCCGCAAACCGATTTCAAACAAGCGTTTGGTTGATGTTCTGCCTGCGGGGCGTCGCGTAAATGCAACTCTTGGGGGATAGTACGTTATTTTAAGGGGATTTGCCTACACTGCAATACGTGTACAATGCACTGCACCATTCTATCGTCATACAAAGGGATATGCCATGACCACGGTTTACTTTGAAGACATCAAGATCGGCGACTTTGCCGAGTATGGAAAAACCATTACCGAAGCAGATGTTCTGCTGTTTTCTGCCGTCAGTGGCGACAACAACCCGGTACATCTCAACCAGTCCTATGCCGAACAAAGCGCCTTCAAGACCCGGATCGCCCACGGCATGCTGACGGCCAGCCTGATTTCGACCGTGGTCGGTACCCGTTTGCCGGGCGAAGGCACCATCTACCTCTCTCAGTCCACCCGCTTCAAGGCCCCGGTTCAGCTGGGTGAAACCGTGACGGCCCGTGCCACGGTCGCCGAACTGTTCCCGGAAAAGAAACGGGTTCGTTTCATCACCGAATGCCGTGTTGGCGACAAAGTGGTACTGGAAGGCGAATCGCTGGTACTCGCCCCCTCGCGCGGCTGATTCAGCCGACCACCCCATGGCGGGACAAGGCCCAGGCAACATGTTCGCGCACCAGCGCTGACGGGTCGTCCTGCCGTTGCAACAGCGCGCCTATCACCTCATCAGTGGTAGGCGCATTGCCAAGCCCCACCGCAAGGTTGCGCGACCAACGCTCAAAACCGATCCGGTTGATGGCGCTGCCAGCCATCCGTGCCACAAACGTCGCCTCGTCCCAGCCGAACAACTCGACCAGCGACACATCATCCAGACCGTGGCGAACCGCAAAATCCGCTTGTTCGGCCGGTACGGCAAAGCGGTTCCATGGACAAAATACCTGGCAATCATCGCACCCATAGATCCGGTTGCCGATCTGCCCGCGCATCTCCACAGGAATGGGCCCATTCAACTCGATGGTCAGATAGGAAATGCAACGCCGAGCGTCCACTTTGCCTTCCGCAACAATCGCCCCCGTCGGACAGACATCGATGCAACGGGTGCAGCGGCCACAATGCCCTTCGCCCGGCGCGTCCTCCGGCAGAGGCAGGTCGGTGAACAACTCCCCGAGAAAAAACAGTGATCCGGCATTCCGCGTCAGCAGCAGGGTATGCTTGCCACGCCACCCCAAACCGGCCTGGGCCGCAAGGGCGACCTCGGCGACAGGCGCACTGTCGGTGAACACCCGGTAGCCGAACTCACCGATCTCGGCGGCGAGACGGTCAGCCAGTTTCTGGAGACGCTGACGCACCACCTTGTGATAATCACGCCCCAGGGCATAGCGCGAGACATACGCCCGCGAGCCATCGTTCAGTACCGAGCGGGCATCCCGGGCTTCGGCAGGCCAATACGGCATGCGCACCGAAATGATCGACAAGGTTCCCGGCACCAGTTCCGTGGGGCGCACCCGCATCAAGCCATGACGCTCCATATAGCCCATCTCGCCATGACAGCCCTCGGCCAGCCAGTTTTCCAGCTGGCGAGCCGCCTCATCAGGTAAACTGGGACGAGTGATGCGTGCGTCGTGAAAACCAAGATCGCTGGCCCAAGTCTTGATTTGCCGCGCCAATTCGGGATAATCCGGTTTTTGATAGGATTTGTCAGTCATGCCGATGAATGATACCAATGTTGTTGCGGGACATCTTGCCGACGAAGCGGCAACGTTGGCGCTGGGTCAGGAACTGGCCAAGGCCGGTCGTGCGGGTCTGGTCATCTATCTCGATGGCGACCTCGGCGCAGGCAAAACCACCTTCTGCCGTGGATTCCTTACCGCACTCGGGCATAGCGGACGGGTCAAGAGCCCGACCTATACTCTGGTGGAAAGCTATCCCTTTGCCAATTTCACCGTACATCATTTCGACCTTTACCGCTTCGCCGATCCCGAGGAATGGGAAGATGCCGGTTTTCGCGAGCTTTTTCACGAAAATGCAGTGTGTCTTGTCGAATGGCCGGAGAAAGCCGACAGCTTGCTGCCCGCTGCCGACCTGACTCTGGAACTTGTCGCCGACACGAGTGGTCGGACGTACCATTTGCATGCCGCTACCGAAACAGGTCAACAATGTCTGAATCGTCTTTTGATCCAACGCGCCGACGCCTCCTGAACGTCGCTGCGGCCACTATCCTGCTCAGCGTTGCCGCACCGGGCATCGCCGCGGCGGCCTCGCGCGTAGTTGCCGTACGGGTCTGGCCCGCCTCCAGCTACACCCGTATCACGCTGGAGTCCAGCGAACCACTGCGTTACAAACAATTCACGCTGACCAACCCCAACCGGCTGGTCATTGATCTGGAAGGTCTGCAACTGAACGGTATCCTCAAGGATATCAGCACCCAGATCACTGCAGCCGATCCCTTCATCAAAACCGCCCGGGCCGGACAGAACACCCCGGATACGGTGCGTATCGTTCTGGAACTCAAGTCCGAGGTCAAGCCACAGTTGTTTACGCTGGCTCCGGTCGCCGAATTCAGAAACCGTCTGGTGGTCGACCTTTATCCGACCGCCGTTCAGGACGATCCGCTACTCAGCCTGCTGGAAGATTACAACAAAGGCAAAATCGACCAACCAGAACTCAAAACCCGTCCCAAATCCGGCAATGACGGCAGTCGGTCGATCATCGTGATGCTCGATCCGGGGCATGGCGGCGAAGACCCGGGCGCCATTGGCCCCTCGGGAACCCGCGAGAAGGACGTGGTACTGAAGATTGGCCGGGAATTGAAACGCCTGATCGATGCCGAGTCCGGCATGAAAGCCTATATGACCCGGGACGAAGACGTGTTTATCCCCTTGGGCGTCCGCGTCGCCAAAGCCCGCAAACTGAATGCCGATCTGTTCATTTCCATCCACGCCGACGCGTTCATGAATCCCAGCGCACGCGGCACATCGGTGTTCGCCCTGTCTGAAAAAGGGGCCACCAGTACGGCAGCACGTTTTCTGGCGCAAACCCAGAATGAGGCTGACTTGATCGGCGGGGTAAAGCTGAATGCCAAGGATCGCTATCTGGCGCATACCTTGTTTGACCTGACCCAGACCGCCACGATCAATGACAGCTTGCGTCTGGGCAAACAGGTTCTGGGCAAGGTCGGAGGACTGAACCGCCTCCACAGGGGACAGGTAGAACAAGCCGGCTTTGCCGTCTTGAAGGCCCCTGACATTCCCTCCATCCTGGTCGAGACCGCCTTCATCAGCAATCCGGATGAAGAACAGCGCCTGATCGACCCGGATTTTCAGGGGAATATGGCTGCGGCCATCATGGCCGGCGTGAAAACCTACTTCAAACAAGGCGCGGCACTGGCCTCGCGCGCCTGATCTCACTCGGGGTAGGCACCGCTTTCGCTGTCGGGAGAAATCTCGACAGCGGCCATGCGATAGCTTTCGCTTGCCCATTGTCCCAGATCGATCATCTTGCAGCGCTCGCTGCAAAACGGACGGTAACGGTTTTCCGGCTTCCACTCCACGGAAGATCTGCACTGCGGACAGACCACAATCAACGGCTTTTCGGACATCGGTTCAACTCAGAATTTACAATGGGTCAAGGCAAAGTCGACATCGAATTCGGCTTGCTTTGCCCTTACCTCACCCGTTTCGGCACTGATGAAACGGATATTCAAGGCATATTTATTGGCCGACAACTCCGGCAGAATATTCAGGCCCTCGTCATAGCTGACGCGGATCAACTGAACGAC
Organism: Pseudogulbenkiania sp.; assembly: GCA_018260425.1. Taxonomy (GTDB): domain Bacteria; phylum Pseudomonadota; class Gammaproteobacteria; order Burkholderiales; family Chromobacteriaceae; genus Paludibacterium. Next base: position 6,595 of record JAGLBD010000017.1, on the reverse strand, counting down.
CTTGCCGCCGGACATTTGCTGGAATGCGCCTTTACGCGCGACGAACTGATTGGTTTTGCCACTATCGCGCAACAGCTGCAGCAAGATACGCGAGCCATCGGAGGTCGGCATCAGCGGACTCGCCCAGCGATTCAGGTCGGCACGACGCTCCTCAGGCGGCTTCTGTTGCCAGAGAAAATAGGATGGCAAATCGAACTGACAGGTGCCGCCCGGAATGCCGGCACGTTGGCGAATGGCCATCAACCATTCATTTTCACGCAAGTGCTGGCCAAATTTACCGGTAAGCCCCAGCAGACGCGACGAAGTGCTTTCGATATCATCCAGCACCCCCTCGAGGGTCTCCTCCGCGACATTGGGGTTATCCCGCAATGCCTCCAGTACTTGCTTTTGCCGCTCGAGTTCCTGCAGCAGATCTGCCTTCAGATCCGCCCGCGAGGCCGTTTCCATGATTTCGAACAACACCATCAGCGCCGCATGATGTTCAAGCGGATTATCACGCTCGACGAAAAACGTCAGACGGTCATACAGCTGTTCGAGACGGAGCAGAGTCCGGGTTCGCTCGGTGACTGGAAATTCAAAGCTGATCACAGCACGTCCGCCCTTTATTGGTGACTTGAATCAAGACTTGACAGGGATCCTGGCAGCAATGGCAAGATGATAGCGGTGTTTGGCGTCAACTTGAAGCCTCAAGTCGTCCAATGAGCCATTGTTGTCAATAATATCATCCGCCAGAGCCTTTCTTTGCGCACGCCCCATCTGCGCGGCCATGATGGAACGTACATTTTCTTCGGTCATGCCGTTGCGTTGCATTACCCGCGAGATCTGCAGCGACTCGTCGCAATCCACCAACACGCTGCGAATCACCAGATCACGGTAACGCTGGTTTTCAAACAGCAAGGGCACTACCAGTATGGCATAAGGACTCTGTGCCAAGGACAGATCCTGCAAACTTTCCTGATAGATCATCGGATGCAAGATGCTTTCCAGCAACGCACGGGCCGATGGGTCGCCAAACACCCGCGCACGCATTGC
>JAGLBD010000017.1:0-5463 GCA_018260425.1 Pseudogulbenkiania sp. | reverse complement strand
TACCACTCCATGATCATGGCTCCCTTGTACCATGCCAGCCACCCAGCTGCGGCAAGGTAAGGCCCGAATGGCAAGGCTTTATCGAACTCGTGACGACGCAACCGGATCAGGACCAGACCCGCCACAGCGCCGACCAGGGAAGAAAACAGCAAAACCAGCGGGAGCAGACTCCATCCCAGCCAGGCGCCCAGTGCCGCCAGCAGCTTGAAATCACCCGGTCCCATACCTTCCCGCCCGGTCGCAAGACGAAATCCCCAATACACCAGCCAGAGCATCAGATAGCCGGCAACGGCGCCCAGCACGGCATCGGCCAGAGCCACGTGACCACTGAGCAGATTGAACAGCAGACCCAGCCAGAGCAAGGGCATCGTCAGGCTGTCCGGTAGATAGCCGGTATCGCCGTCGATAAAGGCCAGCGCCACCAGAACGGCAGTCAATACCAGACCGCCCAGCACGATCAGCAGGTCTGCGCTGCTGACCGACAACAGGGCAAACAGTCCCCCGGTCAACGCTTCGACCAGCGGGTAGCGCAAGGAAATACGTTCCCGGCAAAAGGCACAACGGCCACGCAGCATGACAAAGCTGAGCAGCGGAATATTCTGCCATGGCTTCAAGGCGCTTTTGCAAGACGGACAGTGAGATCCCGGCCAACACACACCCGGCAAATGCTCGTCCGCCTGACTCTCCAAGCCGAGAAACTGTTCGCTATCACGACGCCAGGCGGCCATCATGCGCGCAGGCAAGCGGCAAATCACCACATTCAAAAAACTGCCGACCAGCAAACCCAACACCAGTGCCACCACCACACGGTTTTCGGCAGGTAACAGCCAGACGGGCATATCCAGAGCAAGCATCAAACAATTTTTCCCATATCGAAGATCGGCAGGTACATGGCAATCATCAAGCCCCCCACCAGCGTGCCAAGCACGATGATGACGAAGGGTTCGATGAGACTGGACAACACTGCGACGGCATTATCCACTTCTTCTTCGTAAAAATCGGCAATTTTATTCAACATATCATCGACCATGCCCGATTCCTCGCCAATCGTGGTCATCTGCAGCACCATGACCGGAAAGCAATTGGACTTTTGCATCGATGCACTCAACGACGACCCTTTGCTGACATCCTGCTGGATCAGGGCCGTCGCTTCGGCAAACACCGCATTGCCCGCCGCACCGCCTACCGAGTCCAGCGCTTCGACCAGTGGGACACCGGCCGCGAATAGCGTCGCCAGGGTTCGCGCCCAACGTGCAATGGTTGCCTTGAGCACAATCGAGCCGATCAAGGGCACGCGCAGTATGAACCTGTCGACGCCGGCGCGAAACGCCGCGCTGCTCCGGTGAGCATGTCTGAGCCCGAGAACGACCCCGATCAGTGTTAACAGGATCACCCAGCGCAACGCCACAAAGGTATCGGATATCGCCATGACCATGCGGGTCGGCCAGGGAAGCACGGCGCCGAAACTCGCATACAAGTCCTTGAAACTCGGAATCACAAACACCAGCATGATGGCAGACACCACCAGACCGGCCGATAACACCAGTGCCGGGTAAATCATCGCCGACTTGACCTTGGACTTGATACTCAGCACTTTTTCCTGATAACGCGCCAGTTTGTCGAGCAACGAGTCCAACACCCCGCCACTCTCGCCGGCCGCGACCACATTGCAATACAAGTCGTCAAAATGGCGGGGGTGACGGCGGAATGAATCCGCCAGGGATTGCCCGGTTTCGACATCGGTACGCACTTCCATCAATAGACGGGTCAATGCCGGTTTGGTTGCACCGCGTGCGGCAATATCGAATGACTGCAACAACGGCACCCCGGCTTTCATCAGGGTCGCCAATTGACGGGTAAACAGTGCAATGTCCTTGTCGGTAATGTTGTCACCGAAGGTCATGCGCTGCCGGCGAATGCGGGTGACGGCGATTCCCTGTCTGCGCAACTGCGCACGTGCCAGGGTTTCGCTGTCGGCACGGCTTTCACCCTGAATTTTCTTGCCGGCACGATCCTTGCCTTCCCAAACCCAAATCTGGCCGCGGGGCGTTTTTCTCTGAACGGACGCTGTCATCATGAACGATCCGTGGTAATGGCTTCGATTTCCGCCAGAGAGGTCAGTCCCTGACGCACTTTCAACAGTCCGGCCCGGCGCAAGTCGATCATCCCTTCCGCGCGTGCCAGATCGGCAATATCAACGGCATTGGCACTGCTCATGATCAATCGGGTCATTGCATCGGTCATCGGCATCACTTCAAACAGGCCGACCCGTCCCTTGTAACCACTCCCCTTGCACTCAGGGCAACCGACCGGACCGTAACAGCTCCAGTCACCGCGCAGCTCTTCAGCACGGAACCCGGCAGCCAACAGTGCCTCGTGGGGTATGGACTGGGGAGCCCGACAGGAAGGACAGAGTTTGCGTGCCAAGCGTTGCGCCATGATCAACGACACCGAACTCGCCACATTGAAGGGAGCAACCCCCATGTTCAACAAACGGGTCAGCGTTGAAGGTGCATCATTGGTGTGCAGGGTGGAAAACACCCGGTGACCGGTCTGGGCGGCTTTGATGGAAATATCGGCGGTTTCGAAATCGCGGATCTCCCCCACCATGATCACATCGGGGTCCTGGCGCAGAAAGGCGCGCAGGGCCGAGGCAAAGGTCAGCCCGGCTTTCTCGTTGACATTGACCTGATTGACGCCAGGCAAATTGATTTCCACCGGGTCTTCGGCGGTAGAGATATTCACGTCGGGCGTATTCAGCAACGACAGGCAGGTATACAGCGAAACGGTCTTGCCGCTACCGGTTGGCCCGGTCACCAGCACCATCCCCCAAGGGCGGGAAACCGCACTCATCAGCAAGGCCTTCTGGGACTCCTCCATGCCAAGGGCGTCGATATCCAGCGCGACGGCGGCGGCATCGAGAATCCGCATTACGATCTTTTCACCGTAGAGTGTCGGCAGGGTACTGACGCGGAAGTCGATCGCACGGTCACGGGATAACGTCAGTTTCATCCTGCCATCTTGCGGCAAGCGTTTTTCAGCGATATCCAGCCGCGAGATCACCTTGATGCGCGAAGCGATTTTTTCTTTCAGCGCCAGTGGCGGCTGGGCAACCAGACGCAACTCGCCGTCAATCCGGTAACGAATCCGGTAAAACTTTTCGTAGGGTTCGAAGTGAATATCCGATGCGCCGCTCCGGATGGCATCCAGCAGCAATTTGTGGATAAAACGCACCACCGGCGCATCATCGACATCCTGTTGCTGGGGGCTGGCGGCCAATTCGCCCTCATTGCCGGAGTCCATCTCCTCCGACAACGCGTCGTTGTTCAAGGTCTCGCCATCCAGGGTATCGGAACGCAGCCGGCCCAACAGTTTGGCAAGCTTGTCTTCCTCCACGACGACGATGTCGACCGTCAACCCGGTTTTGAAGGTGATGGCATGAAAGGCTGAACTCTGGGTCGGATCGGAAGCCGCAACGTACAAGCGATTGCCGCGTTTATGCAACGGCAGTACCCGGCGGGATTTCATCAAGGTTTCGTCAACCAGCCCCTGCGGCAGGATCTCGGTGTCGATGGCATCCAGATCCAGCAAGGGATAGCCGAACAACTCGGAAACAAATGCAGCAATGTCGCCGGCGGCCAGCTTGCGGCTTGCCAGCAATTGCTCGATAAAACTTATCCCGGCAGCCTCGGCTTGCTGCTGAATGGTTTCCGCTTCGTCACGGCGAAGCTTGTTGCTCTGCACCAGAGCCCGCCCCAGACCGGTTACGCCTTGCGATCCTTCCATAGTTCCTCTGCACGCGTCGCATTTAGGTCAAGGTGCGACTTTACTCCAAAAATCTGCCGTTGGCATTGACACGGGTCCACCTGGAAAAACTAAAAGGGCTGCCGGAGCAGCCCTTGTCACTTCGTATCTATCCAGAGACAGATCAGAAGTTGTGGGTCAGGTGAACACCCAGAGTCTTGACGGAGGTATCAACCGCATTCGCGGCATTGCCTGCGTAGCCGACAGCCACCGAGGAGCCTTTGCCATACTTGGCGTTACCGTAGGACAGGCCGGTCGAGGTACGTTTGGACAGGGAGTAATCCACACCGACGATGTACTGGGTGTAGCCCGAGTTGTCGATCTTGCCGACCAGGTTGTCATGCTGATCCCAGCCTTTGGCATAGCTGAAGCGCGGGGTCAGAGCACCGACAGTGTAGCCAACGGTAAAGGCGGCTTGCTTGGAAACCAGTTTGCGCTGGGCAGACCCGGCAACAGTGTCACCGGAGAAGTCATCTTGCCAGTCGTAGCCGGTTGCCTTGTTGTAGCCGAAGCCGACAAACAGGTCATTGGCGGTATACGTCAGTTCTACGCGATGGATCGAAGCCGAGCGGCGAACGTCATTGGTCTGCGCACCAGCATTGTATTCTTTCTGGTAGGCATAGTGGGCACCGAACATATCGTTGGACCAGTTCAAGCCCAGGCCAAGAATGTCGGACGCTTTGACGTTGGTTTTCTTGTTCTCACCAAAACCGTAAGCGATGCTGCCATCAAAACCGGAGATGGTCGGCGAATCGTAACGGACGGCGTTCTTCAGACGATCACCGCTGTTGGTGAAGGTTCCCAGACCGTTGGCGCCTTGCTTGCCGACGGTAGAGCCATAGGCCCAAGGATCGATCAGACCCAGATCATTCAGTTGGTTGTTGACGTAGCCCAGACGAACCTTACCGAAACCACCTTCCAGACCTACGAAGGTCTGACGGGTGCCAACGGTATCGGTGCGATCGCCGCCGATATGGACACGGCTTTCGATTTGCCAAATGGCTTTCAGGCCGTTACCCAGATCTTCACCGCCTTTGAAACCGATCAGGGAGGTGTAGTCTTCAACACGGTTCTGGGAAACCTGATTGGTCACCTTGTCATTCTGCAGACCACCATTCAGGGTACCGTACAGGGTTACATCAGCCATGGCGGCTACCGGCAGTGCGGCCAGAGCCACCGCAATCAGCTTCTTGTTCATAGCTTCATCCTTTCGTTGAGTTCGCTCTTCACTTTCACCGTTGTCACAAGACAGCCAAATGCAGTTCGAGCATTTCTTTACATCACCGTATTTCATTCGGAGATTTCAGTCGGACTATAAATCCACCGTTGTGAAATTACAAAATCAACTATGAACATGTCTCAAAAAACATACATTTTCGCAACAATACAACCCTAGCCAACTGATTAAAAACGACATTTCCTAACGTCATAACAAACACAAACAGAGTGGTATCACATCCACACCAAAGGCTTACTGGATAAGGATTAGAAGACCATGACAAAAACTGGAACAACACGACAGGGAAGCAGAAAAAAGCGGGTAGGCCATTTTTACAACAGTCAGACAATCCGGAAGCCGGATCAGAACAGGGAATCGGCGCAATAATCGGCATAGGGGGCGGTCAACATTGACCGCGCCCCTGCCACACCACCCGGCAT
>JAGLBD010000118.1 GCA_018260425.1 Pseudogulbenkiania sp. | reverse complement strand
GCAGTTTCAGCGACTTGGACTTGTCGATACCGATCGAGAACAGGAACAGCAGGTTATACGGGCCGGTTTTTTCGACCACGATACCGTTGTCGTCCAGATACTTGGAAACGATGGCGGCCGGAATACCCGAGTCTTCCAGGGTACCGTTCTTGCTCATGCCCGGGGTCAGGATGGTGACCTTGATCGGGTCCAGGTACATATGGTCGGCGTCAAGGTTCTTGAAGCCATGCCAGGCATCTTCCGGCTTCAGCGGCCAGCAATCGGCCTCCTGAATGCCCTCCGGTTGCCATACGTCGAAGAACCAGCCACTGGACTCTTCACGCAGCTTTTTGATTTCCTTACGGAAGTTCAGCGCACGTTCAACGGAGTTTTCGATCAGGCGACGACCCGAGTTGCCCTTCATCATCGCCGCAGCGATTTCAGTGGACGCCACGATACCGTATTGCGGCGACGTGGAGGTGTGCATCATGAACGATTCGTTGAAGGTCTCGTGATCGACTTCACCCTTGATGTGGATCATCGAAGCTTGCGAGAACGCGGCCAGCAGTTTGTGGGTCGACTGGGTTTCGTAAACAACTTTACCCGGAACGGTCTCGCCGCTCATGCCGTACTTGCCTTGGTACATCTTGTGGAAGTTGGTGTAAGGAACCCATGCGCTGTCGAAGTGCATGTGTTTTACATCCAGGGTCTTCTTGATCCACTCGGTGTTGTACAGCAGACCGTCATAGGTACTGTTGGTCACCACCGCATAGGTCGGCCAAGTGGCGTTCGGGGTGGCGGCAATCTTCTTCTCGATGACTTCGCGGGTGAATTCGCTGCGCGGAATACCACCGAGGATACCGTAGGCGTTACGGCTAGGACGGAAGTAAAGCGGAGTCACATTGCTCATCATCATCAAATGGGTGAGCGATTTGTGGCAGTTACGGTCAACCATGATGGTGCTGCCGGCCGGAGCGGCAAACATGCCCACGATCTTGTTGGCGGTCGAGGTACCGTTGGTCACGATGTAGCTCGAGGACGCGTTGAAGACCTTGGCGATATATTCTTCGGCCTCTTTGTGCGGCCCGGAGTGATCCAGCAGGGACCCCAGTTCCGGCATAGAGATGGACACATCGGCCTTGAAAGTATTCGGGCCGTAGAAGTCATAGAAAATGCTGCCGACCGGGCTCTTCAGGAACGCCGCGCCCCCCAGGTGACCCGGGGTGCAGAAGGTGTACTTGCTTTCTTCTACATACTTGAACAATGCCTTGGTAAACGGCGGCATGATTTCTTCGACGTAGGCATCCACCCCCTGATGAATCTTGATGAACACGTCTTCGGCCTGCCCCATGTGGTATTCGAAGAAGTTCAGGTTCAGGCGCAGATCGGCCAGATTGACATCCAAAACGATGTTCTGATTCGCAAAGCCGAACAAGGGCAGGCGCTCGTTCAGATGCGCAATCTCTGCACACAGATCCAGACCGAAGTCATCCCAGTCGAAGATGACCGATCCCACACGCGGATTCAGTTCGATCAGTTTGATCAGGTCTTCGCGGCTGTCCGGGTAGATGATGTCGTAACCATGATCGGCAAATTCTGCATGGAGTTCCTGCAGCGGTTCAGCCTTGAACTGCGGTACGTCTTTGCCGGTCAGAATCAGAATGGTCTTCATTAACGATCCCTCTATCTAGGGTGAAAGCACAGGCGCAGCGCTGCAGCCACCGCCGCAACCGTCCGCCTGCGATCAGGTTGATGATTCAGATCACATTAAAACCAGAAAACATAACCTTCCTGACGAAAACACATCTGTGCCATACGTTCAGGACAAGAAAGGGTCAATCGTCGCGAGAGACGATTGACCGGCACAGCAGGAAACTCTATTCAGAATGGGCGCCGGCGGCTTGACGCTTACCCATTTTGTTCGCGTAGAACATCAGGATGGTCAAGGACACCAGGAAGGTCGCCATCAGCGGGGTCGAATCAGCACCGGCCAGAGCCACGAAGCAGAAACCACAACCCACGATCGACGCGATCACGGCAACCACGCTCTTGGTGGTCATGCCTTCGAAACGGATCAGGTTGATGCACGAGTAGAAGTACGGCAGCAGGGTCAGCAGTACGGCGATCGAGGTCAGTTGGCTAAACAGACCCGACGCGTTACCGGAGCCGGCAAAAAAGTTGAGGCCCAGCAGCAGCAGCGTCATTTTGATGGACGCCAGCAGCAAGCCCCAACGAGCCACCCCACGACCGTCCGTCTTGCCATAAATAGCCGGGAAGTTGCCGTCATCCGCGGCACGCTTGCCCGCTTCGCCAACCAGCATCATCCACGAACCCAGCGAGGTGAAGCAGGCAAAGGCGGTGAAGGCGGAGACAAACTTTTCTGTCCACGGACCGAACATATGACTGGTCGCCATCGCAAACGGAGCACCCGAAGCGGCCATTTCCTTGGCCGGGAACATACCCCCGATCGCTTGAGTGGACGAGATGTACACCAGACCGGCAAGACCGGTCCCCAGCATGGTCGCTAGCGGTACGTTGCGTTTCGGGTTTTCCACCTGTCCGGTCGACACCGAGGCCGATTCAACACCGACAAAGGCCCACAGGCAAGAAATCACCGCCGCAACCACGGCCATGGAGGAGGATTTGCCCGAAGTATTCCAGTTGGCGGCATAAGTGGCCGAGTCAAACCAGGCCCAGCCCACGGTGGCGGTAATCACCACCGGAATGAGGATCAGGATCAGACCGAACGACGTCAGACGCGATACCCAGGTTCCGCCCAAAAGGTTGACCACGGTGAAGATCCACACCACCACGATACTGGCGAGCGTGGCAATCCACGGATCATTCAGTGCCGGGAAGAACGAGGACATGTAAGCAACACCGGTGACGGCGATCGCCAGATTACCAATCCAGTTGGCGTGGTAGTACAACACACCGGTCTGGAAACCAAAGGCCGGGGACACTTCACCCGCGTAGGCGATCGGACCACCGGATTGCGGATTGACCGTACCGAGGCGGGCATACACATAGGCCAGACACATTGCGCCAAACATACTGAGAACCCAGCTGATCACGGAAATTGAGCCGATGTGTGCCAGATTGGCCGGCAGCAGGGCAATACCACTCCCCATCATGTTGCCTGCGACTACCCCGATACACGCGAATAATCCAATTTTCTTGGGTGTTGAAGACATTTTTCGAGTACCTCATGTTTTGACTGTGGCCTCGCCATTCAGGCGATGGTGTTGTCTGTTCCCGATGAAAAAACCGACACCTGAGAAACACTCCCCGGGTGCGTCCGGTACATCTCGACTACGCCAGCACTTCTTCTCTCGAGTAACGACTTTGTTAATTAACTCAAATGCAGTGAAATACAAACTAAACATAGCCAATAAATTCATTGGCATGACTTTTACGCATGGGCGGTTCGATCAGGTACGAGTTACGCTTAACTTATCAAATTCATTGTAAACACTTGAATAAAATAACTTAAATATGAGTCATGCAGGACAGCTTTACGCGCTACCACTGACCGAGCACTAAATGCATATACAATCGCATTCAGCTATAGCCGGTATAGCATTTAAAACTTGAATAGGTGTGATAAATATTTGACAGGCATCAAGCTCTGGGATGATGACGCGCGTGCAACGCCTTCAAGCGTTCACGAGCCACGTAGGTGTAAATTTGTGTCGTGGAAATATCGGAATGACCCAGCAATAGCTGAACCACCCGCAGGTCTGCACCATGATTGACCAGATGAGTCGCAAAGGCATGGCGCAAGGAATGAGGACTGAGCGGCGGAACCCCCGCTTCACGACCGTAGCGCACGATCAGAAACCAGGCCATTTGCCGCGTCAGCGGCCCTTTACGCTGGGAAATGAACACCGCATCGCTCTCTCGTCCCGCCAGCAATAGCGGACGAGCCTCGACCAGATATCGCTCCAGCCACTCCAGAGCGACCTCGCCCAGAGGAACCAGACGTTCCTTGTTCCCCTTGCCCATGGTCTTGATCACCGCAGACACCCGGTCGACCTGCAACAGTGTCAGGCCAACCAGTTCGGAAACCCGCAAACCACAGGCATAGAGCACTTCAAACATGGCGCGGTCGCGCAAACCGAAGGGGCTGGTGATATCAGGGGCCTGCAACAAGGCCTCGACATGGGCTTCGGACAGCGATTTTGGCAACGGACGAGTCAGTTTTGGCGACCCCAGTCTTTCCAGGGGATCCACCTCCCGTACGCCTTCTGCCAGCAAAAAACGGTAAAAGCGCCGTGCGGTACTCATCAGCCGTGCACGGGTAGCGGGCTTGTCTTCCTCAACGCCGATCAGCATGGCAGCATTCAGCTGCGCGCTGTCGGCATGCGTCAGATCCGGGCAGCCCAGCGTCGCCAGACGCGTGGCCAGTTTGGCCAGATCGCGACGGTAGGCCGCCAGCGTGTTGTCCGATAGCCCGTCTTCCAGCCACAATGCCTCCAGAAAACGTTCGACGTGCTCTTCAGCGCTCATGGTTCAGCAACCAGCGTTTGATGGGGAGACTGCCGGGGCGTTCATCCGCAGAACCATTGAAACCACCGATACCGGACACGGCGACCACCCGGTGGCAAGGAATGATCAGCGGCAAGGGATTCCGGCCGCATGCACCACCCACAGCCCGCGGAGCCGAGCCAATATCGGCCGCCAGCGCTTTGTAGGACCGCGTCTCGCCAACCGGAATCAAGGCAATGCGCTGCCAAACACGGCGTTGGTAGTCCGTCCCGTCGAGCCGGTAGGGTAAATCGAAGGGATGGCGGCTATCTGCCAGATACGCCTCGATCTGGCGCTCCGCCTCTCGTGCCAATGGTGTCCCTGCCTTGATTCGTTGCCGCTCACCCGGCAGCAAGGCCAGTTCCACCACCACATCACCTTCGGTACGGATTCCGACCGCACCAAACGGCGTCGGCAGTAGTGCATTCCACGCCATGATCCCTCTCCACAAT
>JAGLBD010000049.1:15232-27697 GCA_018260425.1 Pseudogulbenkiania sp. | reverse complement strand
CAGCGTCGCATCATCAGCTATTTTCTGGGGCCATTGCTGGAGTATTCCGGCGAGAGTTTCAGGGAGCGGTGAACGTGTGTCTGTCGAACTTTGCCAATACCAAGGACCTGAAACATGTCTGAGCACAAAGAAACCCCTGAGCACGCGTTGACTGAAGCAGCGAGTCCTCCTCTTCATCCCCGCCGGAGCCGAAACAGGCCGGCGATACTTGACATTGACCACAACCCGGGTGCATCCGGCCCGAGACTTATCGCGGCAACGCACGGTACTTATCAAGCTCCGGCCCTCGATGCGCAGAAATATCGTCTAGGTCAATCTGCCGCTGGCTATGTTCTGGTCAATGAACAGGACCAGAGCAAAGTGGTTATTCCCGATGGCGACTATTTGTTCGTGATTCCGCATGATGCGCCGGATGTGATTGTGTGTGCCAAAGTCGGAAGCGTGGTGGGCCATACTTCATTGACTCGCCGTCCCGATGATCCGCAGCGAATCCCCGGTGTGTATTATGCGGGTGAATTGAAGTTTGATAAGGGGCATCTGCGGATGTGGACCAATGGGTCAGGGCACTATAAACCACCCTCCGAGCTTCATGTCAGCAATCTGTCTGCAACGGCCAAACGGCTGTTGCCTGGCAGCGCGTTCAAGGAGGGCTATGCTCGTTATATTAACTTTGATAGTAACGATGTTTCCGTAGACGGATCTATCGATAAAACCAATGTCATGTCCTCTGCCTCGACCTCTCCAGGGCACGGTGTGGACGGGACGAGGTCCCCTGACGGGATCGAGCATCCGGAGGTTGCCCATGGTTCGCCGCGACCCAAAGGGGGTCAGCAGCACAGTGGACAGGCCGGTCTGGCTTCCGGGGCGGGAGAGTCTGTTCCGGGCCCGGTCAGTAGTGCCCGGTTAAGGAATGCGCTGGAAAACCTGCCGCACAATCAATCCCTCAACATGGATGAACTCAGGGGAACGAAGCAGGCCATTCTTCTCTACGAGAGAGCGATAGCACGCGGAGAGAACGGAGCGCAAGCACTCTACACCGTGTACCAACGTGTGAAAAGATTTGCTCAGCTGGGCGTCTCTGCGCTCAATCCCGTTCGCGATGAAATGCGACAGTATCTGCAAGACCTGAAATCGCCACTGCTTGCCAGTGAGAAGCCGGTTCCCAAACTCAAGCATTTCATTTGGCTTGGCCGATTGGGCGGAATTCAACAGGACTATATCGGAGCGATGGCCAAGGTCGATGCCGACTACCAAACCATGTTGTGGTATGACCCCAAGGCCCTGTTGGCACATGAACTGAAGCAACGGATCCAGGCCCACTCTTATGCCAGTTTGAATGCCAATCCGCAGCCAGAGGATTTCACCGGCCGGCTGCTGGGCAAGGCCTGGAAGTTGCAGGACCAGGCCAACACCTTCATCAGCAGTCATCTCAAGCGTCACCCCTCTGCCAGCTTTGATGACGCAGCCAAGGCCTTCATGATCCAGCATCTTGGTGCCAAGGCGGTGGAGCTGGAGCAACTCCGCCAGAGCAATCAGGACTCGTATGCCTCGTTCGTGAATTCGTCTAACGGCATCCGGTTGTGTGATATCAACGCGCTGATTCCGGGCATGTCCTCCGAGCTGAAGGCCGCCTATGCCCAGGAACTGGCCCTGCGCGGCAATCTGGCGGCAGCCTCGGATATCATGCGTATTCAGGTTTTGGGACAGTTTGGCGGAATCTACTCGGATTGTGATCTGCTGCCCCGCATCAGGAAAGAGGTCTTTGCCGGCAACTATGCCGAGCTATCCAAAGCCAGCAAGCCGGGCACGCGACAAACACTGGAATTAGCCGAAACCATCGTGATCCTGGATGAACTGAGCCGACAAGGCGAATTCAGTCATCGTAGCAAGCAGCCGTCGGGCAGTAACTCCGACATCTTGCAAAAGCTACGCGCCCAAGGGCATGGGGAGCTGGTGGACGCGATGCAGGCCGCGGTGAAAGGCAAAACATGGGACATGCTGTTTGAGCCACTGGGTGCGCATACCCTTCCGGAGTCTGTCGGAATGCGTATGGCAATAATTGCCGGCAGAATGAGTAATGCCGAAATCATGGCACTCCCGAACAGTGCCATGTTGAAGAGTGTCAATGAAATCCTGGAGCGGAATTACCGTTTGATCCGCGAGAGCGGCGCTCTTGCTCCGATCAATACCCGAAAATGGAAAGATAGCGCGCAAACACGTCTGATAGGCCTTCTGGAAAAAACGCTAGGCAAGGACACGTCAAGATTTGGCAGCCTCGGCAAATTGATTTATTACCGGTATGACGGTCTTGATACGAACCCCGAGTTAAAAATGACGATCATTAACTCGGGTCCCGGCGCGTTTGAGGAAGGATGTGCCAATGCGCTTTCCCGGCAATTCGGTGTGGATCCACGGCACGATCTGAGCATGATGCAATTGGTCCAACAGGAACCATTGCAGAATACGATGACGGAGGAAGAGCTGAAACACTCCTGGATCAGTTCGGTTGATCATGAGCCCGACACTCTCTATCGCAAAGGACAGCGCTATGCCCGGCAAGTCGTGATACAGGTCGGTGATAACGAGAGTGTGGCTAAAGCGGCGACCTTCTTGAATAACAAAAACAAGGAAATAAGCCACATGATTCGCGTGTCCGGGAAAGGGGAACGACAGGGTCCACTACCGACACAGCTGCCGGGCAGCGACTGCCGGATCATTGTGGTAGGCCATGGGACTCGCAAGGGGGCAAAGGTGCTGCTGGGCGGGATGACTGCTCAGCAACTCGCCAAGATCCTGAAGCCGGTGCTGTCCGGCAATGCCCCTCCGAAAAAGCTGACCTTGGTCGGGTGCGATCTGCAAACACTTCAGGGCAACGCACCGCATGGCGAGCTGCGCAGCGGCTTTGTCGTTGAGTTGCTCCAGGCGCTCAAACAACAAAAAAACCGGATCGAGAGTGTGACGGTGCATGCTGCTTTGGTGCAAGTTGACGTCTATGGACAAAAGTGGACCGCCGCAGTGGCTCAGGGCAAAACAACCCTAGACTGGCGTCGGCCGCTGGAAAGCCTCAAGACTATTTTGGGTGAGAAAAAACCGATATCGTGGCAACGTCCGCAGGACAAGCTGGTCATCCGCATGGATGGGGATACCATCCGCTACCAAATCGAGCCTGCGAAGGCAGCGCTGGATCCGGCTGAATTGAATCGTCATGTGCCGGTGGATAGCAGTGGCAAGCTGGCAAGCGGAACGGCCGGGGCCAAGGTGCAAAAGAGCGTGGGTGCCGGCATGCGCCTGTATTCGACCTTCGTTTCCGCCAAATCGATTCTGTCGGACTTGCAGAAGGGGCCGACGAAAGAGACCTGGATCTCCGCCGCCAGTCTGGGTGCGGAAGGGCTTGGCGAAGCGGTGGAATATGGCCTGACCCGCGTTGCGTCGACGGGTCTCAGTCCGGTCGAACGGTTTTTGCAGCGCGCCGTCAGCCGTTCTTCCTCGGCGGTGAGCCATGCCGGTAAATGGCTGTCCAGGGGCGCTGCCGTAGTGGGGGCCGTGGTGACTCTGCCCTTCGATATTTATAGTGCCGTGATCCACTTCAAGAGCAGTCATCACCTGGAAGGCAAGGACAAGACCTTTGCCATTTTCAATGGCAGCATGGCGGTGGCGTCGGCCACGCTGGGGGTCGCCATGGCCATCGGGGCGATGATCAGTGCCAAGTTGGCCGCCGTGCTGGGGCCGGTCGGCTTGGCCTTGGGGGGCGCATTCATCGCCACGTCGCAGATCTATTCGGCCGTGCGTCAGGTAGAGGAGTTGGAGAAGTCCATCACGCTGACGGGGTGGCAGAAATTCGGTGAAGGCCTGAGAGGGTTCTTCGGCTTCGAGCCTTCTGCCGACTTGCTCGACAAGGTACTGGAAAGCAAGGCTCGCCAAGCCCGCCTTGACGATCTGGATCAGCGCTATGCCCGGTTGTTGCAGAGCGAGGCCGGCAAGAACATCGCCGCCATTGTCTATGCCGATCCCCTCCTGAACTCGCGAACCTATCTGCAAGGCATCCAGCACCCCGATACCGGTGGCGGCTACTATATCGGATCGCGTTTGGGCGGCATACCGATCAAGACCTCTGCCGCCACGAAACATGTCTGCGATGAGCCGCATCCGGTCAAGGCCGAGGAGCATGAACACGAACATCTGTATGAGGAGCAGCGGCGTACCACGCGTTATGCCCATGACCATCACGAAGTCTATGTGTTGCCAACGGATGAAACGTTCGATGTGTCGCAAGGGGTAGACGCCGTCAAAAGTCCGGACGGCTCGCGTCTTCGCGTCAAGGCCGGCAGCCAGACCGGGCAGGTGGTGGTGTTTGACCTGGGTGACGGCGATGATACCTTGCGCGGCGTCGACGGCAAGGAAAACACCTTCATGCTGGGCAGCGGCAACAAGGCCGTGTTTGGTGGCCGCCACAACGACATCCTGCACCTCAATGCAACACCACGGGTCATCACACCGTTTGCCCGGCGGTTTCCTGAGGACGCGCTGTCAAACCGCCGAACCCGGGACATCGGTGCATACCATTACCAGCTGGATGGAATGGGTGGTAAAGACCTGTTGATGCTGGAAACCCGTTTTGACGGTTCTGAGTACGTCGGCTACCAGGTCGATCTCGATAGCCAGTGGATCTCTGCAATCGGGACCCACGGGGCTTTGCGGGGAATGGGCCGCATCAGCGCTATCGAGAATGTCGTCAGTGGAGTCGATTCCGGAGAAACTGCCCATGAATTGTATGGCAACGCGGATAGCAACTATCTGTCAGGCAAGTCCCGTGATCGTCTCCTCGGGCGGGGTGGAGCGGATGTAATCAGTCTGACCGGTCAGGCATGGGCCGATGGCGGCGAGGGGATTGATACCTATCGGGTCTCCCTGTCGGCAAGCGACCGGATTGTCATTCATGACTCCGGGGCCTGGAGCGAGGGAAGCGTGATCTACCTGCAGAACCTCTCCCTCGGGGATATCCACAGCTGGAAGATCAACGGGCTGGATCTCGAGCTGTCCTCCCGGGACGGTGGGGTGTTGCTCATCAAGGAGGTTTACCTGAGCCATGGCGGAGGTCGGCAATTCCGCGGTAATGCCGCACAATTCATCACCCGCGACGGGATGGTGCTGATGCCTAAGTATCCCAAGACGCTCGACAAGGATAGTTCCTTTGCAGGACTAACATTTGATGCGACCTATCTGCAGGAAGCCGATGTTCAGCATGGCGATGCTGCCGTGGGTGTGACGCTGGATTTGGCGGCTCGCTCCATCTCGCGCGGTGACGGCAAGCCGGTTGTATTGGATGCCCGCTACCGGCTGGCGGGTGGCGGCTCCATGAACAATGACACCCTGATCGGCACGACCGGAAACGATACCCTGAACAGTGGCGCGGGCCGGGATGTCCTTAAGGGCAATGGCGGAGCGGATATGTTTGTTATCGGTGCCGGGAAGGAGGAAGTGCTCATCGAAACGCTTTCCTCTCCGGCGAAGTCGGGTAGTGCCGTTGTGCTGCCGGGTGGTGAGCTGCCGGGGGTTGCGCTCAAGGCGGCGGGGGATGACTTGCTCATCGAGGCCTGCCTGAGCAACGGAGCGGCCGGAGCGACGGTTCAACGCACCATCCGTCATCAGGGTGCCTTGGGTGCCGGCAAACGAGATGCCTTGTTTGTCATCGACAAAAACGGTTCCGAATTGCACTGGTTGTTCGATAGTAAAAACCGGCAACAACTACAGAGCTGTTTTCAGGTTGCCGGCAGCAAGGGCGTGCAATTACGTTCACGTGCGGCCCAAAGCAATGTGCTGGTCGGAGGGCAGGGCGATGATACCCTGATCGCCGATCATGCCGGGACCCTGCTGACGGGAGGTGCCGGGCGCGATACCTATCGGATCAAGGTCTCTGAAGGCACCGTCTATCTGAATAACCAGTCGGAGGATGCGCTTGCCGATACGGTGCAGTGGGACTCGGGCAGCGCCTGGCAAAACGGGAAACCGAGCCTGAGCCGCATGGAGAATTCGTTGGTGATCGACGCCAGACCGACTGCTCCCCTCCTGAAAAAAAATCCTCCGCGTCTGGTGGTCGTGGACTACTTTGCCTCGGCCAACGCCGGCCGCTTCGACCTGTCGTTGATGCATCGGGGTGCAGAGGTTGCGAGTCTGGGGCATGCCGAACTCAAGCGTCAGGCGGAGCTGGCTCCGGTGCGTGGCATGGATGGCGAGATGGCACGCAAGCTGCATTTGCTGATTCAGGGTGCCAATAGCGTGAATAGCGGCGAGGTCGGGGTGGGCTCCCGCAGCGGTTCCCGTCATGATCTTGCAGTGCAACTTGCCGTGCCGGCGTAAAGCGTGATGCGGGGTGCCGCTTGACAGCCGGGCTGCGACTGGGCAGGATGTAGTGATGATGACGAGTTTTCCTGCCCTTTTCTCCGTTTCCTATTATTGGTACCGCACTTACCGGCGGAGCCAGGGGAACGTACAGGCCTGAAAAAGGCAAGAAACCAATTCCACACATGCCGCCGCGACACTGGCGGCATTTGTTTTTGTATTTCTCGTGACCGCCCTTGTCGCTGCAAGGGGGTAAACCATGAATGAGCCGTTCGTCGCGCGCCAGATCGCGCAAACCTTGATGCCGGAAACCCAATGGGGTTCCGGTCCCGTCCAGCTGTTGACTGACAGTGAATGGGTGAATCGCGGGCAAGATCCCGCCGCGTTGGTGCGTCAGCTGGAGGATAGGAGTGCCGAGCCGCGGGTATTTGTCGAATCCCTGATTCCCGGAGTCCGTACGCTGGCCATGTTGTTTGCTGCCCGCCGGCGCAGGCTTGACCCTGTCTCTCCGACGCATTTTACCGATGAGGCTGACTGGATGGCGGCACGGATTCTGATCTTCGGTATTACCAGAATGGTCGTGTCGACTCGCCAGTTGCCGATATTTGACAGTGCCCGCCAGCGCTTGCAGGCGTTGTCCGAGGCCAGCGGTGTCGAGATGGATGATGTGCTGCCGGTGCTGGATACTTGCCTGCCGGATAGCCTCCCGCTGTTGTCGCTGTGGTCCGCCCACTTTCCTAGCCATACAGAATTTACCGAAGACTTGACCTCGGTCCTTGACGCCACTCTGGCATTGCAGCAGCATTTCACTGACAGAACAAAACTGTGTCTCACGCTGTTTGCCTGAGGAATGGGGGATGTATGGTTGGCCACTCGCAAAGTACCCTGTCCAATCTGACCTTGGTCGTTTATGTCCTGCAAGCGGTGACGTTTTTCACCGGCATCGGGGCGATCATCGGTTTGATCATCAATTACCTCAAGCGTGAAGAGGTGCGAGGGACGATTTACGATAGCCATTTCCATTGGCAGATCCGGACTTTCTGGGGGGCCTTGCTGGGCGGTGCTATCGGATGGATATCCGCCAGTTTGCTGGTAGGATTCGTCATCCTGTTTTTACTGTTTCTCTGGTATCTGTATCGCATCATCAAGGGTTTCCTCTATCTGAACGAAGGTAAACCGTTGCCACAATAAGACTCTGGCGACACGGTTCGCTGGCGTCAGCCCCGACTCTTTGGCACAATGCGCGTCCCTTTGTTGCCGATCTGGATACGGAGCCATCACCCATGGATGTCTCTTCTCTTGAAGCGCTGGTCAACCGGCAAATGCCCTTTGGCAAGTACAAAGGGCGACTGATCGCCGACCTCCCCGGACACTATCTGGCCTGGTTTGCGCGGCAAGGTTTTCCGCCTGGCGAAATCGGCCGCCTGTTGGCACTTGCCCACGAACTCAACCATAACGGCTTGCTGGACCTTGTCGAGCCGTTAAGAAAGCGATAATCCATGGCTATCCAATGGTTTCCCGGCCACATGAACAAAGCTCGAAAAGAGCTTGCCGAACGTCTGAAAGACATCGATGTGGTCATCGAAATGCTGGATGCACGCCTGCCGGCCTCCAGTGCCAACCCGATGATTGCGGCGATGACCCGCAGCAAACCCTCGTTGAAGATCCTCAATAAACAGGATCTGGCCGATCCGGCCATTACCGCGTTATGGCTGGATTACTACGAGCGTCGTCCGGGAACCCGTGCCATTGCCCTGGATGCCGGCGAACGTGCGCCGACCCAACGTCTCATTACCGCCTGTCGCGAACTGGCGCCGGGTCGTGGTGGTCTGGAAAAGCCCTTGCGTGTGCTGATTTGCGGTATTCCCAATGTGGGCAAGTCGACCCTGATCAATAGCCTGACCGGACGCCGCATTGCCAAAACCGGTAACGAACCGGGCATTACCAAAGGCCAGCAGCGTATTTTGCTGGCCGACGACTTCGAGCTGGTCGATACCCCGGGCATGTTGTGGCCGAAAATCATCGTCGAGCAAGGCGGCTACAATCTGGCGGCCAGCGGAGCGGTGGGGCGCAATGCCATGGACGAAGAAGAGGTGGCGCTGGAGTTGGTGGCCTACCTGATGAAACATTATTTCGTCGAGCTTGAAGAACGCTACAAGATCGAAGACATGCGGGACTGTCAGGACTTCGTGGTGATGGAAGCCATTGGCCGCAAGCGTGGAGCGATGTTGGGGGGCGGACGGGTGAATATCCAGAAAACCGCCGAGATCATCCTGACCGATTTTCGTGCAGGTTCCATCGGGCGTTTGACGCTGGAGCGTCCGGACGAATGGGTCCGCTGGGAAAAAATTGCCCGCGAAGTCGAAGCACAGCGACAGATCGAACGCGAAGCCCATCGACTGGAGCGTCAAGGCAAGAGCGCGGAAGCGGCTGGTCAGCCTGCCCCCGAACGCAAGCCGGGTGGCCGCCGCCGTCGTTGAGCAGTATCTGAAAGAAAGATTCTCCGGATACAGGCAAGATGGGGCTCATAGTCATTAGCCATTTCCATCACTGTATCAGGAGAATCACCATGTTTACCAAGCCCCTGGGTGCTGCCCATTCGGTGCAGCGCACACCCATCGCCTCGCAAAACTCAACCGTATCATCCCTTGGACGCAAACTTGACGGCGCGTCATCCTCTTCGGTAAAGCCATCGTTTTCCAAGCGTGGCTTTACGTCTGTCCGTAACGAGAATTACTACAAAATGCTTGAGCGCTTCCGCGGAGCTCTGCCTCAGTCTGCCTGATTGCGCTGGCGATAAACGCTGAACAGGGCGCTGCCGATCAGGACCGTGAGCACGGCCAGGATCAGTTTGCCGTAGCGGATAGAATTGTCGCCTCCCCGGACCAGCACGGAACGGTCGTGTTGGTCCGGATCGTAAAACACCGGAACCACCTTGCCTTTAGGGTAGCGGCGCACGATATCTTCGGCATGCGACATGTCGGCCGGCAGGCTGGTGTCCACCGCAAAGACCTTTTCCCGGAAGTAACTCTTGCCATCCACTTCGTAGCGGTAAGCCACCAGTGGTTCCCAATGCATCTTGTCAGGATTGTCCCGGGCGGAGATCACCAGTGTGCGGCTTTCCAGAATGGTGGCTTTGGCTTCTTTCCAATCGCGCATGTCGCGTACCGGCGACTGCAAGAGCGCCAGCAGCGCAGACAGCGACAGCAGGAAGGCCAGCATCAAGATACTGGTTCGGGTACGTTGCGAGAGCTGCATCAGACCGGTATCCCGGAGGTTTCAAACCAGGTTTGCAGGATGGCTTGTGCGGCGACCTGATCCAGCATGGGTTTTTGCTTGCGGCCGCGCACACCGGCTTCCTGAAGCATGGATTCGGCCAGCTCCGAGGTGTGTCGTTCGTCAACCAGCCAGACCGGCAGGGCGAAACGGCCTTTCAGGCGTTGGGCAAATTTGCGGGCCAGCCGGGTCATGTCATGTTCGGTGCCGTCGGCATGCACCGGCAGGCCGACCACCAGATGGGCCGGTTGCCATTCGCCAATCAGGGCTTCAATGGCGGCAAAGCGTGCCTCATTGACTTCCGTATCGATGGTGACCAGCGGATGAGCGGTGCCGATCATCGGCTCTCCGACCGCGACGCCAATGCGGCGTTCGCCAAAATCAAATGCCAGAGCGGTTCCCTCATGCATGGCCGATATCACCCGACAGCAAGGATGGGTCGAACCCCAGCAGCGCCATGGCGCAGTCGTAGCGTTCTTCCGGTGGCCGGGCGAAGATAATCGCCGGATCGGCATCGACCGTCAGCCAGCCATTCGCAGCGATCTCGCTTTCCAGCTGACCGCTCTGCCAGCCTGAATAGCCCAGCGTCACGATGAATTGCCCGGGGCCTTTGTCTTCCGATACCGCCACGAGAATGTCTTTCGACGTGGTCAGGGCGATCTGGTCGGTGATTTGCAGACTGGATTGCCAGTTGCCGGTCGGCGAGTGCAGAACGAATCCCCTGTCAGGTTGCACCGGGCCACCGAAGTAGACCGGATGAGATCCTGTTTCCGATTTGTCCAGCGCAAGATCGATCTGGTCGAATAATTGCGCGAGCGCAACGCCGGAGGGTTTGTTGACGATCAGGCCCATGGCACCCTGTTCGCCATGTTCGCACAGATAGACCAGTGCACGGGCAAACAGAGGGTCGGCCATGTTGGGCATGGCAATGAGAAATTGATTGGACAGGGAGAGTGATTCCATGGGGGCATTATGGCACAACTGTGGTGACACGACAGTGTCAGGGTTACGCTTGTTCTGACGGGTTCGGGCAGGCTTGCTAAAATGCCTGCTTCATTGATGGTTCCTGCCTTTTTGCGGAAAGAAGCACAATCTTGCGGCTGACTCATATCAAGCTTTCGGGCTTCAAATCCTTTGTCGATCCGACCAGCATTGCCGTTCCCGGCCAACTGGTCGCGGTCATCGGTCCCAATGGCTGCGGCAAGTCCAATGTGATCGACGCGGTGCGCTGGGTGCTGGGCGAGTCGTCGGCACGCCAATTGCGTGGCGAGTCCATGCAGGATGTGATCTTCAACGGTTCCTCCGGCCGCAAGCCGGTCTCGCGGGCTTCGGTCGAGCTGGTGTTCGATAACAGCGATGCGCAACTGGTCGGCCCGTGGGGAGCTTATGCCGAAGTGGCCATCAAGCGTGTGCTGACCCGGCAAGGCGAATCGAGTTACTACATCAATAACCAGCAGGTTCGTCGTCGCGATATTACCGACATGTTCCTGGGGACCGGTGTCGGTGCCAAAGGCTATGCCGTTATCGAGCAGGGCATGATTTCGCGCATCATCGAAGCGCGACCCGAAGAGTTGCGTGCCTACCTCGAGGAAGCGGCCGGGGTGTCGCGCTACAAGGAACGTCGTCGCGAAACCGAAAATCGCCTGAAGGATACCCGTGACAATCTGGAGCGCATTGATGATTTGCGTCAGGAGCTGGAACGGCAGGTCGACAAGCTGTCCGAACAAGCGGCCGTCGCGGGGCAATACCATGACCTGCGCGGTGCGCTGACCTTGAAACAGAACCTGCTGGCTCTGGCGCGTCGTGAAGAGGCGGCGCGCAACGAGGCGGCGGCCCGCGCCGATCTGGCACGCATCGAAACCGAAGAGGCTGGCATTGAAGCCGCCTTGACCGCGACCGATGTCGAGCTCGGGGCGGTGCGTGAAGAGCATTTCACGGCAGGGGATCGGCTACATGAAGTCCAGCAGCGCCTGTTCGAAGCGAATGCCGCACTGGCACGCCTGGAAGAAAAACAGCGTCACCGCGAGCAAAACCGCCAGCGTCTCGAACGCGATATGGCCGCGGTGCAGCAGGAGCGACAAACCTTGCAGGCCAGCCGTGATGAAACGGCAGGCTCACTGGCGCATTGGCAACAGGAACATGATGACGCGTTGATTGTGCTGGAAGAAGCACGGATGCGCATGGAAGAGGGTTCGGAAGGACTCGGCGAGGTCGAGAATCGCTTCCGGCGTGCCGACGATGTCTTGGCACGACGGGTCGCCGAGCAGGCCGGACTCACCCGTGAACGGGATCTGGCCCGGCAACAGGCCAGTCATCTTGGCGCGACCCAACAGAGTTTGTCGGCGCGTGAAATGGCGTTGCGCGAGGAATTGCGTGCCCTCAACCTGCCTGCTGCCTCAGAGGTGCAAGCCGCTCGCGAAGCCGCTGAACACGCTCGCGAGGCGGTCGAATCGGTACGGCGCCGGGTTGAGGCGGATGAAGGAAAAATGGCCGATCTGGCCTCGCAGCGCGAGCAGCTGGATTCCGCCATTGCCCGCTGCGCAGGCGAAGTCGCCCGGCTGTCGGCAGAGCATTCTGCGCGAGAGGCGATGTTGGCGGCCGCGGAGGCCGATGCCTCGCTCGGTGAGTGGATCGCCCGGCAGGGACTGGCTGATGCCCCGGTGTTATGGCAGGTCCTGAAGGTGCCGGAACGCTGGAGAACCGCGGTGGACGCGGTGTTGCAGGAGGGCTTGTCCGCCCGGGCCGGGGCCTTGCCCCCGGGCGCACCTCCGGCGCGTTTGACGCTGGTGGATGGCCGGGGCAAGGCATCGGGTGGCGCGGCGGCCGTGGCGTTCCCGCGACTGCTGGACG
>JAGLBD010000049.1:12139-15132 GCA_018260425.1 Pseudogulbenkiania sp. | reverse complement strand
CTGGTGAGTCAGGCGGGCATGATGGCCGAAGCGGTGCGGGCCCAGAAAACCGCCATGACCCGGCTGGATGCCGAGCGCAATGATGCCATGCTGGAAGAGGTGCGCCTCGATCAGGCGGCCCGGCAGGGGGCACGTCGCTTGTCGGCCATCGAAGAGGAGTTGGCGGCGATTGGCGAGTCACGTGAAGAAACGGTGCTGGCCATCGATGAATCCGGGCTGGCGGCCGAAGAGGCCGAATTGCGACTGGGCGAACTGCAGGAATTGCTCGAGTCGGCCAGGCTCGAACGTCTGAATGCAGAAACCGGGTTGGATCTGGCGCGCAATCAGAGCCGTGATGGCGAGCGGCAGGTGCATGAAGCGACGTTGGGGCTGACCACCGCGCGGCAGCAGCTCGACATGCTGGTGCGTCGTCGCGAAGAGTTGGAAGAACGTGCCATGGCGCTTGAGGAGCGTCTGGCAGATCTGTTGTCTGATGTCGAAGAGGTGGATGAAACGGTTCCCGAAGAGGCTTTGCAAGAAGCCTTGCTGTGCCGTGAAGCCGAGGAAGAGCAACTGGCGCTGGCGCGTGACCGCCTGAATGGCCTGACCGAACGCCTGCGTGAATTGGGGCAACGGCAACAGACCTTGCAAACCGAGTTGCCCGCCTTGCGCGATGCGCGTTCGGCGTGCTTGCTCAAACATCAGGAAGCCCGGCTGGCCATGGAACGGTTTGCCGAAGAGCTGCAAGAGGCGGACGTGGATGAAGCCGCTTTGTTGCCGCTGCTGACCGACTCGGTCAAACCTTCTGCCCTGATGGCGGAAATCGCCCGGTTGGCACGTGCCATCGAGGGGCTGGGGGCCGTCAATCTGGCCGCGCTGGACGAGCTGGAGGAAGCCCGTAAACGGGGAGAGTATCTGGCGAATCAGTCAACCGACCTTGCCGAAGCCATGGCGATGCTGGAAGACGCCATCCACAAAATCGATGGTGAAACCCGTGAAATGCTCAAGTCGACCTACGATGCGGTGAATGCCCGCATGAGCGAGTTTTTCCCGACGCTGTTTGGTGGTGGCCGGGCAGAATTGGTGCTGACCGGTGAAGACTTGCTCGACTCGGGAATCCAGATCATTGCGCAGCCGCCGGGCAAGAAGAACAGCAGTATTCACTTGTTGTCCGGTGGGGAAAAGGCCCTGACGGCAATGAGTCTGGTGTTCTCGCTGTTCAGCCTGAATCCTGCGCCATTCTGTTTGCTGGACGAGGTGGATGCCCCGCTGGACGATGCGAATACCAGCCGCTTTTGCGATCTGGTGAAGAAGATGGCGGAAAACACCCAGTTCCTCTATATCTCGCATAACCGGCTCACCATGGAAATGGCCGAGCAGTTGGTCGGGGTGACGATGCAGGAGCAGGGGGTGAGCCGGATTGTGGCGGTGGATATCATCGAAGCGCTCAATATGCGCGAGACGGCCTGAGCGTGATTTAAAGTTGATGGGAAACAAGGATTGTAATATTACAAAGTGCTAAGATTGTCACGGCGCAGTGATATGTGCCCGCCATACCGACCTCCGGATCTGACTCATGACCATACGCATTCGACGCTGGGAACCAGAAAACATCATTTTCTGGTCGCTCAAGGGACGTCACATCGCCAGACGCAATCTGGTTCTTTCCACTTTGGCCCTGCATTTGAATTTCAATGTCTGGATGATGTGGAGTATGGTGGTGGTCAACCTGCCACAGGTCGGTTTTCTGCTGAGTGGCCAGCAACAGTTTTTGCTGGTGGCCATCCCGCCATTGGTTGGCGCCTTCATGCGTGTCATCTACTCGTGGATCTGGAGTTGGGTCGGCGGTGGAACCTGGGTCGGTCTCTCCACCTTCTTGTTGCTGATCCCGACCCTCGGGGTGGCGCACACCGTGCAGGATATCTCCACGCCCTTTCCGGTATTGTTGATGATCGGCGCCCTGTGCGGTTTCGGGGGCGGAGCCTCGGCCTCCCATTTGCCCAATACCAGTTTCTTCTATCCCAAGTCGGCCAAGGGGCTGGCCATGGGCATGAATGCCGGCCTCGGCAACCTTGGCGTGTCGGTTGCCCAACTGGTGATCCCTCTGGCCATTTCCGTCGAGTTGTTTGGCTGGCGTGGCGGCGAGCCGCAAATCTGGGGTCTGGGCAACGATGTTCACGGCGTGTGGCTACAAAATGCCGGTTATATCTGGGTGGCGCCGATTATCCTGATTGCGGTGATCTGCCTGCTGTATGCGCATGACCTGCCCAAATTGAAAATGACACCGCGGGACCAGTTCGAGATCATGAAGCACCCGCATACCTGGTATGTCGGTATTCTCTATCTCGGCAGTTACGGGACGTTTCTGGGTTTCTCCATGGCCTATCCCCTGCTGGCGCGCTATCTTTTCCCCTCTACCAATGCGACGGCGCTGGCGTTTGTCGGTCCGATGTTGTGCGCCTTGTCCCGGCCCATCGGTGGCTGGTGTGGCGACCGTATCGGTGGTGGCGTGACGACCATGTTATGCAATGCGGCAATGGGGCTGGCTTGCCTGGGGCTGTATTTCAGTTTGCCGGAACAGGGGACGGAAGGTTCGTTCATCGCGTTCTTCCTGCTGTTTCAAGTGATGTTCCTGGCGGCAGGCATCGGTAATGGATCCTCCTACCAGTTGGCCCCCAAAGTGCATTTGATCGAAGCCGGCATGAAAGCCAGCGCCAATGGCCAGTCGATGGCCGAAGCCTATGCGATAGGCGGGCGGCGCGGCGCGGCCGCGATGAATATCAGCTCGGTACTGGCGGCATTGGGAGGCTTTTTCATTCCCAAATCGTTCGGTTCTTCACTGGAGTGGTTCAATAGCTTTCTGCCCGCATTCGTGATGTTCCTGGGCTTCTATATTTTCTGCACGGCTATCGCATGGTTTCATTACGCACGTCGTTCTGCCCCCCTGCACTGCTGACCACCTTGTTGGTGTCGGTGGTGGTGCATGGCTTGGTGTTATCGGGCTGGCATGAGTC
>JAGLBD010000049.1:0-12039 GCA_018260425.1 Pseudogulbenkiania sp. | reverse complement strand
CCCGCCTATCTGAATAACCCGGCCCCTGCCTACCCGATCCGCTCCCGGGAATTGGGGGAGGAGGGACGGGTCGTGCTACGTGTTGTGGTGAGCCGGGAAGGGCGGGTCATGAAGGTGGACGTCGAGCATGGCAGTGGTGTCAGCCGGCTTGACCGGGCGGCCCGGGAGGCCGTGTCGGAGTGGCGATTCGTCCCGGCGCGCAAGAACGGTCATGACAGTGAATCGGTGGTATTGGTGCCGATTCCCTTTCAGCTTGAATAAGCTGTCCTAAAGGTCAGGTGCCCTGTCTCGATGGGTCAGGCATTATGACCTTTCTGACCGGCGAGTCATGTCAGGTTCGGATAATTGGCTTCCCTTTGATCCGTTCTTACCGTGTTTTGCTGGGGGCAGGAGCGTTCGTGGGTTCCTGTCCATTCCCAGAGATGTTCCTCATGTTTGTGGCGCCACTACTTAAGTTGGCGCCATTTTTTCGTATGGCGTCAGTCTTCCCCTTCACTGCGTTGCTTCTTGTCGAGGAGTTGGCTGAGATTGGCCAAACGGGCTTTGCCCTCGTTGCGGCTGACCAGGGGTTCCGCGCCGGGACGGCCATAATGGCGTAAATCATCGCCGCTGATCTCTTCGATGAAGCGTGAAGGCTCAACGAACTGCCATTCACCGGCCCGCCGCCGTTTGACGCAATAGGTCAGGGTCAGGCTGCGCTGGGCCCGGGTGATGCCCACATACATCAGCCGTCTTTCCTCTTCCAGCATGCCGTTCTCCACCGACTCTTGGTGGGGCAAGATGCCTTCTTCGGTACCAATCAGGAAAACGTGCGGGTATTCGAGCCCCTTCGAGGCGTGCAGGGTCGACATCTTCACCGCGTCCACCTCTCCTTCGTCACGGCCTTCCAGCATGGTGATCAAGGCAATGGTCTGGGTCAGGTCGATCAGGCTCTTGTCGTCGGCTTCGCCCTTTTTGGCAAGCCAGGCCACCATATCGGTGACGTTTTTCCATTTGGCCTCGGCAGGGCGAGGTTCTTCCATCTCGTAAAGCCACGCTTCGTAACCGATGGCCTTGAGCATCTCGGCGGCCAGTTCTCCGGCCGGTTCACGCAGTGCGCGGTACTGCAGGCTGTTGATGAACTGGCAGAACTCCATGAGTGGTTCGAGCTGGGCGGCTTGCACCTGATGCTGGAAGCCCTCCTCGTGAGCGGCGGCGAACAGGCTTTTATTGCGTTGTCCCGCATAGCTGCCGAGTTTTTCCAGGGTGACGGCGCCGACGCCACGGCGTGGTGTCGTGAGCGCGCGGATGAAGGCCGGATCATCGTCAGGGTTGGTGATCAGGCGCATGTAGGCGATAACGTCCTTGATCTCGGTTTTATCGAAGAATGATTGCCCTCCCGACATTTGATACGGAATGCGCTGGTTGCGCAGTGCCTGTTCAAACAGCCGGGCCTGATAGTTACCGCGATAGAGAATGGCGTAGTCTGAAAACTTGGTGCGATGCTCGAACTTGTGCGCCAGCAAGCGCTGGATCACTGTCTCCGCCTCGTGTTCGTCGTCTTTGCACTGCACGGCATGGATCGGCTCGCCCAGTCCCAGTTCGCTCCACAGACGCTTCTCGAATAGTTTGGGATTGTTGGCGATCACGCTGTTGGCCGCAGAGAGAATGCGCGCCGTGGAACGATAGTTTTGCTCCAGCTTGATGATCTTGAGGCGGGGGAAATCCTGCTGCAGCAAGCGCAGGTTTTCCATATTGGCTCCGCGCCAGGCGTAGATCGACTGGTCGTCATCGCCAACGGCGGTAAACATGCCGCGTACGCCGGTCAGCAATTTGACCAGTTGGTATTGGCAGGTGTTGGTGTCCTGATATTCGTCGATCAGCAGGTAACGCAATTTGTTCTGCCAGCGCTCCAGCACCTCCGGATGCGAGCGGAACAGTTCCACCGGCAGACGGATCAGGTCATCGAAGTCCATCGCCTGATAGGCGGTCAGGGTGTCCTGATAGGCCAGATAGGTTCGCGCACAGACGTTTTCCCATTCGTCACAGGCACAGCCCAGCATCTCCGCCGGGGATTTGAAGTCGTTTTTCCACAAGGAAATCTGTGATTGAACCTTGCGCACCTCGTCTTTGTGCGTGGTTTTCAGGATGTCGGAAATGATCTTTCCGGCATCGTAGGCATCCAGAATGGAGAATTGGGTTTTGTAACCAAGGTGCGTGGCTTCCTGACGCAGGATCTGCATGCCCAGCGAGTGGAAGGTCGAGACGGTCAATCCGCGAATCTCGGCAGGCGACAATAGCTTGCCGACCCGTTCCAGCATCTCCCGTGCCGCCTTGTTGGTAAAAGTGATGGCGGCAATATTTCGTGCTTCGATACCGGCATTGCGTACCAGGTGGGAGATCTTGAAGGTAATCACGCGGGTTTTGCCGGAGCCGGCGCCGGCGAGAACCAGCAAGGGCCCGTCAAGGTAATGGATTGCCTCGCGCTGTGGCGGATTGAGATCGGGTCTGGACATGATGGTATCGGTAGAGGGAGAGAGAGCGTTGCACATTCGTAACGCGGGCCATGCATTGTAGCATGGGGTATTATGGGTGTACCCAAGACAGGAGTCGCTGGTACCTGGCTGTCAGCCTCCTGCCCACCGAGGAAACAACATGGCTTGCTACGCTATCGGCGATATTCAGGGCTGCTACGGCCCGTTCATGCAACTACTTGACGATATAGACTTCAACCCCGGCAAGGATACCCTTTGGCTGACCGGCGATCTGGTCAACCGGGGCCCTGAATCCCTTGAAGTGCTGCGCTGGGTTTACCGTCACCAGAATGCGATCGAGATGGTGCTGGGCAATCATGACCTGCATTTGCTGGCGGTGTCCGAGGGCTATGGCAAGATTCATGGCGACGATACCTTGCTGGAGATTCTGGATGCGGCGGACGGCAAGTTGTTGCTGGATTGGTTGCGTTGCCAGCCGTTGATGATTTACGCCAATGGCCATGCGATGGTGCACGCCGGCTTGTTGCCGGAATGGAGCATCAACAAGGCCCTGCGCTTGGCCGAAGAGGTCGAGACCGAGTTGTCCGGGCAGAATTACCGGCAATTGCTCTCGCGACTGTACGGCAACAAACCCACCCGCTGGGGCGATGACCTGAAAGGGATTGAACGGTTGCGGCTGATCGTCAATGCGATGACGCGCATGCGTTTCATTACCCGGGAGGGCGAGATGGATCTGTCCTACAAGGGGGAGCTGGCCGGCGCCCCGGAGAATCTGATTCCCTGGTTTGCCAGCGAACGACGTCGCAGCATGGATACACCGATTGTGTGCGGCCATTGGTCTGCCCTCGGTCTGGTGCAGACCGAGGACATTCTTGCCGTGGACACCGGCTGTGTCTGGGGCGGCAGTCTTACTGCAGTTCGACTTGAGGATCGAGCGGTGATATCGCGGCCGTGTCCGGCGTATCGTGCGATAGCTTGAGCGCAGTGGCAATTTGGCGGCGAGCCGCGTCGGCCAGGGCAAAGCGTGAATCGTAGGGTGGCGTTCCGGCCTTGAGCGGCTGGCCGAAGGTCACCTCGACGCGAATGACCTGCAGACGCAATATGGCTGCCAGACTCTCGCGGAAGGTTGTGTCGCCGGCATAGGACGGGGCAGGGGTCGGTTGGTCGTTGGCGTCAAGATAACGCAAGGTGACCGGTACGACCTGACTGCCGGCCAGCACGGCCGACTCGAACAAGGATGACTTGAACGGTAACAGGACATCCCCTTCGGTGGTCGTCGATTCGGGGAACACCGCCATGCAATCGCCCGATGTCAGTGCATCGGCCATCACCTGATTGACGCGGCTTGCATCACGGCGATTGGTGCGGTCGATAAACAGCGTTCCGCCGGCATTGACCAGCCAGCCCACCACGGGCCAGTGGCGTATTTCCATTTTGGCGACGAAGCGGGTCATGGTCTGGCTCGACAAGGCAAAGATATCCAGCCAGGAAATATGGTTGGCCACCATCAGGGTGTTGGGGGGATAGTCGCCGGGCCATGCACCCTTGAGGACGATGTCTATGCCCAACACTTTCAACATCCGTGACGACCAGGCTCGCGCCAGTTTGACTTTGGCCGGCTGCGACAGCTTGCGGTAGCGGAAGGCCAGCAGCCAGAAGCCATAGAGAAAGTGGATGCCCATCAGGGTCAGACGCGTCGCGCGAGTGGCGAACGACGTGGTTTTTAACGGTGTATTCAAAGTAATCGACATCAAAAGGTGGTTTCTGCGTGTCGCCCACTCTAGCACGGCTGGCAAAGAGGGCAATAGTAAGAACTGCGTTGTCCTTGACGAATGTGGCGGATGGGTGTGCCGCAACGCTGACATGGTAAGTCATTCCGGCCATAGACGAAGTAGTTTTGCTGGAAATAGCCCGGCTTGCCTTTGGCATCGACAAAGTCGCGCAGGGTGCTGCCGCCGGCCTCGATGGCTTTAGTCAGCACGATCCTGATTTCCTCCGCCAAGCGGTCGCAATCGTCCTGCAGCAAGCGGCCCGCGGACCGGTCAGGGCGGATGCCGGCCTGAAACAGGGCTTCGTTGGCGTAGATATTGCCGACGCCGACCACGACATGGTTGTCCATGATGAATTGCTTGACGGCCAGGGTTTTGCCGCGCGACGCACGGTATAGGGTTGCGCCGGAGAAATCATTGCCTAGCGGTTCCGGGCCGAGGTTTTGCAACAGGGGATGGTTTTCCACTGCGCCGGGGTACCAGAGGATGGCGCCAAAGCGGCGCGGGTCCCGGTAACGGATGCAGCGGTTGCCGAGCAGGATATCGACGTGGTCGTGCTTTTCTAGCGGGAAATCTGTCGCCACGATGCGCAGGCTGCCCGACATGCCAAGATGAATCAGTAGCGTGCCGGTGTCGAAGCCGACCAGCAAATACTTGGCGCGACGGGTGACCGAGCGGACGGTCTGGCCGGTGAGGGTGGCATCCAGCCCTTCGGGAACCGGCCAGCGCATGCGGTGCTCGCGGACGATGACACCGGTGACGGTGCCATGTTCAAGAACGGGAGCGATGCCCCGGCGGGTTGTTTCGACTTCTGGTAATTCCGGCATCTGGCTATTTACCTCGATACGGTGACGGCATTATTCTCAGGAAATGTTATTCTACGCTTTCGCCAGCCTCAGACTCCAACGTGATGACACTG
This sequence comes from Pseudogulbenkiania sp., assembly GCA_018260425.1. GTDB lineage: Bacteria > Pseudomonadota > Gammaproteobacteria > Burkholderiales > Chromobacteriaceae > Paludibacterium. The sequence continues at coordinate 6,877 of JAGLBD010000049.1, read as the reverse complement.
CTAAAACGACCCCTGACGTTTCTTCTGCCCTTCATGCTGGCGGCTTGTTCCAACCTGCCGGTGCGGAATCCTGCCGTGCAGCCCCAACCGACTCTCTCGGCAGAAGACGAGATGGAGCGCCTGCGGGCCCGTCAGGACGCCGCGCTTGAAGAGGCGCGCGCACAGGCGCGTGCCGCCGAGGCGAATTATCCCAAGCTGCGCTTGACCCCGGAAATCATTTTCGGCGTGCTGGCGAGTGAAATTTCGGCGCAACGCGGCGGAGCATCGGCGTCGGCGGCGACCTATATGGATCTGGCCAAACGGACCCGTGACCCGCGATTCGCGCAGCGTGCAGCTGAATTCGCCTTGTTTTCCGGGCAGCTGCCGTTGGCCAACGATGCCCTCAAACTCTGGACCGAAACCGAGCCGACCTCCGATGTGGCTCGCGAGCAGTTGCTGATCAGTACGCTGCGCGCCGGCAAACTCGATCAGGCACAACCGCTGATCGACGATATCCTCAAACGAGACCCCGCCCGGGCCCCGGCACTGTTCGTGCAATTGGCCCGGCTGGCCCAGCTTCAGACGGACAAGGCGGGTGCCTACCGGATGATCCGTCCGATCGCCGAGCGTTTCCCGGATTTGCCCGAGGCCCGTTTCACCGTGATCGCTTTGGCGGCGGAGGTCAATGATGACGCCGAAGTCAATCGTCAGTTCGACCAACTGGCACGGCTTGCCCCGCGCTGGGATCTGCCGGTGGCCTGGCAGACCGACCGCCTCAACCGTAAAGACCCGCGTCTGGCGCTGGCGTTTCTGAAGACCGAACTGGCGCGGCGTCCTGATGCCAGCCTTGAGCTGAAAATCGCTTATCCGCGTTTGCTGCTGGGACAAAAGCAGTATCCCGAAGCACGTACGGCGTTCGATGCCTTGCTGACGCTTAACCCCGGGCATCCCGACCTGTTGTATGCCTCCGGCCTGATGGCCTTCCAGTTGAAGGATATGCCGGTTGCCCGCAAGAACTTGCAGGCGGCACTCGACAAAGGCTATCCGGATCAGGATTTCCTGCGTTACACGCTGGGGCAGGTGGCCGAAGAGGATCACGATAGCGAGAGCGCCAAAAAATGGTATCTGACCGTCGGCGCCGGCCCGCGTTACCTGGCAGCGCAGGCGCGTCTGGCGGTGTTGGAAGGGGAAGATGGCAAGATCGAGTCGGCATTGGCCCGGCTGGAGAAACTGGGCAGCAATGACCTGGAGCGTAATCAGGTGGTGATGCTGCAATCGCAACTGGCCCGCGATGCCAAACGTTACGACCTGGCCAATGCGGTGTTGAGTCGTGCCTTGAAAGCACGGCCTGCCACTCCTGAATTATTGTTCGAGCGCGGACTGGTGGCCGACCTGCGTGGTAATGCCGGCGATGCCGAGCGCGATTTGCGTGCCTACCTCAAGCTGCGTCCGGATGATGCGCTGGGGTTGAATGCGCTGGGCTATACCCTGGCTACCCGTACCACCCGCTATGCCGAAGCCCGTTCGTTGATCGAAAAGGCGCTGAAATCCGCCCCGGACAATCCGATGATTCTCGATAGTATGGGCTGGTTGTTGTTCCGCATGGGCAAGCCGGATGCCGCGCTGAGTTATCTGTTCCGTGCCTATGCTGCGCTGGAAGATCCCGAGATCGCCGCTCACTATGCTGATGTGTTGTGGTCGCTGGGGCAGCAGGACAAGGCCCGCGAAGTGCTGGAGAAGTCGCTGGCGGCCAGCCCTACCCATGAAGTGCTGCTGGAAACCAGTCGGCGCCTGCTGAAGAAACCATGATGCGTTGCGTGTCGAGGCTGGCGCTGGTGGCCGTATTGGCGGGGTTGGCCGGTTGCGCCAACGAAGCGGTGTGGCGACCGGTGCTGGAGCAGCGCGATGCGGTGGACGTGCCCTTTACGGTGGAAGGGCGGCTGTCGGTCAGTCTCGATGGCAAGGGACAGTTGGCCAATTTCGACTGGTCGCATCAGCCTCCGCATGACGAATTGAACGTCAAGACGCCTCTGGGCTCGACGGTTGCCCGTTTGAGCAGTGGTCCGGCCGGGGTCGTGTTGACCAGTGACGGCAAGGACTACACCGCCAATGATGTCGATACCCTGACAGAACAACAGTTGGGCTTCCCGTTGCCAATGGCCAATCTGGCCTGGTGGGTCAGGGGGCGTGCCGCGCCGGGGATCCCCTCCGAGACGCTGGCGGATGGCGCTTTGCTGCAGCAAGGCTGGCAGATCCGTTTTGTCCGGGATGTCGATAGTCCTTCTCCCTATCCTAAACGTATTGATCTGGTCCGCGACCGGCTGTCATTGCGTCTGGTATTGCAAAACTGGCGTTGAGCGCCTTATTTCGTTGTCGATGAATCTTGCCATGACCCATTCCTTTCACGCGTTCCCGGCTCCGGCCAAACTCAATCTCGGTCTCAAAGTGACCGGACGTCGTCCCGATGGCTATCATCTGCTGGAGACCGTCTTTCATTTTCTGGATTACGGCGATACGGTTTCCATTGCCGTGCGGGACGATGGCGTTATCGAGCGGGCCAGTGAATTGACCGGGGTGCCTGCCGAGCAGGATTTGGTGGTTCGTGCGGCCCGTTTATTGCAGGAATTTACCGAAACGCCGCTCGGTGCCACGCTTTCTGTCGAAAAAAAGATCCCGATGGGCGGGGGGCTGGGGGGCGGAAGTTCCGATGCGGCAACGGTTTTAATCGCGCTGAATCATCTTTGGCAAACCGGTGTCGACCGGGAAACCCTGATGTCGCTCGGCGTGAAGCTTGGGGCGGATGTTCCGGTTTTTATCTTTGGAAACAGTGCCTTCGCGACGGGTATTGGTGATTGCCTGACCGCTATCGATGTCCCGGAAATGTGGTATTGCGTGTTTCATCCTGGAATTAATGTGCCGACAGCTGAAATATTTTCATCAAAGTTGTTGACAAGGAATTCGGTCCCAAGCATAATGCCAATCCTCGAAACAACGCAGCGAAGACGAAACGATCTCGAAAGCGTTGTTTGCGATAAGTATCCGGCGGTAAGCGAACTGTTGAGCGAATTAAAAGAATACGGTTTGCCGCTGATGACAGGCTCGGGAAGTTGTTGCTTCATCGAAGTCGAGTCCAAAAGCGAAGCAGATAAAGTTTACCGGTCAATGTCCGGGCGATATAGCGGATTTGTTGCAAAAGGCATGAATTGCCACCCGCTAAAAGACATTGGCTGAAAAGTTTGTACTGGGGAGTCGCCAAGTGGTAAGGCACCGGATTTTGATTCCGGCATTCGTAGGTTCGATCCCTACCTCCCCAGCCAATAATTCTCGTCTAGAGAAGCATAAAAAAAGCGTGTAAGTTTCCCTTACACGCTTTTTCTTTATCCAGCTAAGGCAAACAGGTTATGGCGGCATACGACAGTTTGATGGTTTTTACCGGGACCGCTAACCCGGAACTCGCTCAGAACGTAGTAAAGCATCTGGACATCTCGCTCGGGCGTGCAGATGTAGGACGTTTCAGCGATGGCGAAGTGGCGGTGGAACTTCTGGAAAACGTTCGCGGTCGCGACGTATTCATCCTGCAGTCCACATGTAACCCCACCAACGACAATCTCATGGAAATCCTGACCATGGCGGACGCGCTCAAGCGTGCTTCGGCGGGTCGTATCACCGCAGCGATTCCGTATTTCGGTTACGCTCGTCAGGATCGCCGTCCCCGTTCCGCCCGTGTGCCGATCTCGGCCAAGCTCGTGGCGAACATGCTGACCTCGGCCGGCATCGACCGTGTGCTCACCGTCGATTTGCACGCCGACCAGATCCAGGGTTTCTTCGATATGCCGGTGGATAACGTCTATGCGACCCCGGTGTTGCTGAAGGACATCCGCTCGCAGCGCATCGAAGACCTGATCGTTGTCAGCCCTGACGTGGGTGGTGTGGTGCGTGCCCGTGCCATGGCAAAAGCCCTGAATACCGACCTCGCCATTATCGACAAGCGTCGCCCGAAGGCGAACGTGGCCGAGGTCATGAACATTATCGGTGATGTCAGCGGTCGTACCTGCCTGATCGTCGATGATATGATCGATACGGCCAACACGCTGTGCAAGGCCGCTTCCGCCTTGAAAGAACGTGGTGCCGAGCGCGTCCTCGCCTATGCGACCCATGCTGTTTTCTCGGGTCAGGCCGTAGACCGCATTGCAAATTCCGACATTGACCAAGTGGTCGTGTCCGACACGATTCCGTTGACCGCCCAGGCCCGTGCCTGCCCGCGCATCCGCGTATGCTCGATCGCCGGCTTGCTGGCCGAGACCCTGCGCCGCATCAACAACGAAGAATCGGTGTCTTACCTCTTCAATGAGGATCTGGTTTCGACAGGCGCCTGCCTGCCGTAACATCTTGCCCACTGGTCGCGGTGGGCAGGGTGCCTTTAACGTAAAATTGGAGTTTTACATGACTTTCGAACTGATCGCTGCCAAGCGCGAAGAGATGGGTACTGGTGCGAGCCGCCGCCTGCGTCACGCTGGCAAACTGCCGGGTGTTGTTTACGGTTCCGACGTTGCTGCTGTTAGCGTTGTTCTGGATCACAACCCGATCTACTACGCACTCAAAGACGAAGCGTTCCACACCGGTATCCTGGATCTGGTCATCGATGGCGTCAAACAGCCGGTATTGCTGCGTGACTTCCAGATGCACCCGTACAAGCAACAGGTAATGCACATCGATTTCCAGCGCGTTGACCTGAACGAAAAGATGCACGTCAAGGTTCCGCTGCACTTCGTGAATGCTGACATCGCTGACGCCGTCAAGGTACAAGGCGCCAAGATCTCCCACATCATCAACGAAGTCGACGTTCGCGCTCTGCCGAACCAACTGCCGGCTTTCATTGAAGTTGACCTGTCGGGTATCAAGGCTGGCCAATCCGTACACCTGAGCGACCTGAAACTGCCGGAAGGCGTTGAAATCACCGCTCTGGTACGTGGCAACGACGCTGCTGTCGTTCAAGCTTCTGCTGCTGCCAAGACTGCCGAAGCTGCCGAATAATCGGTAACGGCATCAAGATCAAGCCCGCTCTCAGCCTGTTTCGGGCCGTCAGCGGGCTTTTTTCGTTTGGAAAACCGATATGTCCGGAATCCGCCTGATTGTTGGCCTGGGAAATCCCGGCCCTGACTATGCCAAAACCCGTCATAATGCCGGTTTCTGGCTGATTGACGAGCTGGCCTGGCAATTCAAGGCTACCCTCCGTAGCGAGGGTAAGTATTTTGGTGAAGTGGCCCGCGTAACGCTGCCGGATGGCGGCGATTTGTGGCTGCTCAAACCCATGACATTCATGAATCTGTCCGGGCAGTCTGTCGTGGCCCTGGCGAGGTTCTTCAAGATCCTGCCTGACGAAATCCTCGTCGTGCATGATGAACTGGATCTGCCTCCCGGCGCAGCCCGCTACAAGCAGGGCGGGGGGCATGGCGGGCATAACGGCCTCAGGGACATCATCGCCAAACTGGGAGCGCCGTCATTCTGGCGTTTGCGGGTCGGCATCGGTCATCCCGGCGACAAGAATGAAGTGGCCAACTTTGTCCTGAAAAAGCCGCGTTCCGAAGAACAGCAGGCGATTGACGAAGCGCTGGTCAAAGCGCTGGATACGTTGCCGCTGGCAATTGCAGGCGATATGGCCGGTGCCATGAAGACGCTTCATACGGCAGCCAAGTAACTAAATAACGACTCTTCTGGAGGAGCGGAAACATGAGTCTCAAGTGCGGTATTGTCGGTCTGCCCAACGTCGGCAAGTCGACCCTGTTCAATGCCCTGACCAAAGCAGGCATCGAAGCGGCCAACTATCCTTTCTGCACGATCGAACCGAACGTCGGTATTGTGGAAGTTCCGGATCCGCGCATGGCGGCACTGTCGGCCATCGTTAATCCCCAAAAAATCCAGCCGGCCATCGTCGAGTTCGTCGATATCGCCGGTCTGGTTGCCGGTGCCTCGCGCGGCGAAGGTCTGGGCAACCAGTTCCTGGCCAATATTCGTGAGACCGACGCCATCGTCAACGTAGTGCGCTGCTTCGATGATGAAAACGTTGTGCACGTTGCCGGCAAGGTCGACCCGATCTCCGATATCGAAACGATTGGTACCGAGTTGGCGTTGGCCGACTTGTCCACCGTGGAAAAAGCCATCATCCGCGATGGCAAGAAAGCCAAGTCGGGCGACAAGGAAGCCATCCGCGCCATCGCCGTACTGGAAAAGCTGCGTGCTCACCTGAATGAAGGCAACCCGGCGCGTAGCCTCGGCCTGGACGCCGAAGAGATCGACGTTATCAAGCCGTACTGCCTGCTGACCATCAAGCCGGCCATGTATGTGGCCAACGTTGCCGAAGACGGTTTCACCAACAACGTTCACCTGGATCGTCTCACCGAGCTGGCGAACCGCGAAGGGGCTCCGGTTGTTGCCTTGTGCGCGGCAATCGAGTCCGAAATCGCCGACCTGGAAGATGCCGACAAGGCCGACTTCCTGGGTGAAATGGGTCTGGAAGAGCCGGGTTTGAACCGTTTGATCCGTGCCGCGTACAAGCTGCTGGGTCTGCAGACCTACTTCACCGCCGGTGTGAAGGAAGTGCGTGCCTGGACCGTCAAGGTCGGCGCCACCGCTCCGCAAGCCGCTGGCGTGATCCACACCGACTTCGAACGTGGTTTCATCCGTGCCCAAGTGATCAGCTACGATGATTTCATTACTCTGGGTGGTGAGGCGAAGGCCAAGGAAGCCGGCAAGATGCGTGTAGAAGGCAAGGAATACGTCGTGCAGGATGGCGATGTAATGCACTTCCTGTTCAACGTCTGATTCGAACCCGCCAGTTCCGGCGATGGCATCCGGCATCGCCGAAGTCGACGCAAAGCCCCGTGGAAAACGGGGCTTT
>JAGLBD010000117.1 GCA_018260425.1 Pseudogulbenkiania sp. | reverse complement strand
ACTCAGGCCTTGCGGCCCTAGCCGTAAACTGTCCAACTTTATGGGGTCAGTTCAGATGCAGGGTTTTTTACTTTGATGGCGTTGCCAAGGCTTACACATCGACTTTGGCAATATAGCGCGCCAGCCCCAACATGCCTCGTACCGCATCTCCCTTGGGAGTTTCTTCGGTACGCAAGCGTGCATAACGGCGCAGAATGGTTTTGGCTTCTATCGACAATTCCACTTCGGATTCCGGAGAGGAGACCAGTGCAATGCGCTCGATATTGCCTTGCGGGCGTGCCTGACCTTGTGCAATCGCCAGATAGACCTTGTGTGAGTTCATCGGGGACAGATGGTCGAACAGGTAGAGCATCGAGTTAATGCGCAAGCCGGTCTCTTCGCGTAACTTGCGAATGAGTGTTTGCGAGCGCAATTCACCTTTGATGGCTTTACCTCCCGGCAAGTGAAATCGTCCGCCGTGGACCGCTGTTACCAGCACTCCATCAGGCATTTCAATGATTGCCGTGGCTCGCCGGGCGAGATTTGGATTGGGGTCGGGACGTTCCCGCCCATCATGCGGTTGTTTCATCAGGTTAGGATCGTGTTGACTGTATACCAGGAAACCCCGACTCTCATTCGCGGAGCCGGTGGTAGCGCTATTGTAATGTAAGGGAACAATGTCCGCACGAATTACGACCCTTTTTTAAAGCAAAAGTTTCATTTATGTTGTTGGCAACAAAGAACTGCTGAAAACAGGGTTGTGCGCCAGTCCGTATTGACGGGGTGGAGTCCAGGGCGGGAGCGGGGAAGGGAGCCGGAGGTGGTGTGGAGAAAAAATTGCCCGGGCAGTATCCCGGGCAATCGTGGTCAGGCGACGTCAGTCCTGATCGTCTTCTTCGAGTGACTTGCGCAAGGCATCGAAAAAGCCGTGGATGCGGGACACCGAGTCGGAGATCGATGCCAGCCAGTTATCGCGTTCTGCCCCGTCCTCGCCGAGGAACGGGCGCATTTCCGGATCAGGGTGGTGCTCGAAGGCCAGGGCCATGATGGGCACCAGCGCCTCGGCCTCTTCCTCGTTGTCGAACAGCAGGCCCCAGTCGTCGTTGAACAGCGTCATGCCTTCCATGAAGCCCTGTGCCCAGTCATTGCCGTTGACTTTGCCCGACTCATCCTGGGCAAGCCACGGTTGGAAGACCGTCCCGTCACGTAGTGAGTGGGCTATGTCCAGCCAGTGCCCCATCAGCAGTGCGACGAACTGTTCCAGCGACTTGATCGACGGGAAGGCGGTTTCGTCATCGAAGGCCTCTCCGAGAATCATCGGCAGGCAGTCTTGGGGTTTGAGTGGCTCCGGGCCGGCCAGCAATGCCGCGAAGAAGCCATCCAGCTTTTCCAGATTCATGGCGCCCTGCGCAACAAAACGTTGCAAGGTGGCATCCAGCGCGAGGTAGTCTTTTTCAGAGAGTGGCGTGTGGCTCATGATAGTCCGGCGGTGTGCGGTAAAGTCGTATTATCCGTCAAAACGTGGCAGAGCATCACTTTTTGGCATAGGCGCAGAAGCCGGGGCGTGGCCCGATGCGCGGATGGTTGCGACAGGTGTCGGGGCGTTGTTCGTAAATGGTGCAGCGTCGGTCTGTCTTGCCCAGATACTGGCAGTCGCCATTGGCGCGACGGGCCAGCGTGAACAGACAGTTCTTGTGGTTGAAATGCTCGATGACGCCAGCCTTGGTCAGCCGCCGGGCAATGTGACGTGGCTCCTCACCCAGGTCGAAGGCATCGATGACGCCCATTCTGACCAGATCCGGCAAGCGAACTTCCACCGGCATCGTGCAGCAGTTGGCGACGCAGCTGTCGCAAAGAAAACTTTTGTAGCGGACCCAGGTGTCGGTCCGGTCGATATCGGCAGTCATGGCAAAGGGGGGGTTACGGTACGGGGGGCATGAATCTAGCACGATGTCTGCCTCGCGTGCAGTGTTATCCGTCCGGGTGTTGCATCGCTGACTCAGCGGACGAGATATCCGGTAGTGCCCGGGCACGCGTTCCGGGGTGGTAGCCGAATTCGTAGCCCGCCAGAAGGGTCAGACGCAGGGATTCGAAAACCGGGTAGACCAAGGGCTGGGCATGCAGGGTGCTGCGGGCAAAAAACACGGTGATGTCTCCCGCCAGCGTAGGCTGTCCCGAGCCCCCGAGCAGCGCGCCTTGTTGTTCGAAATAACGGTATAAGGGCTCGCGGGTGATAGTGGTACTCGGCAACACGGTGAACGTTGCCAGCAGTGTCATTGCCAGAGAGACAATGGCGACGGCTTTGTAAACCGGGTGGCCAAAGCCTCTGCGGTAGATTAACTGAAGGGTAAAAAACAGCAGTTTGAACACGTGGACCAATGCACCCGTCACCGAAAAGGCCAGAGCGATCGGCGGTACCAGCAAGGCGCGCATGCTGTCCTTGCCCAGTTTGGCCAGAGGCTGTCCATCGGCAAAGGTGGCGGGTGGGGCGTCGAAGATCATCAGCCACGTCGCGACGTGGCGGTTTAGCAATGGTCCGTACACGTCGCGGGCAAAGAAAGCGGGTGCTTCGGCGGGCGTCGGCAGGGCGACCGGCAAGATGTCGTCGCCGAGTTCCAGTCCGGCCTGAGCCTGCCAGCGCTGTTGCACTCCAGGGTGGCTGAAGAAGCCATCGCGTCCCAGACCGGGGGGAAGGGGCGATGCCACGGGAATGGCACGTATCGCTGTCGCAAAGGTCTGGTCGGCCAAGGTTCTTTGTTGTTGTGCAAATGCCGCCAACAGCGCGGTTTCGTTGAGCGCCCGGGTGTTCACCACCACGCCCTGTTTGGCCAGGAACTGAACCAATGTGGCCTGTCGGTGCGGGGTGTGTGCCGGATAGAGGTGACGAGCGCGCAAATCCTGCAGCTGTTCTGCGCCGTATTCCGCGCTATGTTCAATGCGCCGTTGCCAATCGTGGGAGGCCGGCAAGTAATGTTGCCGGTAAAGCTCGATCCAGGTACGGCGCGTGGTAATGAAGCGGTTGTAGCTTGCCGCCAATCCTCCGTAATCATGATCCAGAATGCCGCGTACCATCCCGGCTTTGTTGTCATGCAGTTTTTTGTCCAGATCACGGGTGGTCACTGCCAGCATCGGGAAGATGGCGAGAAAGGCTTTGCCATCCGGGGCATTCATCTGGCTTCTTTCCAGCGGTAATCCGTCCAGTGTTGCACTGTGCAATAGCAGCGCATGCTGCACCATTCCAAGGTTGGTGGCGAGGTAACGGCTATCGGGAGTGGAGTGATCAACCAGCGTGTCGACAAGCCTTTTTTCACTGTGGTAGACCAGCAGGATCACGGCCGCGCTGCACAAGGCCAGTTTCAAGACCATCATGGCCTGGTTCGCGCCATGGCGATGGCGACGAATGAAGAAACCCGGCCACAGCATCAGCGCGACGGCAAAACCTGAAATGAGGCGTCCGAAGCGCTCGACGGACTCAACGGCCTCGTGCTCCGGCATTCCCCCTACCACATCAAGCAGCCGTGAGTTGAAGGCACATTCCACGATCAGGTATACGGCGGTGACAAGGGTCATGAAGACAAGCCAGCGCCCTTGTGGCTGTTTGACCCACAGCCTTGTCAGGATGCGGGCTCCTTCAATGCGCATCGCGCAGTTCCAGCCGGACCGGAGCAGGTGGCTGTTGCGGGTCGATTTTTTCGTAGCGACCGGCATTGATGGTTTCTTGCGCCGATTCGATGGGCGTGTCCTTGCGGGAATGATGCAAAGGGGCGCTGCTGGCTATCGTCGCAGGACGGGACTTTGAATGCGGCACGGAAGCTTCCGGATGAACCGGAGTTGCCTGCGTTCCACTCGCGATGGCCGCAGGAGTGGAATTGGCCGTGTTGGCCCGGGTAGTCAGGGGCCAGATCAGGCTGGTTAGCAGGCCAATAAGCAGTAGGGTCGAACGGTTCATGATGGGTCGGCAGGGAAGACAAATAAAACGCATTGTCATTAATATCACACTGTGCGGGTGTTCTGCGACCTCGCGACGAGGAAAGTGGTCAACTGAAGTTTTTTTCTTACAAATAGTCATTTTTGATATTCATTACAAATAAAAAATAACTTGTATGGGATTTATATTGCCCAAATACAGTATGATTGCGTTTTAAATGGCATAGCTCGCTGCTGTAGCCAGAGTGTGGTTGACCATCCCGAGTCAGCCTCTTTTCAACTGATGAGTTCATCTTCGGAGAAAGTGCATGAGCATGATTTATTGTCGTGGTTGTGGGAAAGAAGTTCATTCTACGGCGGTCAGCTGCCCGTCTTGCGGCGCTGTTCAAGAGCAGAACGCACCGGCCCAGACCACCAAGCGTATTTTGCCGGCTTTCCTGTTGTGCTTCTTCCTGGGTAGTCTGGGTGTGCACCGTTTCTACGTCGGCAAAGTGGGAACCGGGATTCTCCAGTTGGTGACCTTGGGCGGCTTGGGTATCTGGGTGCTGATCGATCTGATCATGCTGGCGCTGGGCAGTTTCACCGACAAGCAGGGCAACAAACTCACTCAATGGAGTTGAGTTGTCCGAATCGCTGGCAAGTTGCAACCCGATCAAGGGTGGTCGGGTTTGGCTTACCAAATTAGAGTGTTAAAGAGGTAAAGACCATGTCGATGGTTTTTTGTCATGGGTGTGGAAAAGAAATTCATGAAACGGCGCGGTCTTGCCCGCAGTGCGGGGCGGTGCAGAACGCGCAATTGAACACGTTTGTGCCAGATCAGGATGACAAGAGCGCATTCGATTGGTACATCGACGCATTTCGCCAGTACGTCGTATTTACCGGACGAGCGCGCCGCAAGGCCTATTGGTATTTCGTCCTGATCAATCTGGTGGTTTCTATTCTCCTGTCGATTATCGGTGCTCTGGTGTCGGACGGCGGTGTGGTCGAGGGGCTCTATTCTATCGCCGCTCTTGTGCCGAGTATCGCTGTAGGGGTCAGACGCTTGCACGATAGTAACCGGAGTGGCTGGTGGCTGCTGCTGCCGATCGTCAACCTGATCTTCCTGTGTCTGGACAGCGATCCCGAAGCCAACCGTTTCGGTCCCTGCCCGAAAAAGCTGGCTCAGTGAAACCGGTCGGCATTGGCTAAAACACCCCGCTGCG
>JAGLBD010000116.1 GCA_018260425.1 Pseudogulbenkiania sp. | reverse complement strand
CCCTCACCCTGCTGCAGGCTGCTGTCGCCTTGCTGGACATCACCTTTGTGCCGCTCGGCTGCGGCTTCAGTTGCCAATTGGAGATTTTCGCAAGCGACGAGTTGGCCCAGATAAGCCTGTCGGTGCGCATGATGCTGGCCACCCTGGTGATGGCAGTACGAAAAGGGGAACTGCCGCTGGCCGACAATGAGCCGGACACGACAAACAACGACCCAACAGACCCGGCGCAAGCCACCATCCCGATCGAAGCGCTCAAACTCTGGGCAGTCAAAGCCGGCCATCAGCCCAAGAGTCTATTTGGCGCCAACCCGGTCTTGCCGCTACTCGACCCCTCTCATCCGCGCTACTCGGCAGAGTTGGCGTTTCCGGTGGAAGTCTGGCTCGCCAGCGGAACAGATCCCAAACGCAGTCCCAAACAACAACTGACCACCGCCGCCCTGAAGCTGGCACCGAAGTACGGTTTCACCCACTCGGACGGCAGCCCGGTGATGCGCGTCATCGACAAATACGTCACTCAGGCCAACTGGCAGAAACAAGGCGGCGCTCCTCGCAGCGGCGAGTGAGCCGCCATTGACATCGACATACCGATTTGCCAACAATACCTCTGCGCCCCGAGGTTGGTTGAGCTGTCTGAAGTGCTTCGGCACCGGAGTAGGACGGCAAAGTTCCCATAGGGGCGCACCCTCTCGCTTTTCTCCTGCAGCCTTCTTTTATACAGACGCCCTAGCGGTCCAGGAGAACTACGTGACGTTTTCAACTTGAGTGAGCGCTTCTGGATGGTTTCCATGACGGGCTCCCAGGTCGAAGACCGAAGTCTGATCATTCGATGTGTCCTGGAATTCTGGCTGATGGGTAAGATACCCTGCTTAGGGCCGTTCCTGCCTTTGGACCACCAGCATTCGGATTTACTACCACTACCTCTGAAGCACCCTTGATGAAGAAGTAGCATTCGTAGGATTTGCCAGTCTAGGCCTACGGCTTCAAGCATTCTCTGAGGAAAGAAACATCCTTAACGAGAGCTCTGTATAAGGCGATCCTCCAATTCAGCAAACCGAGCGTGCGCTCCCGTTGCACCAGAAAGTTCTCCAGAAACTCTCGCAGCGTGGCGACGGTCTTCGCCTCCCTTGCAATGGCAGCATCCCGAAGCACAGAGAATTCCGTGTGTGACTGGTCCTTGTAACGGCTCAGCAGTTCAAGCTTCTCGAAGTGCGATTTGATGAGGTCAAACTTTATCGCACTGAACCCTGTGGGTTGAACGAGCTCAAACGACACCGTCGGAACTCGTTTATCCTTTCTCCTGACCCAGTTGATGTCAGGCTCCAGCATCGGCGCAGTCGGCAACGAGTCGATGTAGAGATTTAGAAAGACGCGAGCATTCTTCGCGTTCAACCATCCGTCCGACTTCTTGCCGTTGCAGATGCCGCAGCAGGGAACCAAGTTGTAGGCGTGGACACTGAATTCCGGGTACTTCTCTTTTGGAAGGTAGTGGTCGAACTGTCTGGGCGCGCCGATCCCGCAATACGGGCAGAAGTCTCGGGTGCCTTCGCTCTGCCCTTCCGTAATAAGGCGCTTGAGGTCTTCCAGTGCTTGCGCAGTACTTCCGTAGCAATGCAGTAGGTCCTTCCGTTGCTGCGCTGTCCATCTCCCCTCGGCCACACTACCGATGCGTGTAGTCGTATATGCGCCCTCCAGCACTGCGTATCGCGCCTTGACGTCGGGAAGCATCCCTGTGAGCCGCTCGCCCCGCTCCCCAGACTTTCCATCAACGATCCGTATCAGATAATCTTCAGGAGAACCCTTCACTCTGCGCAATTTATGCATTGCCGCCCTCGTAGAGAGAGGCTAAGTAAGCCGTAGCATGCAGGCTCAGTTGGTCGTCGAACAGAGCAGAGACCTGGTTAAAGGTCTTCTTTTTCGCAAGCTCTTTGAAGGTCGCCTTGTAGAAGTTGGGTATTTCGACAGTCTCGAATACCTGCCTAGTGAGCTCGGAAATGTTCTCTCCGAAAGACTCCGTCGCCAATGGGTGGGCACTGGTAATACTTCCCTCGCGCTCGAACCGGATAACGCGCTTACGGGGTACCTCCTGAATGACAACGGGCGAATGCGTGGCAATGATGGCGTATGAGTCGTATTCCTCAAGAAGTACCTGCAATGTCTGCATTAGCAGGGCAACGGCATTCGGATGCAGATGAATCTCGGGTTCGTCGAACAGTACCAAGGACTCGTCCTTGAGATATGCGATCACAGCGGAGATGAAGTAGGCGAGGATCGACTGCCCCGAGCTCATCGAAGGCGTTAGGCTGTTCTCCAACTCTTCGATTGTCTGGTCAATGGACACCAAATTCGTGGAGATACCCATCACTTTGGCTACATGAGTCTGCCAAAGATCATCACGAAGCTGTTCTTTGATTCGTCTCAGGTACTGAACGTGCCGACTCTCAAGGGAGCGGCGAGACAGCCCGCCGCTGTCGTCACGGACGCCGCAATAGATGTAGCTGAAAAACTTCTGAGGCTCCGGTCTCTGGAATCTGTCGAAGGCACTGAACGACAGCGCGATCACACGGGAGAAAAGTGGACGAGCCGGCTTGAAGGCCGACTCCATCTGGTCTACGGTCTCTTTGGATACTCGCTGCGTCGTCGCCAAGTCACGTGCAAGCTTGGCCATGAACTGGGTCTTGCCGACGCCATTGCGTCCAATGATGGCAAGAACTCGTCCTGGAACAGGATCCTCGGGATCCAAGTCAACATTGATGGCTACGCCGACCTCGGCTCCTGGGATATTGCCCGTGTAGGTGAACGAATAGCCCTTCTGACGCTCGACGGCATCAAGAATAGCCAAGCCATCGCGCAAGCAGATTTTGGCATCGTTGAACCGGATCAGAGAGTTCCTGAATCCGCTGTTCGTCTCGAATTCTTCAAGCAGCTGGGGCTTCACAACAACATCGTTGAGCTTCCCCAGTACGTCACGATGAGTCTTGCGCAAATGCTGCCGCATGTTTTTATAGTAGCTAGGCTCTTGCCCTAGGCTGACAAACTCGTCCGGAAGTTCCAGAAAGGCCTCCGGCAACTTCGTACTAAGCACACCGCGCTGGAGAATTTTGACAGAACCCAACACTTCCTGATCACCGTTCCTCTTGACGAGACACAGGTGATAGAGCGTCTTGAAGTTGTAGTCGTCCCAGCTGTCTACCGTATATACGATACACGGCAGTACCGCGCTCTGCGGCGGCTGGAAGCTTCGGTGATTTTCGCTCTTATAAAAGTGCATCTGTCTTCCTTTTTGCTTTTTGTCCGGTGCCGTATTCTGCCCGCCCCAGCAGCCATGCGGATCGCCTGGAGTTCGGCATATCCCTTCGAGCCTGATTTGGAGGCTCAATAACAGACTGTCGCCGGCACCGGCTTGTAGCCAATAGCCGTCATGATAGCGCAATAGCCGCTAAGACCTAAATGCAGGCATACCTATCAGGATCATCAGCAAGTGACGGTTGTCAGCCGAAGCCGTCATTGACTGAAACTCAAGCCGATGATTGCCCCCTCCCCATTCCGACATACCAAGCATTCGTCAGCCGCCAAGCTAAAAGAAGCCCACACGCACAAGGCTAGGCTCACAAAAGTTCAGATCTACGGAATCCTCAAGTAAGCCAAAGACACAATGACAGTTATTGAGTTGAGTCACTATTGACATCGACATACCTATTTGCCGACAATAATCCTGCACCCTGAGGTTGGTTGAGTTGTCCGAAGTTCTTCGGCACCAGAGTAAGACGACACTGTTCCCATAGGGGTGCACCCTCATACTTTCCCCTGCCACCTTAATTTTGTGCAGACGCCCTAGCGGTCCAAGCGGACTACGTGATGTCTTCAACCTGAGCGCACGCTTCTGGATGGTTTCCATGACGGGCTCCTTGGTCGTAGATCGAAGTCTGATTATTCACCGTATCCGGGGTATGGATGCTTGGGGCCACTTATTAACTGTTTGGCATCGATAGTCTTGCCGCGACTTATACTATTGTCCCTCTACTCGTAAAGTCGTTCCTTATGGTCAAAGAATCAATCTATGCAGTACTCCTTAGGTATTTAGACAAGACAGCCAGCCTAAGGTGGCAGGCGGCAGGTATTGCCATTGGCATTCCCGGCTGGATATGGGGCGAGTCGCCGGTGCCTGTTTTTGCATTGGAAATCGTATCCGGCTTCGGCTTCGGGGGGCTGCTTATTGCTCTTGTTATTGCGGCAATCATTCTTTCTTTCATGGCGTTATATTTGAAAGGGCAGGCGGGCCGTTTTGCCTACGGATACTTCCAGAAGGTACTGCGCTGGGTTCACCCAAAATTGTTGCGGGCAGCTTCAGTTCTCTTTGGCCTTATATTGATTGCTGCGGTTTGCTGGGCGGTCACAGGCAGTAGCAACTCATCCAAGACAGCTTTGCTTGGCGCTTTGCTAGTCACCATATTGGTTTGGTTATGGTGTGGGCTGGCTGTAATCGACAACGAGCTATCAAAGCGTTTTAACCCGTAGCTTTAATGGCATCGACGCCCAATCCTGTAGTCTAGCGGGCCTGCACAAATAACCGTGCGGGCCGCTCACTCCCCCTGAAAACCGGCTTCTTCGATCGAGCAATTTCCGCTTTGGGTCGGAAGTTAGCTTTCACTGGGTAAAGAGTGGCCGTTTAGTGCAGTTTGACACCGAACAACAGGACTCATGTCACGCGGCATAAACAAGGTGGCACGCCCTGCAGCGGGGTATGAATCACCATTGACAACGACATACCGATTTGCCGACAATCATCCTGCGCCCCGAGGTTGGTTGAGCTACCCTACGTGCTTCGGCATTAAGTAGGGCGGCAACGTTCCCATAGGGGCGCCCCCCCACTTCTCCGCCGTACTCGCTCCCCCTGTCGCACTTTTCACCACACTTCAGCCGGCAACCACGTCCCTGTCCCGCCGTCGACGTGCAGTAAACCTCCCGCACCTCGCGCCTAACCTCCCTCGCCCAGCCAATAAGCTCGGCACTGCCTCGCCGGTCTGGCATGCCCGATGGGGATGAACTAACCGGTTTCCTGAATCTGGTCGGGCGATCGACCATCACCCTGCGACAGCGGCCCTGCCGTGCGCCCCGGAACCG
>JAGLBD010000115.1 GCA_018260425.1 Pseudogulbenkiania sp. | reverse complement strand
AGCGATAGGTTTCGCCATTGTGGTGAATGTGAACTTCCCGGGCATTGCCAAGCAATGCGCGGCTTTCCAGCCGTGGAGGCGTGGCGGGTCGGCTAGGGGTGGCACTCGCAGCAGTAGTCATGGGCTCTCCTTTTGAGAATGATAATACTTCGCATTAAATGGCGATGCAAGATGATTCATTACGGGGAGGGCAGGGTCGTCGCCGAATCAAGTCGGGAAGGGTTTGCGTGTGGAGGCAGGGTTTGCCCCGAGAAGTGCCGCTGTTGTCTGAAAAACCCGTTATTAGACAAATGACATAAATTTATCTGCGTTTAACGACCTAAATTTATGCGAGCCGCGTCGGCTGTTCAGCGCGTGCTATTTCGCGTTGAATTGATGTTTGCCAGTTTGCTTGATCCACGTTCTTCACGATGGCAAAGAACCCAACGACACACTAAACATGCGCGTAGTCCATTCGAAAGGATTTATACAATGGAACAGCTAAACGAGTACTTTAGCTTGCTTGACCAAGCGCACGTACCGGCAATCGCCAATATCCGGGGTCGTGTCCTTAGATCCTTGCAGAATCATCTGCTGGACAAGGGTTTCAAACAGTTGATGCCCGTATTGATGTCCCCGATCACGGATCCGCTCAATCACGCGGTTTACCCTGCAGTGATCGAGTACGAGGGGAGATCCCTGAAGCTGACGGCCAGCATGATTTTCCATAAGCAATTAGCGCTTTGTGCCAATGGCCACGAGAAAATCTTCATCGTAGCGCCGAATATCCGACTGGAAAAACCGGAGATCAAGCATTCCGGCAACCACCTGCTGGAGTTCTCGCAATTCGACTTCGAAATCAGGAACGCTACCCTGCAAGATGCCATGGCGACGGTGGAGGATTTCGTCAAACATGCCATCCGGGAAGTCAGGCTGCATTGCAAGGACGAGCTGAGCCTGCTGGGCCGGACGCTGCCGGACTATGATGCGTCCTTTCCGGTTTACCGCTCGGAGGACCTTCACGCGGAGCATGGCGACCATTTCGAGAAAGTCATGTCAGAACGCATGACCACGCCGTTCTTCGTGACCAACTACAAGCGCGAATTCTACGATCGGGAAAATCCGTCGTGCCCGGGTACCTACCATAACTACGATCTGATCTATCCGGAAGGTTTTGGCGAGGGCCTGTCCGGTGCCGAGCGTGAATGTGACTACGATGTGATCGTGCGTCGCATGAAAGAGCAATCGATGGACCCGGCCCCCTATGCTAACTATCTTGCGGTGGCTAAGGCCGGCCTGCTGTCCCGTAGCGCCGGGGGTGGTCTCGGGATAGAGCGTTTCGTTAAATTCCTGTCCGGGAAGCGGCATATCCGGGATGTGTCACTGTTCGACCGCAGCGTCGCGACCTCCTTTCTGTTTTGATTCGATTAGCTCCCCGCAACGTTGCCCGGGTACAGGGGGCGCACCCTGTGCGATTTCTGTTCATCAGGCTGGCAAAGGAGACGTTGTGACACGTAATCATTCCCGTTGCATCGTGGCAACCATTGAGTCCGATTCTCATATGTGGAATCTGGTTTACCTGCAGTTGTGGCTTGAGGAACGTGGATGGGACGTCACCAACCTCGGCTGCTGTACACCCGGGGCTGACATCGTCGATGCCATCGGGCGGTTCGATACCGACCTGCTGATAATCAGTAGCGTCAATGGGAACGGCCTTTATCAAGGACGTCAGCTAATTCACTGCATACGCAGACAGCACGCCTTGTTGCGCTGTGTCATTGGCGGCAAGTTGACGACCAACGAGAGCGATAACCCGCACGTGCGCACCGTGCTGACAGCGGCTGGATATGACGCGGTGTTTGTCGGCAATGCCGCCTTGAAGGAATTCTCCCGGTATCTGGCCGACGCCTCGTTGGGCATACGTACGGTCATGCACCTTGCCTGACTTCCTGACTGGCAAGGCAGTCGCGATGCGTAGGAAGACGATGGCTCGTTCGATTATGTGGAGGGCATCACACGACGGGAAGGTGTCAACGATGACGGATGCGCTGGCAGCAATGGACGCATGACTTTTTAGAGCGCCGCATCATCATTCAATCGTGCGAAAGAGGGATGTGCCAGCATGAATCATGACAAAGACAGGGTAGTGGTGCAGGAGCAGGGCAAGGTGCTGGAAGACTTGATGGCGTACTTCCGGCAGGAGGAAAAGAATGCGGTATCCCGCCTGGCGCAGGACATTCTCGGCCGGTCGGGGCAAACGGAACGGTTGCCGGACTACAAAATACTGGTTGCCTACGGTGGAGGCAAGGACAGCTCCTATACCTTGGCTTTCATGCGTGCGGTGCAACTGCATCTTCAGTCGTGGCAAGGTACGACTTTTCGGTTGCGCGTGGCCAATATGCGGCACGCGGGTGTGCCTTTCGCTGTCATGGCCAATATCGATCGCGTCTATCAGGCACTTGAACTGTACGACGATCCACGCGTGGAGTTGCTGACCGTGGACCACGATATGATTCGCCCCTTCCGGCTCGATTTACCCTTCCCGGAGCACGTGCGCCGGATGAACCGCTTCGACGTACTGATGAACGGTCATCGCACCGCCGGGGACGGCCGTCCCACCTTCTGTAACAGCTGCAATCTGGCCGTGGCAGATTTCTATGGACGTGCAGCCTGGGCGAACGGCGGGGTGGACGCCGTGATGACCGGTGATTCACTGAAGGAGCAGAAACACTACTTCACCTGGATCATGCGATTGGCCAGCGTGGCAGGAATGGACGTCAACGCCTACCGTAACTCCGGATTCAAGGGTTTGTTGCACGCTCTGGACGGCGTCGGTCAGGCGTATTACGAAGAGGTGTTCGGCGCTGGTTTCGAGACAGAAAAGTTGCAACGGCGTATTTCCTGTGGTGACGCACTTAGCGATCCGGAGTTCATCTCCATCTACGGCCTGATCAGCTACCGGGTGGACGAACACTGGCCGCTGTTAACTTCCTTTCTGGGATTCCGCTTCGATGAGCTGGCCTTCAGCTTCACCGAGTCGGATTGCGCCAGCCCGGTACTGATGGCCCACTTCCGCGGGTTGAAGGCACAGTTTGTGCAGGGACGGAACTACCGGCAGGGTATCGAGGACTATCTGGTATTGGCCAAGGCGCTCATGCGCAAAAAGGAAATGCCCGGGCAATTGATCGAACTGGCGCTATCGGCCTATGCGACCCCGGAAAAAATCGGGTACCGCCGTGAATTGGCCAGCCGATACGCAAATGAAGCCTTCGATCTGACGGAGGGGCAGCTCATATGCATGCAGTTTGCGCCATTTGTTGATCAAGGTCGTGCGCTGTCGAATTTTCTGACGCGGTGTCACCCTGAACGTATGCCGGTACTCGGCCCGCTGCACGCGCTTCTGAAAGGCGAGGTGCGGGAACCGGAACTCCAGTCCTGGATTGAAGGCATCAGCGGACTGCCGTTGAACGCACTGCAAAACCTGTACGACAGTACCTTGGCCGTATTCCCGCAGCAAAACACCCTGACCACAAAAGTCCTGGCCAACGATCCGCACAAGCTCCGCATCAAGACTATTCATCCCGTCAGCGGGGAGCCGGTTGTTGAATGGATGTCGGGGCGTTGACCATGTCCGGTTCTTTTCAGCGCTTCGTGCGCCGTTCCGCCGCGCAGGGAAAACTTGTCGTGCAACCGCGAATGGGCTTCGGACGGGTAGATGACATGCAGGCGGGTCTGTCGGCGGTTGCTTCGCTGCCATGCCCGGTAATCGGCACCATCACGCTGGACAGCTACACGCGTGTCGGCGATTACCTGTCGCCGTTGCACGTTCTGGCGCGCGGAGAGCCATTGAATGGTTTTCCTATCGTCAGTCATGATGTGGAGGTCATTCGCGGTATGTTGGCCAACTGGACGGGCGAGTCCTTTCCCATTCAGGTGCGCCATGGCACGGCGCGGCCACAGCACGTCTTCCATCGACTGGCGGAACTGGGTCTGGTTGCCACGGAAGGAGGTCCGGTCTCATATTGTATGCCGTATGGTCGGGAGCCGTTGCGCTCCGCCGTCAATGCCTGGGCTGAAAGTTGTCGCATTTTGGCTGGCGCCAGTGAACACGCCCACATCGAGAGCTTCGGTGGCTGCCTGCTCGGGCAGCTGTGCCCGCCATCGCTGCTGTTGACCGTTTCGCTGCTGGAAGCCCTTTTCTTTCTGAAGCACGGCATCGGCAGCGTATCCTTGAGTTATGCCCAAGGGACGTCACCGAGTCAGGACCGGGGCGCGTTGTGCGCATTGCGTCTGTTGGCCGGCGAGTATCTGCGCGACTGTGACTGGCATGTCGTCATCTACACCTATATGGGCGTATTTCCGGCGACAGAAACCGGTGCCATGCAGTTGATCGTCGACAGTGCCTGTCTGGCTCGCCAGACCGCTTGCGAACGCCTCATCGTCAAGACCGTGGCAGAGTCGAGGCAGATCCCGTCACTCGAAGACAACCTGCAAGCCCTGCAACTGTCCGCCCGGCATGCCGCTACGGCCCGCCCGGCTCAGGACGATGCAGCGTCCGACGCCTACTTCGAGGAAATCCTGGCAGAAACGCGTGTGCTGCTAGAGGCCACGCTTAATCTGCATGAGGATGTCGGCGAAGCCCTGATTCTGGCGTTCCGCTACGGTGTGCTGGATATTCCGTTCTGTTTGCATGCGGATAATGCCGGACTGACCCGGACGTTCATCGACTCTGCGGGCGCGATGCGCTGGGCAAATCAGGGGAAAATGCCGATTCGGCCGTCAGGTCCGGGACTGAGCGCCGGTCGGCAAGCTCCCTCGGAGCAGCTTTATCAAATGTTACACTACATGCTGAATAAATATGACTATCCCTCCCGTGCTCAATGGTAATGTACGGGGGTGTTCATTTGCGTACAACCGGCGCAAGGCGAGCCTTGTCGGTACGCGGCACCCATGGCCCATGGCGCCCGTGAACTGACCAAAAGATGAGCTGCGCCGGCCGGCTTATCGCATGTACTGTCAGCTGGACTGGCAGCGGTACAGCCCGCTTGGGCCGGTGTTCATCCCGACACCGGACGGGGTAGACCGTGTTGCCGCACCGATAGAGAGGTTTGCGATGTTGTCCATTTCCTTGTTTTTGACGCTTCTTGCATGCGGCGT
>JAGLBD010000016.1:49621-64054 GCA_018260425.1 Pseudogulbenkiania sp. | reverse complement strand
CAGTTTAACGGCGCTGCATCGGGGACGCAACGCCGTTGCCGGATCAGTGCTTGCCTGCTGAGCAAATCACCGTAAGTTTCATATGTGTATCCTGATATTCTCTAGATAGGCACAGGCTCCAGAGAGTCTTTTCTTGGTTCTGATTCATCGATATTACTGCTGGCCCTCTCCTCCGCCGTGGGGAACGCTACGACTGTCCTGGATTCGACATGTATGCTGGTGACCGGGGCATTCATGCTACTCGGTTGGATGCCATGTGCGGTGAGCGTATCGATGAGCTCTTGAACAACCTCCTCCTTGTGAAGAACAAAGGTCGAGGCAAAACAGCGCCAGAATCGCCATCCGGCTCGTTCAAGAATTCGTTGTCGACGCATATCGCTATCCCACTTGTCTGGGCCGTGATAGCGGTCGCCATCACACTCGATTGCCAAACGGCTATCGGCATCCCCTTCGACGACCATATCGATACGGTAAGAGCCCACAGGTACTTGTGGAATCACACGGTAGCCGCGGGTAACCAAAATATCGAAGACTTCCCGCTCGAAAGGCGATTCGCAGAGTTCGCGCAGGTTTTCCAGCTCTTCCTCGTTCTGCAAGAAAGGAGCCTGGAAGTGCTGAATCAACTTGGCGCGCAACTGGTCCGCCTGGCTCAACTCCTCGGATTGAATGCTTCGAACCAGATACATGCGGTCCCGCGCTCGGGAGGCTGCAACGTTGAAGCGTTGTGCAACCATGTCTTGCGTTTGGGCATGGGCATGGCCAGGTGAGGCCACCATAGACAAGAACATAATGTCCCGCTCCTTGCCCTGGAACGTACGGGCGTCGCCGCAGGTGATTTTGTATTGCGTTACCAGTTGCTCGCCCAACTCCTCATTGAGCATTTGCATGATCTTGAGCGCTTGCTCATTGCCGATAAGGGATACGACGCCAATGGTTCTTCCATCAAAAGCAGGGTTATCAACGATAGTCCGAATTTCATCGACGATGAACCGGGCCTCGGGCAAGTTGATATCCTTGTTGCGATAGCCATCCATGACGTAAATATCGACAAGGGGCGGGTCCAGCCGTTCAGAGGCTTTGGGCATTCGCAAAGGCTTAATCTCATGGTTGTAGAACTCGCGCTTTGAGTACTCAATGATGGGTGCTACGCAACGGAAATGCTCTCGCAGCATGACAGCACTCTTGGCGAAAACTACCTTGAACAAGTCGTAGATAGACCTTTCCGGTGTCATCTGTGGTCGGTAGATGTCGACTTGGTTTGCTAAGTGTCGAGTCATCAGATTGCGGATTTTTTCTTCCTCAAGGCCGACACCTTCGGGAGAAACCTGCTTGTCGTCGCCAACAACCAGAACTTTCTTTGCCCGCAGAATGGCGGGGAGAGCGGTCAGATCAGACTGAGATGCTTCATCGATAATCACGAGGTCAAAGCACCCAAAGCTGGCTGGCAGTGATTCGCAGATACGATAGTGCGGCATGATCCAGCAAGGAATCGCACTGTTGGCCCGTTCAGCAGCAAAGCGTGCATCTTGACGGTAACGGCCGGCACGAATGCCGGTGCCCTTGCCAATCTTCTTAATTGCGGATCGGTACGCCTCCAGCGCTGCACGTACGTCATGCGTGGCATTTTCTGAAAGCTTCAACCACGTCCGCTTGTTCACGGCCTCTTGGTACAGTTTGGCCAAGTCCCGCTCTAGCTCCATCCTAAGCGTGGACAGTCGCTTTAGTTCATGACGACCGTCGATTTTGTCGACAAAATTTACCAGCCTGCTCAGGCGCCATACCTCCCGCCAGTTGTCTGGCAGCAAAGCATCCTGAGCGCCAGGATGGGGTTCTCGACGAAGTTTCAGAGCCCATTGGCTGGCACCTGACGACTCGATTAAACGGGTGATGTCGGCAATGGTTTTAAGACTGTTTGCCAGCGAGTGGACCCGACGGAGTTCTTTCATCAGATCCGTCCACTCTGCTTGAAGCTCACTGTCAGTGCATTCAGGATTGCCCACGCGTGTGTTGAAAAACTCGCCAATTTGCTCGGTGATTTTACCCGTGCACTCAAAAAGTGCCTTCAGGAACGATTCTTTGACTACCCATGTTTCGGCAAGTCGGTTCCGTGTCAAATGATGTTGGAAAATCGCCTCAATTTCACCAAGGAGCTCTTTAGTGCAGGGCTTTTGAGTTGATTTTGGCAAGGAGGGGAGCAAAAGCTGTACCTCTGCCATGACTTCGAGTTCAGCGGCGATACTCGATACAACTTTGCTGTAGAGCTCGATGGCCCTTCCTGCTGCAATAAGTTGTTCGGGCTTGGGCTCTAGCTTGGGTAGAGAAATCTCGTCGGCCAAGGTGTTCCAACGGACAAGCAAAGCTTTGCAGAGTTGCTGAAACTTGATGAAATGAAGAACGTGGGCCCACTCCGCCGCCGAGGAAGGTTTGGCGCTGACAACTACGACGGCATCCAGAATTCGCTTTTGCTCGGATTTGCCAAATATTCCAGCCAGTCCGAATGGTTTTTTGCCTTGAGACAAATGGGTGACGGCTTCTAGCAACTCGGAATCGGTGTCAAACTCGTCACTTAAGGTCACGGGTTTCGCCAAAAATTGTTTGCGAGTGTCCAGTGCAACAAGGATTTCATCCTTCAGAGTTCGGAACAAATCCAGAATTTCGTTGCTGGAGCTACGGCGCAAATAGTGCTGCAGCCCATGGGCCCATGCTTGCTGGGTGTTATCGATATCCTGGAGCACAAGTCTCAGGTTTGATATCTTGGTTGCGGTTGCCATTGCGGCCTGAATCATTTCAGGGGATGTACCGACAAGGCTGGGAACGATTCCATCAGATTCTTGAGCTTTCAACTCGTTCAAGCGGGACAGGTCTTGGTGAACCTGCAGGAGCTTTCCTGTTTCAGGAAAATCCCCAAGTTGGGGAACCCGTACGCCCAGATAACCCAGATCAGCCCCGACCTCCAGTCGTGCTTCGCGCAATGCAGAAACCTCCGCATTGCCGAACTGCGGCGTGTGACTGGCTTCGATCGTCAAGATATCCGGGAACCAGCCTATTTCATCCCGGTTAACCGCGACTTCTTCTGCAACCTCAACCGGCGTCAACAATTCATCATCAATCTGAACCTTGTCAAGATTCAGGCTTGCCCAGCGCGCGATCTCTTTATCCGTCTTTGCAATACGCCCGTGCAGTGCGTCAATCTGTCCATCGATTTGTTCGATCTCCTGCCGGTAGATCGAGCGATCAATACGGGTGACCTCCGCCGCAATTTTGTTGATGGCAAACTCGAACTGCTTCATGCCCTCTGCTTCACTGGTCAGCAAGCTAATCGCCAAAGGGCGAATGGACTCAGGTAGTTTTTCCTGCAGAACGCTGAGTGCCGGGTCCTTCATTGATGTAACGAGAACACGTTTGCCCAAGGCAAGGTAGTGGCAGATTACGTTCGCAATCGTGTGCGTTTTGCCTGTCCCTGGTGGCCCTTGCACTACCACGCCATCATGGGCTTCCAGCATTTGAACAATTTGGACTTGTTCATCGTTGTAGGCCATCGGGAAATACAATTCAGAGACACTGCGGGATCCTGCCCCGTTGGCACTGTGGGATCCTGTCCCGTTTACCACTGACAGGCCACGGAAGGATGGGAGTTCAACGTCTTCGTGCTTGGAGGAGGGGTCGGTTACCAGCGATAAGACGGCATCAGGCAGTTGAGCAGGGTTTTCTTCTCCAAGCGTCAGCTCGAAACGCTCCAGATCCTGCACCAGCAGGTTGCTGGTGCGTGGACGGGCCATCAGTACCCAGCTATCCGTGACGACGAGATTTTCGCTGGGTTTGGGCAAGCTTCGGTCGTCTGCAGCGGTCTGAGCCGTCCAATAGGTGCCTGATGCATCCAGAAACGTTGCTGCCGACTGTAAAAGCGGTTCGAAGGTACTGGCCTCAAACGGGTTGAGCACACCGCCTGTGGACTCAAAGAACTTTTTACTGGCCTCTACAAGGTTGGCAACGTTCGGGTTGTCCATTGCCGCATAAATGTCGACCTCCAGCCGGGGTTCGGATACACGAGGCCGGATTTCCAGCGCCATAGTCGTTTCGTTGAGGGAGATTTCAACAGGCTGGGTCAGTAAGGGGTAGGCGAGAGTTCCGGATGGCAACGTCCAGAGGGCTACGCCAACACCCCAAACCAGTTCTAGCTGGGAATCGACAAGGTTTCCCTGCATTTTCTGGGTGAGCATGAACAATTCGGCGTATAGCTTTATGCTCTTTCTAATCTCATTTTCTCGCTCTGCCCAAGGTCGCCATATCACTTCGATATAGGATTTGAGTTGTCCCTTGAGTCGATCCCGGTCAGGGAAGTCCTCCAGAGAGGTGACTGCAGGCTCAGTCGGGTCTCTCGCTTCTTTCCTCTCAGTATCCGCTGTGGGTTCCTGAGCGGTGAGTGCCCCCATCTCGATGAGTGATTGGGTCGCAACATGGGGTTTTAGGCTTGGTTCTTTGCCGGGGGTTCTTGAAAGATCAATCCAGAGATCGAGGAGCTTGCTCTCCGGGGAGGGGGGCGGCGTCTCGTGCAGTCGATCCAAGCGAAACCAGATCTCGTCAAACTCCGTTTCCTGACAGTTGAAAGTAACACCCGGAAGTCCCCTGATACGCTCTTCAGTGCGAGTGAAGTCGTTGTGTTGTGAGAAATTCTGCAGCGGCGTCTTTTTTAACAGGGCTGTTTGTTTGGCGAACTCGATGAGAGCGGTAAGGCGCTCGTATTGATTGTTCATCAGATAGCTTTCTTATTTAGCCATGAGCGCAATAATGACCAGAACGACCAAGCCAACAAAAATCCACTTCGTCGCATTGTTGTTCGACTTGGTAATAGGAGCGGCTTGAAATGTTGTCCGCAGTACTCCGTACTTGAATTGAGCCTCATAGGGCGATTTGCAGGCAGAGCACGAAAGATGCTGCACAATTCCTTCAAGGGTCGAGACGAAGTTGGGGGTTTTACAGTTGGCACACTCGACCGAGACTCGGTCTGGAGTCATCAAAGGTGGCTGAACATCCTGAGGTTCTGGGGCCATGACGTGTGACGGAGACGGCGGAGGAATGGGGCGGGAGGGGTGGACGGCTGTTCCTGTTGATAGTCGGTGAACAAGCTCATCGACTTCAGTCTTAAGCGCTCGGGCTTTGGGCCTGTCGCGAAACCCCAATTCATACTGAATCACCTTCAGTGCTTTAAGGTCACCGTGTGACGAGGCAACCAAGGCTTGGATCTGCTCGATCCCGTGTTTGAAGTAGGGACGATACGCCATGATTTTGTTTTGTTACAGACTGCAAGACGGTGATAACCATTTCGTAGTCATGTATCTGTGTGTTAATTAGCAAAGATTAACATTCTACAAAAAAATGTCATGTAATGTTGATTAATCTGACAATAAGATACGCTAATAGCGTTTTTAACTACGTGCAAACACCGTCAGGGGGGCGGTTGGGTTCTATCGTACAAAGGGAAACAGCTGGAGGATCTGCAAGGTAGGCATAAGGAAGGTCAGTCGGCGCTGCATCGGGGACGCAACGCCGTTGCCGGGTCAGTGCTTGCCGGTGCTGCCGAAGCCGCCTTCGCCGCGTTCGCTCGCGGCAAAGTCATCCACCAGATTGAAGCCGACTTGAACGACCGGTACCACGATCAGTTGGGCAATGCGCTCCAGCGGTGCCAGACGGAAGGTTTCCTGTCCGCGGTTCCACACCGAGACAAACAGTTGGCCTTGATAGTCCGAGTCGATCAGACCGACCAGATTACCCAGTACGATGCCATGCTTGTGGCCCAGTCCCGAGCGCGGCAGGATCATGGCGGCCAGCGTGGGGTCGGCCAGATGGATGGCGATGCCGGTGGGAACCAAGTGGGTTTCACCCGGGGCGATCATGATATCGTGCTCGATGGCCGCACGCAGGTCGAGCCCGGCAGAGCCCGGGGTCGCGTAATCCGGCAAGTTGTCTTTGAGGCGTTGGTCGAGAATCCGTACGTCGATGACGGGTTTCATTCAGTAGTCCTTTCGCTGGGTATCGTTGAAGTTTCGATCAATGAGGCCAGATGGCGCACGATGGCATGGGCCACGGCATCCTTGCCCATGACCGGCAGCGGGTGAATCCCGGCGTCGTCGAGCAAGGTGACTTCGTTGGCGTCGGCGCCCATCGCCTGCTGTGCCAGATTGGCCACCAGCAGCGGGACGTTCTTGCGCCGGCGTTTGGCCTCGGCAAAATCAAGCAGGTTATGGCTTTCCGCTGCGAACCCGACACAGAACGGCGCGGCCGGCAGGCTGGCGACCGTTGCCAGGATGTCAGGGTTTTCAGCGAGTTCGATGACCGGAGCCTTGCCGGTCTTCTTGAGTTTCTGTTCGCTCTTGTTGACCACATGATAGTCGGCCACGGCAGCAACGCCGATGAAAATGTCGGCATTGACGACCTGCGACAGCACCGCATGGTGCATATCCTGTGCGGTTTGTACGTCGATGCGGCTAACCTCGACCGGAGCCGGCATGCCAGTCGGGCCCGACACCAGTGTGACCTGCGCCCCGGCGTCACGGCAGGCTCGGGCCAGTGCGTAGCCCATCTTGCCTGAGCTGGTGTTGGTGATGCCGCGCACGGCATCGATCGGTTCGAAGGTGGGACCGGCGGTGAGCAAGACCCGTTTGCCGGCCAGTCGCTTCGGGGTAAAGAACCCCTCCAGACGCTCGGCGATCTCCTCCGGTTCCAGCATCCGTCCCGGGCCGGTTTCTCCACAGGCTTGCGAGCCGGTGCCGGGACCGAATACCGTCACGCCATCTTCGATCAACTGCCGGACATTGCGCAGGTTGGGCGGGTTTTCCCACATTTGGCGATTCATCGCCGGCGCCACCACCAGCGGGCAGGTACGCGCCGCCGCGAGGGTGGTGATCAGGTCGTCGCAACGTCCCTGCGCCAGACGGGCCAGACAGTCGGCGGTTGCCGGGGCGATAACAAAGACGTCGGCGGCGCGCGACAGGTCGATATGCGCCATACCGTTTTGTGGGCGGTCGTCCCACAAGGTGGTGTAGACCGGCCGTCCCGACAGGGCCTGAAAGGTTAGCGGCGTGACGAAACGGCAAGCCGCTTCGCTCATGACCACGGTAACTTCGTGGCCGGCCTTGATCCACAGGCGCACCAGTTCAGCCGATTTGTAAGCCGCCACACCGCCTGTGACGCCAAGCAGGATCCGTCTCACTGACATTCTGTCTCTTTCCACGCAAGCCAAAGTCGCCAGTGTACCAGAAGCTGATGGGTTGTTTGGCGGGTGCCTGTCATGCCATCCGCTTGGCCTGACGGAGGCCGGACAGAGGAGCATGCTGATTCTTTGAAGCAGTCGCTACATAAATTGCACTTGTCCGACAATTACATGCTATAGCCAAAGAAAGGGCAGGATGAAGATCTCTGAATGGCCGTTGGCCGAACGCCCCCGGGAAAAGTTATTGAACGCCGGTACCGGGTCGGTCTCCGATGCCGAATTGTTGGCGATTTTTCTGAGAAGCGGGGTGCGCGGCAAGACCGCTGTCGATCTGGCTCGCGGCCTGATCAATCACTTCGGTTCACTATCGGGCCTGTTCAAGGCCTCGCCGGCCACTCTCGTTGCCTATCCCGGCATGGGTCCGGCACGTGCGGCGCAGTTGTTGGCGTCCCGCGAACTGGCGGTACGGGCGCTCGCGGAAAAGATGCGCTACGGAAATGTACTGGACAGTCCGCAGGCGGTGCAGGAGTTTTTGCGCTTGCTGATCGGGCCACGCGACATCGAAGTGTTTCTGGTGTTGTTTCTGTCGGCACAAAATCATGTTCTGGTTGTCGAAGAAGTATTCCGGGGAACGTTGACTCAGGCGGCGGTTCATCCGCGCGAGGTGGCAAAACTCGGATTGCAGCACAACGCCTGCTCCGTGATCGTGGCGCACAATCACCCGTCCGGAGTGGCGCACCCGTCAGACGAGGATATCATGCTGACCCGGGTGCTCAAGAGTGCCTTGAAGCTGGTCGATATAGAGTTATTGGACCACTTCATCGTGACGCAGGAAAGCTGTGCCTCGCTAGCCGAGCGCGGATGGCTGTGAACCCTTGATATGGCGTATGCCCGGGAGGACGACATGAACATCCTGCATTTGTTGAATGAGTCCGAGTACGTTCAGGTGAACAACCATTTTGTAAAACCTGACTATCACAGTCCCTGCGAAGAATTTGCCGACGACGACGATGTCGCACTCGAAGCACGCCTGGACGGCCGTGACCTGATCCTGACCGTCGGTGATCTCGAAGGGGCACAACCCTTGGCCGATGGCGGCTATTGGCTGGAAGGGGTAGGGTATCTGCGCTTTTTGTCGCGAGGCAGCCTGCACTGACCTTTTGGACCGGTAAAATTGCCCGCGGGCTTGACCTGTCTCAAATGCCGTGCGGTGGTCTTCTCTTAAAGTTATGCGCTGAAGTCAAAAAGCATAAGTAAATGGAGAAACCACTATGAAGACTTTTCGTGTCGGCATGATCGGTGCCGGTGAGACGGGCGCTCCGCTGCTCCAGCAACTGATCGACGCACCCTATGTGGACGTAATCGGGGTGGCAGAGCTGGACATGAGTCGTCCCGGCATCAGTCTCGCCCGTGAGCACGGTATTCCCGTGACGGACAATTTCATCGAAATCGCCGAACAGGGCACCAACGTCGACATCATTATCGATGTCACCGGGTCGCGCAAGGTTCGGGAAGATCTGCGCCGCTTCATGCAGTTTTCCGGTAACAGCCACACCGTTATCGTGCATGAGCGTGTCGCACTGCTGATGATGTCGCTGTGCGCCGGGGCGTTTGTCGAAACCCGCCACGAAGACGCTCAGGCTTACTGAGCCGCCCCGCGTTTTTTCAGGGCAAGGTAGAGCATTGCCGCGGTTATGGCGTCATTCACGGCGTCATGGCGCGGCAATACCGGAATGCCCAGATTGGCTTGCAGGGTTTCCAGCCGAAGGTCGATGAAACTGTCCGGGTGCTGGCGTAGCCGATAATCGTAGTAGCAAGCTGACACCTCGAGCTGGCGATTGGGCAGAGTGATGCCGGTCAGCTTTCTGACCGTCTTGTTCAAGACCGCCACATCGTATTCCAGGTAGTAACCCACCAGACGACGCCCGCCAATGAAGTCCAGCAGGCGAGTGACCGCTTCTTCCGGCGACACGCCGTCGCTGACATCGCGTTTTCTCAAACCATGCACCCGGATGGTCGTGGCGTCCGGCAGGTGTTCGGGCCGGACCCGGACAGAAAACGTCTCGCTGGTGACAATGCGGTTGCCGCGAATCCGCACTGCGCCGATGGACAGTAGTTCTGCCCGTGCCACCTCCAGGCTGGTGGTTTCGCAGTCCAGACTGACCAGTTCCCCTTCGTCGTCGCCGAAGAGACCGGCAAAACGTGGATCTTTCAATTGACGGCGTTTCCAGTGCCGCAGCAGGCGATGGATCACGAGAAACTCCCCAGCCGGAAATGATGGCGCAGAATGCCTTTGAAGCGTTTGACCACCGACAGGGCTTCTTTGAGCAGGTCACGTTCCAGTGACGACAAGGCATCGGGTTCAATGAGGTTGCCGGCCACTTCTCCGCGTTCCAGTGCCTCCAGTCCGCAGGAGAGTTTCAAGCCCATCATGAAGGACAAGGCTTCGCTCAGGTCATTGCCCAGTTCGCGTTCGAGTCGTCCTGCCTCGATCAGGTCCTGAATCCGCTCGAAGCTGTTGCTGGTCGCAAGACCTGCCTCCAGTGCCAGCGCCCGCAGACCGTGCACCACCGGAAAAATCCCGCCTTTTTTGAGGTCGAGCTGCGCCCGTCCATCGTTCTCCCGCGTCTGTAAATGGGCAAACAGGCCCAGCGGCGTATCGAATTGTTCAATGGCACGGGCAAAGCGCGAGTAGAACGCGGCATTATCGTTGAGCTGTTCGGCCAGATGGCGCCGCAGGATATCCAGCAATGCCGTTTCGCCGGCAATCGGCTGGGCATCAATGAAAATGGCCAGATTCATCAGGCTTTCGCCGTCCGGGTGGTCGAGCCAGCCATTGATGCGCGACACAAAGTCATCCACTGTCATGCGCCAGTCCGGATGGCTCACCATGATGCCTCCGGGGCAAGGCGGGTAGCCATACTGCTCGAGCGCCCGGGAAAACGCTTCGGCCGCCAGGCGGGCTTGCTCGGGGTCTGCCGCCGGCGCAAGGATCAGGGCATTGTCCTGATCGGTTTTGAGGATCTGCTCGCCACGTCCTTCCGAACCCATCACCAACAGGCAGCTCTCGGCCTGCAGGCTGGCCGGAGCGATCAGTTTCCAGCTGCGTTCGAACAGGCGGGCATTGAGAGTTTCCACCAGCCGTGCCAGTTGGGGCGCCTTGACGCCCTGACTGGACAGAATGCCGACCAGTTGCTCGATCTGGCGACTGCAATGAGCAAGATCGTCAAGGGTTTCGGCTTGTTCGATGACCTGGCTGACCAGATGGGAATGGTTGGAAAAGTAAGACAGCAGGTCGACCTGTTCGAGAATGCCGCCCGCTTGCCCGCCCTCCATCACCACCAGACGCTGGATGTTGCGGCGGGTCATGGTCAGCAGGGCATTGAAGAGAAAGTCTTGCCGGTCGACGGTGATCAGCTCGAAGCGGCACAGCTCACCCACCGGCGTGTCGCCGGACATTCCCTCGATGATCACGTCACGAAAATCGCTGGTGGTGAAAATGCCGGTGTCGTTGCCGCGCCGGACCAGCACGGATTTGACTTTGTGCTGTTTCATAGACCGCGCCACGCTGGCAATGCTGTCGCCGGCCTCGACGAACACCGGTTTGCCGGTGCGGACTTCGGCGACCGAGGCGGCCAGCATGGTTTGCAATTCACGGTTGCCGGTGCGCCGGGACAAGGCGCCGAGTTTGCGCGAGACGCTGTCGAAGAAGAAGGCACCAAACACAGTATTGCGTCCGGTCAGTGCCAGCACACTTTGTTTGGGGAGTGCCAGCGCCAGCACTTCTTCCTGCACGATGAAACGGTTCTGGGTGGTGCCCGCCACCAATGCCCGGGCATCGAAGGTATCGTTCTCGCGGTAGAGGGCAATGACTTCATCCCCCGCCATTTCCCTGACCCGGCCCTTGATGATCACGAACAGGGTATCCACCGGCTGGCCGGGGCCAATGATCTGTTCTTCGTCGGCGAAATAGAGAATGTCGGCGCTGGCGGTCAGTGCATCACGCTCGGCGGCTGCCAGCATGTCGAAGGGCGGGTGCAGCAGATCGAAAGCGGCCATGGGGGATTATCCTCCTGGAATAGTCCCCCATGGTAACAGCAGGATTACGCTCCGGCATCCATCATGGTCGATAGCAGCGGGGCACCGTCGCGAAACAGCATCAGTTGCCCGGAGGCGAACGGGGTCCAGGCCTCGTTGTCGGTGAGAGGCTGGGTGGCGATGACCGCGACCCGGTCATAGGGTGTGGTGACCGAAGAGAAGTCCACGGTGACATCGTCGTCCACCAAATGGGCCTTGGTGAAGGGCGCCTGGCGGACGATATAGTGAAGCTGGGTCGAGCAATGCGCCAACAGGATATCGCCGTTGCTGAGAATGAAGTTGAAGGTGCCGTGGGTGGCCAGGGTGTCGGCTTCCTCTTGCACTGCTGCAAACAGTTCGTCCAGCTCCGGCTGGGTGTCCCAGCGCGTGCGCAGCTTTTCCAGCAGGTGGCAGAAGGCGCGCTCGGAGTCGGTGCTGCCCACCGGGCGGTAATACTGGCCGGGTGCGACGGTAAAGTCTTTCAGATCACCGTTGTGGGCAAAAATCCAGTACTTGCCCCACATCTCCCGCATGAACGGGTGGGTATTGGCCAGATTGACTTCGCCCTGCGTGGCTTTGCGGATGTGGGCGATAACGTTTTCTGATTTGATCGGATAGTTGCGCACCAGATGGGCAACCGGCGACTCGACAGAAGAACGGTCATCCAGCAGCAGGCGGCAACCGCGTCCTTCGAAAAAGGCGATGCCCCAGCCATCGGCGTGATGGTCGGTCAATCCTCCCCGGCGATGAAAGCCTTCAAAGGAGAACAGGATGTCGGTCGGAGTGTTGCAATTCATGCCCAACAGCTGGCACATGGTGTCGTATCCTGTCATTCGTGTTGTCGACAGCCATTTTTTCATGAAAGGCAGCAGTTGCGCCAGTCGTCTGTGGTGTGACGCCCCCTTGTTATTTCTGCGATAATCCCAAACTTTGCCTTAATCAGACAGGTAAGCGCCTCCATGACGACCATTGTGGTAGTCCGCAAGGACGATCAGATCGCGATTGCGGCCGATTGTCAGACGACCTTCGGCGACGATCAGAAACTGTTGGCGGCCTATGACCGCTTTCATGACAAGATTTTTCTTCACGACGATAGCTACTTTGCTATTTCCGGCTCTGCCGCGCATGACCTGGTCTTGCAATCAGCGCTCAAAAGTCTGAAAAAGAAAGATCTTTCCAGTCGCAAGGGCTTGTTCGAAACCTTCTGCAAGCTGCACCCCAAGCTCAAGGAGCATTTCTACCTGCGTCCCGAGGACGAGGAGGATGATCCCTATGAATCGAGCCAGATGATGGTGCTGGTGGTTAACCGCCATGGCATTTTCGGGGTATATCCGATGCGGGAGGTCTACGAGTTTTCCCGCTTCTGGGCGATTGGCTCGGGACGAAAGTTTGCCATGGGCGCGATGCATGTGGCCTGGGAGCAAGACCTGACGGCGCGCGAGATTGCCGAAATCGGCGTGCGCGCCGGCTGTGAATTCGATGTGAACTCTTCGCTGCCGATGACGATGTATACCATCGACGCGACAGCTACTGTAAAGACTGAAAAATGAGCCGTGACGATACCCTGCAACGCTTTTTGATCGACGACGCCCCGGTGCGGGGCGCGCTGGTGCATCTCGATGATGCCTGGCGACATATTCTGGCACGCCGCAGCTACCCTGCGACCTTGCGTGACCTGCTTGGCGAGATGAGTGCCGCCGCCGTGCTGTTGGCCGCCAATCTCAAATTCGACGGTAGCCTGGTGCTGCAGATTCAGGGCAACGGTATCTTGCGTCTGGCCGTGGTCGAGTGCAATCACGACCGTACGGTGCGAGCCACGGCCAAGTGGGATGGCGAGATTGGCGATGAGCCGTTTACCGACTTGCTCGGTCCGGATGCCCGTTTTGTGCTGACCCTCGAGCCACGGGTCGACAAGTCGCAGACCTGGCAAGGCATTGTGGCGCTGGAAGGCGCGACCGTGGCGGAAATGCTGGAAAACTATATGATGCGTTCCGAGCAGCTCGATACCCGGCTGATTTTGGCCTCAAGTGCCGAGTGTGCTGCCGGGATGTTGCTGCAGCGTCTGCCGGACGGTCATGGCGATCCGGATGGCTGGGATCGTTCCCGTGCGCTGGTGTCGACACTGAGTGCCGGGGAATTGCTGGAACTGCCGGCCGAGGCGATCTTGCACCGGCTGTTCCATGAAGAAACCGTGCGCTTGTTCGACGAGCAGCCGGTGGCGTTTGCCTGCACCTGCAGCCGGGAACGCGTCAGCGACATGCTCAAGATGCTGGGTGGGCAGGAAGTCGGCGAAGTGCTGCTGGAACAAGGCAGCGTGGAAATTGCCTGCGACTTCTGCCACCAGCGTTATGTCTTCGATGAAGAGGACGCCAACGAATTGTTCCAGTTCGATGTTGTGGCGGCGGTGCGCGAATCACGTCACTAAAGGGGCCGGGCAACCTCGCCCAGCCGTCCGGTAGCGACCAGTTCGCGAAACGCGTCGCCCAGTCGTTCGCTTTCCCGGGTGGCCTGTCGCCAGATAGCTTCCCGGGCGGCAGGATCCGCGGCATGGCGTTTGAAGTCGCTGCGGTCCGGGAGTTTGCCGCCGGGCAGCGACGCCAGATAGCGGCGCGACGGGCTGACCAGAATGGTCGAGGCCTGACGATCAGGGTCGGCGTGGCGCCATGGCAGGAATTTGTCGAACCAGCCGGGAATGATGCGGTCGGTGAAGTGAGGGAAGAGCGTCAGCCCTTGCTGCCGTGGCCAGGGGTAGTCGATGTGATAGTCGACCAGCCCGCCGTCCCGGTAACAGCCGGCGGGGGCACCCGGCAAGGCGACCCCTTCAATCACCCCCGGAATGGCGACGGTGCCCATCAGGGCTTCGATCAGATTGCTGTTGTCCAGTGGCAGGGTCAGGGTCGGAATGGCGTCGTCGGGCAAGAAGGCCAGCGAGCTGGCCGGCGAATGGCAGATCACCCGGGTAAACACGTGACGCAGCAGCGGGCGTGACAGGCTGTTCAAGCCGGCCGCCAGCGCGAGACCGGCCAACAGTACCGGGCGTCCGTCATGCGCCGCCATGCCCCGGGATTTTACCAGCAACAGATTGAGTCGGTAGTGGGGATGGGACAGCAGGCGTTGGTAGCCCTCCGTGCCGAGAATGTCGTCCA
>JAGLBD010000016.1:46749-49521 GCA_018260425.1 Pseudogulbenkiania sp. | reverse complement strand
TAGTGGGGATGGGACAGCAGGCGTTGGTAGCCCTCCGTGCCGAGAATGTCGTCCATCATGGCGCGGGTCTGGCGGGTGATGGCGGCAGGGCTGATCCCCTCTGCGTAGCGTTCGCGGGTATAGCGCTCGGCGAGGCGGTCCAGTGCGGCGGCCGGGTCATCCTGCATGGCGCAGGCAAAGCGCCAGGCACCGATCGATGCCCCGATCAGCTCCCGCTCGCGGGGCGACTCGGCCAGCCAGCCGAATACCGCTTTGTCCAGCCCGGTGAGTCCGATGGCTTTAGGTCCCCCCGCCGCGCCGGGCAATATCGCGATGTCGGCGGGAGACAAACCGTTTTCCTGCAGGTGCCGCAAGGCATGTGCACCGGCACGAATCGTCAGAATCGAGTCCACGAGACGTTCCATTCTTTTGAAAAATTTACGTTATGGTACCTAGCGCTAAAAGCTTGATATGCTTGCATATGGTACTAATCAGGAGTAAATGATGATAGCTGTCAATCAGCTTGCTGCCTACCTCCGGGAACAATCGCTCAATGCCGAGCTGGTTGATGTGCAGATTGCAGTAATGACTCTCAATGCGGTTCTCGAGGTTGAAAAATCGCCGGCCAGCACCGATCTATTCCGCTACCCTGTTCCTTTGCTCGGACCGGATGGCAGTTGTTCGCTGATTGACGAGTTGGCCGCAGAACCCTATGACCTGTCCTGGGTGTTTGGCGGAGAGACCGACGAAGCTCGCCAGTGGCTGCGCAATTTCGCGGCACTGGTCGAATCGGTCAATCACAAGATTGCCGCCGACTGGCTGGGCATCTACCTTGCCGTTGGCATCGGGGCTGACAGAAAACTGGTCAAGCTGGCCTATACTGGTCTGCCCAGCCGTGCCGAGTTCCCGCTCACCGAGGCGTTTGCCGAGATCAGCAACAACAGCCGTGTCGGCATGACCGGTTGGGGTGTGGTGATCGAAGACATCGTTGCCTGGCGCGAGATGGGAGGGGGGTATTACGAGTGTGACCCCAAAGTTCGCAGCGAAGTCTGCCTGCCCATTCTTGACCAGGAGGGCAGGGTGCTTGGCATTCTCGATGCCGAGTCGTCCGAAACCGGGTATTTCACTCCAGAGCGCCAGGCCTGGCTTGCTGCCATGGCTCTGGTACTTGCGACTCCCTTTGCCGCGGTGTTGTTTCCCGACCAGGACACTGACGCCAGCGACGAAGGTTGAATAGGATTCTCGATAATGGCTTCTGAAATTCCCTTGCCGCAAGGGACCACCGACGTGCCGGTAAAGCACGTGGCAACCTGCCGTTTGCCCACCCGTTGGGGGGTATTCGCCATGCATGGTTTCGAAGAACGTTCCGGCAAGGAACATGTCATGCTGACCATGGGCGACTTTAGCGATGGCGCCCCGGCGCTGGTGCGCCTGCATTCGGAATGCCTGACCGGCGATGCCTTGTTTTCCTTGCGTTGCGATTGCGGCTTCCAGCTGGAAGCGGCACTGGAGGCGATTGCGGCAGAAGGCCGCGGTGCCTTGTTGTACTTGCGCCAGGAAGGGCGGGGCATCGGCCTGATCAACAAGATCCGGGCCTACAAATTGCAGGATGCCGGGGCCGATACGGTCGAGGCCAATGAGCAGCTGGGTTTCCCGGCCGACATGCGCAACTTCTCGGTGGCGCGCGACATGCTGGCCCTGCTGGGCATTACCGGGGTGCGGGTGATGACCAATAACCCGCGCAAGCTCGAGACGCTGCGCAACGTCGGCATCAATGTTGTCGAACGCGTACCGTTGATGGTGGGTCGTAATCCTTACAATGACCACTATCTGGACACCAAGGCCGCCAAACTCGGTCACATGTTGTTCCCCTGATGTTTTTTTCCTGAAACCTGTTCCGTCGGCCGTGCATCGACACCGGCCGTCGGGACAGGTTTTATCCGTCATGATCGCGTGACGATCCGTCTCCTGCTACTTTCTTCTGGCTCCCGCTATCCAATGCTGACGCTGTTTGTAGCGTTGTTCTCGTCGTTTTTCTTCTTCCATAATGAATATTATTAAACTTTATATTCACAAAATGAATATTTGATAGTCATTAATGTTCTCTTTATCGTGACCGGTGATTCGTCATGTCAGACGGTTCAGTCAGGTAATCCATGAGGAGAGTGTCGTGATGTCAATCAATATGCCGCTGTTGCTGCGGACTGTCGCATTGGGTGGCAGCCTTGCCGTGCTGGGGGCCTGCGTCGGTCAGGACGGGGGGAGCTCCAACGCGGTTGCCCCGAGTCCCGTTGTCAACCGGGCGATGACCGGGCAGGGGGCCAGGGTCATGCAATTGCCGCCTGCGCACAATGGTGCCCAGACGCATCCGGACATGGCCGGACGTGCGCCAAGCTATCCGCATGGTTTGCCGCCGGCTTCGCGTGATGCGGGGGGGGCTTATGGTCCGGATGGTCGTATGGCACCGCCGGTAACCTTGCGCCACGGGCAGGATAGCCGTCCGGTTCCGGTCTATGCCGACTGCAATGCGGCGACTTTGGCCAGCCTGCAGGGGGCGGCACTGGTCGACTATCTGGTCACCGTCAATGGCGAGTGCGTCAATCGCACGCTGTTCGAGGCGACGCCTGCCAGCTGGCATGCCTTTACGCCCGAGGGGCTCCGGCTTGCGGCCGAACGGGCCAAACCGCTGGCTGAACGCTGGGACGGGCATACCGCCAATGGCTTGTGGGCGCTGACGGTCTACCTCAAGGCCGCCTACTTCCAGCAGTATTACCATCCCGACAAAGTGCCGGC
>JAGLBD010000016.1:1712-46649 GCA_018260425.1 Pseudogulbenkiania sp. | reverse complement strand
GAAAGTGCCGTGCAGCCGATGCAGGTGGCGTTGTATAACCTGACGTTTTCAGACGGGTTTGCCGAGCGTGTGGCGGCGGGTGAATTAACGGCGGTGCAGACGGCGCTGGTGCGCCTGAATGATGCCGGGCCGGGCAGCTTTACCGATGCGATGCTCTACCGCAACAACCTTCGCGAGAGCAGCCGCTATCTTGCCTATCCGGCAACCCGGGCCTCTGGCGAGGCATCGCTGTCCCGCGCCTTGCTCGCGCTGCCACGCTTGTCTCCCGAGTGGGTGGAGGTGGTTTACGATCTGGCGCGTATTGGCACGGTGCCCTGCGAGCGCTATGCGCTGTGCTCGGTGTCCGATGAGTTGTCTGCGCGGCTGTTTCCCAACCGCTGGTCGTTCGATAACGGCTCGTTGGTGTTCCGTACCGCCTTGCCGCGCGCCGAGGTCGAGCAGTTGTATTACGCCATGAAAATGGTGCGCAGTCAGTTCATGCGTCTGACCGGGGTGACGGGGCCGGTGGCCAGCGACCCCAATGCGCATCTCACCATGGTGATTTATGCCTCGCCGGATGACTACCAGTCCTATCAGCCTTTCTTGAATGATCTCTCGACCAATAACGGCGGTATGTATATCGAGCAGACCGGGACGTTCTACACCTACCAGCGCAAGGTGCCGCAGGAGAGTTACCTGACACTGGAGGAGCTGGTGCGCCACGAGTATGTGCATTATCTCTCCGGGCGCTATCTGGTCCCGGGCATGTGGGGCGACGCCCCGTTCTATAGCCAGCCCAATCGCATGACATGGTTTGATGAAGGGTTGGCCGAATTTCTGGCCTGGAGTACGGTACGCGACGGTATCCGGGTGCGGGGGCATAGTGTCGGGCCTGTCGCTGCTGACTGGCCTGCCGATTTTCGGGAACCTGCCGAGATCATGAAGTCGAGCTACGACAGTGGATTCTCGTTCTACAACCATGCCGCCATGTGGTTTTACTACCTGAACAGTAATGAACCCTCGAAATTGATCAATCTGTTTGAACGGGTCCGCAGCGGTGATGTCGACGGCTTCGATGCGCAGGTGAGAGCCTTGGGGATCGATCCGGAACGACAGGAACGGTTCAAGGCCTATGCCGGAAGTCTGGTCGACCGCTATGGCGCCGGCCAGCTGGACGATACCTCGACCGTGTTGGGCAGGGATTGGCTGCAGGGCGGCGATTGGCAGCTGTCGACGCTTGACGCGGTCGATCAGCAACTGACCCGGGTATTGCCGTTGTCCTGCTCGATGGCCGCCAGCGGACGGGCCAGTCTGGTCAAGCGTTTTGAGTGCAAAGGGACACTGCCGCTGACGGCGTCGCGCCCGGAAAGTGCCCGGCAGGAAATGGCGACGCTGCTGGACAGTCGCTTGCGACTTCTGGTCAGTGCCGGGAGCAATAATTTTCTGGCGACCACCTGCGACTCGGGTGGCTACGATGTCTCCCGTCACCAGGTCCTGGTACGGTGCGAGGGGCCGCTGGCGGCGCACTAGGGGATGCCATTCGGGTGGTTTTTATCCGCTACAGGAAAAATAGCGTTAATCGCTTGACAGGCAGGGTGGTGGTGGGTATTCTACGCATCTCCCGAGAACAAACGTTTTCGGGATCGCGTGGGGGTATAGCTCAGCTGGGAGAGCGCTTGCATGGCATGCAAGAGGTCAGCGGTTCGATCCCGCTTATCTCCACCACCAATACGAAAAGCCAGGCCTTGTGCCTGGCTTTTTGCCTTTCTGCCCGATATTTTATTAAATATTCTTTTTAAATAAAATATGTAAAAATCCAGGTAGTGCGTTGTCCTGTCATGTTACCGGCACGCGTGTGCCGTCAAGCGGCTTTTCTCGCCCGTGCGATACACCCCGGCTCACGTAGCGAGCCACGTTGTATCCCGCGCAATGCCATGGAGTCCCTATGGGAATTACCCGTCTCAATCATGCCGTTCTTTATGTTAGCGATGTTGAAGCGAGCCAGCGTTTTTACTCTGACGTGCTTGGCTTCAAGGCCAAGGCCGGTGCGTCGTCCCGTGCCGTGTTTGCCCAGGCCGCCGATTCGGACAATGATCATGATCTAGCCTTGTTCAGCAAAAATCTCGGCCAGCAACGCTCCGGCCCGTTCAGCCCGCGGGGCGAAACGCCGGGTGCCCACGAGCCGCGAGCCGGTTTGTACCATCTGGCCTGGGAAGTGGATTCTCTCGAGGAGCTGGAGCGCATTCGCGATGAGCTGGCGCGGCTTGGCGTGTTGGGG
Organism: Pseudogulbenkiania sp.; assembly: GCA_018260425.1. Classification (GTDB taxonomy): domain Bacteria; phylum Pseudomonadota; class Gammaproteobacteria; order Burkholderiales; family Chromobacteriaceae; genus Paludibacterium. The sequence goes on along the minus strand of JAGLBD010000016.1, from coordinate 44,392 downwards.
ATGGAAGAGGATCATGGCGTGCACAAGAGTGTCTATGGCCATGACCCGGATGGTTTGTTGTTTGAAATCGCCTGGTTTCCGCCCGCCGGGCTGCTGACCGAAGACGACTACCAGCGTCCGACGCGCAAACTGGATATCGCCGCTGAAAAACAGCGTTTCCTCAAAGACTGAGCCAGTCTCCCCCTGCTCATGCCACGATCAGGGGGATGTTCATTTCCGCCGCACTGATTCCGCCATGAATCCCCAGCAAGTCAAAGGGCTTTTCATGGGGAAGCCGGTCGCCGAGCGTCCAGTTTTCCTTTGCCAGCAGCACCACGTCGCCAATCCGTGACGCCAGTAGCGGGTGGTGGTCTCCCGGTCCCAACAGACCCGATGCCAACAGCGTCTCTCCCGTGACACACCAGGCGGCATGGCCGACCAGCCGTTCTGCCGCCGCCATGAAGTGCTCCCTTCGTCCTTCCTTGACATGGCAAAACACCGCACGCGGTTCTCCCGACACCGGCTGCGCCAATTCCCCGACGAGTTCCGGAAATCCCCCGAGATCAATGTGCCGGTGGGGCCCGGTGGCGACAAAGCCATGGTCGGCCGTCACGATCAGTTGCGTGGCACTGTCCTTGCCGTCGATGAAACGACTTAATTCAGCATCGATCTGCGCCAGCAGGATACGGGCCTCTTCACTGTCCGGACCCGCCTCGTGCATGGTGGTGTCCAGTTGGGGAATATAGGCGTAGTGGAAGGTGGGCTCCGGGTGGCGACATTCGGCAAGCAGGTTGTCTGCCAGCCCGGCAAAGGTTTTCCAGGGGCATGGCAGGGCTGAGCCGCCATGGTGACGGCTGTAGGGCGAACCGGCCAGAAACGCCGGTTGATGGATCAGCGTGCGGCGTGTCATGCGGTTGAAGAGGGACGGGGCCCGGAACAGGCTGTCTGCCAGCGCTTGCTGATCGGAAACCCGGGGTGGTTGAGGGTGACGGACCCAGAGCGGCAGTGGCATGACAATCTGGCCGGTCTCGCGACTGAAGGTGAACCAGCCGGTCAAACCGTGCACGGCAGGCGGTTCTCCCGTCATCAGACTGGTCACGGCGGCGCTGGTCGTTGCCGGGAACACCGAGGTCAACTGGCCGGCCTTGCAGCGGGCCAGCCGGCTATCCGCCCCCAGTCGCTCCAGTTGTTCGCAGCCCAGTCCATCGACCACCAGCAGTACCACATGCCGCCGTTCCTCCAGCGTTTCCAGTGCCGGGTGCCGCAGGGGCGGGTAGGGCGTCGCTGCGCCCATCGCGCCTCCCACGGTACTCATCAAATTCACCAGGGTCGTTTTTTGAAAGTCAGGGAATACCCCTTCCTGATAGCGTAGCAAGCGTTCCATTCCATCCCTTCCCAACCATCAGATTTGCATCAGGATTCAATGGCGACCTCTGGCTATTCTGTGCGCCATGAAAGGTTTTCCGATGCCAGGTGACGCATGTTTTCTGATGAATTGATGATCAAAATGCCGCCCAGCCTGCTTGATAGTTCCAGCCCGCCACTCGCGGCCGAATTGTCGGTATTGCTGGTGGAGGCGCCAGAGTGTGGCGCAGTGCTGACCGTTGCCGGACCCTCCGGCGAGCAGGTCGTGCCGCTGGCCGACAGTCAGGTCCGGCTGTTGTGTGCCAACAAAGGCGAATGGCGCGTGGCATCGGGCAAACTCGGGGTCACCGTGCTGAACGAAGTCTTCTTCGCCAAGCTGCTGGCCTTCCTCGACGAAGCACGTAACCAACCCGCCAGCAATGGCGAACCGGATAGCGCACCGCTGTCGCTGGTGTTGCCCGTGCCGCTCGATTGCGATCGCCGGCAGCTGGAGTTCTGGTTCATTGCCGCCACTCTCGACGGCCTGCCGGAGCTGGACGGTTTTCTGGCCCGCTTGCGGCGTACCGAGAGCTATTGGCTGGTGCGCTATCTCTTGTCGGCGTCCGCCCGTCTGGTAGGCGCCAATCTGGCCGAACTGGGCGAGTTATACGGTTTGTCTTATTCGCACTTCCGTCGCGTCTGCAAACAGGCACTGGGAAACAATGCCAAGTCCGAGTTGAAGAACTGGCGGATCGCCAGATCGCTGCTCGAAGTGGTCGAACATCGCTCGAGTCTGACCGATGTGGCGCTCAAGCATGGTTACGCCTCGTCTTCCCATTTTTCCACCGAGATCAAAAACCGCCTCGGGGTGCCTCCTCGTGCTCTTGCGGATATTACCTCATTGCCATTGGACTGAACACATGAGTGATTGGAAACACCGCGCGGTCAGCATGGCCCTGTTGTTGGCCCTTGCACCGAATGCCGTTTTGGCGGCTCCCGTACCCCAGACCCAGACCCCGGCGACCAACGCCAGCGGCTATGTCGCCAGCCATCAGGGCCTGCGTGCCTTCTTCGATGCGGTTTCTGCGCAGTTGCACAAACCGGTGGTCGTCAGTACCCAGGCCGCCCACAAGAGCATTACCGGCAATTTCGACCTGAGCAATCCGCAAGCCTTGCTGGAGCGGGTTTCCCGGGAAATGGGCCTGGTCTGGTATTTCGACGGTCAGACGGTGTATGTCTATGACGCACAGGAAGTGAAAAGCTCCGTGGTGTCCCTGCATCAATTGTCGCTAGGGGCGTTTACCGGTTTCCTGAAAAAGTCGGGATTGTACGATGCACGTTTTCCGGTCAAGGGCGATCCATTGACCGGGGTGTTTTACGTGTCGGGCCCGCCGATGTACGTCGATCTGGTCACCAACCTGGCTTCGTTCATGGACAAGGATGTCCAGCAGGACACCAGTACCCTGGAAAAAGTGGCGGTCATTCACCTGCACAATACCTTTGTGGCCGACCGGCGTTACCCGGTGCGCGGTGAAAATGTCGTGGTGCCGGGCTTGGCCACGGCCATCCAGACCTTGCTGAACGGCGATGGCAACCGCCTCTCCAAAACCATTGGCCGCAATAGCCCTGCGGCGACACCGGCGTCTCCCGGTGACGCCGCCCAGACCCAACCGACCGATCTGTCTGCATCGATAGCCAAACTCCGTACGTCGCTGGCGCCGGGGGCGACGAGCCCTTTGCCGGCGCCGGCAGGGCCGTCTGACAGCATCGCCCAGCCCCTGCCGGTGACCGTGGTGGCGTACCCCTCGACCAATAGCCTGCTGGTCAAGGGGACTCCAGATGAAGTGCGTTTCGTGGAGAGTCTGGTCGCGGCACTGGATGTCGCCAAGAAACAGATCCAGCTGTCGTTGTGGATTATCGATATCAACAAGGCCGATCTCGACAGCCTCGGGGTCAATTGGCAAGCCGGCGCCGGTCTTGGCGGGGTCATCGGCGTGGGCTACAACACCTCCGCCAGTACCACGCTGGATGGCGCCAGCTTCCTCGCACAGGTCAAGGCGCTGAGCGCCCATGGCAATGCCCAGGTGGTATCGCGCCCGGTGGTGTTGACCCAGGAAAACGTTCCGGCGGTGTTCGACAACAACCGCACTATTTATACCAAGGTGTCCGGCGACCATACCGCCTCGCTCGACCACTACACCTTCGGCACCATGATCGACGTGCTGCCGCGTTTTGCCGACAATGACAAGGCCATCGAGATGCGCCTCAATATCGAAGATGGCAGCAACGGGCAGGGCGATGCAGTGGATGGTTTGCCACCGGTGAATCGCACCAGCATCAATACCATTGCCCGTGTACCGCGTGGCAAGAGCCTGTTGATCGGGGGCTATAGCGTCGACGAGCATCAGGAAGGCAATGGCAAGATTCCGCTGCTGGGAGACATCCCCTGGGTGGGCGGTCTGTTCCGCCAGCACGGCAGCGGCGACTCCAAAGCGGTGCGGGTCTTCCTCATCGAGCCGCAGGTGATCGACAACTCCTTCAGTCTCGACCCGTCGGCCAGCGAATTGGGCGCCAATCTGGCGGCCGGTGTCTCCTTGCCGGTGGACTCGCGCATGGATTCCGTGACCAAGACGCTGGCGGGGGGCAAGCATGGACATTAGGAGTGCTGCGCCTCGGGTAAGCCCGACCTGGTCGCAGCGTGCGGAGCACCAGCTTGAGCAGCAGGGCGTCAGTGTCGATCGCGACGAGGCAACCCGTCATGACGTCGAGCAGATGTCGACGCAAACCCAAGTGTCCGAATTGCTCGTAGGGGAGGATCTGTCCGGCCTGATAGCGCAGTTCGGTAGCCGGAATCGACTTGAGAAGAAAGACAAGCCGTTCCCGGCCAACTATGACCGGGTGCTGCAGGACGATGTCCAGCAGCGTGTCGAGTCGATGTTGACCATTGTCGCCGATGACACGCTGGGCCTGCAGGCCATGCTCGCCCAGGCTCGCCAATTGTTTCCCGACGATAGCGATCTGGTGCTGGTGCTGCGGGAGATATTGCGCCGCAAGGCGCTGGACGAAATCCTCAAGAAACGCGTGCGCCAATTGCTGGTGCAAGTCGAGCAGCAAGCCGATCCCCGTCGCCTCAAGGCCGGGATCAACTGTGCCCTCAAAGCCCGCTTGTTCGGCAAGACCCTACAGGTCAGCGGTCTGTTCCTGCGGGAAAGCTACCGCGAGTTCCTGACCAGCGACGATAACGGCGTGGCCAGTTACGAGTCCTGGATCCGCTTCTACGGCGTCGCAAAACGTGCCCTGGTGCTGGAGTTCATTGACCAGGCGCTGATCGCCGACATGAATGCCGTGGACCCGAGCTGCCATGTGCTGGAGTTCGGCCCTTTCCTGTCCCGCATTCATCTTTTGCACATCCTGAAGACCGCCGATGCCCAGATGTTGAAGCTCTTGGCGTGTCAGCCGGATTCGACGAGCGAAAGCGATTGCCTGACCTTCCTGCTCGGTGCGCTGCAATACCCCGAAGCGATCGATGAAGCGCTATTGATGTTGCTCGGCGATACCTTTGGCAGCCAAAGCCTGCCGGAACAGTCGCTGTTTCTGCAGCGGCTGCTGCGGGCCATGACGCCGGTACCCGGCATGCTTTATGCGGAAGACACCGGCCGCGATACCGTGCTTGACCATCTCAAAGAATTTGCCGGAGTGCTGTTCGATGCCGAACAACGCGCCCGGCGACGTGCCCGAGGATGACCCGGATGAACCAACTACTGCAAAACATCAAAAAACGTCCCGAGCTGCTGATCCTGCTGTTGGTGGTGACCATCATTGCCATGCTGGTCATTCCGCTGCCGACCTATCTGGTGGACTTCCTGATCGGTCTGAATATCACCATCGCCCTGCTGGTGTTCATGGGCTCGTTTTACATCGTGCGGATACTGGGGTTTTCTACCTTTCCTGCGGTGTTGCTCATCACCACCATGTTCCGGCTGGCCCTGTCGATCAGTACCAGCCGCCTGATCCTGATCGAGGCCAATGCCGGCGAGATCATTGCCAGCTTCGGCCAGTTCGTCATCGGCGACAACCTCGCGGTCGGCTTTGTGATCTTCGCGATTGTCACGGTGGTGCAATTCATCGTGATCACCAAGGGCTCGGAACGGGTCGCGGAAGTGGCGGCGCGGTTCTCGCTGGACGGTATGCCGGGCAAGCAAATGAGTATCGATGCCGACCTCAAGGCCGGCACCATCGATGCCGATGGTGCGCGCCTGCGCCGTAAGGAGCTGGAGCAGGAAAGCCAGTTGTACGGTTCCTTTGACGGTGCGATGAAGTTCATCAAGGGTGACGCCATCGCCGGCATCATCGTGATTTTCGTTAACTTCATCGGCGGTATCTCGATCGGCATGGTCCAGCACGGCATGGATCTCTCCACTGCCTTGTCGACCTATACGATGCTGACCATCGGTGACGGTCTGGTGGCACAGATTCCGGCGTTGCTGATCTCGATCAGTGCCGGCTTCATCGTGACCCGGGTCAGCGGCGATGACAAAAACCTTGGCCAGAGCATCATGGGCCAGATGCTGGGCAATTCGTTTTCCTTGCTGGTCACCGCCATTCTGGCTCTGGCCATCGGCTTCTTGCCGGGCTTCCCGCTGCCGGTGTTTGTCATTCTGTCGGCCCTGCTGGGCGGGGTGTACTACTACCGCCATCGCAAAAGCAAACTCGATGCCGCCAGCGGGGCGGCAGGTTCCGCGACCGGCGCCAGCACGACCGGAGGTATGGACGGTGACGATGGCGTTCTCGCCGATCTGGACAGTCTGTCGGCGCAAACCGTGCCGCTGATCCTGGTGTTTCACGACAGCCGCAAGAGCGAGGTTGAGTCGCTGCGGCTGGCCGAGCGCCTGCGCAGCCGCTACTTCCTCGACTACGGGGTGCGCTTGCCGGAAATCGCCATTCGCTACACACCGACGGCTGCTCCCGAGCGCTCGCTGGTGCTGATCAATGAAGTCCGCTCCGATGAGTTGCCGGTCCGCTTTGGCTTCAAACGGGTGATCAATGCCAATGAAGAGCTTGAATTCCTCGGCGTCCCGCTCGTGCAGGAGACCGTACCCGGCGAGAGTGTCCCGGCGTTATGGGTCGCGGCGGCGGATCAGGAACGTCTGCAGTCCATGGGTTACCAGCTGCGTAGTGCCGAAGACGAGCTGTACCAGTGTTTTGCCAATCTGCTGGCCAGAACGGTCAACGAATTCTTCGGCGTGCAGGAAACCAAGAACATGATCGACCAGCTGGAAAAAGGCTATCCGGATCTGGTCAAGGAGGCCTATCGCCATGCCACGGTACAGCGGATCTCCGAGGTGCTGCAGCGCCTGCTGATGGAAAAGATCTCCATTCGCAACATGAAACTGATCATGGAAGCGTTGGCGCAATGGGCGCCCCGCGAGAAGGAGGCCATCGCGCTGGTCGAGCAGGTGCGCGGCAGTCTTGCCCGCTATATCTGCCAGAAATTTGCCCAGAACAACACGCTGACTGCCGTGATGGTGTCGGCAGATTTTGAGGAACGCGTGCGTCGCGGCATTCGCCAGACCGCGGCCGGTACCTTCCTCAATCTCGAGCCTGCCGAGGCGGACGAGCTGATGGATGTCATCGCCGTTGGTCTGGAGGGGATTCCGGTTGCTCAGAAAGATCTGGTGTTGTTGGCCTCGGTCGATATTCGCCGCTTTCTCAAAAAGCTTATTGAAAACCGCTTCCGCGATCTGGAAGTGCTCTCGTTCGGTGAGATTACCGATTCAGTTTCTGTCAACGTCATCAAAACTCTGTAAAGGAAATTTATATGTATTCATACCACCATGACCTTGCACAACTGGTCCGCGATGCCTTGACCGCCTCGGGGTGTTCCGATTCGCTGATCGGCAATCTGGATGGTCATTCCACTATCGCCTTGGACTTCAAGGACTTGCCGAGCATCTACATCACCGCCAATGACGATGGTGTCTGGGTGTGGTCACGGCTTGCCGAGTTCAATCAAGCGGCCATCGACAACCGTGCACCGGCCATCCTGCAACATCTGATGGAGGGCGCCGCCTATATGGCGACGGGTCACCCGATGCTGACCGAAGGCGAGGGCTACCTCGAATACAAAGCCTTGGTCAAGGAAGAGTGGCTGGCGGAAAGCACCCGCTTCTCCGAAGTTCTCAATGCGTTCTTCGACCGTGTCGAAGTGATGAACGAGATCGTTAATCGATGAGCTCCCCGTCCCTGCTGAGTTATCTCGCTCACCCCGAGCGGTTGGCAGGGTCGTTGATCGAAGCACCCCTCCAGGGTGTTTCGATCGGCGAGATCTGTACCCTCGAAGCGTCTGCCAGCGACCGGCGTGTGATTGGTCGTGCCCAGGTGGTCGGCTTTCAGGGGCGCAGTACCTTGCTGACGCTGATGGGCGAACGTATCGGCTTGTCCCGGGACATGGTGGTGGTGCCGACCGGCCGTTGTCTCGAAGTGGATGTCTCCGAGGCCATGCTGGGCAGCGTCATTGATCCCTTCGGTCAGGAAATACAGCGCTTTGGGGGTTCCTCCGATGCCATGCCTGGCGAGATGCGTGCCGCCAATGCCCGTCCCATGCCGTTTACCGAACGGGCGGGTATCTCCGAAGTGCTGGGCAGCGGGGTACGCGCCATCGACAGTCTGTTGACCTGCGGCGTCGGACAACGTATCGGCATTTTCGCGGCGGCGGGCTGTGGCAAAACCACGCTGATGAACATGCTTATCGACCATGGCGATGCCGAGGTGTTTGTCATTGGTCTGGTGGGGGAGCGCGGTCGGGAAGTGACAGAGTTTGTCGAGGCATTGCAGCGTTCGCCGCATCGTGACCGCTGTGTGCTGGTGGTCGCCACCTCCGACTATGCCTCGGTGGATCGGTGCAATGCGGCTTTGGTGGCAACGGCGGTGGCCGAGTATTTCCGCGATCAGGGGCGTCGCGTGGTGTTGTTTGTCGATTCCCTGACCCGTTATGCCCGGGCGCTGCGCGACGTGGCACTGGCCGCCGGTGAAATGCCGGCACGACGGGGTTATCCGGCATCGGTATTCGATTCCCTGCCGTCCTTGCTGGAGCGTCCCGGCAAAAGCCACCGGGGCAGCATTACCGCGTTTTATACCATTTTGCTCGAAGGGGAAGATGAACCCGATCCGATTGCCGACGAGATCAAATCGATTCTCGATGGCCACATTCGCCTGAGCCGCAAGCTGGCGGGACAGGGCCATTTTCCGGCTATCGACATGCTTACCAGCCTGTCCCGGGTGGCGACCCAGATCATCTCGCCTCGCCATCGCAGCATTGCCGAAGAGGCGCGCAGGGTTCTGGCGCGACTGGATGAAATGCAATGGCTGGTTGAACTGGGCGAATACCGCCCCGGAGAAAACCCCGATAACGACCGGGCCATGCGTCTCAAACCCGCTCTGACGGACTTCCTGGCCCAGCGTACCGATGAAGCGGTGGCCTTTGAGGACACTTTGGAGAGTCTGGGTGCAATCCTGGCGCAAGGCTAGCGGCCTTATCCGTCTGGCCGGAATGAATCGCGACCGGGCCCGCCGTGACATTGCCCGACTGGAAGCGCAGCGCAGCGAACTGCTGCGCCAGTGCCAGGCGTTGCTGGAGCAGGTCGAGTCGCTCCGGATGGTGCTGGTGACCGAGCACCGCCATAGCAAGGTGATGAGTCGTGCCGGGATTTACGAGGTGCGACGGCGGGAGGCGGTGATCCGTGCCCGGATCGCCGCGCTGAAACTGGAGCGGGACGGTTTGCTTATCGATGAGCGCCGTTTGGCCGACGAGCAGGAGCAGTGTCAGGAGCGATACCGGCACTGGCATGCGAAACAACACAAATTTCAACGATGGGTTGACGAACAGCGCCGCCTCGAACGGATCGAGCGTGATCTCGCCGAAGAGGCGGAAACCCAGGAAAGGACCGTATGGAACCGATAATGCCCCATGCTGCCAAGGCGCTGCCGCACGGCGCAGAACAACCGCAGTCACTGGCGTCGCGCATGCTGGCGCAACGGGATAAACAGCATCCGCTGGCCCATTCCAAACCGGGTAAAGCTTCACCGTCGCATGAGGATTTGCTCAATCTGGAGGGCATGCTGACCTTGCCGCACATGCCTGTGCAGCACCCACCGCAAAACCATGGCTTGCCACTCTCCCATCCGCGTGTCGGGGCAAAATCCGCGGTGCAACAACACAGCAAGGATCGGGCGCTGCCCACCGGCACGACCGCACCGGCAACGAAACTCCGTCAGCACCCGGCCGCAGGCAATCGCGTGACCAAGAGCGGACTTTCCACCGGGAAGGGGATGGCCGGTGAACCGCTGAACACCACGCTGCATGACAAAGTCGCCGGGGCCGTGAGCGGCACGCATGCCGGTCAGCTCATGCATGACCAGAGCGGTGCGGGCGGCCCGTCGCGAAACACCGCGTCCGTGGCAAAAGAAAAGCCGGTGGACCATGACAGTGGGGCGCAGGCCGCAATGCAGCTGGCTCATCACCCTGACCGCTTGGTACCGGTAACCGATGCCGCTCCCGCCATGCCGGCCATGCCTAGGGCCCCGCGGCCGGTCGTGGCGGCAGTCGAGACCCTACCTCCCGACGGCAGCCTGACCTACACCTTCAAACACTGGCAGGGCAATCGTTTCGTGACGGTGCAGGACGTTAGACGGCCGGATGACGCGGTGCGTTGGCATTTCGCTGCCTCCGACGCCGCGACCGGTCGTCATCTTGCCGGACAGGTTCCACCAGCCTTTGCCACCCAGTGGCAGGTCGGGGAAGAGTCTGGCCAGTCCGGCTCTGGTCAGTCGTATCAGGAGGGCCACTCTCGCCAGTCCCCGTCCGGACAGGGTGACGAGGAGGAGGCATGAGCCTCTCCGCCTTGAAAGCGGCGATACGGATGGTGCCGGGGCGAACGGATCCGGCCTCGCCATGGCTGGCACCCGTCCGCTGCGAGGGGGCGCCTTCCTGGAGTCGCCTGACCGGCCTTGTTGTGCGCGGGAAGTCGGTCACCGGCACGCCGTCACCATCTTTTTTCGAGGAGGCAATCATGCCGCTTAAATGTCTTCGTTCACTGACCGATGCCGCTCTGGCGCTGGATCAGGCCTATGAGAAGTTATCCGGGTGGGCGCATGCTCCGCAGCGTTGTACGGCCATTTCCGGGGTGAGGTATCTGCGCTTTCGTTGTGGCGAAGGGGCGACGGCCTGGGAAGGGCAGATTGCCGTCACCGATTGGCTGGGGCATGCGCTGCCGGCACTGGCGGGCATCGGGGTGACTTCTCTCAGCGATTCCGCCTTGCTGGATCTGGCGCGCCGCCTGCCCATGCCCGAGGTCTGTGGCATTGCTCCGCTGCCATCGGCGCCATGGCAGGTGCTGGAAATTAGGAATGCAGGCGATGTGGAGCCCCCCGCGGTTCAGGTAGGGTTGGTGCTGCTCGAACGGCTCCCGGCAGAGGGACTGCCGGACGTGCGTGAAAGCTTGCCCGGCGAGTTGCCGGTCAGGCTCGAGTTCCGCCTGGGATCGTCCACGATTGCCGCGCCGCGTCTGGCTCGTGTGGGGGAGGGTGATGTGCTGATGATCCTGGAAGCGGGCAATGTGGTGCTGGCCGATGGCCACCCCTTGTTTGCATTTACCTATTCTGAAAAGGAAATCGTCATGGAACATCCGCAGACACCGCTGGCCGGATCACCTGTGTCTTTGGCTGATGCCAGCCCGCTTGCGTCGGTCCCGGTACGGGTCGATGTGTTGCTGCATTCCGAGACGCGTACGCTCGCCCAACTGGAAGCGCTGGTACCTGGATCCTGCCTGGCGCTGCCGGAAGGTGCCGAGATGCGCGTCGTGCTGCAAGCCAACGGCTGTGTGCTGGGGCATGGCGAACTGGTCGAGATTCAGGGACGACTGGGTGTTCAGATCACCGCGTTGGCACGCGGAGTGTGACATGCACAATGATATCGCCCTGATTGCCGTACTGAGTTTTGCGACGTTGTTGCCGTTCCTGATTGCCTCGGGAACCTGCTACATCAAGTTTTCCATCGTATTCAACATCGTGCGCAATGCACTGGGTTTGCAGCAGGTGCCCAGCAATATGGTGCTCAATGCCGTGGCCCTGATGTTGTCCTGCTACATCATGATGCCGATCGGTCAGCAGATGTACGCTGCCTATCAGCAACAGAATGTGCCGCTGGACAATGCCGGCGCCATCGTGACGTTTCTTGATCAGGGCACCGACAGTTACCGTGCCTATCTGCAGAAATACTCGGATCCCGAGTTGGTGAAATTCTTCGAGAAAGCCGCCAACCAGCGCCCTGGCGCCGATGCCGCCGACGTCGATGCGGATGCCCGTCCCTCGATCATGACGCTGTTGCCTGCCTATGCCCTGAGTGAGGTCAAGAGTGCCTTCACCATGGGTTTCTACATCTACCTGCCCTTTGTGGTGGTGGATCTGGTCATCTCCAGCCTGCTGCTGTCGCTGGGCATGATGATGATGAGCCCGGTGACGATTTCGGTACCGGTCAAGCTGGTGTTGTTCGTCGCCATGGATGGCTGGGGTTTGCTGTCGCGCGGCCTGATCCAGCAATACCTGACCTTGCACCATTAAGAGGAAAACGCCATGGATCATCTTGTCTATGCCGGTTCCAAAGCCTTGCATCTGGTGCTGGTGTTGTCGGCCTGGCCCATTATCGTGGCCACCGCGGTCGGTTTGTTGGTGGGGCTGTTTCAGACCGTGACACAGTTGCAGGAACAGACTTTGCCGTTTGGCTTGAAGCTGCTGGCGGTCAGCCTGTGCCTGTTCATGCTCTCTGGCTGGATCGGCCAGACCCTGATGAATTTTGCCAAGGAAGCGTTCCAGTTGGCGCTGCTACGGTGAGGCCGGCGTGATGCACAGCATTTTTCTCGACAGTTTCTACCCGCTGATGCAACTGGCCGGTATCGGTTATGCCCGCATCGCGCCGGTGTTTTATCTGCTGCCGTTTCTCAATGGCGGGGTCTTGACCGGGATGGTGCGGCAATGTGCCATTTTCTGGGTGGCGGTGGGCTTGTCGCCGCTGGCCAGTACCCGCTTGCCGCCGTTCGATATTGTGAGCTACGGGGCTCTGCTGATGCACGAAGCGCTCACCGGACTGGTGGTCGGCGTGGTGTTGTCGATGCCGTTCTGGGTTTTCCATGCGTTGGGCAGTTTGATCGACAACCAGCGTGGCGCCACCATCAGTAGCACCATGGACCCGGCCAATGGTGTGGAAACCTCGGAGCTGGCCAACTTCTTCAATCTGTTCGCCGCCACGGTGTTCTTGTTGGGCGGGGGCATGCTGCTGGTGCTTGAGGTCATGGGGCAGAGTTACGCCATGGTGCCGGTGACCGGTCCGATGACGCTGGATCTGACGCGCTGTCTGCCCCTGATCGATCACGTGATGAGCCGGTGTCTGCTGTTGGCGGCACCGGTCTACCTGACCTTGCTGGCCAGTGAAGTGTTGCTGGGGGTGTTGTCGCGTTTTGCGCCGCAATTGAACGCGTTCAGCGTGGCCATGACCGTCAAGAGTGCCATGGCGCTGGTGGTGATGCTGATCTGCTTTCAGGGGGTCTATCTGCCGCAGGTCATGACGTTGGCGCATGCAGACACGCTGGGCAACTGGCTTGCCGTCGGGAGGCACTAAGCCATGTCAGAAAACAAGACAGAAAAACCCACGCAGAAGCGGCTGGATGATGCCGCCAAGAAAGGGCAGGGTTTCAAAAGCAAGGATGTGATGACGGCCATCCTGCTGGCCTGCGGCGTGCTGTATGCCTCGTGCGTGCTGTCGTTCGCGCCGGTGACCGGTTTGATCCGTCAGGCCGTTCTGGGGCCTTCGGTACTGGCGATGCCCGAGTTTGCGCGGCTGGTGGTGCTGACCGCCCTGAAAATGATTGTGCCGATCCTGGCGGTGTGCGTGGTGGCCTCGGCCTTGCCGTCCTTACTGATTTCCCGTTTCCAGCTGGCCACCGAGGCGCTGAAACTCAATTGGGAGGCGATCAATCCGGTGTCGGGTTTCAAACGGATTTTCAGCAAAAAAACCCTTAAGGAACTGGTCAAGGCGGTGCTGACACTGACGGCGAGTCTGGTGGCCGGCTGGCTGTTCTGGCAAAACTACCGGCGCGAAATATTTTCCGCCCTGAATGGCAATTTGTTTGCATTGGCCAGCGTGTCGGCCGACCTGCTGCGTGCCTTGGTGCTGACCTTGCTGGCCTGCATGATCCTGATTCTGATTCTCGATCTGCTGGCGGATTTCTTCCTGTTCATGAAAGACATGATGATGGACAAACAAGAGATCAAGCAGGAGTACAAGGAGCAGGAAGGGAATCCCGAGGTGAAGTCACGGCGGCGGGAAATTCATCTGGAACTGCTGTCCGAACAAGACAAGTCGGATATCGAGAACAGCAAGTTCATGCTGAGCAATCCGACGCATATTGCCATTGGCGTGTATTTCAACCCCGATATCGCCATGGTGCCGTTCATTTCCTATCTGGCCAGCAACCAGAAGGCGCTGGCTGCCCGCAAGTATGCGGAGTCGATAGGGATACCCGTGGTGCGCGATATTCCACTGGCGCGCAAGATCTACCGTACCCATTCGCGCTATAGCTTCATCGATCTGGACAGTATCGGTGAAATCGTACGCATTCTGATCTGGCTGGATCAGGTCGATATGGCCAACCAGCCGCTGGCAGCCACCGCGGACCCGGACGAATCCCCCCCGGCTTAACCTTTCCGATTGGTTTTTTTCAGGATGACGACCGGCGTCGTTACGGGGAAGTTGCGTCTGTCTGCCACTGAAAAAAAATAGTGTTTGTTTGATCGTTTTGTGAATTCGCAGATTTTTAAAACCTGTTTCAATCAAGTTGTGCACACGAAGAGTGTGACAAAAAAGGAGTTTTTCGATGACGACTGCCCTGCATGATGTTGAAGCCGAAGCGGTAATGGAAGAGGTGTTCGATGCGCTGACCCAAGGCGCAACGCTCAAGGATCTTCGCGGCATTCCGGATGATTTGATGGAAGGGTTGTACAGCTATGCGTACGACTTTTACCAGAAAGGTCGTCTGGATGAAGCGGAAGCCTTGTTCCGGTTCCTGTATCTCTACGATTTCTACAACGCCGACTATGTAATGGGGTTGGCGGCAGTCTACCAGTTGCGCAAGGCCTTTCAACAAGCGGCCGATCTGTATGCCGTCGCGTTTGCCTTGTCGCGCAATGACTACCGTCCGATGTTCCAGGCCGGTCAGTGTCAGTTGTCTCTTAAAAAACCTTACAAGGCACGACAGTGCTTCGAGATCGTGGTCGGCAATAGTGATGATCAGGAACTCAAGGCACGTGCAACGGCATATCTGGAGGGCTTGGCGATCACAGCGCCAATGCCCGCCGGACAGCCGGATGATTCACACGACGACTGAATAAGGAGCCCGCCATGGCGAGCATTGATATTCCACGCAGTAGTATTTCCGGGGCGTTTCTGCAAAAGGTCTCTCCCGATCTCAAGAAAGAAGCCGCCCGCTTGACCCGCAGTCAGGTCGGCGACATTGTCGGCAAGGCCGATCAGGCCGCCGAGCATGTGATCGCGTCGTTGGCGGTCGAGTCGGCGACCGATCCGAAGGTGGCACGACGCAACGCCCATGCGCCGCAATTGCGTGCCCCGAAGCAAGTGGTGGCAGAGCAAGGCCAGAACCTGATGGCGACCGGGACGGATGGCGCACCACAGACCGAGGCGACCGGCAAGGCCGCCGCCACGTCCGGTGCCGCCCCGTCGGGCGCGGTGAACGGCAGCATCGAGTTGATGCAGCAAGAGGCGCTGGACAGCAAAGAGGCCAAGGAAGAGCTGGATGCCAGCGGTACTCTGGTCGCGTTGCTGGGCGAGTTGGCCAAATTGTGCGGCGATGCCAAGACGGAAGATCTGAAGTCGCGTACCGCCATTTTTCAGGCATCCATGCAGGAATTGCAGAAAACCGAGGATGACTATCAGGCGGCCGTGGCCGAGATGACCAGTGCCAACGCCCAGCTTAAGCAGGCCAATGCGGATGCGATTGTGCAGCAGATCCAGCTGTCGGAAGCGTCTGCCAAGCTGGATCAGGCAAAGCAGGCAGCCGGTGGCAATAGCAAAGATCCCGAAGTCGTCCGCCAGCAGGCCAACTATGACCAACTGTACGGCGAACTCGGCCAGACGCTGCAGACCGTCACCACCTGCTCCCAGCAGGCGAATGCCGCCAGCGAAGAGGCTGCCATCTTGCTGGCCAGCATCGATGTCATGAAGTTGTCTACGGCCGAATTGCAGACCCAGCAACTGAAAGATGCGGAAGGCTTGAATGCCTCGGGCAAGAGCACCGTTGGCACCACGCTGGACCAGCAACTGGATGCCCAGGGCGAGTTGGTTGCGTTGATGGGCGTCATGGCCAAGCTGATCGGTGACAACAACGACGACAATATGAAGGCGCAGGCAGACCTGCAAAAGAAAATGAATGAATCGCGTCAGGCCGATCTGCAAAAGCAGTCTGACGACATGCAGAAACAACTCGACAAGCAAGCCCATATGCAAAAGGCCATGGGCTGTGTCGGCAAGATTCTCGGTGCCCTGTTGATGGTCGCCGGTGCCGCTCTGGCGGTGTTTTCCGGGGGGGCCAGTCTGGCACTCTTCGCGGTCGGTGTCGCCTTGACGGTGGCCGACAAGATTACCAAGGCTGTTACCGGTACTTCGTTCATGGCCGAGGCGATGAAACCGATTGCCGACCTGATGCAGAAGTTTGCTCAACTGCTGAGCAACGCCGTGACCTCCGTGCTGGAGAACGTGCTGCATGTTCCCAAGGACAAGGCGGAAGAAGCCGGAGCCATTATCGGCGGCATTCTCGCCGCGGCGGCAGTGATCGTCGTTATGGTCGCAGGCTCCGCGCTGGCCAAATCGGCGGCGGCCAAGCTGGATACCTTGCTGGGCAAAGTGCTGGGCAAGGCCATCGGCAAGATGGTGCCGGATGTCCTGAAAAAGATCACTGGTTCGGTATCGAAAGGCTTCGCACGCCTGCAGAGCTTCCTGACTCATGATCTGGACGAGGCCGCCGTCGGCAAAATTGCTGCCAAGGGCCGCATGCTCCATACCGGGGCCAGCAGTGCCAAGGACATGACGGAAAACAGTCTGAACATCGCCGCCGACAAAGCCGATGAAAACGCCGAGGACGATGTGGCCAATATGCACGCCTACATGGCCGGCGCCGATGTGTTCGAGAGAATGATGGATCAGGCTCAGGATGTCTGGAAGTCCAATGCCCAGCAGGTCAACGCGTTGATGATCCAGATGAGCGAGACCATCAGTGCCAACCTCAATGCCGGCAAATCCATTTTGAGCCATATCCCAGCTTGATCAACTCAGGAGATCATTAAATGAATACCTTAGTCACCCAGTACAGCAATCCTTACGGCAATGTTTTCGGTACATCCGGAATGCAAGGCGAAGCCTCTGCCAAAGATATCAATGTGGCCGATGACGCGGCACAGCTGGCCGCCCGGATCCAGTCTCTGGCCAGCGCCATTCCCGCCTCCAGCTTCGATTCGGTCGCTACCGGTTCAACCCAGAATTCCCCGCTGCGCCTTCCGGCGGTTTCTGCTGCCGCGACTGGCAGTGCCACCCAACAATGGTTGTCGTCACCGACGGCGGGCTACGATGTGGCAGCATCGCTGAGTTTCGTTGTTCAGACGGGATCCGCTAGCGCGCCGTCCGGTGATCTGGCCAGCGGTATTATCGATGGCAATGGCGACGAGTTTGCGGTACTGGCCTCCGTGCTGCAAGCCATGCTGTCCGGCTCCCGCGCCGATGCCAAATTGCAGGCAACCTTGTCGACCGCCAGCATGAACGCGACATTCAACAGTGCCAACGAGGAAATCAACAAAGCCAACCAGCACTTCATCGGTGGTTTGACACAGGGGGTGACCTCGATGGGCGCCAGTGCGTTCAATGCGGCCAAGGGCATCAAAGCCAGCAGCATGGAGCACGAATCGTTCAATACCAACAAGTCCGGCCAACTCAATGCCGAGCGGGCGCTGGCAGAAGAGGAAAGTCGCATCGACGAAGGCCTGCATAGCGGGGTCACCCAGAGCGATGCGCGCCAGAATCTGCCGCTGCAGCGCCAGGGTTCGGGCGAGGTGCATGGCACCAACGAAGAAAACACCTTGCGCACTGCGGACGAGGCGATCGCTCCGGCCGGAACGCAAGCCCTGCCGCGCTCGGCCAACGAGGGCGTGCGCAGCTCGGACGCCGATACCGATCAATCGTCTGATCAGCAGGACTCCCCGGCAACGCCTGCCCAGGACTCCGTAGCGCTCGACCCGTCCAACCCGCAATTGGCCGGCAACCATGCCGCTATCCTGCGCAATCAAAATCAGGCACGCAACCGTACCGAAGCCGATGCATTCCGGCTCCAGCACGACAAGATGCTCAATGAAGCGAATGCCCACCGGATCCGCGGCGAGGCCATTCATTCCATCGGTTCGGCGATCGCTCCGATTGCCCAGAGCGGCGCAGATATCTCCGCCGCGCAGTCGGGCGCCGATGCCAAACGCTCCGATGCCAGTGCCCGTGCGCTCTCCTCTGCGGCCGAGAAGGTCATCAAGGATATGACCTCCAAGCAGGAAGCCGGGATGAAGTCCATCACGCAAGTCATGGACATCATTAACGCGCACAACCAGACGGTCAATACCATGAGCAACTTCAAAGCCTAAACGCCCCTTTAACTTTTTTCGGAGTTTCTCGTGAACGTAAACCCGCAACAGAGCCAGCCCACCCCGGGCTGGCTGCGGGCCGGGGGTGCATCGACCCTGGCCGCATTGACGGAACCGACCCGGTCATCACCGGACGTTTCCATTCAGGACGCAGCCTTGAAAGAGAGGGTCAAGCAATTGCAGTCGGCGCATGCCGCCCTCTCCCGTCATTGTGACCGGGTGTCCGGTCTCACGGCTGCGGCCAGTCGTCTCACCCCTGCGTTCGATGCCAATCAACCCGACAAGCCGGCAGATTTCACCGTGTTGGCCAATGAGGCGAAAGGGATCTTCAACCGCGTCTCCAACCTGTCGGAAGGTTTGCCGGCGGTGCAAATGGCGCTGCATACCTTGCAGGGGCAGGTCGCCGCGATGCCGCCGGAGTCCGGAGCATTGACCGCCAGCGGTGCCAAGATCAGCGAGTTGGTCAATGACATTGCGACATTGGGCACCTTGCAAACCAATCTGGGCGCAACGTCGAAAGCTCTGGCGAGCGAACTTCAGAAGGCATGGCAGGATTTCTCTAGCCCGGTTTCTAAAGGAACGCTGGTTAACCTCGGGGCGATGACGGACGAGCTGAAGGCGATTGTTCAAAAATACTCTGGCACTGCCGGGGTCGTGCTATCCGGGTTGACACCGGAGGCCGCACAGCGTTTGGCGACACAGACGGGTTTGTCGGTGGGGGCGGACGGTACTTCTCTCGTCATTAATCTGGACGGTGTCAATAGCACGCTGAATCATCTCCTCGATGAGTTGAAACAGTCTGGCGGCATGTTTGGATCATACCTAATGCCACCTGCCGAAGTACAGCAACTGCAGGGAGACTTCCAACATCTGTTGTCGAACTTCAACGGGATGTCCAGCAAGATTTCCCAGTGCACAGCGCAATTGCACGATCAGATCAAGGAGCTGCTCAAGAACCGGGGCACGCACGGGCCGGTCTCCAGCTACGATATTGACAGACTGATGGCTCTGGCGATCGGGAAAGTGAATGACTCCTACCTGAAGCCCTGGCAAGAACTCGCCCAGAATGTCACCGGCTTCTACAACGATCTTTGTTCGCAGATCCAGAACCAGATGTCTGCCTGTATCAAGGATGGCAGTGATAGTAATCACATGAAGATCGATGCCAAAACCTTAGGGGATTCGATCAACACGTTTCTCAATACGCATGGCGGAGCGGGGGCCACGTCCTATCCGGTCCTGACCGGCTTGAGTCCGGCCGATGCAACGGCCTTCGCCAAGGCCGCCGGCTTGACGGTGGGGGCTGACGGGACCTCGGTCTGTATTGATCTTGCCCCGATCAAGGATATGCAGAAAGCCCTGGCTGATCTGGGGACGCCCGACGGCACTGGCATGATCAATGCCAACAGTGCCGCAGTGCAGGCTTTCCAGAGTGAGATTTCCTCGAATATCCAGGTGTATCAAAGCCAGATGCAGCAGACGGTACAGGCGTACGGGCAGGGCAACTCGACCTTCGACAACCTGAACAAGATCCTCGGCAGTCTGATTCAAGCCTTGCTTGATACCGACAAGACCTTTTTGAAAACCTGAGAGGATCATCATGCACACTAATCCATCCTCTGTAACGCGTTCTTCTCATTCTGGGCTCTACCGGAACTTGAATGATTCCGCCAGTTCCTTGCCGTCATTAACCGCAGTGCGAAGCGACGATGTCTCTCCGACCGGTACCTTGACCCGGGAAACGGCTCGCCGGGCGAGTGACAGCTTTTCCCGCCGCTTTGACGGTGCTTCCGGCGTTCAGAGTCAGCTTCTGCAGGCGTTGGATCTGGCGGACTCCACGACCACGGATGTACCGCTGAGCCGTCGTTTGACTCAGGCCGCCGCGGTGCCCACCCTGCCGGTGAACAACCCGCCGGTCGCGAGCCGGCCAGTGGTGGAGCCATTGCAAGCACTCGGTCATTTCCGCCAAACCGCCTTGGCGGGACTGACGGAAGCCTTGGGGCTGGCGAAGGGCAGCATGCCCGAACTCAACACGGACACGCTGCCTTTGTTGAGTCTCGAATTGCAACGCTTTGCCTCGTGTCACCACGTGGCTGCGCAGTTGGCGGCCGCTAATCCGGCCCTTGCCGAGTCATTGGCCCCCTCTGTCGCGGCGCTCAAAACGTTTCTGGAGACGTTGACCCCGAAAGAACTCGCCAAGCTGGAAAACAATGCCGCAGAGGCGACGGCGGCGCTGAAAAAGCTTAAAAACATCAACGCAGGTCTGGCCAAGGTGATCGATACCGGGACCCTACCGCAGGACATGCTTAATTGGTGTTCCAATAGCATTGATGATGTCATCCATGCCCATGCCGATGGTCAGGCGCAACGGCTTGCTGGAAGGGGGCTGGCGCAAGAGGCCAAAGCCGGCATCAACGATCTGGTCGATAAAGCCGGGCAGGGTACCGTGGAAAGCCTTACCAAGATGTTGCTGCACGGGTTTGGCGAGAAGAAATCGCTGGCGTACCTGGCGGGGGCGATGGAGTACATCCTTCTGCAACCGCGCATGACGCGACGTCTGCAGGGAATTGTGCACAAGCCTGATGTCAAACCTTCTGAAGCACCCAAGGATAATCCGGCCGCTCCGAATGCGCCGTCTGAGCCCGGAACGCCGGGTATTCCCGGCGAGCCAGCACCGATTCCGGCTTCGGCATTGAACACGCCCCCGGCTTCGGTCACCTATCACACGGATAACTCGGATCACTCGGATCGCTCGGTTTCTAATGACAATTCAAATCGCTCGGTCACTAACAACTTCAATGTCAATATCACCTATTCCGGCACCGGAAATGGCCCCGGGAACCCCGGCGCTATCCCGATGGGTTTTTCCGCGGAGTCACCCGCGATGCGTGACTGGGCCAGGTTTGACGATACCGGGGTGGAGAGTGCCACTCCCTTTGGGACGACGACTAGCCGCCTCATCGGTGATGACGGAGATCGGTTGGAGCGACTGGAACAGACTCCTGCCTCTGGCATTAGTGAAGATAGAGACACGTCCGTGTCGAGTGATCCGTCGGAGCGATCAAGAGAGCACGAGGAGTCGTCTGCCACTATCCGTGGGGAGTCGGAGACCCTCGGCCACATCGGTGACCCGGTCGATCCGCTGGAACCAGCGGAATTGACGTCTGCCACTGGCTTCGATGAAACCGGCGATCAGTCTGCGTTTAGGGCGGAAGCACTTATCACCATGAATGGCGGCAGCTCCGGCATCACCCGGGGTAGTAATACGGTCGGACCCAACATGACTGACATGGCCGTCGGGACGGAAAACACCGGCGTGGAGTTGGGAAGCAATACCGACCTCACGATGGGCGTGAATGGCGGTGTGGCAGCCCAATCTTCCTATGATCCGTATGTATTTACCTTTTTCGGGAAGGGTGAAGACCCCTTGGGCGATGCGGCAGTCCCGAACGACGAGCAGGATTTGGTAAACCTTGGCTCTGCAGACTCACTGGATCCCTTCAATCTGGCACCGGCGGAGTTTGCTGTTCAGCCAGCGCCGAAAGAACTGACCCTCGCGCAGCAACGCAGTGCCGAGGTGGAGCGATTTGAAACGGCAACGTTCACGGTTACGTCCGCTCCCGTTGTCCTGGCGCCGTTGATCCAGCAGCAATTCAGTGGTGCAAAATTCAATCAGATCGCCGCGCGTCTGGTGGAGCTGCTGAAAGCTCAGGCCAGACAGATTTCCTGCGGGAAGGATTTCGCGCTGGAGCGTTTGCTGCGTGGACATTTCGACCAGGTTTTCCAGGTACTGGAAAGAGTCAATTCCTCGCTGGACGAGAACAGCGATCCGCTGGCAGGCTACTCTGATAAAGATAAGGACGCGTTCGAGCATTCATACAAGATTGTCGAGATGGTGCTGGGCCGCCTGGCTCCGCCGGACTCGACGGCCGACACGACCCTTGAGGAGGCGACCCGCAACAGTGCCTATAACACGATGGTCAACCGGGTGACCCGAGAGCTGGGCAAAATGCCCTTGCCCGATCATTTGCAGGCCCGATCCGGCACCGGGAATCCCTCGGCGCTGGAGCGAATCTGGTCGATGGTCGAGGCGCTGGTGGGGGATAAAACCTCTGGATCTCTCAGGGCATCCTCGAGGTCGCTGAATCATCCGCATCGGGCCAAGGAAGGCGGCATTATTGCCTCCGAACTGGGTGCAACCTTGCGTAGTGCCAGTGATTACCAGCAGTCTTCCGAGACGCTCAGGCGCTCTGCCAGTGAGCCGGCATTGAGCACGCCTCGCGAAGTGGAAGGTGACTGGCAGAGGAGTCAGTCGGCACCCAATCTTACGATTGTCGGCTAGTAATCCTGTTGTGACATCCGTGGGCCGGTACTGCGCTATTTCGGGCAGTCCGGTCTTTTCATTTTAAGAATCCGCTGATCTTCCCGCCCGTCGCCTCTCCGTAAAGTAACGTCATCGGCACTCAGGTGAAGGATTCCTGTCCCGGGAATCCCCTAAGGCTGCCGTGACCCCCTTTGTGGAGACCCAGCATGAATCTTTACCAAAACAGTCTCAGTCTCGAAGAGCGCGTACGCGGCCTGATCGCCTGGATCTTTGTCGTGGATGAGTCCGGGCTGAAGGACGACACGCATTTTGTCAAAGACCTTGGCGCCGACTCGATGGACCTGATCGAAATGGTCATCAGCGTCAATGAAGCGTTCTCCATCGAGTTGGATACCACGCATCTCGAAGACATGCTTACCTTGCGTAATCTGACCGCCATCGTACGGACGAAGCTCGACGCCATCACTGTTTAGTCGTTTGCTTGTCCGGTTTCGCTCCCCGCCATCACTGCCCTTGTGCCGTGATGGTTTTGCATTTTGAATTCCCGCCTTTGCCAGTCCCGGGACAGATCCTCTTTCTTGCCATAGCACGATTCCGGCAGGCTGTCTTTTAGGATTTCGCCGATCAAATTCCAACTTTCAGACCGTTACAGTAAGCCCCAGTGATTGACCTGGATGACTTTGTGGAACGGAGCCTGCACATGCATGACGAAACCGCCTTTGCCGGACATTTTGTATTCGGCGACTGTGTATTGACATCGGAGGGCGTCTTGTCGCGTGCTGGCCAGGAACGGCGTCTGCCGCCCAAGGAGACCGGGGTTCTGCTGGCTCTGGTGCGTAGTGCCGGACAGTTGCTGACCAAGAATGAGCTGCTCGATGCGGTGTGGGGAGATGAACCGGTCGGGGAGGAATCGTTGACCCGTTGCATCTACACCTTGCGTCGTGTGCTGGGTGAGACCCGCAGCGAGCGTTACATCGATACGGTGTACGGCAAGGGTTTCCGCTTTACCCCCAAAGTTATCGTCATGCCGGATGTGGCAGCACGCAAAACCGTGACCCTGGCCATCCTGCCGTTCCGGACATCGGGTCTGGATGCCGAGTTGTTGCAGGCCGAGCTGACGCATCAAGCATCCCGCCTGAGTCACTATGGCCTGACTATCATTCCTGCGGTGATGTGCCGCGATGCCACGAGCGCCACGGCGATCGTCGACCTGATCCGTACCGTTGCTCCGGACTACTACCTGACCGGGGAAACCGTGCAGCGTGGCCCCGATGCTCATCTGGTGCTGGATCTGGTGCGGAGCAGCGATCACGCGCTGGTTTCCAGTCATCGCTTGCTGCTGTCGGCGAACGGTCGGGAAGCCGAACTGGTACAGCGCATCGTGGCCGAGTTGCCCGGGCAGATTCCCGGCTTTGTGCCCGGTCGTGCACTGGGTGCCGAGGCGGCCTCTCTGGACGTCATGACCGCCTATCAACAAGGTCGGCGTCACTTGCGTCATCCCTCCCGCCAGAATCTGGATCATGCCTTGCACTACTTCCAGATGAGCCTTGCCGCCGACCCGGCCTATGTGCCGGCCTGGTGTGGTCTGGCAGAAACCTGGCTGGCGCTGGCGACACTGGGTTACCTGCATGCCGGTCACACCCTGTCACGGGCGCGTCTGGCGCTGGACGCGGCCGAGCGTCACGAACCGTTTCATCCTTTGCTGCTGGCGGTGAAAGCCTGGTATCTGGGCTTTGCCTGCGGCGAAGCGGCCATGGCCGATAGCCTGTTTGAAACCGCCTTGGCACTGGCTTCACGCCTACCCGAAATCCATTACTACCATGCTTGCCATTTGTATCATGCCCGCCGTTTTCAGGAAGCGGCCGAGGCGCTGGCCAGCTGTTTGACGATTGACCCCGGCATGACCGTGGCGCGCACCCTGCAACTCTGGGTGCTGTATCAGCAAGGCCGGCTCGATGAGGGTCGTGCCAGCGGCGATGCCGCGCTGGCCACCTCGCTCGAGTCCGATCCCTTTCTCTGTGCCGCCCTGGCCGTCATCAGCCTGGAACAGGGCGATGAGGCGTGGGCACTGGCCTTGGCCGGTCGCATGAATGTCGCAACAGAAAACGCCCGCTGGCTGACGGCCTGTCATGCCTGGGTGACGGCATCGCTCGACCCTGACGCAGTGGCCGGCTTGCTGCCGGAATGGTTGCGGCAGGCCGGGCAGGAGCCCCTGATGTTATCGATTTACCTGCCGGTGGTCCGGCTGGTGCAAGGGGAAGCTGCCGCCCGTGCGCTTGCCCTGCAAGCCGGGCAGACCGGTTGCCTGTGGTTGCCGATGATGCGGGCCGACCGGCGCGTGGCAACCCTCTCCTTGAGCGGGAGTGATGACAGTCGTTCATCGCTTCCCCCCCAGAAACCCCTTAACAGCGAAGCAAGTCTATGAGCGAGGAATTGCACAGTTCCGATAATCCGGCGGTCTATACCGCCCGGATTCTCAGCGGAATGATGTTTGGCGCGGAGTTTGAGCTGCCCGCCGGTCGAATCCGGTTTGTCGTCGGCGGTGAACCGGCCTTCGACAGTCACGATGAAGAGGTGGAAACCCTTTACCTGCCGGGTGACGCTACGCCGCAAACCATCGAGCTGGAGCTGCCTGACCCGGCCGGAGCCCTGGCGGATCAATTTGTCTTCCGGCTTGCCGCTGCACAGGAGTCCATCGAGGAGTCCGGCGTGCTCAATAGGCCGATGCGGGCCGGCGATTTGCATTTCGCTGTCCGCAGGCTGGAGGAGGGGTGGTCACCCGCGGTACTGGATATCCAGCAGCCGCCAGCACGCCGACGCGAGGTGGAGCCAGTGCTGCCCAGCCTGGAATTGCCACAGCCCAAGCGCCGCAGTTATCTGAATTGGGTGTTGGGTGGCGTGCTGGTCGTCGGTGTGCTGGCCGGGATTGGACGCATGGTGTGGTTGTCCTCGCATGTAGACGGCGATCAGCAGGTTCGCGCCGTATCGCAAATGATTCAGGGCGCTGCGCATCCGTGTCTGGTCCGCATGACGGCCGACCATCAGGTCTATGTGCTGACCGCCACCGAAGCCGATGCCGATTGGGTGCGTCAGGCGCTGACCCGGGCCGGCAAGCTCGAGGGGGTCACGGTTGCCTCGCGCTCCGATGAAGTCCGGCGCATTGGCCATTTGCTGGATGAGCGCAATCTTGCCTGGTTCGCCTTGCGCATGGATGACCCCTTGCATCCGGTCCTCTTGATCAGCAAGGACCGGGCCGCAGTGGATGCTGCCTCCCTGCTGCAATGGAAATCCTGGCTCAAGGTCCGGATGCCCTATGCCGAGAGTGTTGCGGTGGAAGTGCATGGCGACGAAGAGCTGATGTCCATTGCCCGGAGCGGCCTGACACGGCTGGCGATTCCCTTTGATGAAGTTAGGCACGAAGGCAGTCTGACTTTCGTGACCCGCGGCGACCTTGACGATGTCACTCTCGCGCACCTGCAGCGTTTTTCAGACCAGTTTTATCAGCAATGGGGGGCACGCTTCGTGCACTTCTCCGTCGAGCTGCACGAGGACTGGCTGAAGGGCAAATCCTATCAATACGGCAGTAATGGCTACGTGAAAATGTCGCCGCAAAACTGGTATTTCCCTGCCCCCCTAACCTCACGTTGATACACACAAGGAGTTTTTATGGCAACGACCCCCACTCAATCCATTGTTGGCCCGGAATATCCGGGAGCCGATGGCGACAACTGGAATGGCTGGTTGAGCAATATGTCGGATTCCTTCGACTATGGCGTCAATGACCTGAACAACAAGGTGACGGCTGCCTTGAGCGCCATGACCCAGAATCCGTCCGATCCGGTCTTGCTGGCCAAGTACCAGACATCTTTGTCCGAGTACACCCTGTACCGCAATGCCCAGTCCAACACCGTGAAGGCCTTCAAGGATATCGATTCGGCGATTATCCAGAACTTCCGCTAAGCCGCACGGATTCCTGAGGGAATCCTTGCCTCGCCTCACTTATCTCAGGGAGCACGCGCATGTCAGTCATGCCTATCCAATCCGCGTCGAAGGTGGCCAGCCACATCGAACTCAACGAAGACGCAACGGTCATGCCGCTGGAGGACCGCATGGTCAAAGCCATGGCCGATACCACGGTCGAAGGCGCCGAGCAGCGCAATGCCATCTTGCAGATGGTGGCCCAGCCGGGGGCGTTGAGTCGGCCTGACAGCCTGATGAAGTTACAGACGATGACCTCGAACTACAACCTTCAGGTCTCCTATATCAGCACCATGGCCCGCAAGGCGACCAACGTGGTGGAGACCCTGCTGAAATCATGAAGACACATCGTACCGGACTTCTGGCGGTACTGGGATTGTGCGTCATGCTGACAGGGTGCAAGCAAGGCCTGCTGACCGGCCTTGACCAGCGGCAGGCCAACGAAGTGCTGGCGGCCTTGCAACGCAACAATATCAGTGCCGTCAAGGAGGAGAAAGGCAAGACGGGTTATGACGTATCGGTAGACAAGTCGGACTTTGTCGCTGCCGTCGACCTGCTCAAAACCTATGATCTGCCCTCTGCGCCACGTGTCGAGATCGACAAGCAGTTTCCGGCCGACTCGCTGGTGTCTTCGCCGGAAGCCGAAAAGGCCCGGTTGACCTCGGCCATCGAGCAACGCCTCGAGCAGTCCTTGTCGTCGATGAGTCACGTTATCTCGGCGCATGTCGATGTCGGTTACGACACGCAGGCCGGCGCAGACCAGGACACCAAGCCGGCCATGCATGTTGCGGCCTTGCTGGTGTACGAGGAGGGCGTCGATCCGCAGTCGTTGATCAGTGACACCAAGCGTTTTCTGAAAAACAGCTTTGACGATCTGGATTACAACAATATCTCGGTCGTGGTAAATCCCCGGACAGCGATCCAGCATCAGGCACCGGATATCGCCCCTGCCGGGCACGCTCTGGTGCTCGATGGTGTTGTGGCACTGATCCTTGCCGTGATCGGTGGTAGCGGCGGCTGGTTGTGGTGGCGCAAGCGCCGCGCGGAGACGGGCGATGACGACTGATGCATTCGGTCGTACGCCCCGGCTGATGCGGGTGCTGTTCGACCCGCTGTCGTATATCCATGCTTCACGGCTGGATGCCGGGCAGATCCCGTCGGAACCCGGTATCCGCTCGGCTGTCAACGATGTGTTGCTGGCGCGCTATGGCTTGACCGACAGCCTCATGACGTTGCCGGGAAGCAAGGATCCGGCGGCCTTGTTGGTGGAGCGCTGGCGGTGTCTGCCGCATGCCATTTTTCTGTTGGGATGCCATGCGGCCTTCGAGAGCTTGCCGTACGGTGGCGTCCTGGGGCGGTTGCCGGAGTTTGCCCGGCGCTTTGCGCAGCAGCCAGCCCGGATGCCGCGCCCCGCATTGCCGCCCCGGGCGGTGAGCGAGGAGCAACTGTGGCAATTGGGTGTACGACAGTTGCAGCCCTTTTGCCAACGGTTGCCGCCGGCCTTGCTGGCGCGTCTCAAGTTGATGGTTCCGGTTGCCGCCGAGCCGTATTTTCATTCTGACCGCAGGACGGGCATTGTTTGCCGGGATACGGTCTTGTTAACCATGGCGCTACAACATGCCTCGCGAAATCTACATCAACCCTGCCGTTTCCTCCATTGACGAGGCGATTGTGCCGGCCCGCCGACTGGGCGAGGCCCGTGCGGGCACCCACTTGCTGTACAAGGCCAGACGGCGTGCTTCGAGCATGATTCGCAAGGCGCGCGAGGAGGCCGACAATTGCCGGCAGCTTGGCTTCGTGCAGGGCTACCGTGATGGTTTTCTGATGCTGGCGATGAATCTTGTCGAGCATATGGATGGCCGTAGCGAGTTCCTCGCCAGGGTGGAGCACGAAGTGTTCGATAACCTCAAGGAACGGCTGTCTGACACCCTGGCTTGCCCTCCCGTGTTGCTGGCGTGTATCGATGAATGGCAGCAGCGGGAGATGCCGGACCGGGAGGCTCCGGTGCGACTGGTGCTGCCACGGGATGCCTCTGCACCCGGCAGCCTGCTGATGGCACGGCTGCAGGGCACCAAGGGACGTCGGGTCTCCATCGAGTATCACGATGAGCGCGGCTTCATTCTGGAGGCGGGCAACGAGGTGGTACGGCTGGATCCGGACCGGATAGCGGCGGCGATCTCCGGCGATCTGCGACGTAGCTTGCTGAGGGAAACCTTGCCGCGCTATCTGGACAGCACCATCAACGATGCCATTGAAAACCTTTGGTACTTATTGCAGGAACGTTACCCGTTGGGTATGAAAGGAACATCCAGTGAATATACAGACTCTGACGAACACGCCGCCGACAGCGATGGCGAGTGACGACACTCCGGTCAATCTGGCCGACCGGGTGACAGGCCAAGCGGCTCCGCAGTCCGGGGACGATCTTTGCCAGAAGGGGATTTACGCCATCATGTTCACCAGCTTCGAGTCTCAGATGCTGTGCCCGGACCCGGATGCGCCGGATGCGCCGCCCGCGCTGGATACCCAGCTTATCTAGCCTGTGCCGCATGCCAACGTGACGGCGGCTGACTCGCAAGAGGGAGTCAGCCGCCGCTAAAACGCTCAGTCTGTCAGGCTGCGCAGGTTTCGTTGCGGCGTGTCAGCCAGCTGTCCAGACGCTCGCCGGCATCGCTTGCCAGGTGCAGTTTGAGTTTGGACCGGCGCCACAGAATGTCTTCGGCACAGGTGGCCCATTCGTAGTCGCACAGATAGCGGACTTCCGCTTCGAACAATCCCGGTACAATTTCTTCGCCCAGATCGCTTGGCTGGCGTGCCGTGCCCAGCAGGGCATGGATACGACTGCCGTAGGCGCGCGCATAACGATACAGCAGCTCATGCGGCAGGCTCGGGTAACGCTCGGCGAGCAGTTCGACAAAGGCGTCGAAACTCGGGGCCCCCAGATCGCCGCCCGGCAACGGTGCGCTTGCCGTCCACTGTCCCTTGCCGTTGCCCAGCAGCGGTGCCAGGGTGTCCACGGCCTCTTCTGCCAGTTTGCGGAAGGTGGTGATTTTGCCGCCGAATACCGACAGCAGTGGTGCTCCTTCGGTCGACAGTTCCAGCGAGTAGTCGCGGGTCACGCTGGCCGCGTTGTCCGACGCATCGTCGAGCAACGGACGAACGCCCGAGTAGGTCGACACGACATCGACCGGGCTGATGCGGGTTTCGAAGTAGCGATTGCTCATCGTGCACAGATAGTTGATTTCGTCGCTGTCGATGGCGACCTTGGCGGCATCGCCATGGTATTCGATGTCGGTGGTGCCGATCAGGGTGAAGTCATTTTCATAGGGAATCGCGAAAATGATGCGTTTGTCCGGGTTCTGGAAAATGTAGGCATGATCGTGGTCGAAGAGTTTTTTCACCACGATATGGCTGCCTTTGACCAGCCGTACCGACTTGGGCGATGCCATATTGGCGGCGCCGGTCAGGAAGGACTCGACCCAGGGGCCGGCCGCATTCACCAGCGAGCGTGCACGCACCTGTTGCTGCTTGCCGGAGGCGTCGCGCAGGGTGACTTCCCAGTGCCCGTCAACACGGCGTGCCGCCACGCATTCAGTGCGGGTGAGGACGTGAGCGCCACGTTCGCGTGCATCCATGGCATTGAGTACCACCAGACGGGCATCTTGTACCCAGCCGTCGGAATAGGCAAAGCCGTGCGTGAAACCGCTCTTGAGTGGTGCACCGGTGCGGTGGCGATCGAAACGAATGGTCTCGGTGCCTTTCAGGCGTTTGCGGCGCGCCAGGTTGTCATAAAGGAACAGGCCGGTGCGAATCATCCATTTGGGACGTTGCGACGGGTCATGCGGCATGACGAAGCGCAGTGGCCAGATGATGTGTGGTGCGGCTTCCAGCAGAACTTCGCGTTCCTGCAGGGCTTTGCGTACCAGACCGAATTCGTAGTACTCCAGATAGCGCAACCCGCCATGAATCAGTTTGGTGCTGGCCGAGGAGGTGTGGCTGGCCAGATCATCCTTTTCACACAGCAGCACGGAGAGTCCGCGTCCGGCCGCGTCGCGGGCGATACCGGCGCCATTGATGCCGCCGCCGATGACGATCATGTCGAAGAGTTGGCTGTTCACGTTATGCCTACCTGTTAATGTCTGTTCAAGGGAGAATTATAGTCAAATAACCACAAAAACAACATTTTGCTTTCGTTAAATGTTGCTATTCCGCGGTTGTTTGTTTCGTTTTGTGTTCGTTTTTCGTGTCAGTGCAAAAAAAACCGGCCGATGAGGGCCGGTCATGCACAAGGAAAACGACTCAGACTGCGATATGTCCATGCACCAGTGCGGCCAGAACGCCACCCACCAGCGAACCGACCACCGGTACCCAGGCGTAGCCCCAATCGCTGTCGCGCTTGCCGGGAATCGGCAGCAGGGCATGCATGATGCGGGGCGCTAGGTCGCGCGACGGGCTCATGGCATAGCCGGTGGTGCCTCCCAGCGAGACGCCAAGACCCAGCACCAGCAGGGCAACCGGCAGGGCATTGACGGCGCCCAGCGAAGCGGTCGGGGCAACCATGCTCAAAATGCCGAAGACCAGAACGAAGGTCGCCACGATTTCCGACACCAGATTGCTGGTCAGATTGCGAATGGCCGGACCGGTGCAGAACACCGCCAGCTTGGTGTCGCCGCAGTCGGTTTGGGCGAAGTGGTCACGGTACATCAGCCAGACCAAGAAAGCGCCGGCCATGCCACCGAGCATTTGCGCTGCCACATAGCCCGGCACCTTGGCCCAGGCAAACTTGCCGGCCACCGCCAGTGCCACGGAAACCGCCGGGTTGAGGTGTGCACCGCTGTAGGCGGCAACACTGAAGACGCCGACGAATACGGCAATTGCCCAGCCAAAGGCAATCACGATCAGGCCGGAGTTCTGGCCTTTGGTTTTGTTGAGGATAACGTTGGCGACCACGCCGTTACCCAGCAAGACCAGCAGGGCCGTGCCGATGAATTCTGCGAGCAAAGGATGCATAGTGTTTCTCCGTATCGGTAAGAGGATCAGTCCTGGGTCCAGGCAATGGTCGATTTGACGGCACGGTGCCAGCCATCGAGGTTGCGCTTGACGTCGCTATCGCTCATTTCCGGAGCGAAGCGGCGGTCGAGCTGCCATTGACCCTGAACTTCATCAAGGTTTTTCCAGAAACCCACGGCCAGACCGGCGAGGTAGGCCGCGCCCATGGCGGTGGTTTCCGTTACCTTCGGACGGATCACGTCGGTACGCAGAATGTCGCACTGGAACTGCATCAGCAGGTTATTGACGGTCGCGCCGCCATCAACCCGCAATTCGGCGACGTGGATGCCGGCATCCGCTTCCATGGCTTTCAGGACATCGGTGGTCTGGTAAGCAATGCTTTCCAGAGCGGCACGGGCGACGTGGGCCGAGGTGGTGCCCAGCGTGGCGCCGAACAGCGAGCCGCGGGCATCCTGATTCCAGTGCGGAGCGCCCAGACCGGCAAAGGCCGGTACCAGGTACACGCCATCGTTGCCGTCCACTTCGGCGGCCAGTTCGCCAACGTCGGCGGAATTGCGGATGATCTTCAGACCGTCACGCAGCCACTTCACGACCGCGCCGCCAATGAAAATACTGCCTTCCAGCGCATAGGTCACCTTGTCGCCCAATTGCCATGCAACGGTGGTCAACAGGTTGTTGTTGGACACGGTCGGTTTGTCGCCGGTGTTCATCATCATGAAGCAACCGGTGCCATAGGTGTTTTTCACCATGCCCGGGCGGGTGCACTGTTGACCGAACAGGGCGGCCTGCTGGTCACCGGCGATACCGGCGATGGGGATATGGGTGCCGAATTGGGATTCGTGGGTATGGCCGTAGACTTCGCTGGACGAACGGACTTCCGGCAGCATGCTCTTCGGGATCGAGAAAATGTCCAGCAGCTCTTCATCCCAGCTCAGGGTATGAATGTTGTAGAGCATGGTGCGCGAGGCATTGGATACGTCGGTGACGTGGGTCGTGCCATGGGTGAAGTTCCAGACCAGCCAGGTGTCGATGGTGCCGAAGGCCAGTTTGCCTTGATTGGCGCGTTCGCGGGCACCCGGGACCGTGTCCAGAATCCATTTGATTTTGCTGGCCGAGAAGTAGGCATCGATTTGCAGACCGGTCTTGCCGCGGATCACGTCATTGAGACCGCGTTCTTTCAATTGGTCGCAGAACGAAGCGGTACGACGGTCCTGCCAGACGATGGCATTGTAGACCGGGGCACCGGTTTCGCGATCCCATACGACAGTTGTCTCACGTTGGTTGGTGATGCCGATGGCAGCGATATTGCTGCCGCCAAGACCTGCCTTGGCAATCACTTCGGCGGCAACGCCAGCCTGGCCACCCCAGATTTCCAGCGGGTCATGTTCAACCCAGCCTGCCTGCGGATAGATCTGGGTGAATTCCTTTTGGGCCACCGAGACAATGTCGCCTGCGTGGTTGAACAGAATGGCGCGGGAACTGGTCGTGCCTTGATCGAGCGCGAGAATGAACCTGTCTTGCATGGGATACCTCCTCCTTGTTGTTCATCGGCCAGCACGAAACCGTGAGGCCCTTATGTCTTGCGAGCGTGCTCTCTGCCGTACCGGCGGGCCGGTCGGTAGATTGTCTGTTTATATTCTTTTGATATTCCTATGCGCGATATTCCAACGTCAAGCGAAAAAAAATCGAACGCAAAAAGAAAATGCCGGCGGATTATACGAAAAAAAACCGCACTGTGTAGTGCGGCGATTACTTTTTGTGACAAAAAAATAACAATAACGGTCATGAAGCGCACATTACGGTGCGAGGTACAGGGCGGTATTGCCTTCTTTCAGCACTTCGGCGACCTCCGGCGGCACCGGCTGGTCGGTAAACAGGGCGGTGAGCTGCGAAAGGTGCGCCAGCTCTACCAGAGCGGGGCGTCCGAATTTGGAATGGTCAGCCACCAGAAACACATGGCGCGACTGCTGGATGATGGCTTCGGAGGTGCGTACTTCCCGGATGTCGAAGTCGCGCAGGGTGCCATCGCTCTCGATGCTGGAAATGCCGATGATGCCGTAGTCCACCTTGAATTTACGAATGAATTCAATGGTGGATTCGCCAATGATGCCCATGTCGCGCGGACGCATCACTCCGCTGGCCACGATCACCTCGCAGTCCGGATAGTTGCACATCATGGCGGCGACATTCAGGTTGTTGGTGATCACCCGCAACCCGCGATGCGCATGTAGTGCCTTCGCTACTTCTTCCGTGGTGGTGCCGAGGTTGATGAACAGCGAGGCATTGTCGGGGATGTGGGCGGCCACACAGCGGGCGATGCGTTGTTTTTCTTCGCTGCACAGCACTTGCCGGGCATTGTAAGCCACGTTTTCGACACTGGTATGAATGCTCGCGCCACCATGAAACCGCTGCAGCATGCGGTTGTCCGCGAGCAGCGTGATATCACGGCGGATGGTCTGGTGGGTGACGCCGAAATGCGTGGCCAGCCGTTCCACGGTCACATGGCCTTCGCGCTGAACCCACGCCAGCAGTTCTTGTTGTCGCTGATTGAGGATGATCATGTCGGCATTATAAGGGTAATGTTGCGATCAGGTCATTTGCTGCTGTCATGGTGTCCCTGACGGACAGTGGGGCGGAAGTGTTGTTCAGGCAGTTTTTTCCGGGGTTTTACGCTAGGCTGGTTCAGGGACGGTATTGCCTTTGTCACACGTGGTTCGGAGACATTTCTTTCGGGAGGCGGCGATGATGGTATTTACGGCGTTGGGGCGGGCCCGTTTATTGAGCAAAACGGTCTTGATGGTGGCGGTGGGGCTATTCGGGCTGTTGGTGGCCAGCGGGAATGTGCTGGATTTTGATTCCAACTGGACCTTTGTGCGTCATGTTTTGGCGATGGACAGCATGGAGCCCTGGTTTGCCGGCAAGGGGCTGGCATCCCGGGCGATTCATGACGAGAAACTACAGCATCTCGCCTATTTTGCCATCATCGTCGGAGAGGCGCTGTTCGGGTTGTTGTGTTTCACCGGCGGGGTGCTGACCGGCTTGGGGCTGGTGTTGAGCGACCGGCAGCAAATCAGTCGGGGCAAACTGCTGTATACCCTCGGTGCGACGCTGGCGATTGCCGTCTGGTATGGCGGGTTTTGCGTGGTGGGCGGGGAGTATTTCGCCATGTGGGCCAACCAGTGGAATGGTCAGATGAAAGCCTACGCGTTCATCACCTTTATCCTGATGAGTCTGGTGTATGTCGGGCAGGCGGAAGGAGAGGGCTGAGGATATGCCAAGTGGTGTGACATTTTGTCGCATTATGCCTTGTGGAAATTTTCTCTACACTAGCCCCCGATCTCAAATTCATCAGGGGTAGGTCATGGTGTGCAGTAAAAAGGTAATGGCGTTGGCAGTGCCGTTGGCATTGGCGTGTTTGGCACGGCAGGCAGGGGCCGAGACGGTGACGCCGACGGTCATGGACGAGGTGGTGGTCAAGGCGGGTAAGGTCACTCGCGTACGCGGTGCGGCGCAACCTGATGCGTTGAGCATGGCGATCCAGAAGAACACCACGGCCAATACGGCCGCCTTGCTGGGCGACCTGCCGGGCGTCAGCCTGCAGGGGGCCGGTGGCGTCTCCAGCTTGCCGGTACTGCGCGGATTGGCCGATGACCGGGTGCGGATCAAGGTCGATGGCATGGATCTGGTTTCGGCCTGCGCCAACCACATGAATCCGCCCCTGTCGTATCTGGCTCCGAGCAGTGTTGCCAGTGTCGAGGTGTCGGCCGGAGTAACCCCGGTGAGCGTCGGCGGCGACAGCATTGCCGGTACGATTGCCGTGACCAGTGCCGGTCCCGAGTTTGCCGGAGCCGGCGAAACCCTGTTCAAGGGTGAGGGCGGAATTTTCTATCGCAGCAACGGCCATGCCAATGGCGGCCATCTGTCGGCAACAGCCGCCAGCGATAAATTCAGCTTGCGTTACGACGGGTCGGTGGCCGAGTCGGGTAACGTGTCGGCCGGTCGTGATTTCAAGGCAGCGGGCTATTCGGCCGGGACCACGTCGTGGCTGTCCGGCAAGGAAATCGGCTCGACTGCCTACCGTTCTGAAAACCATGCGCTGAATCTGGCGATGCGTCACGAAGACGATCTGCTGGAGATGAAGCTGGGTGTGCAGCGCATGCCGTATCAGGGCTTCCCCAATCAGGCGATGGACATGACCGGCAATAACGGTCATCAGGTCAATCTGCGTCATGTGCATCAGTTCGCCTGGGGCACGCTGGAAAGCCGTCTCTATCGCGAGCATGTCCAGCACACCATGAATTTTCTGGAAGACAAATTGCGTACCGGTAGTCTGGGCATGCCCATGGCGACCGATGGCAAGACGATCGGGGCGTCGGTCAAGGCGGATATGACCCTGTCCGAACGGGATAGCCTCAAGCTGGGTCTGGAGTATCAATACTATCGTCTGAATGACTGGTGGGATCCGGTTTCTCCCAAGCCCGGCATGATGGGCGGCGGGACCTTCCTCAATATCAATAATGGCCGTCGCGACCGTGTCGATGTGTATGGCGAGTGGCTGGCGCGCTGGAATGATGCCTGGAAAACCCGTCTGGGCCTGCGCAATAGTCTGGTGACCATGAATGCCGGCAATGTGCAGGGCTACAGCGTGATGGCCTATGGCGATCCGACCAATCCGGCCACTCAGCCGGGGGCTTTCAATGCGTCCAACCGCAAAAAGCACGACAACAATATCGATGTGACCGCCGAAGTGTTCTATGCCGCAGCCACGACAGCCGACTATGGCCTGGGCTATGCCCGCAAGACCCGCTCGCCCAATCTGTACGAACGGTTTGCCTGGTCGACCAACCCGATGGCGATGAACATGATCGGCTGGTTTGGCGATGGCAATGGCTATGTCGGCAATGCCGGGCTCAAGCCGGAAGTGGCGCATACCGTCAGCCTGACTGCCGACTGGCATGATGCGGCGCGGGAAAGCTGGCAGGTCAAACTGGCGCCGTACTACACCTATGTGCAGGACTTCATCGATGCCGAGCGTTGCCCGGTGGGTAGCGGCTCAAAATGCACCGTCGCCAACCAGAAGGCCGACAGCGGGTTTGTCGCGCTGCGTTATGTGAACCAGAGCGCGCGCCTTTACGGTATGGATCTGTCCGGCAGCGTGGTGCTGGCCAAGTCGGCCGACTACGGTACGTTTACCGCGCGCGGTGTGGTGAATATCACTCGCGGCAGCAATGAGACTACGCATGACTCGCTGTACAACATCATGCCCTTGAATGCCCGTGTGACGCTGGAGCAGCAGCTTGGCCAATGGACTCAGGCCATTGAAGCGCGTTGGGTTGCCGCCAAGACCCGGGTATCCGCAGTACGCAACGAAACCCGGACGCCGGGCTATGCCTTGCTCGGCTGGCGTGCCAGCAAGGAATGGAAGCAGGTACGGGTGGATGCCGGTATCGACAACCTGTTCAATCGCTACTATGTCCAGCCGCTGGGCGGTGCCTATATCGGCCAGCGTCCGTATGTCTGGGGTCAGGGTGTGCCGGGAGAAGGGCGCTCGGTCTATGGTGCGGTGACGATCAAGTTCTGATCCCCGTGTCGAGGTAGTCAGTCAGAGACAGCACGACGGAAGCCGATTGGGTTCCGTCGTGTTTTTTTGTGGGGGGCGGTGCGGTTTGGACGTATTTCAGTGCGGCAAATGAAAAACGCCGAGACACAATGTGCTCGGCGTTTCTCTCGAATCATGGCGTCCCCACGGGGATTCGAACCCCGGTTATCGCCGTGAAAGGGCGACGTCCTAGGCCTCTAGACGATGGGGACCGGTGGTGGAGATAAGCGGGATCGAACCGCTGACCTCTTGCATGCCATGCAAGCGCTCTCCCAGCTGAGCTATACCCCCACTGGTTCTGTCGGACTGCTGTTCGACAGAGATGCGAACTATACCGATGAGCTTTTTTTCTGTCAATATGGCGGAAGTAAAAAAAACTGACGCTATTTTCAGCTGCCGCCAATCGCGGCTTTGCGGTAGGGTGGTAGCGGCATAAGGGGGATGGAATGAAACGCTGGATGATGATGGTGTGCCTGGTATGGGTGTCGCTGGCGCAGGCTCAGGACAGTTTGATGACTCGTTTTGGCCGGCTGCATGTCGAACGGACTGCCGTGGACAGTACCCCGGACAGTCTGGTGCTGGACAACGACCGGATAGTGCGCGACCGGATGAACTACCTGTCCTTGTATCAGGTCTTTTCCATGGGGAGTCGCGATGTGGTGTTGTATGGCAGTAATTGCGGGGGCAGTGGTTGCAGCAATGATGCCTTGTCGCTGCTGGTGCTGGCCCCGGGACGCTTGCCGCGCATTGTGACGTCGCACGATTTTGCCTCCGTGGACGGTACCGTGGGACCGCGCCAGGAAAACGGCCGGATCGTGATTAATCTGGGCTTTCGTGACGGCGTCCGGCGCGAAGCGATCTTCGATGGTGTGCAATTGTCGTTTCGCTCGCTGACACCGGCGCGGCAAGAGGTGCCGGCCGGCAACTGTGGCTGGGTGCGTGACCAGGCGCTGGTGGCGTGCCGCGATGTCAAGAGTCGCGACACGCACTGCTCCGACCCCCGCTCAAGCTTGCCGATGGCGATTACCCGGACGCTGGACGCGATTGCCAACGCGCCGGGCTACCGTCCGCAAGGCTTTGACCAGCTGTGTCGTTCGGCCTGCCAGACCGGTCTGTTGCCGGATCGGCGCGAGGTCAGGGAAAAAGTCTGTGGCGGCCGGTAATTGTGCGGGTTGGGTTTTATTTTGAATTATGTGATATTAATCGCGTAAATTAAAAACGTATGCAATTTTGATTGCGGGAGTTCCATGAGGTTGGTGCGACGTTTGGTGGCTTTGGTAATGGCTCTGGGATGGATGATTCCGGCAGGGGCTGTCGATCTGGACGGAATGTGGGACTTTTCCCGGCCCGAGCTGAGTGAGCAGCGTTTCAGGGCGGCGCTGGCGCATGCCGAAGGCGATGATGCCTTGATTCTGCAAACCCAGATCGCCCGCAGTTACGGGCTGCGCAAGGAGTTTGACGCGGCCCGCGCGCAGTTGCTCGCCATTGCTCCGGCCGCGGCCCATGCCGGAATCGAGGTGCAGGCGCGTTATCATCTGGAGCTGGGGCGTAGCTGGGTCTCGGCGACGCATCCCCAGGAAGCGCTGACGCCACAGGCACGCGAGCAGGCCAAAAAAGCCTACCTGCAGGCCCTTGAGCTGGCAAAAGACGCCCGGCTGGATGGATTGGCTGTGGATGCCATGCATATGTTGGCCATGGTGGAGACGGATCCGTCTGAACAGCTGCGTTGGAATCGTATGGCGCTGGGCCTGTGCCAGTCTTCCAGTCAGGCGGCGGCTCGCCATTGGGAAGCCTCCATGCTGAACAATACCGCGTATACGCTATTCCAGCTGGAGAGGTATGAAGAAGCGCTCGAGCTATTCAAGCAGGCCGTGACCGTGCGGGAAAAAGGCTTTGATGCATCCGCCACCCGGGCGGCGTGGTGGATGGTGGCGAGAACCGAGCGTGCACTGAAGCACCCGGATCAGGCCTTGGCCATCCAGCTACGGCTCGAGGATGAAAACGATGCGGCCGGCGACCCCGACCCGGATGTTTTTGAAGAGTTGCAGATTCTCTACCGGGAGCAGGGGGATCTGCCGCGCTCGGACTATTACGCCGCCCGCAAACGCAGCGTGAAACATTGAAACACCACGAGGCCGGTTCATCCGGCCTCGTGGTCATTTGAGCTTGTCGGTGTTTATTGGGCTTTTTGGACGACCGGTGCCGAACTTGCGACGACCGGCTTGCCGCCAGCCTTGACGATGCCGGCTTTCCTGGTCTGGTGCTGCTTGCGGGCTGGGGCCTTGTTAACCGTCTTTTTAACGGCCTGTTTAGCGACCGGTTTGACGGCGGCCGGTTTGGTGGTGGGGGCAGACGCCTCGGCGGCCTGGCTGGCGAGCGGGGCGAGTCCCAGTGCGGTGACGATAATCAGTGTGGCAATACGTTTCATGATGTGGCTCCTTGTTCAGTGTCGAGGCAGGTCAGGCTATTACCCGTGATGCGTGCCGCGGTGCGGGTGATGATGGCGATGATGGTGGTGATGTCGCGCCTGTGCCTGCTGGGCGACCGGCGCCGAGCTCGTCTTTGCCGCGTGGTGCTTGCGGGCATGGTGGGCTTTGACCGCCGGTGCCGATGTGCTCTTGGCAACGGCTTGGGTCACGGGAGCCGACGCCGGGGTGGCGGCAAAACCGGTGACGCAGGTCAGTCCGAGAACGGCGGTCAGAGCAAGAGTGGCTAAAGTTTTCATGAGGGTTCTCCCGTGGGTGTCTGGTGGGTTCGGTGCACCGTGTGGTGCGTCGTTGATTTCATCCTAGGCCTGCCCCGGGGGACCGTCTGTGAGGCAAGTGTAAGGCTGTGTTCCTGCCGTGTACGGGGCGGTAACGGCATGTAATGCATCCGGGGCAAAATGGCCGTTATCAGGACCTTGGCGACGATACGGTGTTACCATCTGTGCAGTACGAAGCGGTTCTTCCGCCTCCTTCCCGATATTTTTCCGCGACGAACGGACGCATTTCCCTCTAATGATCATTCTCAAGAACGTGGCGCTGCGTCGCGGCAGCAAGGTGTTGCTCGAAGGCGCCAGTGTCACTCTCAATCCCGGCGAAAAGGTTGGCCTCGTCGGCCGCAACGGCGCGGGCAAATCCTCTTTGTTTGCCGTACTGAACGGCTCCTTGCACGAAGACGGCGGTGAAGTGTCCATTCCGGCCCAGTGGCGGATGTCGCAGGTAGCGCAGGACATGCCGGAGACCTCCCAAAGCGCCACGGATTTCGTTATCGAAGGCGACAGCGTGCTGATGGCCGTACAGGCCGAAGTGGCGGCTGCCGAGGCCAGCGATGACGGCATGCGCATGGCGCACGCCTATACCGCCTTGAGCGATGCCGGTGCCTACGATGCCCCGGCACGGGCCCAGTCACTGATTTTGGGATTGGGTTTCACCGTGGCCGAACTGGACCAGCCGGTAAACAGCTTCTCCGGGGGCTGGCGCATGCGTCTGCAACTGGCGCGTGCCCTGATGTGCCCGTCTGACCTGCTGCTGCTCGACGAACCGACCAACCACCTGGATCTGGATGCGCTGGTGTGGCTGGAGGCCTGGCTGAAGAATTACCCGGGCACCATCATTGTGATCAGCCATGACCGGGAGTTCCTCGACGCGATCACCAATGTCACCCTGCATATCGACCATGGCAAGCTGGTGCGCTATGGCGGTAATTACAGCAAGTTTGAAGACATGCGTGCCGAGCAGATGATCCTGCAGCAGGCGGCACAGGCCAAACAGCAAGAGAAGATGGCCCATCTGCAGAAGTTCATCGACCGGTTCAAGGCCAAGGCCAGCAAGGCCCGTCAGGCGCAAAGTCGGGTCAAGGCACTGGAGCGTATGGAAAAGATTGCGCCGGTGCTGGCCGACGCCGATTTCCAGTTCGAGTTCAAGGAGCCGGGCAGCCTGCCTAATCCGATGCTGACCTTGTCCGAGTCGTCGTTCGGTTACCCGGCGCCGGCCGAGGCCGCGGCAGGCACGGCGCCGACCGTGATTGTGAAGGATGTCAGCCGTTCGGTGCTGGCCGGTCAGCGTATCGGTATTCTCGGTGCCAACGGGCAGGGTAAATCAACGCTGGTCAAAACCATTGCCGGGGCGCTGGAGCCGATTGCCGGTGAAATCGTGCGTGGCAAAGGCCTGACCATCGGTTACTTCTCGCAGCAGGAACTGGACGTATTGCGTCCCGACGATACCCCGCTGGAACATATGTTCCGGCTGGTGCGGGAGACGCCGGTGAACGCCCGGCCCGGCTATAACGAATGC
Source organism: Pseudogulbenkiania sp. (assembly GCA_018260425.1). GTDB lineage: Bacteria > Pseudomonadota > Gammaproteobacteria > Burkholderiales > Chromobacteriaceae > Paludibacterium. The sequence goes on along the minus strand of JAGLBD010000016.1, from coordinate 3,138 downwards.
CGCGAGCAGGGCTTGCGCAATTTCCTCGGGACCTTCAATTTCAGCGGCGATATGGTCAAGCAGGCGGTGGGCAGCATGAGCGGGGGAGAAAAGGCCCGGCTGGTGTTGTGCATGCTGGTTTGGCAGCGTCCCAACCTGCTGCTGATGGATGAACCGACCAACCACCTGGACCTGGCGACCCGTGAAGCCTTGAGTGTCGCGCTCAACGAGTTTGAAGGATCGCTGATGCTGGTCAGTCACGACCGGGCCTTGCTGCGCGCCGTGTGCGACGAATTCTGGCTGGTGTCGCGCGGCGGCGTTAAGGATTACGACGGCGATCTGGACGACTATCAGGTCTACCTGCTGGAAGAGGCGCGCTTGCGCCGCGAAGCGATGTCCGGCAAGAAATAAGCTCAGTCGCGACGCAGGCCTTCTTTCCCGGTGAGATAGCGACGCATGTCGAACTCCGGCGGGAAGAAGGCCTTGTCATGCCGGTGCCCTTTCTGGCGCACCTGTTCTAACGTCCACAGGGGTAATGAACGCTGCCCCGCGACCCGCCAATGACCCTTTCAGCGTATCTCGCTTGCGCGAACCTAATGGCCTTCAGGCTTGCCGCACGACTCACTGTCACGACCGTCAGGATGCGCCGTACGCCCGTCTCAAGCTCGGCAAAGAATGGCAATTCCCGGTTTGCCTCGCACGGGTGCTGAGGGTCATCGCGATTGGTATCGCCACGGACAGTCGATAGGCATATGAGAAATAAATAAATAGTTGATTCAGGCTGGTGCGTATGGAACAATGCACGGTTTTTTGCCGATTCGATACAAAATGAGAAAATATGCTGACATTTCAATGTCATAAGCATATTAAGTTAGTCCGTATCGAAACCTCTTCACCTGCTTAACCGGTTGTCTTTAATGCGAGTTTCATTGCGGTCGTTCTTTGTTTCATTGTTGTGCTGCTGCACGTTGTTATTTCCCCTCGAAGCCTGCGCCATGCAGATTTTCGTGAAAACGCTCACCGGTAAAACCATTACTCTGGATGTCGAGGGATCCGATCAGATTTTGAACGTGAAATACAAGATCCTGGATAAAGAGGGCATTCCGCCTGAGCAGCAGATTCTGCGCTATCAAAGCCAGCTGCTGCTGAACGATGACCTAACCCTGTCGGATTATGCGGTTCCGTCGCTGGCGACTCTGGTGATGGTGTTGCCTGTCCAGACGGGCACGCTGAGTTTTGCCACCCCCGGCGCGGTAAGCATGCCCGTTGGTGCGACGTTGAGCAATCGTGCAACGTCGACGCTGGCCGGTGGAACCTATGGCGCGATCAGCTACGCCAGCGCCAATCCGGCGGTGGCGACAGTGGACGGCAGCGGCACGGTGACCGCTGTGGGTGTGGGGACGAGCGTGATTACAGCGACCCAGGCCGCGGTTCCCGGCGTTAATGA
>JAGLBD010000016.1:0-1612 GCA_018260425.1 Pseudogulbenkiania sp. | reverse complement strand
GTGGCCGTGCAAAGCTATGTGCTGTCGGTCGGTGCGCCGGCGATTACCAGGGAGGTCCGAACCTCGGTTCTGACTGGTAGCGAGCAGAATGTCATCGACATCGGCGAGGACGGGGCGCTCAGCCTCTCGCTGGTGACGCCTCCGCAGCATGGTGTTGTCCGATCGCTGGAAACAGGTCGCACGACGGGGCAGGTAAAGGTGGCCAAAGCAGAGGGACTTCGGCAAGGCTGGCTGTATACCCCGGCCGCGGGTTACGTCGGACAGGATCAGTTTACCTACCTGTCGACGGATGCCCGGGGCGTTGTCAGTACGGTGGCTGTGACGGTGCACGTCATGCCGCAGCTGGCCGATCCGTCGCAGGATCGTGATGTTCGCGGGCTCTTGGGCGCGCAGGCGGAGGTGGCGCGGCGCAGCGCGGGAACGCAGATCGATCTGTTCAGCCGCCGGATGGAAAGCCTGCATGGAGATGGTTACGGCCGCAGTGGGGTCGATCTGTCGCTGACGCTGGCTGGCACGCCCATTCCTTCCGGTGCGAATGCATCAACGTCTCCGCAGGGAAACGCACCTTCCTTCTGGATGGGCGGAGCCCTGGTCTGGGGAACGCATGATGCGACAGCACGACAGCGTGATCGTCGCTTCCGTACTGACGGCGTGAGCATGGGTGTGGATTATCGCCTGAGCGATCTGGCAAGTGTTGGGATGGGGGCGGGTTTCGGCTACGACAAAACCGATGTCGGAGATCTGGGCAGCCAACTCAAAAGCCAGTATCGCGTGTTGGCCGGATACGCCGTTTTGCGTCCGCTGGAGAAGTTTTCAATCGACGGTGTTATCGGTTACGGACAGCTGAGGTTTGATCAGCAGCGCGTCGTGGCCGATGGCGGCGGGGATGCGCGAGGGCACCGAAACGGGACTCAATGGTTTGGGTCTCTGGCGGCAGCCTACGACTACCGTACGAGCGAATGGCTGGTTTCGCCTTACGGACGCTTTGAAGTCATGTCAGCGGACCTGGGGGCTTTTCAGGAAACCGCCGCGCAAAGCAGAAATGCACTGGCGTTCGAACGCCAGACGGTGTATTCGCAAACTTTCCGGGCCGGGGTGCGTGGCGAAAGACGTTGGTACCTCGGTGGGCAAACCTTCGTGCCGGGCATTCGGGCCGAGTATCTGCGGCATTTCGAATCAACCGACGATGCGTTTATCCGCTATGCGGACTCGGGAATGAACGGTCTGCGCTATCGGCTGACGTCTGACACATCGGGTAATGAGGAGAGCGTGCTGGAACTCGCCTGCCGCTGGCTGGTTCGTCGGGATGCGACGATCTCCATGACCTACGGCCGTCTTTTCGGGAGCGCTGTCTCCAGCCAGTCCCTACGTCTGTCGGCCGGACTGCGCTTCTAAGGGGTCCCTCTGTCCCGTGTGATCTGACTGATCGTGCAGGACGACCCTGATGTCAAAACACTGCCGCTGATCGTGTCATGCGATCAGCGGCAGTGTTTGCATTCAGTGGCTGAGCGCTTCAACGCCCTGGCTTGACCGGGATCCCGCTCGAGAGCGACAGGTGCCGATCACGTTAAGCTCGGCGTTCACGCCACGTCAGCCATACCCGCATATCAAA
>JAGLBD010000048.1:24101-28316 GCA_018260425.1 Pseudogulbenkiania sp. | reverse complement strand
GGACGCAATACGGCGGCCGATACCCTGATCCGGGCGGCAGGCGGCATCAACGCCGCCGCTGAACTGGACGGCTTCAAACCGGTGTCACGCGAAGCCTGGGTCCGCCTCAAACCGGACGTAATCGTGCTGGCCGCCCACAATGAAGGCCTGTTTGGCGGCATCGACGCCTTCGCCCGCCGCCCGGAAGTGGCTCCGACCCACGCCGCCAAACAGGGCAAGATCGTCGCCTGGCCGGCCGAACAGTTCTTGCGCATCGGACTGGACAGCCCTGCCGCTGTTACCCGGCTGCGGAAGCTCGGACAATGATTCGCGTCCTGTTCGCGGTGCTGGCCACGGCTTTTATCGCCTTGCTGTGTCTGGGACTGGGTGGCGGCCACTGGGCCTCGCCGGCTTTGGACGATCCGCTGGTCCGCGAACTACGTCTGCCGCGCGTGCTGGCGGCGCTACTCACCGGCGCAGCCCTGGCGGCAGCCGGTTCGGCGCTACAGGCGCTGTTTCGCAACCGGCTGGCCGACCCGGGGCTGATCGGCACCTCCTCCGGTGCGGCCTTGGGGGTGATCAGCGCACTGGCACTGGGCATGGGCGGACTGGTGCTGCCGGCCAGCGCCTTTGCCGGCGGTCTGGCCGTCACCTTGCTGGTACTCACCCTGAACACGCTGCTACGGGGCGGGCTGACCGGCCTGTTGATTCTGGGCATTGTCTGCAGCGCATTTTGTGGCGCGGTGGTGAGCCTGATCCTGTTTTTGTCGGACGACCTCGCCCTGCGCAGCGCCATGACCTGGCTGTCCGGAAGTCTCTCGGAAGCACGCAGCGAGATCCTGCCCGGCGCCACGCTGGCAATGCTGCCCGGCTTCGCACTACTCTCATGGGTATCCCGCGACCTGGATACGTTGTCGCTGGGCGATGACAGCGCCCGCACCCTTGGCATCAAGGTGGGACGACTGCAACTGGCGTGCGCCATCAGCGCGGCCCTGCTCACCGGCGCGGCGGTATCGCTGGCGGGGATTATCGGCTTTGTCGGCATGATGGTGCCCAATGCCGTCAGCCTGCTGGCACACGGTTCGCGCCGCACCCTGTTGATGCTCTCCACGCTGGGCGGAGCCTTGTTTCTGTTGCTGGCCGATACGATCGCCCGCGAATCCCTGTATCCGCTCGATCTGCCGGCCGGGCTCATTGCCGGATTCGCCGGTCCCCCTTTCTTTTTCTGGCTATTCCTGCGCCAAAGGAGACTCCACCATGTCTGACACCCGCTTGCGCCACAGTCCGGCCATGACGCTGCAAGGTTGCGCCGAACTGGGCGGAACAGTACGTCTGGCCACCGGACGCCTGAGTATCCGGGCCAACAGCCTGACCGCCATTCTCGGCCCCAACGGCTCCGGCAAGTCCACCCTGCTGCGCTGTCTGGCCGGCCTCACTCCGATTACCCGCGGGGAGGCCACGTTGTTCGGCAAACCGCTGGGAGAGCATGACGGCAAGCAACTGGCCTGGGTCGGCCAGCACCTCGATGCCGACCCGCTGATGACCGTAGAGCATTTCGTCATGCAGGGGCGCCGCCCCTGGCTGGGTGCCTGGCGTGCGCCGCGCCACGAAGATCGCCAGGCGGTCGCTCACGCCTTGCGCAAAATGGAACTGGACGACAAGGCCAGCCACCCGATGGGACGGCTGTCCGGTGGCGAACGCCAACGCGCCGCGCTGGCCCGCGCCTTTGCCCAAAGCACCCCGGTCCTTCTGCTGGACGAACCCACCAACCATCTGGACGTCCGTCACCAGCAACGCCTGATGCGCGACTTGCGCGAGGCCTGCCTGGGTGGCCGTACCATCATCACGGTCCTGCATGATATTGCCCTTGCCGCCAATCATGCCGACCAGATCATCGTGGTCGATCGCGGCCGGGTGATCGCCGAAGGCCCCCCCGCCACCACACTGAGCGATGCCACCTTGAAACAGGCCTGGCAATGGCCATTGGCATTACGCAGGACGGCCGGTGGCGAGTGGACGCTTCAACAAGGCCAGGACGCGGCATGGGCCGCGTGAACCGCGAAGAATTGAACTAACCCCCTCTTTGAGGCGTCTCTATCCGGTAAGCCAACAGATTTGGAGACGCATGCATGTATTTGCCCTGGCAACCGTTGCCCCTCAATCCCCTCGCCGCCTTTGGCATCATTCTCGCGCTGGGCATCCTTGGCGGGCACATCGCCACACGCACACTGGGCATTCCCCGGGTCACCGGCTACCTGCTGACCGGACTACTGATCGGGCCAACCGGTCTTGATCTGGTGGGACCGGAACTGGTTCAGCAAAGCGACATTTTCATTCAGCTGGGACTGGGACTGGCCTTGTTCGAACAGGGCCGTCGTATCGACACCACCTGGCTGTTCCGTGAAAAGGTCTTGCTGATCACCTCGCTGGCGACCTGCCTTGCCTTGTTTGGCGGAGTGCTGGCCAGTCTGGCCTTCTTCGGGCTGCCACTTGCCACGGCGGCCTTGATTGCCGCCCTGCTGACCGCCAGCTCGCCGGCGCTGATTCTGGACGTTGCCGGCGAGTGCCGGGCCGAAGGACAAGTCAGCGAGCGCATGATCGCCCACACCGGCCTTTCCAACCTGCTGGCACTCTTGCTGTTTGCCATCGCCTTGTCGTGGGGCCACCTGGCGTCCTCGCATGCGGCCGGCGATGCCATTCTGCTGCCCGGCTGGCTGATCGCCGGTTCTGCCGCGCTCGGTGTGGCCATCGGCTTGCTGGCCTGCCGCCTCAATGACTGGCTGGGAGCCCGCCACGCCGAGGCCCAGACTGTATTACTCTACGCCATCATTGCCTTGACGCTGGGGCTCAGCCACATGCTCGGCATGCTGGCATCGTTGTCCATGCTGGTGCTCGGCCTGTCGATGCGCAATCTGGGCCGGATCGGCATTCTCAGCGCACCGGACCTGGCACGACAAGGCAACCTGTTCTGGGTGGCGCTGTTTGTGGCCGTCGGCACCCGCTTCAGCGCCGTGCCCTTTGCCAACGATGGCTGGCTGATTCTGGCAGTGGTGTCCCTGCGTCTCGTGACCCAATTGCTGTGCTGGACGGTCGCCGCCCGCGTCAACGGACTGGACTGGCGCAAAGGGGCCTGGCTGGGCAGCGGGCTGCTGCCGGTACCCATCTGGTCATTCGGCTTGCTGACGCTGGCCGCCGACGCCCTGCCGGCCGATGCAGCACGACTCAGCATGATTGCGCTCGGCGCCTGCTGCATAACCGAACTCATCGGCCCCATGCTGACCCGCCAGGCCTTGCTGCGCACCCATGAAGCGCAAGCGCCCCACCGCTGATTCAGGAGACCGTTATGCTCGACTTTACCCCCAGCCGCCCGCTGACACTCGGCGTCGAACTGGAATTGATGATTCTCAATCGCCATGACTACAACCTGACCCGGGGCTCCGATGACCTGCTGTCCCTATTGAACCGCACTCAGCATGGCTACGATATCAAACCGGAGATTACCCAGGGCATGATCGAGATCGGCAGCGCCATCCACGAGAATCCCGACTCGCTGATCGCCGAACTGCGCGACATTCGCCGCTTGCTGGTGAATGCCGCCGAAAAGCTCAACCTTGCGCTGGCCGGCGGTGGCTCGCACCCCTTCCAGCACTGGGATGACCAACAGATATACCCCAAGGAACGCTACAAGCTGGTCTCGGAACTGTACGGCTATCTGGCCAAGCAATTCACGGTATACGGCCAGCACATCCATATCGGTTGCCCGGATGGCGATGCCGCGATCCGTTTGGCGCGCCACCTGACCCGCTTCATGCCCCACTTCATCGCCCTTTCCGCCTCATCGCCGTTTCATCAGGGCGTGGATACGGCATTCCAGTCATCCCGACTGACCAGCGTGAATGCCTTTCCCTTGTCGGGATCGATGCCGCCGGTGACAGACTGGCAAGGATTCAACGACTACTTCTGCGAAATGGAATCGCTGGGGATTGTGGCCTCGATCAAGGACTTCTACTGGGATATTCGTCCCAAGCCGGAATTCGGCACAGTCGAGATCCGGATCTGCGATACCCCGTTGACGCTGGACAGCGCGGCGATGCTGGCGGCTTACGCACAAATGCTGGCCTGGCAGCACTTCGAAACCGGGCAAGCCCTGCCGGACGACCGTCAGGCCCTGACCTATAGCTACAACCGGTTCCAGGCCTGCCGCTTCGGTTTTGACGGTGTGGTGGTCAACCCCGG
>JAGLBD010000048.1:0-24001 GCA_018260425.1 Pseudogulbenkiania sp. | reverse complement strand
CCCGGAGAAATCGTCGATGCCCGCTGGTTCCCCATCGACGACCTCCCGCTGATTCCGCCGCCGGCCAGCATTGCCCACTGGCTGATTCGTCATACGGTGGAACAGTTGGGCTGATCACACCCCGGCCCGTACGCCGAACCAGCGCAGCACGCGACCCTCGGGCACATTGGCCACCACCAGCCCGAGGGCAATCGCCACCAAGGCCATGGCTTGCGGCAAGCCGACCGACTCACCAAGCAGCGCCATCGACAGTACCGTACCAAACACCGGAATGAGGTTGAGAAACATCCCGGCCCGGGCGGCACCCAGCCGACGGATAGTGTGGTCATAGGCCAGCATGGCCAGCAAGGAAGGGCCGATGGCGAGATAAGACACCGACAGCACGGCCCGCACCGAGAGCGTTACCGGCTGGTTCAGCCACTCATGAATGGCAAACGGCAGCAAGGGCAGACAGCCGCAGCCCATCACGACCCACAGCACGGCATACCGGTCGACATCGGCAGGCAGACGTTGCTGCCAGACCGTATACACCGCCCAACACCCCACCGCCAGCAGGACCCAGGCATCACCGGCCGCCAAGCCCCCCATTTCACCGTGTCCGGCCAGCACCATGGCCAACACCCCGCCCCCCGACAGCAGGATGCCGAACAGACCGGCAGGCGCCATCCGTGCGCCATTGGCCAGAAATGCCACCAGCACCACGCAGGCCGGCATGGCCGCATTGATCAGCACGGCATGGTTGGCCGAGGTCATGCCCAATCCAACGTACACCAGAGTATTGGTCAGGGTAATGCCACTGAAGGCCAGCACCACAACAGTGCCTTTGGCGCGCCAAATTGGGGCAAGCTTATTGACCAATCCGGGCAAAACAAAGGGCGTCAACAGCAAGAACGCCATTAACCAGCGAAACAGCGCGAGGGTCACAGGGGGGAGATCGATGCGGGCATACTTGCCCACCACAAAGTTGCCGGCCCATAGCAAGGCCGCGCAAAGGCCCGCCAGATAAGGCCGGGCTTGAGTAAATGACACCATGAACTTTCCCGATAGAAAAGGTAGCTGCAATCAAACCAGCTTGTGGCCGGTCCGACAGAGTTCGAGCGATGGCTCATGGTGTACTGCAGCAAAAAGCGTGCCCGATCAGGCGGAGGCAATGGCAGAGGCGAGATAGGAACTGGTTTTTTGCATCTGCATCAGCGAGGCATTGAGATTGGAGAACTGGGTCAGGTAGGCGGTCTGGATGCTGTCCAGCCGGGTCTGCTCCTGATCTTCCTTCATGGTGATTTGCGACACGTTGTCATTGACCGACTTGGTGGCGGTTTGCAACAAGCCGGTCGGCCCCAGCATATCGTTGATGCGGGCATTGAAACGGTCGGCCACCCCGTCATTATTACTATTGCCAAATACCTTTGCGACCGCGGTCGGGTCCGCATCCAGCACCTTGGCAAAGGCGGTCGCATCGAATTTCAGCGAGCCATCCAGCTGGGCCGAACCATTGGCACCAGTGCTGGTACCATTCTGGGTAATGCCCAATTGGGCAAGGTAGGCCAGCCCCTTGGTCGGATCCACCCCGGAAATCGGCTGGGTCAGCACCGAGCGCAGCATATCGTTGACCGACTGCATGGTCGGACTACCCTGCAGACTGCCGTTTTGCAGCGACTTGGTGGTTTTGAGCACCTTGTTGTAGGCATCCACGAACTTCTGCACCGATGCCTGAATGGCCGTGTCATCGCGCGAAACGGTCACCGTACTCTGTCCGGCAGTCGACAAACTGAGCGACACCCCGTTGATCCCGGTGGTCAGGGTATTGGTGCTGCTATGCATCGACACGCCGTTGATCGACACCACCGCATCCTGGGCCTTTTGCGTCAGACGGGAGTCATTGGCCACCGAGGAGTCGTACTTAAGGAAATTCAGCGTGGCATCACTGCTTTGCAAGGTGGTGGAAAAGGTCTTGCCGGCACCGGTTTGCGTGGAATTGAACACCAGGGTACTGGGATTGGCCGGGTCACCGGTATTCACCACCGTAGCATTGATACCGGCACCGGCCGAATTGACCGCCGAGGCGATATCATTCAGCGATGCCCCCGCCTTGATGGCAATAGTGGCGGGCGTCGTGCCATCGGCAAAGGTGAAGGTCAACTGATTGGCCGCATTGCCCAGCGAGGCGGTGGCCGAGCCCAGACCGGTATACGCAACGTTCTGCCCCTGGGCAATCTGCGAGACGTTGACGTTATACACCCCGGCCACGGCAAAATCGGTGGTCGAGCCGGTCAATACGGTCGACGTGCTACTGGTCAGTTTGGAGGCATTGATGAAGGTGCCGGTCGACAAGGAGGTCATCGAGCTTTGCAGGCTGGACAGGTCAGACTGCAAAGAGCCCAGATCGGACAATTGGGTCTGATATTTGCGGGCCTGGGTTTGCATTGCCTGATACGGCTGGCGCTCGACCGCCATCAACTGCGATACCAGTCCTTGTACATCCAGCGGACCCGCCGATGAAGTTATCGAAGTCATTGCACACCCCCCTCTGCATCATTCATTGCGAAACGGCAGGGAGTGACGAACAAAGGCCTCCCCGGTACCCAGTTATCGTCACTATACGGCGTAACTGGAGTCGCGAAGAGGCCCTGAGGGTGTAAAAGCGGGTTAAACCCGCCAGCGATCAGCGCAGGGTGCGCGACAGATAATCACTGGTCTTGGAGATTTGCATCAAGGCGGTATTCAGCTTGGAAAACTGGCTGGTATAGCGCGCCTGGATGGTTTCCATCTGGGCTTGCATCTGGTCCAGCTTGATCTGCCCATCCTGACTGCGGCGGGTCACCGAGGTGCTGGCCGTTTCAATCAGGCCATTGGGCGACAGCAAATCGTTGATGCGCTTGATCATGGTATCGGCAGCACCGTCACCCTTACTGTTACCCAGTACGCGGGCCACCGCGGTGGAGTCCTTGTCGAGCGCTTCCTTGAAGGCCTTGGGGTCGAATTTCAGCGACCCGTCCAGACGGGCCGAACCGTCGGCGCCTTTGCTGGTGCCATTCTGGGTAATGCCGATTTGCGCCAGATAGGCAATATCCTTGAGCGGGTCGACACCGGAAATCGGATTGGTCAGTACGTTGGCCAGTGACTCTTTGATGGATAGCATCGCCGGGTTGCCGGCCAGACTGCCCTTGCGCACGGCATCGGCCGTAGAGCGGACTTTATTGTAGGCATCGACAAAGTCCTGAATCTTTTTCTGGATGGCGTCATCGTCGCGCGACACCGAAATATTCGAGGTGCCTTTCTTGGAAAGATTCAGCGTGACACCGGTAATACCCTCGGTCAGGGTATTGGTACTGTTGTGCATGGTCACGCCGTTAATCGTGACAATCGCATCTTGTGCCTTGGCGGTTAGGCGCGGATCATCCTTGACCGTCGGGTCAAAGGCCATGAACTGCAGTTTGGGATCGCTATTCTGCAAGGTGGTGGTAAAGGCTTTTCCTTCACCGGTCTTGCTCGAGGAGAACACCAGTTTGCTCGGATTGGCCGGATCACCGGAATTGACGATGGTCGCGTTGACGCCCATACCGGCACCATTCACGGCAGCAACAATATCCTGCAGCGAACTGTTTTCCTTGATATCAATCGTCGCCGGCGTACTGCCATCGGCAAAACTGAATTTGAGTTTATCGGCCGCATTACCCAACTTGGTATCGCGTGCGGCCATATTGGCAAAGGCCACGTTCTGGCCGGTGGCAATCTGCGACACATCCACGAGATAGGTACCGGCCAAGGCAAAGTTGGTACTGGTACCGGTCATCACATCGGTACTGCTACTGCTCAGTTTTGCCGCATTGAGGAAGGTACCGGTGGACAGGTCACGCAAGCTCGACTGCAGCGCCGAGAGATCGGACTTGATTTTGCCCAGGTCGGAGAGCTGGGACTTGTACTGGTCATTTTTCTTCTGGATTGCCGCCATAGGCTGACGTTCGACCGTCATCAACTGGGAAACCAGTCCCTGCACATCCAGCTGGCCTACCTGACTCGTAATCGACGCCATAACCCTCTCCTCGCACTATGGGGGTGTCCTGACCCGATCCGGCACCATGGTTTTGCGGACAGTCAGGACAAACAAATACAAAGCTCATCCATTATATCGGCAAAAACCGGAAAGTCTTTACACTTTCTTACACCTGTATCGCATCGCGGAGTCACTCCGACACGCGGGTGCCGTCAAGACGCAAAAAAACCGGCCAAAGCCGGTTCGTGTCCATGGCACGATGACCTAGCACTCAGCCACCCTCCCTCACCAACTGCACCGCCCGGTTGAACGGCTCCACCCAGGCTTTGTCGAACTGCAGATCCGAGGCGTTCACTTCGGCGGCGGCGCGCAACAGGGAGCGAGGATGGCCGCGCTTCAATTGCTTGAGCATGACGGCTTCAAAGGTATCGACCAAGGACAGTATCTTGGCGCCGGGAACGATTTCCGGCCCTTTTAGCCCCCCCGGGTAGCCTGACCCGTCGGGTTTCTCATGATGTTGCAGCACCATTTGCGCGGCAGCACCCCAGCCGGGGATATTGTCCAGCCACTCAGCCGCCAACGCCGGGTGCGTTTGCAGTTTACGGCGTCCGGCGTCATCGAGAGGCACCTCGGAAAGCCATAACGACGCCGGCAAGAACATCATGCCCACATCGTGGATGTAAACCGCTGCTTCCAATTGCAGCGGGTCGACCCAGCTACCGGCCAGGCGGTTGGTTTCAAGGGCGAGGCGCAAATTGCGCTCGGTGCGGCCCTGAAACAAGGCGGAGTGCCCCTCCAACTGCAAAGCTAATTCGCGGAAATAGCTCAATTGCCGGGCCAGCGTGGCATCAGCCGGCAACCAGCGCTCGCGGCTGGCCGGCAGGGCCTCGCCCACGGCGAGACCACTCATGACATCGATCAGACGAGAGAAGCCGGCATTGACGCCGGACGGCGGCAGTGCCCCCAGTGAGTCAACGCCCTTCCAGACGGCAATCAGCGCCGTGGTTCCATCACGCTCCCCCTTGCGCCGACCTTCCAACACCAACTCGAGGCGATCTACCATCAATAGCAGGACCTGCCCGAACGATTCGGTAAAGGCCAACTCGCCATTGCGCAGGCGAACCAGCAAGGTTTCCACCGAATGAACAATATCGACGAAGCAACTCAAACGACACATCGCCGCATCGCCCTTGATATTATGAAATGCCCTGAATAACTCCCCGATCAAGGCGGTATCCCCGGGCGTTAGCTGCAAGCGCGAAATCAACAGTTCGATTTCTTTGGCATGATCATCAAAGGCATCACAGAAGTCGCGAAACAGTTCGGCATCGTTGGACAGCACCTCATCCAGCGCATCATTGATATCTTGCTCCAACATACCTCCCAGTTTAACGCAGCCCATTTAAATGACCTGCGCCGGCGTATTCATTATTGTCACCTGACTTTGATTCTAAACAGATATCCAGAATAATTCATGTCTTTGCTCAGTATTCACCAGCGGGGATTCCCCTCCTCGGCGCACGGTTTTTTTGCCCGGACCGTAAAAAAACACTTGCAAAGCCCGCACAAACCACGCAATATCTGCCATGCAAGATTTTCAAGTCGTGGATGTTGTAGTTGTTGTAGTGACGCGAGTCCGTACCACAAGTTCGTCATTTCCCTTGATTTCCTGCGCTTAAATTAACACTTTTTCCTGAAGGGAAATATTATGGCTACCGGCACCGTCAAATGGTTCAATGACTCCAAAGGCTTCGGCTTCATCACTCCGGACGAAGGCGGCGAAGACGTATTCGCTCACTTCTCCCAGATCAAAGCCAATGGCTTCAAGACCCTGGCCGAAAACCAGAAGGTCTCCTTCGACGTAACCATGGGCCCGAAAGGCAAGCAGGCTTCGAACATTCAGCCGCTGTAATTCGCCCGTACGTACGTCAATAACAGCCCGGCTTGCCGGGCTGTTTTGCATTGTGGAGAGCCATCATGAACGAGAGCGACCATCAGGACATTCTGGACGCAACGAAACTCTGGCTGGAAAAGGCGGTTATCGGCCTGAACCTCTGCCCGTTCGCCAAGTCTGTTTACGTCAAAAACCAGGTACGCATTGTCGTTGCCGACACTCGCGACCCTCGCCGTTTGCTGGAAATACTCGCCGACGAACTACGCTTGCTGGCCGACAGCGACCCGGAGCAGATCGACACCACCCTGCTGGTTCACCCCTGGTGCCTGACCCGTTTCCTGGACTTCAATGAATTCATGGGCGTTGCCGATGCCGTACTGGCCGAACTGGGACTCGAGGGCACCTTGCAGGTGGCTGACTTCCATCCGAAATTCCAGTTTGCCGACACCACCCTCAACGACATCAGCAACTACACCAACCGCTCGCCGTACCCGACTCTGCACCTGATTCGCGAGTCGAGCATCGACAAGGCGGTCGAAGCCTTCCCCGATGCCGCCGTGATTTTCGAGAGCAATATCGCCAAACTCGAAGAACTGGGCATCGAAGGCTGGAAAGCCCTCGGACTCAAACCCTGAGTCGCCGCCCCGGCAAAAAGGCCGCCAGACATAGCGTCGGCGGCCTTTTTTGCGAATGCCTGACACGCATCAGCCAAACACGTTCAAACCCTTCAACATGACCGCCAGAATCAGCACCGGCGACACATAACGCACCACCAGAAACAGTACACCCAGCAGTTTCTCGTTGGCCAGCGCGCCATTATTGCTCAATGCCGTCCGGAAACGCTGCTCACCCCATACCCAGCCCACAAACAAACACAGGGCAATGCCGCCAATCGGCATCAGCAGCTTGGTGGAAACGAAGTCAAACAAATCAAACTGGTTCATGCCGAACAGTTTGACATTGGCTGTCAGGCTGGCCGACAAAGCGCAGCCCGATCCCAGCAAGGCCAACAGCAACAGATTGATCACTGTCGTCACCGGACGCCCCCAGCCAAAGCGCTCGCTCATCACCGACACCGGCACTTCCAGCAAGGACAGCATCGCGCCAATGGCGGCAATCGACGCCAGCAGGAAGAACGCCACCATGAACACATTGCCCAGCGGCATATTGGCAAACACGGCCGGAATGGTGATAAACAGCAGTTTAGGACCGGCACCCGGCTCGAAACCAAACGCAAACACCGCCGGGAAAATAGCGATCCCTGCCAGCAACGACACGAACAAGTCGGCACTCATCACCCGGAACGTGGTAACCGGCACATTCTGATCATCACGGAAGTAGCTACCGTAGGTCATCATGGTGCCCATGCCGATCGACAACTTGAAGAAGGCCAGTCCCATTGCACTCAGCACTACCTGCGCATTGATCTTGGCAAAATCCGGCTTGAACAAGAACGCCAGACCGGCCGAAGAACCCGGTAGCAGCATGCTGCGCACACTAAGAATCAGCAACAGCAAAAACAGCAGGGGCATCAGCTTCTTGGTGACGGCTTCAATCCCTTTGGAGACGCCCATCAGCAGGATGCCGCCGATGACCACCAGCACTACCCACTGCCAGACCAGCGACTGCACCGGATCGCCAACCATGCTGTCGAACGCAGCCGAAGTCACTTTGGGGTCGGTGGACAACAAGCCACCACCAATCGCCTTGAACACATAGGCAAATACCCAGCCAGCCACTTCCGTATAGAAGGACATGATCAGGAACGCCGCCAACACGCCAAAGGCGCTGACCAGCCACCACGGCTGGCGGCGCGGCGCCAGCTTGATCATGGTGGTCACGGCATCCGCTTTGGCGTGCCGACCCAGCATGATCTCGGAAATCATCACCGGCAAACCCACCAACAGGGTCGCCGCCAGATACACCAACAAAAACCCTGCCCCGCCGCTGGAACCGGTCAGATAGGGAAACATCCAGATATTACCCAAACCGACAGCCGACCCCAAGGTCGCTGCCAACACTCCAAAACTTGATGTAAAGCCGTCCCTGGCCTTGCTGCTGTCTTGACTCATTATTGTTCTCACATCCACTAAAAAAAACAAACCCGCCAATCCATGCCGAGGACGGGCGGGCACCTTCGCACCTGTATTCTAAGCGGTGAATACGCTCAGGCAAAGCTCTCTTGCACGATTTTGCCGCTTTGCAGACACTCTCCCAAGCGCTCCAGCCATGCCGTACACGCTTCCAATTGATGCAGCTCAACAAATTCATTTGGTCGATGCGCCTCGCGTATCGCTCCAGGCCCGAACACCACGCAGGGAATGCCCGCCTCGCTGAAGCGCCCGGCCTCGGTGGTGTAGGCCACCCCACTACCTTCAGAGCGGCAACATCCCGCCAATTCGTGCGCATACTGCAGCACCTCGCTATGCTCCACGGCTTCGAATGGCGGGCAGTTCACCAGTGCTTCGAAATGAATGGAGGCCTCTTCGGCGACTTCACGCATTTCCTTTTCCAGCAAAACCGCATAATCGCGCACCGAATCGACAAAGCGCTCGTGACGATCGCCGGGCAGCCAGCGACACTCGAAAACAAATTCGCAGTCGCGCGGCACAATATTGGCGGCGACGCCTCCATGCACCAAACCGGTCTGCAAGGTGGCAAACGGCACATCATACAAGGCATGCCGATGACCGAACTGCGCCTCGGCATCGGCGAGCTTGCGAATGTGACTGATCAGTCTTGCCGCAAACTCGATCGCATTGACACCCCGCGGCGTCAACGAGGAGTGCGCCTCACGCCCCCGTACCACGCAGCGGTAATGGGCAATACCTTTATGGGCAATGACCGGCTTCATGCTGGTCGGCTCGCCGATCAGGCACCCCGACACCCCGATGCCGCGCGCCACCAGATCCTCTATCAGTCGACCAACGCCAAGGCAACCTACTTCCTCATCATACGAAAGGGCAATCCCCACCGGCCGGGACAATTTGCCGGAGTTCGCCAACGCCACCACGCCGGGCAACCAGGCCAGCACGCAGGCAATGAAGCCCTTCATGTCGGCCGTACCGCGACCATAGGCCCGACCGTCACGCACAGCCAAGGCAAACGGATCAGTGCTCCAGGACTGGCCGTCCACCGGCACCACATCGGTATGACCGGACAGCAGCACCACCGGCAACTCCGGCGGCCCTACCCGGGCGAACAGATTGGCCTTGCTTCCGTCATCTGAATAGGTCAGATGCGAAGCCACGCCCAAACTGTCCAGATAGGTTCTGACCCATTCGATCAAGGCCAGATTGGAGTTGCGGCTGGTGGTATCGAACGCAACCAGTCTGGCCAGCAACTCAAGCGTAGCATCGGACATGAAAACACCCCTCCCGGAAGACAGAACCCAAGCATAATCCACCCGGTGCCGCTCGCACAGCATTAGTGACAATTGTTACAAGCGCTTGGCAAACAGCAAAAGTCCGGGTAGAATGCAGTCCTTCTATGGCGGGTCTCCCCGCATTGCACGATAGCGAACCTGGTCAGGTCCGGAAGGAAGCAGCCACAGTTATTTAGTGCAAGTGCCGGGGGTCAGGCTCGCCACCTCCCCCTTTTTATTCTTTTCGAATTGAACTTTTTCATTCGGAAATGTTCGAAATGCGACACCCGCATTTCGATTTGCGTCATTCTGAGAAAATACCATTGTCCTTGACAATTAGAAGACGCTAACATAAGAAAAAATTGATACGCTATTGGCAATTCCCGGGAACTATTTCTCTTAACAAGATTCAAATTATCCCATTGAATTAATTTGCTATTTTGAGAGTGTCGGGATGCTCTATAAAGACACCAATAGCACCGATTACCCTATCCTGAGAGGAACACTCATGAAACTGTTTGAAAAGATCGCCAACCCCCGCGAAATCCGTCGTAAGCTCGGCCTGAACCAACAAGAGTTCTGGAGCCGCATCGGCGTTACCCAATCCGGCGGCTCCCGCTACGAAAGCGGTCGCAACATGCCCAAGCCGGTACGCGAACTGCTGCGCCTGGTTCACGTTGAGCAAATCGACCTGGCCCGCGTCCGCCGCGAAGACTTCGAAATCGTCGAGTACCTGAAAGAAACCCACCCGGATCTGTACAAAAGCCTGCGCAAGGCCGTACGTTCCAAGCTGGAATCCCAGGAAGGCTCGGCAGAAGCCGTCGCTGGTTGACCTCCTCCGGGATCTCTGCGGGATCCCCGGAATGAACAAAGCCCTGTCAATTGATGCAGGGCTTTGTTTTTATACAACAAAAAAACATCCCGGACCGGATGGCACGGGATGTTTTTTTACCGCTGCAGGCACGGGGAACCGTCTTCAGGCCAGTCCCGTGTCATGCGCGATTTCACTCACCGGAGTTTCGGATCAGCAACACCGGGATATCGGACTGCTTGAGCAAGCCCTCAGCCACGCTGCCCATCAACAAGTGCATCAAACCGGTCCAGCCGTGCGTCCCCATCACCACCAGATCCGCCCCCCACTGGTTCGCGTCATTGATCAACACCGACGCAATCTTGTCGCCCCAGCTTTCCAGAATCTTGCTTTCCACGCCAAGACCGGACGCCTTTACCGTGTCGCAACATGCCGCCAACACCTGCTCGCCGGACTCTTTTACCGACTTTTGCAATTCAGCGGCATCCAGAAACTCCGTCCCTCCCCAGCCAAACTGGGCAAGATCGACCACGTGAACCAGACGCAACTCGGAACCCAGAGCGGTAGCCAGCTTGCAGGCTTCTGCCAGCGCGACATTGGAGGACTGACTATCGTCCACCGGAACAAAGATTCTCTTGTACATTATTCGCTCTCTTCCTGAAGTTAACCCTCTACTCATGTCTCAAGTCTAGCAAAACAACCCGGGTAGCGGTTGATGCAGATTAAATACTTCCATTAGACTCTAACACCCTTATCATTGGACAGACCATGGCACGCGTCGAGATAGCCCTCCCCGATCAGTTTATCTTCGAAACCCTGCTGGACATCCGTATCAGCGACATTAATTACGGTGGCCATATGGGCAACGATGCCATTCTGCGCCTGGCTCACGAGGCACGCATCCGGCTACTGGCCGAGGCCGGCTACACGGAACTCGACATCGAGGGCGCCGGAATCATCATGGCGGACGCGGCGATCTGCTACAAGACCGAGGGGCACCACGGCGACCGGCTGCGCTTCAAAATCGGCATCGGCGACATCTCCCGCTGCGGCATCGACCTGATTTATCAAGCAATCGATGACAAAACAGCGAAAGAAGTGGCAAGATTAAAGACAGGCATCGTGTTTTTTGATTACGGACGCCGTAAGGTCATTCCTATCCCGGAGACTTTCGCCGCACGATTCTGCCAATAACAACAAAGGAGGGCCCCCTATGAGAACATATCCCGCCAACAGCCCGGAGGCGATTGCCCGCATTCTGGCCATGGTCATGATTACCGATGGCAATATGGATGCCAGGGAGCTGGACGCTCTGGAAAAGCTGCATACCTACGACCTTATCGGTATCGAGCGCCGTCGCTTCGCACAAATTCTCTCCGAGTACTGCGACGATATCTCCGACGAGGCCGACGAGGACGACGGTTCGATCAAACTGATCGACAAGGCCCGTGTCGACACCCTGCTGGACGGCATCACCGATCAAGGCAAACGCATTCTGACTTGCGCCATCACCGTGGACCTCTGCAAGTCCGACGGGGAAATCAGCGATCCGGAAATGACGCTATTACGCTACATGATGCAAAAATGGAACATCACGCTCGAGGACATCGAGGCCAACCTCAACCGATCCCGCGCCTGACCGCCACCACCCCACCCCGTCAGGCCGCCGCATGGCGGCCCTGTCATTTATACTAGGCACTTTGCCACTGCGACCGAACCACACCATGACCAGCCGCTTCACCGGAACCGACCGCTACGTTGCCACCGACGACCTGATGATGGCCGTCAATGCCGCCATCACCCTCGAACGCCCGTTGCTGATCAAAGGCGAGCCAGGCACCGGCAAAACCATGCTCGCCGAGGAGGTGGCCAGAAGCCTCGCGCGCGAACTGATCGTCTGGCCGATAAAATCGACCACCAAGGCACAACACGGCCTTTACGAATACGACGCCGTATCCCGGCTGCGGGATTCGCAACTGGGCGATGCCCGGGTCGCCGATATCGCCAACTACATCGTCAAGGGTAAATTGTGGCAAGCCTTCGAAGCCGACACGCCGCCGGTGCTGTTGATCGACGAGATTGACAAAGCCGACATCGAGTTCCCCAACGACCTGTTGCGCGAACTGGACCAAATGGAGTTTTTTGTTCCGGAACTGCAGACCTTCATCAAGGCCCGGCAACGCCCGGTCATCATCATCACCTCGAATAACGAGAAAGAGCTGCCGGACGCCTTCCTGCGCCGCTGTTTCTTCCATTACATCCGTTTTCCGGATGCAGACACCATGCAGGCGATCATCGACGTCCACTACCCGGACCTTCAGCAGTCACTGGTACGTGAAGCATTGGAGATTTTCTTTTCGCTACGCGACGTGGCCGGCCTGAAAAAGAAACCGACCACCTCGGAGCTGCTGGACTGGATCCGCCTGCTAACGGCCGGAAACATCGACACGGCCGAGCTGGCCGCCGTACGCAATGGCGAGACCACTCCGCCGCTGGCCGGCGCGCTGCTCAAGAACGAGCAAGACCTGCACCTGCTGGAACGCCTGATGGGCCGGCTGCGAACCCGCAAATGAGTCAGGAACTGCTCGACCGCTTTGATCGCAGCCTGCTGGGCGAGGGCAAGAGTCCGCGTACCCGCACCGCCTACCGCCGCGACCTGACCCTTCTGACAGCACAGCTGGGCGAAACCGGCCTTATCGCGGCAAGCCCGGGCGACATTCGCAAAAGCCTTGCGCGTTTGCACGCGTCAGGCCTGTCCGGGCGGTCTCTGGCGCGCGTCCTGTCCGCCTGGCGGAGTTTCTACGCCTGGCTACAGGACTGCGGCGAGATTACTGCAACGCCCTGCACCGGCTTGCGGGCACCCCGCTCACCCAAACCCTTGCCACACGCCCTGCCGGTCGACGCCACCTCGGGCCTGCTTGATGCCATTCCTACCGATGACGTGCTGGCACAACGCGACCGGGCGATGTTCGAGCTGGCTTACTCCTCCGGGCTGCGCCTCTCCGAACTGGCCAACCTCAACCTGAACGACATTGATCGCGCCGACCGGCTGGCCACCGTGCTTGGCAAGGGCAACAAAACCCGAGTGGTGCCGGTGGGCAGCAAGGCCCTGCAGGAAATCGAACACTGGCTGGCACAACGGCAGGCACAAGCAGGAGAAACGGCCCTGTTCGTCGGCAAGAGCGGCAAACGGCTCAGTGGTCGCCAGATAGAAAAAAGGCTCGCCGAGTGGGCGGTCAAGACCGGTTGCGACCGCCATGTCCACCCGCACATGCTGCGGCACAGCTTTGCTTCTCACCTGCTGCAGTCCTCGGGGGACCTGCGCGCCGTACAGGAACTGCTCGGCCACGCCAATCTGTCGACCACCCAGATCTACACCAGCCTGGACTATCAACATCTGGCGAAAGTGTATGATGACGCGCACCCGCGTGCGCGCAAAAAAGACCCGGAATCGGGTCAGGACAAGAACAAGGCGTAGCGGAACGTCGCAGACCTCACGCTGCCGTCACGCATTCCAGCAACAGCGCCAAGGCAGCATCCCGGGCGGCAGCACGCACCGCAGCACGATCCCCCTCGAACCGCTCGCAACGCGTCACACACCCCTGCGGCCCGTCCACGGCAAACCAGACGGTGCCGACCGGCTTGCCCGGGACGGCGCCTCCCGGCCCGGCGATCCCCGAAATGGCCACGGCAAAATCCGCCCCCGACGCATTGCGGGCCCCGGCGGCCATTTCCAGCACGGTGTGTTCACTCACGGCACCAAACGTCGCCAGAGTCACCGGCGACACGGCAATTTCCTGCTGCTTGGCCTCATTGGCATAGGTCACCCAACCAAAGCCGAACCAGGCAGAAGACCCGGCAATATCGGTCAGGGCTGCCGCCACCATCCCGCCGGTACACGACTCTGCGGTTGCCACGCTCTGACCGCGCGCGCTCAACGCCGCACCCAGCCGCTGCGCCAGAGAGTCAGTCATGATGTGTCTCGAGGAAATGACGAATCAGACCACTCGTCGAGCAGTCATGGGCATGGCTCGCCTCTCCCGATAGCTCTGGAAGGATTTGGCTGGCCAGCTGCTTGCCGTACTCGACGCCCCACTGGTCAAAGGAATTGATTCCCCAAATCACCCCCTGCACAAACACCTTGTGCTCGTAAGCCGCCATCAACATACCCAGGGTACGCGGGGTCACGCGGTCCAGCGCAAAGGTATTGGAGGGCTGATTACCCGGAAACAGTTTCTGCGGCAACAACACGTCGATGCGGTCACCGGCGACGTCCTTCAACTCCCGCAACACTTCCGATTCGGTCTTGCCGCGCATCAAGGCTTCGGTCTGGGCAAAGCAATTAGCCACCAGCACCTTGTGCTGATCCGCCACCGGGTAATGACTGTTCATCGGCACGATGAAATCACAGGGCACCAGGCGGGTTCCCTGATGCAGCAGCTGGAAAAAGGCATGCTGGCTATTGACGCCCTCTTCGCCCCAAATTACCGGCCCGGTATCAAAATCGAGTCGCTCACCATAGCGGCCAACCCGCTTGCCATTGGACTCCATATCCAATTGCTGGATATACGCCGGCAACCGGCGCAAGCCGTGATCGTAAGGCATGATGGCGTGGGTATGGGCACGATAAAAGGTGTTGTACCACACCCCGAGCAAGGCCATGATCACCGGGATATTGCGCTCGAACGGCGCCGAGAAAAAATGCTCGTCCAACTGGTGGGCGCCCGCCAAAAACTCGCGGAATGCCGTAAAACCGATCCCCAGCATCACCGGCAAACCAATGGCCGACCACACCGAATACCGGCCGCCGACCCAATCCCAGAAGCCGAACATATTCTCGGGGTCGATACCAAACTCACGCACCGCCGCTTCATTGGTCGACACGGCAACAAAGTGCCGGGCAATCGCCTCTTCCGCCGCAAACTGCAAGAACCAGCGCCGGGCCGCCGTCGCATTGAGCAGGGTTTCCGGCGTGGCAAACGACTTGGAGGCCACGATGAACAAGGTGGTCTCGGCATTCAGGCCCGCCAGCGTCCGGGCAATCTGCTGCCCGTCGACATTCGAGACAAAGTGAATACGTAAATCAGGCGACATATAGGGTGCCAGCGCTTCGGCCACCACCAGCGGCCCCAGATCAGAACCGCCAATGCCGAGATTGACGACATCGGTGATGCGCTTGCCGGTAAACCCGGTCCAGCTGCCGTCACGCACCGCGTTGCTGAAGGTTTCCAGCCGGCCCAACACGTTTTGCACCGCCGGTACGACGTTTTCCTTATCCAGCATGCAGCTGGCACCGGCGGGGAGACGCAATGCCGTGTGCAACACAGCGCGACCCTCGCTGACATTGATGCGCTCGCCATCGCGCAACTTGCGCATCCAGTCCTTCAATCCGGCCACTTCGGCCAGATCGAACAACAACTCCAGCGTGCGATCCGTTACCCGGTTCTTGGAGTAATCGAACAACAGGCCCTCGAGCCTCACGGAAAACCGGGAAAACCGTTCGGGATCCTGCTCGAACAACTCCTTCATGTGCATGTGGCGCGTGGCACGTTGATGCTGGTGCAGGCGCGCCCACGCCGGAGAGGCATTGATCTCCTGCTGGCGATTGACAACGAAACGCAAATCGGGAACGTGACGAACAGCCAAAGCGGTCTCCTGGGTTCTGCTGACGGCTCAGATATTACAATTTGATAAAGTTTTCGCGATAGTAACGCATTTCTTCGATCGATTCATGGATGTCCGCCATCGCCTGGTGACGACCTTTCTTCACGACGCCGCGGGCAATTTCCGGCTTCCAGCGCTTGCACAGTTCCTTCAGCGTCGAGACATCCAGATTACGGTAGTGGAAATGCGCTTCCAGTGCGGGCATCCAGCGCGCCATGAAGCGGCGATCCTGACAAATCGAGTTACCGCACATCGGCGAGGTACGCGCCGGAACATGCTCGACCAGGAACGCCAGCATGCCTTCCTCGGCAGCGGATTCGGTCAGGGTCGACTGGCGAATGCGCTCGATCAGGCCGGAGCGGCCATGCGTGGACTTGTTCCAGTCATCCATGCCATCCAGCACGGCATCGGTCTGATGCACGACAAACACCGGTGATTCGGCAATCACGTTCAATTGGCTGTCGGTGACCACCGCGGCCAGTTCGATGATCCGGTCGCTGTCGGGATTAAGGCCGGTCATTTCCATGTCCAGCCAGATGAGGTTGTTTTGATCTTGTGCCATACTTGTCTTCTTTCACGTGATACCTGCCATTTTCACCTTTTGCAGCAACTCTCGCAAACATTCATGACATCACAACGATGACCCACGCCATTACCTTGTTCTTTATCGCCGCTCTCATTGCCAGCCTGCTCACCAAAGTCTGGCTGGCGCAGCGTCAACTCCGCCATGTCGCAGCCCATCGCCAGCTAGTACCGGTCGACTTTCAAGAGGCCATCAGCCTGGCCGATCATCAGAAAGCGGCCGACTACACCCGGGCCAAAGTGCGTCAGGCCGTGCTCGGCGCGGCGCTCGACACCCTGCTCGCTTTCGTCATGACGCTGGGCGGGGTGCTTGGCTGGCTGCAAACCCTCTGCCAGTCGCTGGCCGTCACACCCTTGCTGCAAGGTGTCGCGGTGTTTGCGGCGTTTTCTTTGCTGTCGTGGCTGGTATCGCTACCCTTGTCCCTGTACGCCACCTTTGTGACCGAAGCCCGCTTCGGCTTCAATACCATGAGTCTTCGGCTCTACCTCACCGACCTGATCAAAGGCGCGCTGGTCGGAAGTGTCATCGGCCTGCCGCTGCTGGCGTTGGCGCTATGGCTGGTAGAGCAAGGCGGCAGCCTGTGGTGGCTGTGGACCTGGGGCGCGCTGATCAGCTTCAACCTGCTCATGGTCGCGTGCTACCCGACCCTGATTGCCCCGCTGTTCAACCGCTTTACCCCGCTGGAGGATGACGCACTCAAGGCACGCATCACCACCTTGCTCGAACGCTGCGGTTTTGCCAGTCGCGGGGTATTTGTCATGGACGGCTCGACACGCTCGCGCCATGGCAACGCCTACTTCACCGGTCTTGGCCGCAGCAAGCGCATCGTGTTTTTTGATACCTTGCTGAAACAACTGGCCCCCGACGAGATCGAGGCGGTACTGGCCCACGAGCTGGGTCACTTCAAGGGCAACCACATCCGCAAGCACATCGCGATGGTGTTTGCCCTGAGCCTGGCCTTGCTGTTCATTCTGGGGCAACTGATGGCCAGCCCGGCCTTCTTCCATGCCCTCGGCGTGGACCAGCCAAGCCCGGCCACCGGTTTTTTGCTGTTCCTGCTGGTCATGCCGGCCCTGACCTTCCCGCTGACGCCACTGGGCAGCTGGCTGTCGCGTCGTCATGAATATGAAGCCGATGCTTTTGCCGCCCGCCAGAGCGATGGCGAGGCATTGACACGGGCCTTGGTCAAGCTTTACCGCGACAACGCCTCGACCTTGACGCCAGACCCGGTATACTCCGCGTTTTATGACTCGCATCCGCCGGCTTCGCTGCGGATCCAACACCTCAAGGGGATACCACGTTGAACCAACTCCTCGAACTGAATTGCGAACCCCGCCACGGCGCCAGTCCGCTGACGCCCGCCACTGTCGCACAACTGCTGGGCAGTCTGCCGGACTGGACTATTGAAGGCATCGAGATCATCAAGTGGTTTCGCTTCCCTGACTTCCACCAGACCATGGCCTTCGTCAATGCGCTCGCCTGGATCGCGCACCGCGAGGACCATCACCCGGACATGTCGGTGCACTACAACCGGGTGCAAGTCAGGTTTTCCACCCACGATGCCGGCGGCCTGACCCTTAACGACTTCATTTGTGCCGCCAAAACCGAAGCACTGCTGGCGAAACGCGCATGACACCTGCCATTGGACAAATCATCCGCAGCCACGGCCGTCGCTTCATTGTCGAAGTCGATGGTCGTGAATATGACTGTACCGCGCGCGGCAAACGGGTTGACTTCGCCTGTGGCGACCGGGTCAACGTCCTGATCCAGAATGCCGAGCAGGCGGTGATCGAGAGCGCCGAGCCACGCAACAGTCTGCTCTACCGCCAGGACGACTGGAAAGCCAAGATGATCGCGGCCAATGTGACGCGCATCCTGTTCGTCACGGCAGCCGTCCCCAGTCCCAGCGAGGAATTGCTGAACCGCTGCCTGATCGCCGCCGAAGCCGCCGACATCGACCCGGTCATCGTCGTCAACAAGGCCGACTTGCCGGAAACCGCCGCACTACTGGAGCGCCTGGCTCCGTACACGGCGCTGGGCTACACCATGATCAGCGTTTCGGCACTGGACGGCATCGACAGCCTGCGCCCCTTGCTGACCGGAGAAACCAGCGTTTTCGTCGGACAGTCCGGGATGGGCAAATCCACCCTGACCAATGCACTCTTGCCCGAGGCACGCGCACGGACCGGGGACATCTCCACCGCACTGGATTCGGGGAAGCACACCACCACGCATGCCACCCTGTTCCACATTGATGCCGACAGTCATCTGATCGATTCGCCCGGCCTGCAGGAATTCGGTCTGAAGCACCTCAAACCGACCGACCTGATTTACTATTTCCCGGAAATTCGTCCCTACATCGGTCAGTGTCGTTTCCATAATTGTTCGCACCGTATGGAGCCCGGCTGCGCGGTCAAGGCCGCGGCAGAATCCGGAGATATCCGCCCAATGCGAATGGCATTGCTACAAAAACTTACTGACGAGTTGTCTTAGGTCAATAGCATTGAACACTGTCCTTTAGGCCAGATTTACTTTAAACCTTGCGCTTCGTATGCTGTAATCAGGGGTTAACGAAAAACACGCAGAATCCCGAATCGGCAGCAGCAACACGATATAAGCCATACAGCAGCATCCGTCTTCCCACTATAAGAGGAGCAGCACTATGACGAAGCGTATCGCACTGGTCACCGGTGGAATGGGCGGCATCGGCACCGCCATCTGCAAGGCACTGGCCGAAGCCGGCCACGCCATCGTGACGACCTATAGCAAACCCGGCAAGGAGACCGCCTGGCTTGCCGAGATGAAGCAAGCCGGTTACGACGTCCATGCTTATCAATGCGACGTCACCAACACCGAGCAATGCGCAACCATGGTGGCGCAGATTCATCAGGAAATCGGCACCATCAGCGTGCTGGTCAACAATGCCGGCATCACCCGCGACAACAGTTTCCGCAAGATGACCGCAGACGACTGGCATCAGGTGATCTCGGCCAACCTGGATTCGGTGTTCAATGTCACCCGCCCGGTGATCGATGCGATGGTGGAACAGGGATTTGGCCGCATCGTCAACATCTCGTCGATCAATGGCCAAAAGGGTCAGTTCGGTCAATCCAACTACTCGGCCGCCAAGGCCGGCATGCATGGTTTCACCATGGCGCTGGCGCAGGAAGTGGCTCGCAAGGGCGTGACGGTAAATACCGTTTCCCCGGGGTATATCGCCACCGATATGGTCATGGCCGTCCCGCAAGAACATCGCGACAAGATTGTGGCGCAGATCCCGGTGGGCCGCCTCGGCAAACCGGAGGAAATCGCCTCGCTGGTCAGCTGGATCGCCTCTGACAACGCCGGATTCATGACCGGCGCCAATATCGCCATGAATGGTGGCCAGCACACCATGTGACGGCACGGGACTCATTCGCCGCACACAACAAAGCCGCCTGTTTTCAAACACAGGCGGCTTTGTTTTACTGAACCACGCTACTTGGCGTCGTTGCGAAATTGCTCGAAACGCTCACGGGTCGCCGTCTCGTCCCGCACACCGAAGGCATAGTGACTCTCCAGCCACAGCAAGCTGATGATCCCCAGCGCGACCGCGAGCCCCAATCCCAAAATCCATGCGAAGTACCACATGACAGCTCCTCAATAGGTAAAGGTATCGTTCTTCAGGCTCTCGGCCGTTACCGGGCCGCGCAGCACCCGATAGACCCAACGGGTGTAGAACAGGATCACCGGCAGCATCACCACCACGATACACAGCCCGATGCCCAGGGTTCGCTGGCTCGAGGTGGAATCCCATGCCGTCAGGCTTGACACCGGATCGAGACGGGAAGGCAAGACAAAGGGAAACAAACTGGCTGCCGCCATCGCCAGCGCCGACACCACCACGACCGACGTCCCGCTCAATGCCACGCGCGGCATGGCACGACGCGCCCCGAACACCACCAGCACAACACCGCACACGCCGAGCGCAGGAATTCCCCACAACGCCGGATGCTGCGCGTAATTGGCGAACCAGGCCCCCGGCACCAACGCCACCGACTTGACCAAAGGCTCTCCGGCAGTTGCCGCACCCTGCAACACCCAACCCGGCATGGAGTACAGCAATCCGCCACCCAACACGAACCACGCCACGATCAATACCGACAAAGCCGGCATCACCCGTCGCGCCCGTTGGGCCGGGGCGCCACGGGTTTTGTAAACAATGTAGCCCGCACCATGCAGCAAACAGACCAGCACCGCCGCAACGCCACTCCACAGAGCGAAGGGTGACAGCAAGTCAACAAACGCCCCGTGATAGCCAAGCCGCATTTCGTTGTCGAAACGGAACGGCAAGCCGACAAACAGATTGCCCAGCGCAATGCCCAGCACCAATGAGGGCACCAAGCCGCCAGTGAACAGCAGCCAGTCCCATACCGAGCGCCAGCGCGGCGAGGCCAGTTTGCCGCGATAGTCAAATCCGACCGGGCGCAAGAACAAGCCAAACAGAATCAGCATCATCGCGCCATAGAACGCCGAGAACGCCGCGGCATAGACCATCGGCCAGATGGCAAAGGCCGCACCGCCCAAGGTGACCAGCCAGACTTGATTACCTTCCCAGGTCGGGCCGACGGCATTGATGATCAGACGGCGCTCGCCGTCCTCTTTTGCCAGCCACGGCAGCCACATGGCCGCCCCCAGATCCCAACCGTCAGTCAGCACAAAGCCAGCCACCAACAGACACATCACGCCCCACCAGATCAGCTGCAATGTCATTAGATCAAACATGACCCACCTCCTTCAGAGCAGGCGCGGTCGCCCCCTCTTCGCCGTGATACCGCCCGGTTCCCAGACTGGCCGGGCCCTTGCGAATGGTTTTGACCATCAACCACATCTCCACGATGAACAACATAAGGTAGAGGGAGAGCAATCCGAACAGGCTGAAATGCAACTGGGACACATCCAGCGAGGAGGCCGACAGCTTCACCGGCAAGATACCGGAGATCGTCCAGGGTTGACGCCCACCCTCTGCCACATACCAGCCACACTCGATGGCCACCCAGGGCAAGGGAATACTGAACAGGGCAAGACGGAGCAGCCAGCGTTGTGGCGCAAGATTGCGTCGCCACAGGAACCATACCGAACTGGAGAAAATAAACAGGAACAGGATACCCAGCCCCACCATCACCCGGAAACTAAAGAAAATCGGCGCCACCGCCGGAATGGTGTCATTCACCGCCGCACGGATTTGCGCCTCGGACGCATCCACCACCCGGGAGGTATAGGGCTTGAGTAACAAGCCATAGCCCAGATCAGCCTTGTGGGCGTTAAATTTCTCCATCACCGCGGGGCTACGGTCACCGGCCCGCAAGCTGACCAAGGCGGCATAGGCTTGCTGACCACTGCGGATGCGCTTCTCGTACTGCACCTTCAATTGCTTGATGCCGACCACCGGTTTATCGATACTGCGGGTCGCCATCAGCCCCATCAACCACGGGATCTGTACCGCATAGTGAGTCTTTTCCGCCTGCTGGTCCGGCCAGCCAATCACGGTCAGCGGCGCCGGAGCCGGCTCGGTTTCCCACACCGCCTCGATGGCGGCCAGTTTGACTTGCTGCACTTCGCCAGCGGTGTAGCCAGACTCATCACCCAGCACCAGCACCGACAACACCGAGGCAAGGCCAAACCCGGCAGCCACGGCAAAGGAACGCAAGGCAAAGCCGGTGTCCCGCGCCTTGAGCAAATACCAACTGGACACACCCAGCACAAACAGCGAAGCGGCCACATAACCCGAAGCCACGGTGTGGACAAACTTGACCTGCGCTACCGGGTTGAAGAACACCTCGGACAGGCTACTCAGCTCCATGCGCATGGTTTGATAGTTGAACTCGGCACCCACCGGGTTCTGCATCCAGCCATTGGCCACCAGAATCCACAAGGCGGAAAGACTGGAGCCCAGGGCCACCAGAAACGTCACCATCAAATGCTTGCCGCGGCTGAGTCGGTCCCAACCAAAAAAGAACAGGCCGATGAAGGTCGATTCCAGGAAAAAGGCCATCATCCCTTCCAGCGCCAGCGGGATGCCGAAGATATCCCCGACATAGTGCGAGTAGTAGGCCCAGTTGGTACCGAACTGGAACTCAAGCGTCAGCCCGGTCGTGACGCCCATGGCGAAGTTGATACCGAACAACTTGCCCCAGAAGCGCGTCATGTCGCGATAGACTTCCTTGCCGGTCATGACGAAGACCGACTCACAGATAAACAGCAGCCAGGCCATGCCCAGCGTCAGCGGAACAAACAAGAAATGAAACATCGCCGTCAAGCCGAACTGCAGCCGTGACAACTCGACGACATCAAGGGCGGGCAACATGGTTTTCTCCTGTGGAATCCGGTCCATCCGTTCCGGTCAGGTGAGTGCCGACCAGATCGACCGGCACGGTCATATGACGTGCCAGCGGGTGGGAAAAGAACAGTGAACCGATGAGGTACAGCACTACACACTTGACCAGCAGCACCAGCAGGATGTCGCGCCACAGCGCCCCGTCGCGCCAGTTTCCGACCAGTCGTTTCATGACTTACTCCCGGCCCACGCCGCGTAGTTGATTGGCAAATTCGAGGACACGCGACACTTTGGCACCCATCCTCATCAGGCTTTCCAGCGTTTGCGGCGACAGCTCATGAATATCATCGAACCAACCATTGGCCAGATCGATCAGCTCGTGCATCTGGCGCATTTTTTCTTGTGCGTGGCGCTCGGCATCGTCCCCCGGGGCATCCATCAGCGCATCGCGCAGGAAGCTCAAGGTCGGTTCGATTTCCCGTTTGCGCTTCTCTTCGGCAAGCGTCCGAAAAATTTCCCAGACGTCTTTGGGCGTTTCAAAGTAGTCACGCCGGTCACCCGCCTGATGCACCATGCGGACCAGCCGCCATGACTGCAATTCCTTGAGCCCCATGCTGACGTTGGAGCGTGACACGCCGAGGGCATCGACGATATCATCGGCATTAAGCGGCGACGGGGCGATGAACAACACCGCGTAGATTTGCCCGACGGTCCGGTTCACACCCCAGCGGCTACCCATTTCGCCAAAGTGCAGCACAAAGCGTTCAGCCAACGGTGAGAGATTCATGTTTAGTCCGTTCTGAATTTTCAGTAATTTCTGAAACTATAAAACGGACCTTGATCTATATCAATACCCTCATGGTAGAAAACCAGACATTTCACGCCAAGTAATATGTGATAAGGTAGCCGGTCGGTTAACTCAAGCAACGACATCATGGCAGAATCACTTACCATCGAAGCTGGCAGCAAAGAACAACGCTACGCCACCCTGATCCCGCAAGCCATCGCCCTGTGCGAAGGCGAGACCGACCAGATTGCGGCACTGGCCAATCTGGCCGCAGCACTGTCCATGACCTTTGACTGGCTGTGGACGGGTTTCTATCTGGTGAAGGGCGACCAACTGGTACTGGGACCGTTCCAGGGACCGATCGCCTGCACCCGCATCCCGTTTGGCCGGGGTGTCTGCGGCAGTGCCTGGAAAGAAAACCGCACGCTGGTCGTCGAGGATGTCGATGCGTTTCCCGGGCACATCGCCTGCTCCAGCGCCGCCCGTTCGGAAATTGTGGTACCACTGAGAAATGCCGCCGGCGAGGTTGCCGCGGTACTGGATATCGACGCCGATGAACTGGCGCAATTCGATGAGGTGGATGCACGC
>JAGLBD010000015.1:52880-64362 GCA_018260425.1 Pseudogulbenkiania sp. | reverse complement strand
TCTTTGCCGCACCGGCCAGTTTCTTCTCGGCGGCACGGGCTTCACAGCCCATCGGTGCCGCTGCCGGCGCACTGGCGGCGCTCATGGCATCCTTTTCACACTTTTTCAAAAAGCTGGACTTGGCCGCGCCGGACAGTTTCTTCTCGGCAGCGCGGGCCTCACAGCCACTGTCGGCAGCGAACGCCAGATTGGCGGTAAACAGGGCAAGCAGGGACACCATCACAAATTTGCGCATAGTCACTTTCCTTGTATCGAGACGTTAGACATCGTGCAGCAACACCATAGCACAAACTGCTTGCAACTGTTGCAAGCGACGACCACTTGACGATGACAACGCCATCGGCAATCCTTGAGCAAACGCTTGATTGATTGTTTTCCCACCGTGAGGATGCCGTGCCCAAACTCAGCGAAGACCTTTACGTTCCGGTAACGCCCGACGAACAGCTCTATATGAAACGCCTGCGCTGCGTAGAAGGCGGCGAAGCGGTCTTGATGGTGCACGGCGTGATGGCCAATGGCCGGATCTTTTACTCGGACTCCGGCAAGGGGCTGGCGCACTATCTGGCCGAAGCCGGTTACGATGTCTTTGTCGCGGATCTGCGCGGACGGGGCAACAGCCTGCCGCCCATCAGCCGCGCCAGCCGCCACGGCCAGACCGAAACCATTACGGAAGACTTGCCGGCCTTGCATCGCGAGATCCGCCGCCTCACTGGCGGTCAACCGGTGCACTGGATCGCGCATTCCTGGGGCGGTGTCCACATGAGCAGCGCCCTGATCCGCCACCCCGCCCTGATCCCCGAAGTCAAAAGTCTGGTCTACTTCGGTTCCAAGCGCAGTGTGCGGGTCAGCAATCTGAACAAGCTGATCGAAGTGGACTTCATGTGGAATGTCGCCTCGCGCTGGCTGATCAAGGTATTTGGTTACCTGCCGGCGCGCCGCATCCGGCTGGGCGCCGATAATGAATCGGACAAAAGCCATCTGCAAAGCAAGCTGTGGGCCCAACCCAAGCCGTGGGTAGACAGTGAGGACGGCTTTGATTACGGCGAGGCGGCGCAGCAGGTCAGTTTGCCGCCGGCGCTGTACTTTGCCGCCGGCAACGACCCCTGCCGCGGCCATCCCGACGATGTGAAACGCTTCCGTGACGAGTCAGGACCGCACCGCTCCTGCGTGCACCGGCTCAGTCATGCCGACGGGCACCGGCATGACTATAACCATGTGTCGCTGCTCACCCACCCGGATGCCCCGCACGACCATTTTCCGTTGGCGCTAGCGTGGATGCAGGGCGATTTCGCCCGTGTTCCGGAAAACTATTAAGCCCCCGGAACACGGCCTCACACCGGTTTCAGACGCGCAGTGAAGTGCCGCAACACCGGAGGCTCGTAGTCGAATTGCAAGCCCCGGATACTGGCGGCCCGTCCGGCCACATCAATCAGGCAATCGGCGATGTAGTCCATGTGGTCATTGGTATAGACCCGGCGCGGGATGGTCAGGCGCAGTAATTCGAACGGCGAGGACTCCTGCTCGCCGGTGGCCGGATTGCGACCGAGCAGCAAGGAGCCGATCTCCACGCCGCGGACCCCGCCCTCCAGATACAGCTCGCAGGCCAGCGCATGGGCTGGAAACTGGCTGGCCGGCACATGCGGCAGCAAGCGCCGCGCATCGACAAATACCGCGTGCCCGCCGGTCGGGGTCTGGATCGGCACACCGCCCTGTTGCAGACGCTCGCCAAGGTAGGCCACCTGCGCAATGCGGTAGGTCAGCCAGCCCTCGTCCATCCCCTCCTTGAGCCCGATCGCCAGCGCATCCATATCACGCCCGGCGAGGCCACCATAGGTCACGAAGCCTTCCATCGCCACGCAACGCACCTGAACGGCACGGAACAGTCCGTCATCGTCGCGAAAACAACACAGTCCGCCGATATTGACCAAGGCGTCCTTTTTCGCCGACATGGTGAAGATATCGCCACAGTCGAACATGGCACGCACGATGGTGGCGATGTCGGCCCCGGCATGATCCCGGTCGCGGTGCTTGATGAACCAGGCATTTTCGGCAAAACGCGCCGCATCGATGATGACCGGCACCCCGGCGGCCCGGGCAAGACGACTCACTTCGCGCATGCACGACAGGCTGACCGGCTGGCCACCGGCACTGTTGCAGGTCACTGTGATGATCACCCCGGCTACATTGTCGCCCTCCTGTTCCAGCAGGGTCCGCAATGCGGGAAGATCGAAATCGCCCTTCCAGTCATAGGCCTGCGCCGTATCCAGCGCCATGGGCGTCAGCAGATTGACCGCCCGCGCTCCCGCCAGCTCGACATGCGCCTTGGTGGTATCGAAGTGATAGTTGGAGACAAATACCGGCTGTTTGCCACGACAGCGTTTCACCAGTTCGGGAAACAGGATCTGTTCCGCGCCGCGTCCCTGATGGGTCGGCAGGGTGTGGCGGAAACCGGTCACCTCCTCGACCGACTGTTTGAGACGGAAGAAACTGCGGCTGCCGGCATAGGCCTCGTCGCCCTGCATCATGCCGGACCACTGCACATCGCTCATCGCGCCAGTGCCGCTGTCGGTCAGCAAGTCGATATAGACATCGTCGGAGGCCAGCAGGAACGGGTTCCAACCGGCGTTCTGCAAGGCAATGCGGCGTTGTTCGGGGGTGGTCTGGCGAATCGGCTCGACCATTTTGATACGGAAAGGTTCTGGGATACGACGGGTCATGATGTCACTCTCCACCGGCGCAGGGCGCAACGCCGCAACGCCGGATAAACCGGATCGAAAATAAACAGGGGAAACAACCGGGCGCGGCCAACGGCGCGCAAGAGACATCAGAAACGCGGAAAATCGTCACAGAGAACGTGATCGAGGGTATACCAGCTAGGGGGCAGCACCGCACACAAGGCAGCTGCGCCGGGGACTCGCGGGATCAACACGTGCCATCTCCTGCAACAGGAAAATCTGACAGTTGACAGACTACCCTGAAAGCCAATGGCTCACAATCCTACCATTTATCGGAAGAACCTCCCCCGCCATAATCACCGCCGCCGCCACCCCAGCCGCCGGAGTTATTGCCCCCGCCCCGACCGCCTGACCCGCCGATAGAGATAAAGGCAATTCCGACCAGTGACAACAGAAACCCGGCACCGCCGAGAATGACCGCCAACATCAGGCCGGCCCCCATCCCGTACGCCACCGCCATGATCAATGAACCGCTGACGACACTGCCAGCGAGCCGGCCGAACAGCCTGCGCCACAGCCCGGCCAGCGCCAACAACCCCATCGATCCCCAAAAATAGTCTTGCCCCTGCTGCGGTTTGCCCTTGGGCTTGGCCGCCGGGGCCGGCAAGCCTTCCTTGAGCACGACACTTTCGACCGCCTTGATGGTGTCGGTCAGGCCGGCAGCACGTTCACCACTTGCCAGCCGCGGCGACAATACCTGATGGAGAATCCGTTTGGCCGTGACATCGGGCAGAATGCCCTCCAGACCGCGCCCGACCAGCAGTTGGCTGGTACGCTCTTGCACCGCGACCAACAGCAATACCCCGTCATCCACACCCTGACGACCCAGCCTCCATGACTCCATGACGCGAGTGCCGTAATCAAAAGGGGTTTCCGGTGCGACAGTGGGCACGATGAGGATGGCGATCTGGCTGCCATGTTGGCGGTGAAACGCCAGCAATTCATTTTCCAGTCCTTGCCGTTCTGCCGGCGTGATGAAACCCGCCATATCGATGACGGGCGACACCGGCCGGGGCACAGGCACCTCGGCATAGAGGGGAAGCATGCCAAGGCTCGCGACCAGCACCAACAGAACGCGGAGCAGAATCATTGCGCGGCAGAGCTACCGGCGCTGGAACCGAAGTTGACGGTCGGCGCGGTGGAGATCGCCTTTTCATTCTCCACGGTAAAGTTCGGCCGGGTTTTGAGGCTGAATGCCATTGCCGTCAAATTGGTCGGGAACGAGCGGACCTCGGTGTTATAGGTCTGCACCGCGGTGATATAGCGTTTGCGTGCCAGCGCGATACGGTTTTCCGTGCCTTCCAGTTGGGCCTGCAGATCGCGGAAGCCCGCATCGGCCTTCAGTTGCGGATAGTTTTCCGAGACGACCAGCAAACGCGACAGGGCCGAGCCCATGGTTTGCTGCGCCTTGGCGAATTCCTGCAGTTTTTTCTCGTCGTTGGCCGTCGAGCTGTCCAGCTGCAGGCTGCCAATCCGGGCCCGGGCCTGCGTGACCTGCACCAGCACATCCTTCTCGTGGCCGGCATAGCCTTTCACGGTATTGACCAGATTGGGCACCAGATCGGCACGGCGCTGGTACTGGTTGACCACCTCGGCCCATGCGCCATTCACGGCTTCATCTTCCTGCTGGAGGGTGTTGTAACCACAACCGCTCAAGGTAACGGCCAGCACGCTGGCGGCAAGCAATGACTGCTTCATTCAATGGCTCCTGTCATAGGGATACGACCTTGCTCGCATAGTAGTTGAATCAGTTGCCCCCGCCAAGACACGTTGATGACATTGTTATTTTCAATCACGGCAGCACAGCAATGTATGGTTTTTGCACTGTTGAAAACTGCGCAAAACCTCCAGCAAAACCGCACTGCCAGCAAGGGCAAAAAGCGCTGCCATGCCTGTATTTGCTGGGATGGGCAAGCGATTGATAGTTAATGACAATGTTTTATTATGAACATTGACATTCGCATATGAAAAATAATCCTTTTCTGACTAATGGTTTCATCGCTATCATCACCTGTCCCCGGTAACCCGTCAGTTTCCGGAATACGCATAACAATAAGCCTGACAACAACAAAAACAGGCCATATCTTCGTTTGCACAAGGAAGTATCACTATGACTAATCAAGCACATCCCAAAGGGCTATACCTGCTCTTTGTGACCGAGATGTGGGAACGTTTCAGTTACTACGGCATGCGTGCCATCTTCGTCCTGTTCATGGTCAAGGCCCTGATGATGGACAAAGCCGCCGCTTCCGGAATTTACGGCACCTATACCGGGCTGGTTTACCTGAGCCCGCTGATCGGTGGTTACATCGCTGACCGCTATTGGGGCAATCGTCGCTCCATCGTGCTTGGCGGCATTCTGATGGCCATCGGCCAGTTCATGATGTTCTTCTCCGGCATGCTGCATGAGACCGCGATCGATATGGCGACCATACTGTTGTATGGCGGCCTGACGACTCTGATCATCGGCAACGGTATGTTCAAACCGAACATTTCCTCGATGGTGGGCCAGCTCTACCCGGCTGGCGACAAGCGTGTCGACTCCGCTTTCACCATTTTCTACATGGGCATCAATGCCGGTTCCCTGATGGCACCGCTGGTCTGCGGCACCTTGGGTGACACCGGTAATCCGGCCGACTTCAAGTGGGGCTTCATGGCCGCCGGTTTCGGCATGCTGCTCAGCCTGACGGTATTCACCCTGTTCAAGGACAAGTATCTGCTGACCCCGGAAGGCCAGCCGATCGGTCTGCCGCCGAAGAAACACAACGAATCCGGCCATGCCATTACGCACGAACCGCTGACCCGCGTGGAAATCCAGCGCCTCAGCGTGATCCTGATCGTATCGGCCTTCGTGATTTTCTTCTGGTCCGCCTTCGAACAAGCCGGTGCTTCGCTGACCTTCTTCGCTGACGAACAGACCAATCGCGGCGTGCTGGGCTTTACCATTCCGGCGTCGTTCTTCCAGTCGATCAACCCGATTGCCATCGTACTGTTCGCCCCGGTATTTGCCTGGCTGTGGAGCAAACTGGGTTCGCGTGGTCTGGAACCGGCATCGCCGGCCAAGATGGCACTGGGCTTGCTGTTCCTGTCGATCGGCTATCTGGTGATCGCCTTCGGTGTCGATGGCCTGCAACCCGGCGTCAAAGTCAGCATGATGTGGCTGACCAGCCTGTACATCCTGCACTCCTTCGGTGAGCTGTGTCTGTCGCCGATCGGCCTGTCGCTGGTGGTCAAGCTGTCCCCGGCACGTTTCACCGGCATGATGATGGGTATCTGGTTCCTGTCCAATGCGGTCTCCAACAAGTTTGCCGGTATGCTGTCGGAACTCTACCCCGAGCCGGGCAAGCCTGCGCCTGAGCTGTTTGGCTACGCCATCAACAACCTGCATGACTTCTTCATGCTGTTCGTGGTAATGGCCGGTGTGGCTTCGCTGATTCTGTTCCTGCTCTCCTCGCATCTGAAAAAGATGATGCACGGTCTGCAGTAAGCACGGCAACCGCGCGCCGGACGACTCCGGCGCATCAACTTGAGGCGTCCCTGAGCGGGGCGCTTTTTTTCTTGGCGCGTCGTGCCGCTCTGGTAGAATGTGAGGCTGCCGGCCTTCGTCCCAACCCAACCGACACCACTGACCCATTCATGAATCAGACATCCCGCCCGACCTGGCACCGCCATGCTGCCGCCGTACTTGGCACCCTGCTGCTCTTGCGCCTCGTCGCGATGCTACTGATACCGCTCAATGACACCACCGAAGCCCGGTATGCCGAGATTGCACGCAAGATGCTCGAAACCGGCAACTGGGTAACCCTCTGGCACGACTACGGTATCCCCTTCTGGGCGAAACCTCCGCTGTCCACCTGGCTGTCCGCGCTATCGATGGGCGTGTTCGGTGTCAACGAACTGGCGGCACGGCTGCCTTCACTGGTGTTGTCATTGGGGATGCTGGCCTTGCTGGCCATCCTGCTGGCGCGCCGCTACGGCCGCGATGCCGGCTGGGCCGCCACGCTGCAACTGTCCGGCGGCATCCTGTTTTTGCTGGGCGCCGGCACGGTCATGACCGATCCGGCCCTGGTGTTCTGCACCACGCTGGTTCAGGTGGCCTGCTGGGAAGCGCTCGCGACCGGTAGCCGGCGCTGGGGCTATCTGTTTTTTGTCGGACTCGGGCTGGGGCTGTTGGCCAAGGGACCGATTGCCGTGGTGTTGACCGCCATGCCGATCGGCCTGTGGGTCATTCTCAATAATCGCTGGAAAGCCATCTGGCAAGGCCTGCCGTGGATCAAGGGCTCTTTGCTGATGCTGGCCATTGCCCTGCCGTGGTACGCCCTGGCGGAGTACCGCACCCCCGGCTTCCTGCGCTACTTCATTGTCGGCGAACATATCGGCCGCTTCCTCGACCCGGGCTGGAAGGGCGACCGCTATGGCTATGCCCATGCCACCCCGCATGGCATGATCTGGGCTTACGCCGCACTGTCGCTGTTGCCATGGACACTGGCTGCGCCAATCTGGCTGGCCCGCTTCCGCAAGCAGCTCCGCCCGGACGGGACAGACCGTTTCACCAGCTACTGCGTGCTGTGGACACTGATGCCGCTGCTGTTCTTTACTATTTCAGGCAATATCATTCTCCCGTATGCACTGACCATGGAGCCGGGTTTTGTGGTGTTGTGCACGGCACTGTGGGCCCGCCGCGATGCCGCAGACCGCGGCCGCTGGTTACCGGCTCTCGCCTCGGTTTCCGGTATAGTGATGCTGGCAGCGACACTGGCGTTCGTCATCGCTCCCGAGAAAGTGGGACGCACACAGAAGGCCATGGTCGCAGCCTGGCAAGCCGGACAGCCGGATAGCCACTCGCGGTTGGTGCTGTGGGACAGTCGCCGGGAGTTTTCTGCCGAGTTCTACACCCATGGCCGGCTGATCACCACCCATGATGCGCAAGCCGCACGCGCCGCACTGGCTCAGCCCGGCAACGACTGGCTGGCCAGCCGTGAAAACGAGTATCCGGAACTGCCTGCCGAGCTGCGGGCCCAGTTTGACGAAGCGGGCCGCTTTCATAGCCCGGGCGAAACCATGTTGCTCTTGAAAAGACGTTCGACCGCCAACACCCATTCCCTGACAGGACCCGGCCATGACCGATGACTTTGTCCCGGACTATCTATTGACGTTGCGGGCTGCTGCCCGCCCGGCCGACCCACTGGTCAGCTGCGTCATCCCTGCCTATAACGAAGCCGCCAATATCGGCTTGCTGCTGACCACCCTGCACAGCCTGCTAGGCGCCGCCGGCTATCGTCACGAACTGATCGTGGTGGATGACGGCAGTCGCGACAGCACCATCGAGAAAGTACTGGAACTCAAGCAGCAGGTTCCGGTGACGCTGGTGCAGTTGTCACGCAATTTCGGCAAGGAAATTGCCCTGACCGCCGGCCTCGAGCACTGCAACGGCGATGCCGTGGTGCTCATCGACGGCGATTTCCAGCATCCGCCCGAAGTGATTCCGGATTTTCTGGTGCACTGGAAGCAGGGCTACGACATGGTGTACAGCGTTCGCGCCAGCCGCGAAGGCGAGTCACTGGCCAAGCGCTGGTTCACCCGGACCTTCTATACCCTGCTCAACCTCGGCTCGGCCTTGAAGATTCCCGAGAACACCCAGGACTTCCGGGTACTGGACCGTTGCATCGTGAATGCCTTGCGCGCCATGCCGGAGCGCAACCGCTTCATGAAGGGCCTGTACAACTGGGTCGGTTTCACCCGCCTCGCGGTCACCACCCACACCAACGACCGTCTGGCCGGGGTCAGCAGCTTCAACCTGTGGCGCTTGCTGCAGCTGGGCCTGACCGGCCTGACCTCGTTTTCCAATGTGCCGTTGCGGGTCTGGACCTTGATGGGCAGCATCGTGTCACTGTCGTCCATCCTCTACGCGCTGTTCGTGGTCATCGACACCTTGCTCCACGGCACCGACCTCAAGGGCTGGCCGACCCTGACCGTCGCCATCACCTTTCTGGGCGGGGTGCAATTGCTGTCCATCGGCGTGTTGGGCGAGTACATCGGGCGGATTTTCACCGAAGTGAAACTGCGCCCGCACTATTTCGTCAGTCAGGTTCACCGGCAAGGGCAAGAGCAGCGTGTTGATCCCTCGTGAGCTGTTCTGGTTCGGCGTGATCGGGGTATCCGCCATGGCGGTGCACTATCTCGCCGTCACGCTGTTTCTGGTGCCGGCCGGCCTGTCGCCGCTGATCGCCAATGTGATCGGTTTTCTGATCGCCTTTCAGGTCAGCTATCACGGTCATCGCCATCAGACGTTTCAGGCACGGCATGTGCCGCACCGTCAGGCATTGCCACGCTTTTTCGCTGTTGCCTGCCTGAGCTTTGCCGTCAATGAAGTCATGTATGCCGGCCTGTTGAACTTCACCGGTCTGGACTACCGCGTCGCCTTGCTGATCGTGCTGTTCACGGTCGCGGCACTGACCTTCGTGCTGGGCAAGCTGTGGGCCTTTTCAGCAGGACAGCCCCAATGAAACGATTGACTCTGTGTGCCGACGACTTTGCCCAGTCGCCGGCCATTTCGCGTGGCATTCTCGAGCTGGCCGATGCCGGCCGGCTGACCGCCACCAGCGTGTTTTCCCTGTCCAGCCACTGGCCAGAGGTGGCGCACGACTTGAAGAGCCGTCATGCGCAGCTGGAGGTCGGCCTGCATCTGAATCTGACCGAGCCGTTCGACGCCGCGGCGCGCCCGCTCAATCACTGGTTGCTGCGTAGTCCGGCGGGATGGATAGACCGGGCCGCGATCCGCGCCAGTTTCGAGCAGCAACTCAGTCGCTTTACCGAAGCATGGGGTGCCTTGCCAGACTATCTGGACGGGCATCAGCATGTGCATGCCTTTCCCGGTATCCGCAATGAAGTGCTGGCCCTGATCAAGCGCCACTGGCCGGCCGGTCACGGTCCGTGGATTCGCCTGCCGGAACGGCTGGGTCATCCGGGCGACAGCCGCCTCAAGGCACGGATTCTGACCTTGATTTGCCGGGGCCTGCAGCGCACCGCCCGCGCACAGGGGCTGGCCAGCCATGACTGGTTTGGTGGACTGTATTCCTTGTCGCCGGATGCCGCTTACCGCAGCCTGATGCGGCAGTGGCTGGCAGACTGTCCCGATGGCAGCCTGATGATGTGCCATCCGGGTTTGCCGGCACGCGACCCGCAGGACCCGATTGCCGCCGCACGCGTCAATGAATACCGTTACTTGGGCAGCAGTGCCTTCAGTGAGGATCTGGCCGAGGCGGGCGTCACCTTGGTCAAGGGCACTCAGACGGCCGGCCAGGGCAAGGCATAAGGGTCGAGTTCGGCGGAATCCAGCAGACGCCGGCATTCCGGATGGACAAACCACTCGCCCTGCTGCGGTGCGGCCTTGAAATGAAAGCGCTGGCCTTGCAGGGTAAAGCGCAGTTGCCAGGCGTGCAGATAGGCCCGGTCCGGCTGTCCCTGTGGATAGTCGGCGGGATGGTAGAGCGGATCGCCCAGAATCGGGGCACCGAGACTTTTCAGGGCAACGCGCAGCTGGTGGGTACGCCCGGTATGCGGACGCAGTACGAATAAGCGGATGCCCGGCACCAGCGAGAACGAGAAGAACTGCGTCACCGCTGGCGACTGTCGGGTGGCGAGCAAACGCCATGCGCCGCCGCGACCTTTTTCCATATCCCCCTTCACCAGCCCCTGCTTTTTGGCGGGCTTGCGGTCCGACAGCGCGATATAGCGCTTCTCCACCTGCCCCTGGGCAAAGGCCTCGCCCAACTCCCGGGCCACGGCCTCGCTGCGGGCGATCAGCAACAGGCCCGACGTCACCCGGTCCAGCCGGTGCACCGGCCATACCGGCTCGCCGCCGAGCGAATCACGGAAGGTTTCAAACAGGCCGGCTTCTTGGTCCTGGCGATGGAAACTACAGCCCGGCGCTTTGTCGATGACGTAAAAGCGCGGGTCGGTTGCGATGAGTCTGAACATGGGGCGCAAGGATACGCTGTTCGCTCAATCAGTAGAAGTGCCGCAGGCTTCATTCATGCGCTCTTCGGCTTCCTTGCGCATTTTCTTGCGGATTTCCGCTTCACGGAAGCGTTTGCGCTGGGTCTCGTCATCCAGCGACAAGGGCGGCACCGCCATCGGCTTGCCATCCTGAAAGGCCACCATGGTGAAGTAGCAGCTATTGGTATGTCTGACACTGCGGTCCTGAATGTTTTCCGCGACCACCTTGATGCCGACCTCCATCGAGGTCCGGCCCACATGGTTCACGCTGGCGAGGAAGGTCACCAGCTCGCCGACATGGATAGGCTGCTTGAACAGCACCTGATCCACCGACAGTGTCACCACATAGCAACCGGCATAGCGGCTGGCACAGGCATAGGCCACCTGATCGAGCAATTTGAGCAAAACGCCGCCATGCACATTGCCGGAAAAATTGGCCATGTCCGGCGTCATCAGCACCGACATGCTCAGTTCGCGTTGATTGGTGTTTTCCATGCCGACTCCATTACGATTCCGATAGCAGGATCATATCAGAGCCGGGGTGGGGACGAAGGGCTGGATCACCCGGATTCAATCAGTGGCCTACACACGAGCCGGATCGGGGTAGCGGATAACGGAAATGTGAAGAAGAAAGCCACGGAATACCCCCGGGCAGATCCACGACGCGCCAAAGCCCAACAGACACCCCGCCAACAACGACGAATACCCTTCACAAACAATCGCTTATCCGCTAAAGTTCAATCAGGAAG
>JAGLBD010000015.1:42900-52780 GCA_018260425.1 Pseudogulbenkiania sp. | reverse complement strand
AACGACGAATACCCTTCACAAACAATCGCTTATCCGCTAAAGTTCAATCAGGAAGCACGGTCGTTCATGCCGTGTGCAGGCCGTATCATGCAGATTCAACCTCTCAACAGCGCCTGGAGCGCCTATTCGCCCCCACCTGCCCCGGTGACCTTCAACCACGGCAGCGGGTGTCAGTGCGCCCAGTGCCAGTCACTGGCCAGTGAAGACACGCGCATCAGCAGCGACAACGCGCAAACCACTCAGGCGGTCACGCCGTTCAGTCGCGATAACCAGACGGCAACCGGACAGGGTAATAGCGATGAGTCGCGTCAAGCCGGAACCCCGACCACCTCCTCCGGCAAACCGCTCTCCAAAGGCGAACAGGAACAACTGACCAAACTGAAGGCTCGCGACACGGAAGTTCGTCAGCATGAAGCGGCGCATATGGCGGCGAGCGGAGGGCTGGCCGGGAGTCCGACCTACAGTTACCAACGCGGCCCGGATGGCAGTCAATATGCCGTTGGCGGCGAAGTCTCCATCAACACCAGTCCAGGCAGCACACCGCAGGAAACCATCTCCCGCGCCCGCAAGATCCGTGCGGCGGCACTCGCTCCGGGCGACCCGTCCGGGCAGGATCGCAGTGTGGCCGCTGCCGCCACCGCAATGGAAGCCGCCGCTCAGGCAGAACTCGCTAAAAGTCGAGGGAGCAGCTACGGCAAGAACGGTCAGGCCACCCCGGCGAATGCCGCCCCATCAGGCAGCCAGATCGATACCTACGCCTGACGGCAATCAATTGCCACCAGCGCAGGAACCGCTATAGTGGGAATCTGCCTTCCCACAAGGACACTTTCCCATGACAACCCTTTCCGTACGCCGTGCCACCACCGCCGATGTCGCCGCAGTTGCCCGACTGTTCAATGGCTATCGCCAGTTCTACCAGCAAGGCTCCGACCTTGCGCTGTGCGAACGCTTCATCGGTGAACGACTCGCGCAGGATCAATCCGTGATTTTTCTGGCTGAAGATGCCGGTGGCGAGCCGATCGGCTTCACCCAGCTTTATCCGACCTTCTGCTCGGTGGCAGCTGCGCCGATCTATGTGCTCTATGATCTGTTCGTCGCACCGGAATCTCGCAAGAGCGGAGCCGGTCGTGCCTTGATGATGCGTGCGCGTCAGCATGCGGAAGAGACTGGCGCGGTACGCCTGGACTTGTCGACTGCCAAAGACAACTTTGCCGGCCAACATTTGTACGAGTCTTTGGGATACGAACGGGACTCGGTTTACTACGTCTATAACTTGTCGTTGTAAGACAAAACCGTGAGCGTGACGAGTCTATGCGCCCTATCGGCCGCGCATGACTCGTCACGTTAGTGCTTCATGTCGGGAGTCAATTAAGCTGTGTGTCGATCCGGCGCTCGGTGCGTGCCGCCTGCCAGGCACAACCCAGCATGGCCGCAGCGATCATCACCGGAAACTGCAGCTCGGCAGGCCGGGCCTGATGCGCCAATTGAGGTGTATAACCCAGCACCAGCAGCGTCACGCCAGCCATCAACAGCAGTGGCAGGTGATTGATGCCCATGCCGCGACGGGCCACATAGCGAGTCAGGCCGGAGCACAACGGAGCCACCAGCACCGCCAGTAGCAGATTGAAACCCCACTCGGCAGTGAGGCCATGGTCAAGCGCAGTGAAACAGAACATGGCCACCAGGCTGAACAAGGCCATGCCGGTCACCACGTTGTAAACTGTCAGACGCGCGATCGCGTCATCCCATTCGTGAGTAGACATTGCAAGTCAAACAAGAAACAATGACGAAACAATATCTCATTCTATGACAAAAGCGTCAATATCACTCTCAAACGCACAACGACGGAAGCCTCGGCCTCCGTCGTCAAAACGCTTATTGCGCCCGGTGAGGTGCAGC
The DNA here is from genome assembly GCA_018260425.1 of Pseudogulbenkiania sp. Lineage (GTDB taxonomy): Bacteria > Pseudomonadota > Gammaproteobacteria > Burkholderiales > Chromobacteriaceae > Paludibacterium. The sequence continues at coordinate 50,881 of JAGLBD010000015.1, read as the reverse complement.
CGCTACCGGGGTGCCGCTTTTGGCTGGGTTGCACAACAACATGCCTCCCAGATAGATACGACAATACCCTGGGGGGATGGTTTTTACCGTCGCCCGGATATAGTCAGTAAAGTTCGCGCCACCGTGCACGGCAGCCAACTCATCCATAGATACACGTTTCATCATCTCGTCCTGTTGAAAATAGTGATGTGGCAGGCAGCTCAGTCTGTGGGCCAGCGGCACCCGATGCCCGATCCGGGGGGAGACATGATTCCACGGTCTTGGCGACATTCCATCACGACAAAAACCGCAGCCTCCGTCGCCGCCGCTGTCGCCAAACGGGTTCATTGAGCCCGGTGAGGTGACGCCATAGCGGCGGGGGTGCCCCTTTTGGCGGAATGGCACAACAGCATGGCCTCCAGATAGATCTGGCAATACCCGGGAGGAATCGTTTTTATCACCGCCTGGATATGATCGCGCAGACGCCCGCCCCGCACGAAGACCAGATCACTCACCGACAGGTTTTTCATCGGATCGTCCCCTTAAAAACAAACACCTGGCAAGCAGTCAGTCGTAGGGCCAACGACACCCGATGCCCGATCCGGTCGTATACCGGCAATACCAGCGCTGAAATTGCCGTGCCTGCACCTCAAACGCTTGAGGTCCAGAGACTGGATGGCCCGCTCCGGCGACAACCCCGTGGAGCAGGGTCACGGCTCCCTCGGTGGCACGATCTGACCCCATCACGTCAGGGGAGTCGGCTTTAGGTGCACTGGCGGGCAAGGCAAACATACCAACTCCCTTTGTCGTTGAGACATATCATCGCTCCCGACGGCCACGCCGGAGTCCTGCCCACCGCCAACGGGAGCGCCGTGGCCAGTCCTTGCCCTTCGCCGGAGTGCCCGGCCCCGATCAACGCCCAATCATCGCGAGTCAACGTTTTCATGGGTTACACCTGACCCTGTTGCCATGAGCCGGCACAATATGCCGGCCAGGCCGGTGTGTAGAAGCAAGGTTTTCCGGGTCTATCCGCGAGAGGAGGAAGGCTAACCGGCGGGAAATGGGGAATGGAGGTCGCTCCCACACCGCCGGAAATCTGCTGACATTGGCCAAGAGGAAGTGTTTGCATTGGATGCCCTTTGTGAAAGGTGGATTCTGCATTGCCAACTTAGGCTGGCAATGCAGACTTTCGCCGTTGGGCCTTCAGACGTCTACCGACCTTTGTGACATCGGCAGCAGGGGAACTTTATTGCAGGTCAGCAACGCTGGCGAACCAGCCGCAAACCATTGAAGATCACCAGCAAACTGGCACCGACATCAGCAAATACGGCCATCCACAGCGTGGCGACACCGGTCAGCGCCAAGGCAAAAAAGACCACTTTGATGGCGATGGCGATCACCAGATTGGCGGCCAGGGTACGCCGGGTACGCTGCGCCATGGCAATCAGACCCGGCAATTTGTCCAGACGGTCATCCATCAGCACGACCCCGGCCGTTTCAAGCGCCGCGTCGGACCCGGCGGCGCCCATGGCAATGCCCAGATCGGCCCGTGCCAAGGCCGGCGCATCGTTAACCCCGTCGCCCACCATGGCGACCGGCCCTTCCTGTGCCGACAATTCGCCGATCCGGGTCAACTTGTCATCCGGCAACAACGCCCCTTCGGCACGCGCGAGACCGATGCGCGCCGCAATATCCTTCACCACGACCGGCTGGTCCCCGGACAACATGATGCAGCCAACACCACGCGCCGCCAGCGCATCGAGCACCCGGGACGCTTCCTCGCGGGGGCGATCCGCCAAAGCAAACACGCCGGTCAATTGCCCGTCCACCAGCAGATACACCAGTCCCTGCCCCTTGCTTTCCGCCTCGGCAACCGCCGACTGCAGGCCGCTGGCCTCGAGCATGCCCGCTGACAGCAAGCGGCCACTGCCCAGTGACAACGCCTTGCCATCGATCCGCCCGTGAATCCCGAAGCCGGCCTGTTCCCGGACCTCTTCCGCTGTCGGCAGCCGGCAACCGGCAGCCGCAGCGGCCTCCACCATGGCCCGCGCATAAGGATGGGTGGAATGGGCATCGAGGGCGGCCGCCAGTGCCAGTAGCTGTTCAGTGCTCCACTCGGCCACGGCATGGGTATTCACCACGGCAGGTTTGCCCAGTGTCAGCGTGCCGGTCTTGTCAAAGGCGATGGTCTTGATCCGGGCGGCCATTTCCAGCGGCTCGCCCCCCTTGACCAGAATCCCGCTGCGCGCCAGTGCCGCCAGGGCACTGACCAGCGTCACCGGCGTTGCAATCACCATGGCGCACGGGCAGGCAATCACCAACATCACCAAGGCACTGTACAGCGATTGATGCCAGGTCCGCACACCGAGCAGCGGCAACGCGATCGCGACCGTCAGGGCCAGCAGCACCACGACCGGGGTATAGATGGCGGCGAACCGATCGACGAAGCGCTGGATCGGCGCGCGGGTTGCCTGGGCATCGCGTACCCGATGAATGATGCCGGCCAGAATGGAATCGTCGGCCCGCGCGGTCACCTCGGCTTCAATCACCCGGTCGCCATTGATGGTGCCGGCCCACACGGTATCACCCACAGTCTTTTCAACCGGCAGGGATTCACCGGTAATGGCCGACTCGTTGAAATGACTGCTGCCGACGCGAATCGCCGCATCCAGCGGTACCCGCTCGCCGGGACGCACCAGAATGCGGCTACCCGGCATGACGGCGGTCACCGCCAAGTCTTCCCAGCCTCCTTGGTCATTGGCGACCCGGGCCTTCTCCGGCACCAGCGACATCAGTTGCCTGACCGCTTCGCCGGCCCGCGACAGTGCCCCGGCCTCCAGCTTCTCGGCAAGGGCGAACAAGAACAGCACCATGGCGGCTTCGGGCGCTTCGCCGATCACCAGCGCACCGGTGACCGCCAGTGTCATGAGGAAATGGATGTTGAGGGTAAAACTTTTCAGGGCAATCCAGCCCTTGAACAGGATGGAACGCACCATGACGATGGAGAGCAGCGACAAGGGCAGCACCAAGGGGTCGAGTTGCCAGTCGGCCGCCCACGACACCGTCTCGGCCGCCAGCGCGGCAACACCGGCAATCACCAGACTGCCATGAGCCTGCCAGAACGAACGAGACGCTTGCGGCGCTGGCGAAGCCTGCCCGTCATCCAGAGGCACCGCGGTCATGCCTACCTTGCCGATCGCCGCAACCAGCCCGGTGGTATCGGCCAGATCATGCCGTACCAGCAAGGTACGCTCGATGAAGTGAAACTCCAGCTGCACCACGCCGGTCATACGCGACAGGGCCTTTTCAATCAGGCGCGCTTCGGTCGGACAGTCCATGGCATCGATGCGGAACCGCGAAGTCCGACGCCCCGCGCCGCGTCCCGGCGCCGTGGCCAACGAGGCAGCGTTGCCGGCGCAGCAGGACTCGCCATCGTGGTCGTGATGCTCGTGGTCGTGGTGATCATGATCGTGGTGGTCATGGTCATGAACCGCCCCCGGCGCAGCAGGCTTGGTGCTTCCTCCGCAACATGAGGAACCGTGATGGTCATGAGCATGGTGAACCGTGTAGTTGGTGCGGATCATGATCCGTCTCCAGGAACGTTATCGTATAGTGCATTTCAAACCTTGGAGCTACTATAAGGTCAAGCAGTATTTTTAGCGATCGGAGCACAGCATGTTAATCGGTGAATTGGCCAGGGAAACGGCCTGTGATAGCGAGACCATCCGCTTCTATGAAAAGGAAGGGCTCATCAGCGCCCCGGCGCGCAGCAGCTCGGGCTACCGGCGTTACCAGCAAGAGCATGTCGGGCAACTTAATTTTGTTCTGCATTGCCGGTCGCTGGGCATGTCGCTGGCGGAGATCCGCACCTTGTCGGCATTTCGTCGTGATCCTTCGCTCGCCTGTGTAGAGATCAATACCTTGATCGATGGTCATATCGAGCAGGTACACCAGCAGATCGAAACCCTGAAACGACTGGAACAGCAACTGCACGCACTGCGCCAGCGCTGTCAGGAGGGCACCGATGCGGCGCATTGCGGCATTTTGCAGACCTTGGTGCAGGCGGCGGAAGGAGAAGGCTGCGTATGCCATGACGCGCCCTTGCACACGCCCGGTACAGCGCACCCGCATTAACAGCGGGGGGACGAACGATGCGGCAAAAAAAATAGGCCGGCATTTGCATGCCGGCCTCAAACAACGCTCGTTATGGGAGTTACAGAGGAGAAATCTGTGCCGCTCCCACGCGACACAAGGAAACCATTCTTTCAGTGGCGGTTCAGACGAACCAGCCGATCAGCGGAGCCGCAAACACCGTTGCGACACCACCCATCATCATGACCAAACTGGCGACCACGCCTTCTTCGGCACCGATCTGCTGCGCTTTGGCGGTACCGGCACCGTGTGCCGCGGCACCGAACAGTGCGCCTTTGGCCAGACGGGAACGCACCGGCAACCAGGCCAGCATCGCTTCACCCATCAACATGCCGCACACCCCGGTGATCACCACGAAGACCGCGGTCAGATCGCTGGAGGCACCGATCGAATTCGCCGTTGCAATCGCAAACGGGGTACTGATCGAACGCGGCGCCAAACTCTTTTGCAGCAGTTCCGGCAAATTCAGCCAGCGTGCCATCATGACCGAACTGATCACGGCCACCGGCATGCCGACCACCACGCCGCAGCACAGCGACAACCAGTGGCGTGCGATCAACTGGCGATGCTCATAAATCGGTATCGCAAAGGCCACCGTGGCCGGTCCCAACAACCAGGACAACCAGCGGGTATCGGCAAAATACGTCGGGTAGGGAATACCGACCAGCACGACCGCCGCGATCAACAACAGCGGTACGGCAAAAATCGGGGTACACCACCACTTGCGGGTGCGAAGGTAGACACGCTTCACCCCCCAGTAACAGGCTACCGTGACGATGAAACAGACCAGCGAGAGCAGCTCATGCATGTTTCAGCCCCCGGCGAATACGACGTTTCATCATCAACTCGAAGCGGTAGCAACGATCCACCACCAGCGAGGTAACGGCCATGACCAACGCCGTCGACACCACGATAACCAGAAAAATTCTTAATCCGGCGCTTTCCACCAACTCGGGAAACCGCACGATCGCCACCACGGCCGGAATGAAAAACAGCAGCATTTCGGCCAACAACCAGCGCGCGCCGTCACGGCACCAGTCAAGTGGCAGCCAACCTGACCAGAGTGCCGCCAGAACCAGGAACATACCCAGTACGCCGGCGGGCACCGCTGGCAGGAACAGCCGGCTCAAGACGCTTGCTCCGAGCCAGACTGCCGACAGCATCGCGACCTGGACCGGAGTCTTGGCACGCGGTGTCAAACGGGACATCAGAGAGGTAAGCATTTATTGAGCCACACAACACAACACAGGATGTAGCGAGTATAGCCAAGCCCATTACATTCGAAAAATGAATTAAACTTACTAAAATGATTCTAAATTGGAATGATTAATGGACATCCGGGCCTTGCGCTATTTTGTCGAAGTGGTTCGCGCCAACAGTTTCACCCGCGCCGCAGAAAACCTGTTCGTCACCCAGCCCACCATCAGCAAGATGATGAAGCAGCTGGAAGAGGATCTGGGCACGCCGCTGCTGATTCGCGAAGGCAAGCGCTTCCGCCTCACCGATGCCGGCCAACTGGTGTTCGAGCGCAGCGAAGAAGTGTTGCTGGCCATGGCCCGCCTGAAAAGCGAACTGGCCGACCTCGCCTCCCTCGAGCATGGAGAGCTGGTGGTGGGCGTTCCCCCGATGGCGGGTGGTGCCTTCTACGCCCCGGTGGTGCGGGCTTTCCGGGAAAACTATCCCGGCATCGAACTCAAGATGGTCGAAGACGGTGCCCTGGCGATTGAAAGCAGCATCCGCAGCGGCCAACTGGAGGTGGGGGTCGCGGTACTGCCCGTCGACGATGCCGTGTTCGATCACATCGACTTCTTTCAGGATCCCTTGTGTCTGGTCACGGCCAGGGGATCGCGCTGGGAGGGACGGGAATCGGTGCAACTGGATGATATCGCCGATGAGCCGATGGTATGCTATCCACAGGATTTCACGCTGTCCTCACGGATCGAAGCCGGATTTCGCCGCATCAACAAAACCGTGCATGTGGCGGGACGCAGTGCCCACTGGGACTTTATCGTTGCCATGGTGGAAGCGCGGCTGGGCATCGCCCTGCTGCCCTCGACCATTGCCGCACGTCTGGCGGGACGGCCCTTGCAGGTCATCGCGCTGAAAGAACCCGAGATCGTCTGGCATCTGGGGCTGATCTGGAAAAAGAATACCTATCTGTCGCATGCAGCACGGGCCTGGATCGACCTGAGCCGCCGCATGCCGGGAGCCCAATCATGAAACGTCTGTTGTTTGCCACCCTGCTGGTACTGTCGGCCTGCAGCCAGCCCGCCTGGAAGAAACCGACCTTCACCATCAGTGAAATCCGCCCGGTACGCTCGTCACTGAGCGAGCCGCAACTGGACCTGACCTTGCTGGTCGCCAACCCAAACGATCGCGGCATCACCGCCAAGGGCCTGGCGTTCGACTTGAAGGTGGATGGCCGGGTCATTGCCAGCAGCCTGCCCTCCGAGACCTTCACCCTGACGCCGCAAGGCGATACCCGGGTGACGTTGAGAGTCAAGGGCAAGTTTACCGACCTGCTGCCGCTGCTGGCCCGTTTACCGGAAATACGCGAACAAGGGCTGAGCTACGAGCTGGACGGGAGAGTCGAGGACCTCAACGGCCTCGGTGCCCTCCCCTTCAAAAAACAAGGGGTCTGGAAACCCGGACCCCCTGCCAAATGACCCGCCTGATCTGGCGTTAGAGGCGGAAACGCCCGAAGGTGGTTTGCATGTCGCGCGCCAGATCATTCAGTTTGCCCAGCGTATCGCGTGCCATCTGCAGTGAGGCGGCCGAATCCATGATCTGGTTGTTGATCGACTCGGTGCTTTGCGCCATGGCCGTGGTGGCATTGTGCTGCTCGCTGGTGGAGTGGGCGATGGCGCTGATGTTTTCAACCACCTGATTCATCGTGCCACTGATCCGGTCAAGATGCTCGCGTGCCGATTGGGTCAGGGTTACCCCCACTCCCACGGTATCGACCGTCTTGTCCATATTGTCTACCGCCCGGCCGATCTCGCCGAGAATGCTCTCGATCATGCGGGTAATCTCCACCGTGGCCTTGCCGGTGCGTTCGGCCAGTTTGCGTACCTCGTCGGCCACCACCGCAAAACCTCGTCCCTGCTCACCGGCACGCGCCGCTTCGATAGCGGCATTCAGGGCCAGCAAGTTGGTCTGGTCGGCAATATCGCTGATCACACTGGTGATCTGGCTGATTTCCTGGCTGCGCTTCTCCAGCGAGCCCAGCAAACCGGACAACTCCCCGACGGCAGACGAGGTACGGGTCATTTCATCGTTGATGCGCATCATGTCCCGCGCGCTGTCCTGCGACGCGCCGCCTGTTTCACGCGCCAGTTCATCAGTGGAACGCGCCGCATCGGCGATATAGGAAATGCTCACGGTCACCTCTTCGATGGCCGCCGCATTCGAGCTGGAAATATCCGCCAGACGATTCGAGTCGGCCGCCAGACGATCCACCGCGCTACCGACCTCGATCACCCCTTCGGCCAATTGCACCGCCTCGCCGCGCAAGCCACGGAACATGCCGTTCAGACGCTCGACAAAGTTATTGAAGGCAGTGGCGGTCTCGGCGACTTCATCCTGACCGCTCACTTCAATGCGCCGGGTCAGATCCCCTTCACCCTGGGAAATCTCTTTCATCGCATCACGCACCCGCAGCAGACCCTGCAGCAAACGACGCAGGTAGGCGGTGCTGATCAGCGTCAGCACGACGAGCACCAGTACCACCGCACCGGCAATCACCAGCAACAGGCGATACAGAGGCGCATCCACCTCGGCCTTGTCCAATGCCACGCCCAGCACCCAGCCGGTCCCTTCCACCGGCGTCAGCTCCAGCAGAAACTCGCCG
>JAGLBD010000015.1:0-42800 GCA_018260425.1 Pseudogulbenkiania sp. | reverse complement strand
GCCCAGCACCCAGCCGGTCCCTTCCACCGGCGTCAGCTCCAGCAGAAACTCGCCGTCATCGATCGCCATGACCGAGGGAGTCGTCGCGGAGATCTGGTTCTTGAAGGTGGTCTCGTCCAAGGCCGGAATCACTTCATTGACCGGTTTGAGCTCATTGCCAGCCTTGGGGTAGGCAATGACCTTGCCTTCGCCGGTCAACAGAAAGGCAAAGCCTTTGCCGGGCAATTTGACACCCAGTACGGAATTGGCCAAATGACCGATCTGGATATCGCCACCCACGACTTTGTTCTTGCCATCGACCTTATGGGCAATGGTCACCACCAGATCCTTGATATCGGCACTGGCGGCCTTGTAGGGATCCGTCACGATAGTGTCGTTGCCGGCGCTGGCTTTCTTGAACCAGCCACGGCTGGCCGGGTCATACTCCGGTGAGGGCTTTTGCTTGCCGGGAATGGAATACACCATGCCCTTGCTGTCACCATCACCGACGAACAGCTGCGTAAAGCCCCCTGCCTTGGCCAGCTGTTCGAGATAATAGGTGGTCGCCTCTTCGTTGGCATGCGGCAGAGCCGCCTCGATCACCGTCTTGCGGGTCTTGATCCAGTCGGAGATGAATGCCGACTGGCTACTGATGACCATTTCGGTCTGATGGTTGGCTTCCGAATAGGCCTGGTCCTTGAAATACAGGCCGGAAATGACAGCAATACTGAGCGAGGCCAGCGTCACCGCCAGGACCAGCAACAGGGTGAGCTTGCCGGAGATCGATTTCATGGGTTTTGCTTCCGTTTGTGCGAGTGTTATGGATATCTCATTTATTTTGTGGGAATTATAAAGAGATGCTTGGCAATCCGGATGACAGTACGGTGTATTTATTAGTTTATTCGTACCGTATGGTGCAAAATTCCCACGGTTTTTCCATACCCTCTCCTTTGTAGTACAACAACGTCAGATAAACATTAATCAAGTATGCAAATAGCCCTTACACACCCACGGCGAACAGCTTCCCCGGGGTCTCGCCGGTTGTCTCGCGGAAGGCGGCGATAAAGGCACTGACGCTCTCGTAGCCACATGCCGCGGCCACCGTTCCCACACTTTCCCCACCGGCCAACAACTCGAAGCTGTGCAGCACCCGCAGCAAGGTGCGCCATTCGGCAAAACCCATACCGGTTTCAGCGACAAACAGGCGACTGACACTGCGCCCGGAGAGTCCGACAGCACGTCCCCATGCCTCACGCGAGCGTCCATCGGCGGGTGATGCCAGTAAACCCTGCGCGATTCTGGCGAGGCGACGCTCTTGCGGCAGCGGCAATACCCATCCGCACTCCACGGCCTGGGACAGTTCGTCGTACAGCACGTCGATCAGCCGCAGCTGGGCATCGCTCGGCACGGCGCCAAAGGTGGTACAGCGTCTCAGCACGGCGGTGATCAAGCCGTCACAACGAAATGCCAGCACCTCGTGCGGCAGGGGCCCGCGCGAGCCGTCCAGTTGCAGGGTGATAGCGTCAATCGTGCCATGTTCTCTCGCGGAATGGGGCACGCCGGCAGGGATCCAGACCACGTGGCCGGGAGGCAGCAGCCGACGCCCCGCGCCATACTCCACGGTCAAGGCACCGGCAAACACCACCGACAGTTGTCCGGTGGCATGGCAGTGCCAGCCGGTCGTGGCGGCATCAGGATGGGCAATACGCGTGGCGTGGTACATGGCTTGTCCGAAAATCACTATTGATTGACAGTATAGCGATAACCGGAAATTTGATGGTGCCCTAGACTAACGGCTTTCCCCCAAACGAGAGAAACACACATGTCAGCCCATTCGACTCCCCTACAGACAGTCCGCGACCTGTTCGATGTACTGCTGGAGCAGCCAGGCTTCCAGCCGGAACACATCCCGCAGCATCTCGCCGCCCACTACCGGCAAGAAGTAGACGGGCAGGTATTGGACCTGGCGGGCTTCACGGCGCATCTGGCCCATCTGAAGACCCTGTGCCGCTCGATACGGATTGAGATCCTCAGCTCGGCCGTCAATGGCAACATCGTCTTCACCCGTCACCGGGCCGATGTGGTCAAGCACAGCGGAGACACACTGAGCATGCTGGTCATGGCGGAATTCACCGTAGAGAACGGCAAGATCAGTGCGTGTCGGGAGTTGACCCACCAACTCAGCGGGGATAGCTCGGACCGGGATATCGGCTCCCGAGTGTAAAGTACCGCACCGTCGAAGCACCCTTTAAGGAATCACGGTGAAACGGGCGCGTCACCGACCAGCAATGGAGAGAGGGACAGATGCATTTGAGGATACAGTCGATCAATCGGCAAAACCGGCACGAGCCAACCTGGTCAGGTTCAACATCAAAGTCATAGGCTCATCGGGAGATTCGATGAATCCGTGGTGCAGATAGAATCCCTTGGCGTTTTCGCTGATAGCATGGCATAGCAAGGCGCGGACACCCATTTCGCGCGAAAGCCGCAACGAACGTAAAACAGCATCTTTGAGCAGATCGGCACCCAGCCCACAGCCTTGATAGTCGGTGTGTACCGCGAGACACGCTGACTGGATATCTGGCCGGCCAATAGCCCCCCGGTTTAAATCGTCGGGTCCCGGTCAAGACACCGTCGGCAGCTCTGTTGCCGGCGGTGTCTTGTTTGCAGGAGACAGACAGTGAGGGGCGTTATGGCCTTTTCCCCAGAGTGATGAGTTGATTCGGCCTTGAAGACACGACAACATCCCAGATACCATGAGAAGCGATTGTTGATAGCGTGATGACGGCCCTTTCTCGTAACTTTCACATGTCAACAAACCTCCAGATTCATGATGAAAACCGCCCCCGCAGTACCGCATAGTGGAATGTTTACGGCCTACCCACACCAGTGTACAGAAGGGGGCCCGCAACGAGTACGACAAAGCCTGCTGCAGCCATCCTTACCGAAAGCGCACACTTCCCTCCCCGAGACCATCACTCAGTCGAGCGCAGGGCTGGCCGTCAACCAAACGTCGTCAGACACGTTGATCACACAATTCAACAATGATGAGTCGACCACTATTCTGGTATCCAGTTTAGGGATGGCCATGGAAGATGCCTCTTTCAAAATGACTACGTTCTTGAAGAACTATTTCAATCGACGAGCCTGCCATTTTGAAAACCGAAAATTAAATGTTAAACCAAAGAACGAAGCGGAAAGTTTTTCCACATCGCTGATGTATCCCGCTTCCAAGGTCGGTCTCTTCTTCGGAACTCGGCCCCAGCCCCAAAACAGGGAGGACCAATCATCACCGCGGCTTAAAATCCGCATGGGATTCATCCTCGGCAACGATGTAAAAATAACGAATGCATTCCCTGGCGAAGCCGGGACATTAAACCGACACTTTACGACCGTCACCAGTCTGTCATCCAGCAAGAAGTCCCCGGTGAAGGTCATGGCAAGATTGACACAATCTGAACAGGGTAAACTGTACAGAGACAAGCATTTCAAAATCATCAATGGCGATCTCTCGGAGCGCTCCACCGCCAACACGCTGAAGGCCTTGAGAAATCACCACCTCAAGCATTGTAACCCTAGCGACTACACCGAAGTTCTGGTTACCCCGGGCGAGGATCCCAACCAGTGCATTCACTCTTTCTTCATCGACCTTTGCAGTGATGTACCGCCAATGGACACAGAACAACTCAACCAAACGCTTGCGGAATACAAGGGTGAAATTGTCGAGTTCGAAACGGCAGTGAATGAGGTCAGCCATTACCAACACAGAAACAAGGCCGGCGAGGTGCAGTTTGACATTTCCATCGATCCTTTTCCGCTAACTGTCATTTACAACGACATCGCTAGCGGGAGACGCAAGATCGCCTACATGGCCTTTGACCAAAATGGAACTCCGGTAACAAGCGAGACTCGTCAACTGAATCACGATAGAAGGAATTGGCCCCAACGGCCTACGCAGCGACTTAAACGCGACAGAGCGCCAAGCCTTGGGTGAGCCGGAAGGATCCATAACACTTCCTATTCGTTAGCAGATGACGATGCCAACATTGAAACCAATGAGCCGCAAGGGAAGTCTTGCCGATGTCAGAACCGGCTTAGACCTGCCGTGTCTCCGGTCAAAACACCAGCCCAAAATAAAACCGCCAGCAACAGTGTTGCCGGCGGTTTTTGTGTTTCTGACGATTGCCCGAAGGCAAGGATCAGATCATGCCTTTGCTTTTCAGCAGTTCCAGCATGGTGCTGCCCAGCTCGGCCGGGCTGCGGGTGTAGGCGATGCCGGCTTTTTCGAAAGCCAGGAATTTCTCTTCGGCGGTACCCTTGCCACCGGAGATGATCGCACCGGCGTGGCCCATGCGCTTGCCCTTCGGTGCGGTAACACCCGCGATGTAACCCACTACCGGCTTGGTCACGTTCGACTTGATGTATTCGGCCGCTTCTTCTTCTGCGGTACCACCGATTTCACCAATCATGATGATGGCTTCGGTTTCCGGATCGTTCTGGAACAGTTCCAGCGCGTCGATGTGGTTGGTTCCGGCGATCGGGTCGCCACCGATACCGATACATGTCGACTGGCCCAGACCCAGCTTGGTGGTTTGTGCCACGGCTTCGTAGGTCAGGGTGCCCGAACGCGATACGATACCGATACGGCCGCGACGGTGAATGTGACCCGGCATGATGCCGATCTTGCACTCGCCCGGGGTGATGACGCCAGGGCAGTTCGGCCCGATCAGACGTACGCCACCGGTGGTTTCGATGTAACGCTTGGCCTTCAGCATGTCCAGAGTCGGCACGCCTTCGGTAATGCAGACAATCAGTTCGACGCCGGAATCAACAGCTTCGACGATGGAGTCCAGCACAAACGGAGCCGGAACAAAGATAACCGAAGCGTTGGCGCCGGTTTCCTTGACTGCTTCCTTCATGGTGTTGAACACCGGTTTGTCCAGATGCAGGGCGCCGCCCTTGCCCGGAGTGACACCACCCACGATCTGGGTGCCGTAGGCCAGGCATTGTTCAGCGTGGAAGGTACCATTCTTGCCGGTAAAACCTTGAACCAGCACCTTGGTGTCTTTATTTACAAGAACGCTCATTGATTTGACTCCTTGTGCGGGTTAGGCCTTGACGGCTTCCACGATTTTCTGGGCAGCGTCGGCGAGACCTTCGGCCGGGATCAGGGCAAGACCGGATTCGGACAGCAGCTTGGCACCCAGTTCGGCATTGTTGCCTTCCAGACGAACCACGACCGGCACGGTCACATTCACTTCCTTGACGGCAGCGATAATGGCTTCGGCAATCATGTCGCAACGGACGATACCGCCGAAGATATTGATCAGCACGCCTTGAACGGACGGGTCAGCCAGAATCAGCTTGAAGGCTTCGATCACGCGCTCTTTGGTTGCGCCGCCGCCCACGTCCAGGAAGTTGGCCGGTTGGCCGCCGTACAGCTTGATGATGTCCATGGTCGCCATGGCCAGGCCAGCGCCGTTCACCATGCAACCAATGTTGCCTTCCAGTGCAACGTAGTTCAGTTCGAACTCGGACGCTTTCAGTTCGCGTTCGTTTTCCTGGGAGGTATCACGTTGGGCCAGCAGGTCCTTGTGACGATACAGGGCGTTGGAGTCCAGGTTGATCTTGGCATCCACGCAGGCCAGCGCACCGTTTTCACGGACGGCCAGCGGGTTGACTTCGAACAGGGCGAAATCGTTTTCCACGAAAGCCTGATAGGAACCCAGCATCAGCTTGGTGAAGGCGGCGATCTGCTCGCCTTTCAGGTTCAGCGCGAAGGCCACTTCGCGAGCCTGGCACGGTTGCATGCCAACGGTCGGATCCACGGTAACCTTCAGGATCTTTTCCGGCGTTTCTTCGGCAACCTTCTCGATCTCGACACCGCCTTCGGTGGAGGCCATGAAGGTAACGCGACGGCTGGAACGGTCAATCACCGCGCCCAGATACAGTTCGCGCTCGACCGGGTACATGTCTTCGCAGACCAGCACCGAATTGACCGGCTGACCGGCAGCGTCGGTCTGGTAGGTCACGAGGTTGGTGCCGATCAGGGTTTTGGCGACTTCAGCAGCTTCTTCGCGGCTCTTCACCACTTTGACGCCACCGGCCTTGCCGCGACCACCGGCATGGACCTGGGCCTTGACTACGGCAAATTTGCCACCCAGCTTGTCGTAAGCGGCAGCGGCTTCTTCCGGCGACGAGGCCAGAATGCCCATTTGCACCGGCAGGCCGTATTTGGCCAGAAGCTCTTTCGCTTGGTATTCGTGCAGGTTCATCTATGGTTTCCTTTCGGTGGAAATTCAGAGCGTGCCGCGAGGCAAGCCCTTGTATCCCTTCTAATCATCCGTTACGGGATTCGCCGGCATGATAATCTCATGTTTCAGCCGGCGAAAGCCCTATTTCAGCGCATCAACCGTGCAGGGCACGCTTGTCGGCAGCCAGAGCCGCTTCATGCACCACTTCGCTGAGCGAAGGATGAGCATGAACGATGCGGCCGATGTCTTCGCTGGACGCCTTGAACTCCATGGCAATCACGCCCTCGGTAACGAGTTCGGAGGCCATCGGGCCAATCACGTGCATGCCGAGGATACGATCGGTTTTGGCATCCGCCAGAATCTTCACGATACCCTTGGCCTGACCCATGCCCAGTGCACGGCCATTGGCCATGAAACCGGAAGAGCCCTTCTTGTACTCGACGCCTTCGGCCTTCAATTGCTCTTCGGTCTTGCCGACCCAGGCAATTTCCGGCGAGGTGTAGATCACCCACGGAATGGTGTTGAAGTCGAGGTGCGGCTTCTGGCCGGCGATGCGCTCGGCAACCGCCACGCCTTCGTCCATGGCCTTGTGGGCCAGCATCGGGCCACGTACCACGTCACCCACTGCCCAGACATTCGGCAGATTGGTGTGGCAGTTGTCGTCGACCACGATGAAACCGCGTTCGTCTTTTTGCAGCGCCACGCCTTCGGCGTTCAGGCCGTCGGTATTCGGTACGCGACCGATCGATACGATCAGTTTGTCGAACACCAGATTCTCGGCTTTGCCATCTTGCTCGATCGCCACCGAGACGGTCTTGCCGACCTTGATGTCACCGATCTTCACGCCCATGCGGATGTCCAGACCGGTATCCTTGGTCATGGCCTTGTAGGCTTCCTTGGCGATCTGCTGGTCAGCGGCTGCCAGGAACACCGGAGCCGCTTCAAGGATGGTGACTTCGGCGCCGAGACGCTTCCACACCGAGCCCATTTCCAGACCGATCACGCCGGCGCCGATCACGCCGAGACGTTTCGGTACGGCGGTCAGGTTCAGGGCGCCTTCATTGTCCAGCACGGTGACATTGTCGACCGGAGCCTGCGGCAGCTGGCGCGGACGCGAGCCGGTGGCAACGATCACATGGCTAGCCTCGATGGTCTCGACCTTGTCGCCGTCCACCACTTCGATCTGCCACTTGTCGCCATTGCGGGCCACCAGACGGCCCAGACCATGCAGGCTGGCAACCTTGTTTTTCTTGAACAGCATGCCGATGCCACCGGTCAGCTTGCTGACGATGCCATCCTTGCGTTCGATCATCTTCGGCGTGTCGAAGCTGGCGCCCTTGACGGAGATGCCATGCTCGGCGAAGTCATGCGACAGCGCATGGAAATGCTCCGAGGATTGCAGCAAGGCCTTGGAAGGAATGCAACCGACGTTCAGGCAGGTACCGCCCAAAGCCGGCTTGCCGTCCTTGCCCTTGAAGGCATCGACGCAGGCGGTCTTCAAACCCAGCTGGGCAGCGCGAATGGCCGCAACGTATCCGCCGGGGCCGGCGCCGATCACCACTACATCATATTGGCTCATCGTTGGTCTCTCTCGCTTACAGGTCCAGGATCAGGCGTGCCGGATCTTCCAGCAGGTCCTTGATGGTCACCAGGGTCAGTACCGCTTCGCGACCGTCAATGATACGGTGGTCGTATGACAGTGCGAGGTACATCATCGGGCGAACCACGACCTGACCGTTTTCCACCACGGCACGTTCCTTGGTGGCGTGCATGCCGAGAATCGCGGACTGCGGCGGGTTGATGATCGGGGTCGACATCATCGAACCGAAAGTACCACCGTTGGTCACGGAGAAGGTACCACCGGACAGGTCGTCCAGCGACAGCTTGCCGTCACGGGCCTTCACGGCGAAATCGGCGATCTGCTTTTCAATCTCGGCAATCGACATTTGGTCGGCATTGCGCAGGATCGGTACCACCAGACCACGCGGGCTGCCAACAGCGATACCGATGTCGTAGTAGCCGTGGTAGATCACGTCATTGCCGTCAACCGAGGCATTGACCACCGGGAATTTCTTCAGGGCAGCCACGGCAGCCTTGACGAAGAAGGACATGAAGCCGAGCTTCACGCCGTGTTCTTTTTCGAACTTCTCTTTGTACTTGGCACGCAGGTCCATCACCGGCTTCATGTTCACTTCATTGAAGGTGGTGAGGATGGCGTTGGTCTGTTGCGACATCAGCAGACGTTCGGCAACGCGCTGACGCAGGCGGGACATCGGCACGCGTTGTTCCGGACGGTCGCCCTGCAGGCCGGCAACATTCACGGCAGCCGGAGTCGAGGCCAGAGCGGTGCCGCTCGGGGCAGCCACCGGGGTCAGTACCGGGCCGGCCTGTGCCGGAGCACGGGCTGCAACGGCAGCAACATCTTCTTTCAGGACACGGCCATCGCGACCCGAACCGGCAACGCCTGCCAGGTCAACACCGGCTTCAGCCGCCAGTTTGGCAGCGGCCGGCATGGCGATACCCGCCGCAGCGGTCGAAGCAGGCGCAGCGGCAACCGGGGCAGCTGCGGCGGCAGGAGCAGAAGCGCCGGCAGTCGCGGCGGTATCGATCTGGGCGATCAGTTGACCGGAGGTCACGGTGGTGCCATCGGCTTCGATGATCTTGACGATCACACCGGCTTGCGGAGCCGGCAGCTCCAGCACGACCTTGTCGGTTTCCAGATCGATCAGGTTTTCATCACGGTTGACGAATTCGCCTTCCTTCTTGTGCCAGGACATCAGCGTGGCTTCGGATACCGATTCCGGCAGCTGCGGGACTTTGACTTCAATCAGCATGTTCTTCTCCGTTGGGGACGGCACACTGCCGTCCCATGTCTTCTCGGTGGATGTTTACTTGGCCAGTGTCATGGCTTCTTCAAGGAAGGCCTTCAGCTGGGCAACGTGCTTGCTCATATAGCCGACGGCCGGGGATGCCGACGACGGGCGACCGGCGAACGACAAGGATTGCTTGGCGCTCAGCAGACCTTCCAGACGATGGCGGATCTGATACCAGGCGCCCTGGTTGCGCGGCTCTTCCTGAACCCACATGACATCCTTGACACCGCTGTAGCGCGACAGCTCGGCAGCCAGTTGTTCGGTCGGGAACGGATACAGCTGTTCAACACGTACGATGGCGATATCCTGCTCCAGTCCACGCTCCTTGCGGGCATTGACCAGATCGTAGTACACCTGGCCGGCGCACAGCACGACACGACGCACCTTCTTCGGGTCCTGAACGGTGGTGTCGCCGATCACCGGGCGGAAACCGCCAGTGGTCAGGCTTTCCACCGGACTCATCGAGTCCTTGTAACGCAGCAGGCGCTTGGACATGAAGATGATCATCGGCTTGCGGTACGGACGCAGCATCTGGCGACGCAATACGTGGAACATCTGGCCGGCTTCGGACGGCATGATGATCTGGATATTGTGCTCGGCGCACAGTTGCAGCCAGCGCTCCAGACGGGCGGAGGAGTGCTCCGGGCCCTGACCGTCATAGCCGTGCGGCAACATCAGGGTCAGACCGGACAGACGGCCCCATTTGGTTTCGCCAGACGAAATGAACTGGTCGATGGCCACCTGGGCACCGTTGGCGAAGTCGCCGAACTGGGCTTCCCAGATCACCAGTTGGTCAGGCGCCGAGCAGGCATAGCCATACTCGTAAGCCAGTACCGCTTCTTCGTTCAGGATCGAGTCGATAACCTGGAAGTCGCCCTGATTGTCGGAAATATTCTGCAGCGGGATGTAAACCCCCTGATCCCAACGCTCGCGGTTCTGGTCGTGCAGCACGGCATGACGGTGCGAGAAGGTACCGCGGCCGGAGTCTTCACCGGAAATCCGCACGCTGTAGCCACCGGACACCAGCGACGCGTAAGCGAGGGTTTCGGCCATGCCCCAGTCGACGTTCTGCTCGCCGGCCGCCATGGCACGACGGGCATTCATCACTTTTTCAACAGTCGGGTGCAGCTTGAAGCCTTCCGGCAGCACGGAGGTCTTTTCGGTCAGGCGCTGGATGTCGGCCAGTTGCAGCGAGGTTTCGGTCGGATGCGCCCAGTGGGTACCGGCGTACTGACTCCAGTCCAGCGCGTGTTCGCGACGGTAGTTGGACAGTACGGTCTGCTCGACGTGTTCGCCTTTGTCCAGCGCGTCGCGGTAGGCACGGATCAGGCCATCGGCCTCTTCGGCCGGCAGCACGCCTTCGGCGACCAGACGCTCGGCATACATGGCGCGCACGCCGGCATGCTTGGCAATCTTCTTATACATCATCGGCTGGGTGAGGAAGGGATCATCGCCTTCGTTGTGACCCAGTTTGCGATAGCAAACCAGATCGATCACCACATCCTTCTTGAAGGTCATGCGGTAGTCCAGCGCAGCTTGCATGACGTAGCACACTGCTTCCGGATCATCACCGTTGACGTGGAAGATCGGCGCTTCGATCATCTTGGCCACATCGGTACAGTACAGCGTAGAACGCATGTCGCGGGTATCCGAGGTAGTGAAGCCGACCTGGTTGTTGATGACGATGTGCAGGGTACCGCCGGTGCCGTAGCCACGGGTCTGCGACAGGTTGAACGTGCCCTGGTTGACGCCGAGACCGGAGAAGGCCGAGTCGCCGTGAATGAGGACCGGAACCACCTGGGTACGAGCCGTGTCGCCACGACGTTCCTGACGGGCGCGAACCGAACCTTCTACTACCGGGTTGACGATTTCGAGGTGCGAAGGGTTGAACGCCAGCGAAACATGCATCGGACCGTTCTGGGTCGGAATATCGCTGGAGAAGCCCATGTGATACTTCACGTCGCCGGAGGCCAGCTCCATGGCCGGCTTGCCTTCGAACTCGGCAAACAGGTCACGCGGCAACTTGCCCAGCGTGTTGACGAGGACATTCAGACGGCCGCGGTGGGCCATACCGATGATCAGTTCCTTGACGCCTTGCGCCGTGGCATTCTGGATCAGGTGGTCCAGCGCGGCGATGGTGCTTTCACCACCTTCCAGCGAGAAACGCTTCTGGCCGACGTATTTGGTGTGCAGGTAACGCTCGAGGGTTTCTGCCGCGGTAATCTGCTTCAGAATGCGTTTCTTGGTGGCGACATCGTAACGCGGGGTGGACAGGTCACCTTCGAAACGCTGTTGCAGCCATTTTTGTTCGCCGGAGTTGGAGACATGCATGTACTCCACACCGATGTTGCCACAGTAGGTCTGCTTCAGACGGCCAAGGATTTCGGACAGGGGCAGCTTCTGCGGGCCGACCAGCGAACCCACATTGAACTGTACGGCCATATCGGCATCGGTCAGGCCATGGCTGGCAGGGTCCAGTTCGGCAAGCGTGGTTTGATCCATGCGGCGCAGCGGATCCAGATTGGCCTGACGCGACCCCAGACCACGGAAGGCGGCGATCAGCTTCAGGACACCGACCTGTTTCTGCATCGATTCCCACTCGGCCACCGGCGAAACACGCTGGCCGGCGAGCGGCTTTTTGGCCAACTGGACGAAGGATTCCTGAATCGGCTGGTGCGGCACGTCGCGTTCGGCGGCGCCGGGCGCCTGCACGAGCTTGTCGAAGTAGCTGCGCCATTCCGCCGGAACGGAATTCGGATCAGCGAGGAACTGCTCGTACAGCTCTTCGATGAACGGTGCATTCCCGCCGAACAGGTAGGAATGACTGTACATGGCTTGCATCATGGTTTGACCCTTAATTGTCTGCTATGCGGCGTCATTACAAAGTATCCGGGCCAACTGCCTCGGCCGGCTGGCCCTGATACTCTGCCGCGCCAATCTTGTCGTGGCACAGGGCGCCGGTTGCCCGGCGCCCTGCCTTGCTGCATCAAACGCTTAGCGCTTGTCGACTTTGACGTAGTCGCGACGCGGTGCGCCGGTGTACAACTGGCGCGGACGACCGATTTTCTGTTGCGGATCGGAAATCATTTCGTTCCAGTGGCTGATCCAGCCCACGGTACGTGCCAGAGCAAAGATCACCGTGAACATCGAAACCGGGATGTTCAGTGCGGACAGCACGATGCCGGAGTAGAAGTCCACGTTCGGGTAGAGTTTGCGTTCCACGAAGTACGGATCTTCCAGCGCAATCTTTTCCAGCTTCATGGCCAGTTTGAACTTCGGATCGTTTTCCAGGCCCAGTTCGGTCAGAACGTCGTAGCAGGTACGACGCATGATGCTGGCGCGCGGGTCCATGTTCTTGTAAACACGGTGGCCGAAGCCCATCAGGCGGTAACGCTTGTCCTTCACGCCCTGGATGAACTCTTCGATGTTGTCTTCGCTGCCGATTTCGTCGAGCATTTTCAGCACGGCTTCGTTGGCGCCACCGTGTGCCGGGCCCCACAGGCAGGCGATACCGGCCGCGATACACGCAAACGGGTTCGCGCCCGACGAACCGGCCAGACGTACGGTCGAGGTCGACGCGTTTTGTTCGTGGTCGGCGTGCAGGATCAGGATACGGTCAAGCGCTTGTACCAGAACCGGATTCGGCTCGTACTTCTCGCACGGGGTGGCGAACATCATGTGCAGGAAGTTGGCGCTGTACGACAGGTCGTTGCGCGGGTACATGAACGGCGCGCCGATCGAGTAGCGGAAGCACATTGCCGCGATGGTCGGGATCTTGGAGATCAGGCGGAACATGGCCACTTTGCGGTGTTCCGGATTGGCGATATCCAGGCTGTCCTGATAGAACGCCGACAGGGCGCCGACCACACCGACCATCATGGCCATCGGGTGCGAGTCGCGACGGAAGCCCTTGAAGAAGCTGGTCAACTGCTCATGCACCATGGTGTGGTGCATGATGGTGGTTTCGAACTCTTTCTTTTGCTCGGGCGACGGCAGATCGCCGTACATCAGCAGGTAGCAGGTTTCCAGGTAGTCGGAATCTTCTGCCAGTTGTTCGATCGGGTAGCCGCGGTAGTACAGCTGGCCCAGGTCACCGTCGATGAAGGTGATCTTGGATTCACAGCTGGCGGTTGCCAGAAAACCCGGGTCGAAGGTGAACATGCCGGTCTTGGAGAAGGAACGGATGTCCACGACATCGGGACCGAGGGTGCCTTCCAGCACCGGCAGTTCCATGGTGTCTTTCCCCTCGTTGTAGCCGAGGGTTACTTTGCGGTTAGTTTCCACAGCAATACTCCCAGTCAGGTGTTGCGCTCGTTGTAATGGAGTCGTGTTGTTGTCTTCAGATGGTGCGCAGGATGCCGATGATTTCCATCAGCGCCGGATCGCCGAGATCAGCCTTGCCGTTGACGATGTCCAGAAAATCGTTGTCAGGCAAATCCAGCAGTTCCCGGTAGGCGACCAGCTGCGGCTGCGAGAGCGAATCGAAGCGCCGGGCGAGAAACCGCTCCAGCACCAGATCCAGCTCCAGCAAGCCGCGGCGGGAACGCCAGCGGATCCGTTTCATTTCAATCGGATCGATGTCGGTCATACGGCACGCTTGACCATCAGATCCTTGATCTTGCCGATTGCCTTGGTCGGGTTGAGGCCCTTCGGACACACATCGACGCAATTCATGATGGTGTGGCAACGGAACAGTCGATACGGATCTTCCAGGTTGTCCAGACGCTCGCTGGTCGCTTCGTCGCGGGTATCCGCGATGAAACGGTAGGCCGCCAACAGGCCGGCCGGGCCAACGAACTTGTCGGGATTCCACCAGAACGACGGACACGACGTCGAGCAGCAGGCGCACAGGATGCACTCGTAGAGGCCATCCAGTTCCTTGCGGTCTTCAGGCGACTGCAAGCGCTCGCGTTCCGGCGGCGGGGTGTCGTTGATCACATACGGCTTGATCGAGTGGTATTGCTTGAAAAACTGGGTCATGTCCACGATCAGGTCGCGGATCACCGGCAAACCCGGCAGCGGACGCAGGGTCACCGGCTGGCTCAGGTCGGCGATGTTGGTCACGCAGGCCAGACCGTTCTTGCCGTTGATGTTCATCGCATCGGAACCGCAAATGCCTTCACGGCAGGAGCGGCGGAACGACAGGGTGTCGTCCTGGGCTTTCAGTTTGGTGATGACGTCAAGCAGCTTGACGTCGTTCGGGCCCACCTCGATCGAGTAATCCTGCATGTACGGCTTGGCGTCCGTCTCGGGATTGTAGCGATAGATGGAAAAACGCATAGTTGCCATGTTCTAGTCTCCGTGCCCCGATCAGAAAGTCCGCTCTTTGGGCGGAATGTAGTCCACCGAGAGGGGCTTGGTATGCACGGCCTTGTAGGACAGGCTGCGGTCGCTGCCGGTGTACAGGGTGTGCTTCATCCAGTTTTCGTCGTCGCGATGCTGGAAATCGTCGTGGGCGTGGGCGCCACGGGATTCCTTGCGGGCTTCGGCGGAAATCAGCGTTGCCAGAGCAATTTCGATCAGGTTGTCCAGTTCCAGCGCTTCCACGCGGGCGGTGTTGAACACTTTGGACTTGTCCTTGATCTGGGTGCGTTTGACGCGTTCGGCCACCTGCTGGATCTCTTCGACACCCAGCTTGAGGTTGGCGCCGTTACGGAACACACCGGCACGGGCCTGAACGGTACGCTGCATGGCGATACGGACATCAGCCACTTCCTCGCCACCGGTCTGGTTGTCCAGACGGGCAACACGGGCCAGCGACAACTCGCCGGCATCGGCGGGCAGGTCTTTCCAGGTCGGCATTTCTTCCTTGATGTACTTGACCATGGAGTCGCCGGCCGATTTGCCGAATACCACCAGGTCGAGCAAGGAGTTGGTGCCCAGACGGTTCGCGCCGTGCACCGAAGCACAGGCACATTCGCCCGCTGCGAAGAAACCATTGACGCGTGTTTCATCGTTGCCGTTCTTCGGCACGACCACTTCGCCACGGTAGTTGGTCGGAATACCGCCCATCATGTAGTGGCAAGTCGGGATAACAGGGATCGGTTCCTTGATCGGATCCACGCCGGCAAACTTCATGGCGATTTCGCGGATACCCGGCAGACGCTGTTTGATGATGTCCGGACCCAGATGATCCAGCTTCAGCAAGACATAGTCCTTGTGCGGGCCACAGCCACGGCCTTCCAGCACTTCCAGTTCCATGGAACGGGACACGAAGTCGCGCGGGGCCAGATCCTTCAGGTTCGGCGCATAACGCTCCATGAAGCGTTCGCCATTGGCGTTCAGCAAGATACCGCCTTCGCCGCGCACCCCTTCGGTGATCAACACACCGGCACCGGCCACGCCGGTCGGGTGGAATTGCCAGAACTCCATGTCTTCCAGCGGAATACCGGCGCGCACGCACATACCCAGGCCATCACCGGTGTTGATGAAGGCATTGGTCGAGGCAGCGTAGATACGGCCGGCACCGCCGGTCGCGAACAACACGGCCTTGGCATGCAGGATGAAGATCTCGCCGGTTTCCATTTCCAGGGCGGTAACGCCAACGACGTCGCCTTCACTGTCACGGATCAGGTCCAGAGCCATCCATTCGACGAAGAACTGGGTATTGGCGCGAACGTTGCGCTGGTAGAGAGTGTGCAGCATGGCGTGACCGGTACGGTCGGCTGCGGCGCAAGCACGCTGAACCGGGGTCTGGCCATTGTTCTGGGTGTGACCGCCAAACGGACGCTGATAGATCTTGCCGTTTTCCAGACGGTCGAACGGCATGCCGAAGTGCTCGAGCTCGATAACGGCTTCGGGCGCCTTGCGGCACATGAATTCGATGGCATCCTGGTCACCCAGCCAGTCCGATCCCTTGACGGTATCGTACATATGCCATTCCCAACGGTCTTCCTGGACATTGCCAAGCGACGCGGAAATGCCGCCCTGTGCTGCCACGGTATGGGAGCGGGTCGGGAAAACCTTAGAGATGACGGCAGTTTTCAGACCTGCCTCGGAGAGTTGCAGCGCAGCGCGCAGACCGGCACCGCCACCACCAACGATTACTGCATCGAAACGACGAACAGGTATGCCCATTACAGCCCCCAGACTACCTTGACGGAATAGATGAAACAGGACACCAGCCAAACGATGGTGAAGGTATGCATGGTGAGGCGCAGACCTACCGGTTTGATGTAGTCCATCCAAAGATCACGCATGCCGATCCAGGCGTGCAGGAACAACGCGATCAGCGTGGTTTGGGTCAGGACTTGCACCCAGGTACAGCCAAACAGCGCTTTCCAGCCTTCGTAAGAAGCCGGAGCAAGGATCAGGAACAGTGCCAGCAGCACGGTGTAGATCAGCATGATCACGGCGGTCACACGCTGCATGATCCAGTCACGCAAGCCGTAGTGAGCACCGACGACGATACGGTTTACCATACGAGAATTCCTCCCAGGATCACGGTCAGGGCCAGGCTGACAACCAGCACGGTCTTGGCGGTAGCACGGGCGGTTTCCAGCTCGAGGCCCTTGTGGACGTCAAGAAACAGGAAACGCACACCGGCACAGACATGGTGCAGGAAGGCCCACAGCAGACCCAGCAGGACAATTTTGACCAGTGGATTGCCGACGACGGCGCGATAGGTTTCGAAGGAGTCCGCCGAGCTCAGCGAGCCATGGAGGAAATAAATCAACAGCGGGAGGAAAAAGAAGAGCGCCACACCACTGATCCGGTGCAAGATCGAGACGATGCCAGGGACAGGCAGTCTGATCTTGGCCAGATCCAGGTGCTTCGGTCGTTGCTTCTGCATATGGCTTCCTTGGATGTTCATTAACCAGGAGGTTACACACCGGCTCCCTAAACGGAGCCGCCCGAGCGGTCTGCCTTCTCGGTACGACGGGCAGTTGCCGCTCTCTTAAGTCACAGTGGCACGTTTATGGCATACCACTATGAAAGATGAATTCTATCACTTATGTCGCACGGTCCACGACCAAAACTGACTGCGACAATGGCGTTGCCGCCATTCCACCGGTACCGAATCGATATCCACCGACAGCCGCAGAATCGACAACACCGGCTCGTCACCCGGCACCGCCAGCAAACCCGCCTCTTCCCGGGGCAGCGCCACCGCACGGACCTGTTCGCAGGCCACGCCCGGACGCACACCGAACCTGTGTTGAAGCGTAGCATAGACGCTTCCGCCTGCCTGACGAATCCACCGGGCATCCAGCCCGTCAAAACGTTCAGCGGGCAGGTAGGCGTCATCAACAGCTACCGGCACGCCAGCCAGCCGCCATAACTGGCGCACACGAATCAGCGGTGCAGAACGACGAACCTGCAAGGCCTCGGCGATTTCGTCGCTGGCATTGCTGCGCGACACCCCGATCAATTCCTGCGCCAGGGGATCGGGGCGCTCATGAAACAACCCCGGGGTCAACAACACCCCTTCACCCCAATCCCCGGCCGTCGCTGCGACAAAGGTCCCTACACCTTGTCGCCGGTACACCACTCCATCGGCCTCCAGCGCAGTCAGCGCCTTGCGCACAGTGCCTTGGCTGACTGCTAATTCCGCTGCCAGATCCCATTCGCTGGGCAGACAGTCGTTGACCTGCCACTCCCCGTCGCCTATACGACGTATCAGCACGGTCTTTATTTGTTCGTAGAGAGGCTCACGCCTAAGCGCTTTTTTTGTCATTTCCCTTTTTAACACCAAACAAATCAAGCGTAAAGACTAGTCTTATATAAGATACAACTTTAAATTGCAATTTCCGTCATGCAATCTGGATTCGCATGCCACAAGCGTGCAGACGCGTGTTACACTCGCTGCACGATTTTCCGCAGAGCAGCATTTGCCCTGCGATTCCACACAGAGCCATACGGATAAACACAAAGGAGAGTCCGAACATGAAAGCTCCCGTTCGCGTCGCCGTTACCGGCGCAGCCGGCCAGATCGGCTACAGCCTGCTGTTCCGCATTGCCAGCGGTGAAATGCTGGGCAAAGATCAGCCTGTCATCCTTCAGCTTCTCGACCTGCCGCAAGCCCAGGCCGCGCTGAAAGGCGTCATGATGGAGCTGGAAGACTGTGCTTTCCCGCTGCTCGCAGGCATGGTCGCCACCGATGACCCGAACGTAGCCTTCAAGGACGTCAAGGTCGCTCTGCTGGTGGGCGCACGTCCGCGCAGCAAGGGTATGGAACGCAAGGACTTGCTGGAAGCCAACGGCGCCATCTTCACCGTTCAGGGCAAGGCACTGAACGATCACGCCGCCCGCGACGTCAAGGTACTGGTGGTCGGCAACCCGGCCAACACCAACGCCTACATCGCGATGAAGAGCGCCCCGGATCTGAATCCGCGTAATTTCACCGCCATGTTGCGCCTTGACCACAATCGCGCCCTGTCGCAAATTGCCGCCAAGACCGGCAAGGCTGTCTCGTCGATCCGCAAGCTGGCCGTGTGGGGCAACCATTCCCCGACGATGTACGCCGACTACCGCTACGCCACCATCGATGGCGCCAGCGTGAAAGACATGATCAACGACCACGAATGGAACCGCGACGTGTTCCTGCCGACCGTTGGCAAGCGTGGTGCCGCCATTATCGAAGCACGTGGCCTGTCGTCCGCCGCATCGGCTGCCAATGCCGCCATCGACCACATCCATGACTGGTGGCTCGGCACCAACGGAGAATGGGTCACCATGGGCATTCCGTCCGATGGTTCCTACGGTATTCCGGAAGGCGTGATGTTCGGCTTCCCGGTGACCTGCGCCAATGGCGAGTACACCATCGTGCAAGGTCTGGAAATCGATGAGTTCAGCCGTGAACGCATCAACCTGACCCTGGCCGAACTCGAAGAAGAGCGTGCCGGCGTCGCCCACCTGCTCTGAGCATCGGTGACAATGCAAAAAGCGCACCACTTTCGGTGCGCTTTTTGTCTTTGATCAACTGCTGTACCCGATTTATTGTATATTAGTGAATATCAATACTATGGAGTGTGTGACATGATGGAAGCTGAAGTTCTGAACCAGATCACGGCCAAGATGGATGATCTGGCTACCCGAGCAACCGAACTCCGGGGGTATCTTTGACTACGAAGGCAAACGTGACCGCCTTGAAGAAGTTGTTCGACTGACGGAAGACCCGGACGTCTGGAACGATCCGAAGCGTGCGCAGGACCTGGGCCGCGAACGCAAGCAACTGGAAGATGTGGTCGTTGTTCTCGAACGACTTGACCGAACCATCGCCGACAGCCGCGACTTGTTCGAGATGGCGCTGGGCGATGAAGACGAAGACACTATCGTCGCTGTCCGTGAAGATCTCGACAGCGTCGAGGCGGAAGTTTCCCAACTGGAATTCCGCCGCATGTTCAATGATCCGATGGATCCGAATGCCTGCTTCCTGGATATCCAGGCCGGTGCAGGCGGTACGGAAGCCCAGGACTGGGCAGGCATGCTGCTGCGGATGTATACCCGCTATGCCGAACGCAAAGGCTTCAAGGTAGAGATCCTCGAAGAATCCGAAGGCGAAGTGGCCGGCATCACCAGCGCCACCATCAAGATCAGCGGCGATTACGCCTACGGTCTGCTGCGCACGGAAACCGGGGTGCATCGTTTGGTGCGCGTCTCGCCGTTCGATTCGAATGCCCGTCGCCATACCTCGTTCTCGTCGGTATTCGTCTACCCGGAAGTGGACGACTCCATCGAGATCGATATCAACCCGGCCGACCTGCGTGTCGATACCTATCGCGCCTCGGGTGCCGGTGGTCAGCACATCAACAAGACCGACTCGGCGGTGCGTATCACGCACAACCCGACCGGCATCGTAGTGCAGTGCCAGAACGACCGTTCCCAGCACCGCAACCGCGACGAAGCCATGCAGATGCTTCGTGCGAAGCTCTATGAGCTGGAGTTGAAGAAACGCAGTGCCGCCAAGCAGGCACTGGAAGATTCGAAGACTGACGTGGGTTGGGGACACCAGATCCGTTCCTATGTCTTCGACCAGTCCCGAATCAAGGATTTGCGCACCTCGCATGAGGTCGGTAACATCAAATCAGTCATGGATGGCGATCTGGACGGCTTTATCGAAGCCAGTCTGAAACAGGGGGTGTAACGATCCCTGGTCATCATGGCCAAACCGGGCAGGGACACCCCTTGCCCTCAGCAAACGTAGTTTATGGAGTGATCATGGCGGAACACGAACAAACATCCCCGATTCAGGACGAAAACCAGATCATTGCGGAGCGCCGCCTCAAGCTGAAAGCCATCCGCGAAAAAGGCATCGCCTTCCCGAACGACTTCAAACGCAGCCACTTTGCCAAAGACTTGCAGGACAAACACGGCAGCAAGGAACGCGAAGCGCTCGAAGGCGAAAAGATCGAAGTTGCCGTTGTGGGTCGTATGATGTTGAAGCGTGTCATGGGCAAGGCAAGCTTCGCGACGTTGCAAGACAACTCCGGCCGAATCCAGATCTTCGTTTCCGACAGTGAAGTCAGCTCGGAAACCCACGACGAATTCAAGCGCTGGGATATGGGTGACATTGTCGCCGCCCGCGGCACGCTCTTCATCACCAAAACCGGTGAACTGACCGTTCACGCAACCGAGGTGCGTCTGATCGTCAAGAGCTTGCGTCCTCTGCCGGAGAAGTTCAAGGGTCTGACCGACCAGGAGCAGAAGTATCGCCAGCGCTACCTCGACCTGATCATGAACGAAGATTCCCGCGATCTGTTCAAGAAACGCTCGGTGATCCTCCAGTCGATTCGTGCCCACATGATCGACGAAGGCTACCTGGAAGTGGAAACCCCGATGATGCAAGTCATCCCGGGTGGCGCTTCCGCCAAGCCGTTCGTGACGCACCACAATGCGCTGGACCTGCCCTTGTACCTGCGCATTTCGCCGGAACTGTACCTGAAACGTCTGGTGGTCGGTGGTTTCGAGCGCGTCTTCGAGATCAACCGCAACTTCCGCAACGAAGGCATGAGTACTCGTCACAATCCTGAATTCACCATGATGGAATTCTACGAGTCCTACGCCGACTACAACCGCATGATGGAGATGACGGAAGAAATCATCCAGAAAGCGGCCATGAAAGTGTGCGGCAGCCTGGAGATCTCGTATCAGGGCAAGCCGGTCGACCTGCGCAAGTTCGACCGTCTGACCATGGTTCAGGCCATCAAGAAGTACAACCCGCAGTACACCGAAGAACAGTTGAACGACGAAGCCTGGGTTGGCGCGGAAATCAAGCGCCTCGGCGGCAAGCTGCCGATGTCGGCCGGCTTGGGCAGCCTGCACCTGGCACTGTTCGAAGAGTGTGCCGAAGGCCAACTGTGGAACCCGACCTTCATCATCGACTACCCGGTGGAAGTCTCCCCGCTGGCACGTGCTTCGGACAGCAATCCGGGCATCACCGAACGCTTCGAACTGTTCGCCACCGGCCGTGAACTGGCCAACGGCTACTCCGAGTTGAATGACCCGGAAGACCAGGCAGAACGCTTCCTGGCACAAGTGAAGCAGAAAGAAGCCGGCGACGATGAAGCCATGTTCTACGATGCCGACTATGTTCGCGCTCTGGAATACGGCATGACCCCGACCGGTGGCTGCGGTATCGGCATGGACCGTCTGGTCATGCTGCTGGCCGATGCAGCCTCGATCCGCGACGTGATCCTGTTCCCGCAGATGCGTCCGGAATAAGTCGTTACACCCGACTTGACGACACCCCCGCAAGGCGCAAGCCCGGCGGGGGTTTTTCATGTCCGGGGAGGAACGCCCGACTATCGATCAGCGGCGGCGTTTCGTCCAGTAAGCAAACTCCTCTTCATTGACGTCGACATCCACTTCCATCACCCGTTGCTGCAAGCGTGCCTGCACGTCGCGCACCGCCTGATTATAAATGCACGGACCGATCTCCTCGAGAAAGAAGGCCAGCATGGCCCCTGCCGCCAGCGAGCCAATCGGCTCCTCGAGTGCTTCGGCACAATAGCGCTCCAGCGACGCCTGTGCCGCACGCGTGGTGTCTTTGTCCAGTTCGATGGCCATAGCGCCCCCTTGATCGATGAACGGGAAAGATTCAATATAATGAACATTAAAGCCAACAATTATCATTATATTGATCATGTCAAAATTCTCACTAACGAATGCCAGTTTGCCGGAACAGGTGAACCAGTCGCTACAGGATCTAGGGGCACGCCTGCACGCAACTCGCATCACCAAAGGACTGACTCTTCGTCAGATGGCCGACCGGTTGATGTGCTCGGTCAACACCTATAGGAGTCTTGAGGCAGGCAAGCCCACCGTCAGCATCGGATTGCTCGCAGCAACCCTCTGGAACTTGCAGCAATTAGACACGCTAGACAAGATTGCCCCGGTTCCAGTGACGTTGTTTGCCGGAAAACGCCCCAAACGCCATGCCGGAAAACCATTCATTGCGGAGAGTGAGCTTGATTTCTAAAGAAATCTCCGTTAATTCTTCCTGCTTTCCTTGCAGCTGAATTGAGCACGACCGGGGGGCGGGTCCATCGTGATGCGCTGACCGTCCACGGCAAGGTCACGATGCAGCGGTTCGATAGACTGGAAGTGCCGGGCGGCCAGCGCCTGCTTGACCTGTTCGCGGCACGCGCTGGGGATGAACAGATAGCCATCGAAACGCCAGTTGCCATCCGCCTGCTCGCCATACAGGGTCGGCGACATGGACTCCGTGAACAATACCAGTTGGCGGGCTTGCCCGGCATCGGCCAGCAAGACCGCCTCGCAACGCTCCGACGCATCCTTGATGCATGGCGGAACCTGTTCCAGGCGCCAATCCTTCTCGATAAAACGCGGCGGCAACTCCCCTTGACCCAGCAAGGTGAGCACCTTGCGGATATCGGCCCGACTCGGCGTTGCCTCGGGCCAGGTACGGCGCTTCCCTCTGCCCACCTCCAGCCACGATTGTGCTTCGTGGACGGCCTTCTCCGGAAAAACCTTACCGGCATTGCGCGCAATGCGCTCGAGCCCCTGCTGCCCGTAACGACCGCTTCTGAGCAGGAAGTCGAAATCGAATTCATCACGGGTCACCGCATGGTTTTCCAGACGGGCAAGCTGACTGTTCACCGAGATGCGCGCGGGGTCAGCCAGCGGAGTCAACAGCCCCAACGACAACGCAACCGTCAGATAGGCCGCCACCACGTTGGTGTTTGCCAGCCGGCGTGGCGTGTCGAACACAGCCCATGAGTAGCCCAGGGCATAACAGCCTGCCAGCAGCGTCGCAGCCGCCGCCAGCACCCGGTCCGGGGTCCAGCCATACTCGCCGACCCGGACGCCTTGGGAGTAGGCTGCAACAGCCACCAATGGCAGTAGCAATAACGAGGCGCCACGCATCCCCCACTGCAGCACTGCCGGCGGCTTGCCCGACTCGCCGTCCTGATACACGGCATTGATCATCAACACCAGCAAGGCTGCCGTCCCGAGCAACATGGGCGAAGCATAACCGGTCTCCCACAGCGGCTGCAGGCCGGTGAACAGCGTGGTCACGAGAAAAGCGCTCACGATACCCCCTGCCACCGGCAGCAGCCAGGACAACAGGGTCAGCACCAACTGGCGTATCCCGTGGGTCAATCCCTCTCGCACATCGGTCACATGCAGCGCCACCACCAACCCCAGACAGCAAACCGGAATATAAAACCCCGGCATCCGGAGCCAATCCATGATCCGGCTGATGTGCAGCAAACGAAACAGCATGCCCCCGGACAGCAAGATGCTCCAGAGCACGACAAGGAAGGCAAGCGACAGCACGAGCTGCATGACCAGCTTCCAGGCAATCCCGAAGTAGCCCGGATAGGACGCGAACACCCGCCCTTCCCGACTGCCGGCCAACATCATGGCCTGAACAATGAACAACGCGGGGACAATGCCAAACGCCTCCACGGGAGAGGCTTCGAGTTGACGCCAGGCGGCAAACGCGCCAAGCCCGGCAACGGCGATAGAACAGAGGGATAGTCCCGACAGCCACTGACGCCAGGACAGCGTGCCCAGCGCCGACACCCACTGCAGCGGTACCAGGCACATGATCGGTAATAGGGCCATGTACAGGCCCGAGCGATCGTCAAACCAGACCGTGTCCACCTTCGCCCGGTGCAGGGCATACAGCAGTACGCTCTGCACTACCCCGACCCCAAGGCGCTGCCAGAGCAAACGAGAGGGCGACAGTGCCGTTGTGCCGGGAAGAATCGTGTCGGTCGTCATGAAGGGTTTCCGTCGTAACAAGAAAGGTGGCCATTCGGCCCTGATTGCACTAGGGACTCTATCATATGACCGAGGTTCCTTGCCGGACGGTAATCAGCACATTCCGCAGACCGGACCAGACATTTCAACCAGCCAGCAGTGCCTGCATGGCCCGGTCGATCTGCTCCTGCACCGCGTCTGGCACCGGCGTCATCGGCAAGCGCAGCTCGTTGCGGCACAGGCCCTGTCGCGACAGCGCATACTTGATCCCGGCCGGATTGGGCTCGAGGAACAAGGCGCGATGCAGCGCCATCATGCGGTCATTGAGTTCACGGGCACGCAAAAAATCGCCTTCGCGGGCAGCCCGGATAAATTCGGCGTAGCGGCGCGGCACCAGATTGGCCGTCACGGAGATACTGCCCATGCCGCCATGCGCCAGGTAGCCCAGCGCCGTGGCATCATCGCCGGACAGAAAAGAAAAGGGTTTGGTGATGCGCAGACGTTCTTCGGTCACCCGGGAAACATTGCCGGTCGAATCCTTGATCCCTTGCACGCGCGGCAAGCCGGCCAGCGTCGCCACCGTGTCGACCGATAACTCGATGCCGGTACGGGAAGGAATGTTGTAGAGCAGGATCGGCAATTCACTGACGGCGTCCAGCTCTTTGAAATGGCCGATGAGCTGGCTTTGGGTGGGCTTGTTATAGAAGCCGGTGGCATGCAGGATCGCATCGGCACCGGCCTCCCGGGCACTCGTGGCCAGCAGAATGGCTTCACGGGTGCTATTGGAACTCAGTCCGGCAATGATCGGCAACCGGCCTCGTGCAACACGCACGGCCAGCGACAGCAGATCAAAACGCTCCTGAACTGTCAGCGAGGGGCTTTCTCCGGTCGTGGCACCGACCGCCAGCGCTGCGGTGCCTTCGGCGATATGCCATTCGACCAGTTCGCTCAAAGCCTTGTCGTCCACCTTCCCCTGATCGAACGGGGTGACCAAAGCGGCAATAGAACCTGTCAATTTCACGGCACTCTCCTGAAAGCAGCTGACGCTGCATAGTCGCAATGGCGCCAGAGTAGCGAGTTGCCGGCCAGTCCACCAACGATATGATCTCACCTCAGCCATGAGAAAAACTAACAACTCATGACCCCATGGGTATCCGTTGTCGCTTCGCGGTGGATTACATGACGAAAATCAGGATTTTATGACGTTTAATTCTTCTTTGTCATAGATTGAGATAAAATTCAGCCACTTTTTTTCGTCTCCCCCGAAAGGTTAACGCAATGAAACGAAGATGGCTGACCCCAATAGCATGCGTGATGACGACTGCCCTGCTAGGGGCCTGCGGTGGTGGCGGAGGGGGTGGCGGTAGCAGCACACCCCCGGCACCGATTGGCAGTGCGGAAGGGGCTTATATCGGCACGACCTCGGAAGGTAAAACCCTCTGGTCGCTGGTAATGGACACCGACCAGATCTATACCGTGTATGGCACCACCACGGCAGGGATCTTCGCGATAGAAGGTTTCATCACCGGTCAGGGCAAGTCGCTCAATGGCAGCTACAGTCTCGCCGAGAGTTATGACTTCAATTACACCGACCTGCTGAAAGGCACGGCTTCGGTCTCCTACCAGCCTGGCAGCTCGTTCAACGGCAGCTTTACCGAAGGTGGCCGTACGCTGACCTTTACCAGCAAGCCGTTCCCGGCCAACAGCTATGTCTATGCGAGTACCGCCTCTCTGTCCGGCATCACCGGCTCCTGGGGGCTCTATGACCTGACGGGAACATACACCTCGATCACGATCGCTTCCGACGGGAAATTAAGTGGAACGGCAGGGGGATCCTGCAGTATTCAAGGTACCGTCAAGCCGCATGGCAGCCGTAATCTCTTCGAAGTGACGCTGAGCTTCGGCAACAGCTGCCGCAAGCCGGGACTTCAGGCCAGCGGTATTGCAGTAGGATTTCAAGTCGGTAACGGTCAGACCCAGCTCATGGTGACAGGCACCGACAGCACCAAAGCCAACGGTGTACTGCTGATCGGGGTACGCTAAGGAAGGAGTCCGCCTCCTGACCGGTAAACCGGCCAGGAGGCTCAAGACAGATCAGGCATCCGGGGGCAGCAGCTTGCCACGGGCCAGCAACTGGGCAAATTCATCGGCCGGCATCGGCTTGGCCAACAGGTAGCCTTGCACCAGATCACAGCCCTCCTCGGCCAGGAAGTTCCACTGGTCGACGGTTTCCACCCCTTCCGCCACCACTTTCATGTTCAGGTTCTGGGCCATGTTGATAATTGCCCGGGCAATGGCGGTATCGTCGAGATCGCCCGGAATATCCTGGACAAACGAGCGGTCAATCTTGAGTTTGTCAGCCTTGAAGCGCTTGAGGTAGGAAAGACTGGAGTAGCCGGTACCGAAGTCATCGATCGACAATTGCGCCCCCATCGCCTTGACCCGTTCAATGGTATCCACCGTAGCCTCGGCATCTTCCATGACCACGCTTTCAGTCACTTCGATATCCAGCGAGTCGCCGGACAAGCCATTTCCCTGCAGGGCGTCCTCCAGCGTTTCGGTCAGATCCTTTTGCCGGAACTGCAGGGCAGACAGATTGATGGCAAGACCGATCTGCGGCAGACCAGCCGCTTTCCAGCGGGCAATCTGGGCGCAGGCCTCGCCAATCACCCAGTTACCGATCTGTACGATGAAGCCACGCTCTTCGGCCACTTCAATGAACCGCGCGGGTCCGAGCAAGCCCAACGAAGGGTGGTTCCAGCGGATCAGCGCCTCTGCCCCGACAATCGTACCGGTGGCCATCTCGACCTGCGGCTGGTAATGCAGCTGGAACTCGTTGCGGTCCAGCGCAAAACGCAATTGACTCTCGATGGCGAGAATCTCGCGCGCCCGGGCATTCAGGTCGGAGGTATAGAACTTGAAGCTGTTGCGACCGGAAGATTTGGCGTGATACATCGCCGCATCGGCATTGCGCACCAGCGTCTCGAAATCACGACCATCATCCGGGTAGACACTGATACCGATGGAAGGGGTGATGGTGATCACGTGGTTATGCAATTCCACCGCCGGGGCGAAGGCCTGACGGATCCGTTCGGCACTGGTGGCCGCTTCACCCGGATCGGCCACCACCGGCAACAACACGATGAATTCATCCCCGCCTTGGCGCGCCACCATCTCGCCGGCGCCCAGCACCGACTTGATGCGGTCGGCCGCCACCTGCAGCAAGGTATCGCCGGCGGTATGACCCAGCGACTCATTGATGGTTTTGAACCGGTCCAGGTCCAGCAACAGCACCGCGAGGCGCTGATTGTCGCGAGAGGCATTGTGAATGGCCAGCTCGGCACGATCCTGCATGTGCACCCGGTTGGGCAGGCTGGTCAGCACATCGAAGTGGGCGAGGAACTGGATACGTTCGTCGGCGGCCTTGCGCTCGGACTGGTCACTGAAAATGGCCACATAGTGGGTCACTTCGTCCAGTGCGCTGCGCACCGCGTTGATGGTTAGCCATTCCGGGAAAATCTCCCCGTTGCGACGACGGTTCCACAGCTCGCCCTGCCATGAGCCATGCTCGTTCAAGGCACGCCACATCTGCTCGTAGAACGCCTTGTCGTGACGTCCCGAGGAAAGGATATTCGGGCGCTGCCCCAGCACGTCCTGCTGGGTATAGCCGGTAATTTCGGTAAATGCCCGGTTGACGCTGCGGATATACAGGTCACTGTCGGTGATCATGATGCCTTCCGCGGTATTCTCGAATACCTTGGCGGCAAGCTGCATACGCTCTTCGGCAGAACGCCGCTCGGAAATGTCGCGAACCATGCGCCATACCGCGTTGATGCGGCCAAAGGCATCGCGCATCGCCACGGTTTTGACACTCACCGGAACAGGATTGCCGAAGCGGTTGATATAGGTGGCCTCGAATTCGTCGCAATAGCCGAAACGCAGCACTTTGTTGTCGAGATTGAAGCGCTCCAGCGACTCGCTTTCCTGACCGACCAGCGACCAGAAATTCTGTTGCTTGAGTTGATCCAGACTGAAACACATCAGATTGAGGAATGCCGGATTGGCATCGATGATCTGCCCGTCCAGCGAGCTGATGATGATGCCGTCGAGGTTGGACCAGAACAGTTCGCGGTATTTGTTTTCAGAACGGCGCAGCGCGTCTTCGACCTCGCGGCGACGCGAGATGTCGGCCTCGAGGGCCAGCGTTTTGGAACGCAACTCGTCAATCAGCCGTTTCAGTTCAGAACGGGTCCATTCCAGATGATTACCGAGGATACCGATCTCGTCTTTGCGATCCCAGAAAAACCGGTTGTCCAGTTTAAGCTCGGCCAGCTGGGTTGCCTGATCGGTCAATTGACGAATCGGTTTGAAAAAGCGTGAATTGAGAATCCCGACAATCAGCAGTATCGACAGCGCCAATTGGCCGAACAGGATCAGCAGCAGATTCTTCCACTGGTTGCGCAGTTCGATGGACAGGTGTTCGGTGTCGAACTCGATGGTCACCAGACCGATTTCTTCGCCGCGGTAAATCACCGGTTTCTGCATGAAGGCGACGCTGCCGATACGGCGTTCGCTACGAATCGACGACAGGAACAGGGTATTGGTCTGGGTATCGGTGACCCGGATGGAAATCACCCGGCGATCTTCCATCACCGAGGCCATCAAGGGACCGCCGGCCTGGCGGCTCAGGTTCCACAAGGGCTCCTGCATGCCCAGCGTCACGATGTCCAGCAAGCGTTTCTGGTCGGTTTCCAACTGCGCGGTCATGTTTTCCCGCTGCAGGTTGTAACCGACGGCACTGATAAGAGATGCGGGGATAAGCAGTCCGAGCACGATCGCGATCAGAAACACCATCCGCAACGACAACATCGAGGTAACGTGCTTTTCGGCCGATTCGTTTGTCAATGCCATTTCGAGTTCTTGTCCGTCTTACGTTGTCGGCAGTGCGGGAGCAAGCCCGCCGCAGAGTCGGTCACAGAGTGTGACACTCAATTCATGCGTGATAATACCGCAAAGGTTGTCGTTGACAACACGACAATTGCCACGCATACGAGAGGTGCATACAATCCAAGCCAAAGCAACCCTTAACATACAAAGGCTTGAATATGCCCCAGAACAATTACGATACGATTATTAACGCACGATGGATCATTACTGTCGAGGCTGACAACGAAGTTCTGGAAAACCATGCAATCGCCATCAAGGATGGCAGAATCGCCGCGATTGTTCCAGCGACACAGGCCGCCAACCTCACGGCGGACACGGTTCTGCATCTGGACAGCCATGTCGTCATGCCCGGCCTGATCAACCTGCATGGTCATTCCGCCATGACCCTGCTGCGCGGCATGGCCGATGACAAAGCGCTGATGGATTGGCTGACCAACCATATCTGGCCGGCCGAAGGCCGCCATGTCCGCGACGATTTCGTGTTCGACGGCGCCAGTCTGGCAATGGCGGAAATGATCCGGGGCGGCACCACCACCATCAACGACATGTACTTCTTCCATGGCGCCATGGCCCGGGCCGGTCTGGCGTCCGGCATGCGTACCTTCGTGGGCGCCTCCATTCTGGAGTTCCCCACCAATTATGGCGCGAACGCCGATGACTACATCACCCGCGCACTGGACGAGCGTCGCGAATTCCTCGGTGAAGAACGCATTACCTTCACCCTCGCCCCGCATGCGCCCTATACCGTCTCCGATGCCACCTTCCGCAAGGTCGTCACGCTGGCGGAACAGGAAGACATGCTGATTCACTGCCACATCCATGAAACCGCGCACGAAGTGGACAGCAGCGTGGCGGAAATCGGGGTCCGGCCGCTGGCACGCCTCAAGGAACTGGGCTTGCTGTCGCCGCGACTGATCGCCGCCCACATGGTGCACCTCAATCAGGCAGAAATCGAACTGGTCGCCCGCCATGGCGTGTCCATCGCCCACAACCCGACCTCCAATATGAAGCTGGCCTCGGGCATCGCTCCGGTCAACGCACTGCTGGAAGCCGGGGTGAATGTCGGTATCGGCACCGATGGCGCCGCCTCCAACAATAAACTGGACATGCTGGCAGAAACCCGTATGGGTGCCCTGCTGGCCAAAGTCGGCACTCTGAACCCCACCGCCGTACCGGCCTATAGCGCGATCCGCATGGCAACGCTGAACGGTGCCAAGGCACTGGGGATCGATGACAAGGTCGGCAGCGTGGCCACCGGCAAGCAAGCCGACCTGATTGCCGTCAATCTGTCGGCACTGGAAACCGCACCGGCCTTCGATCCGGTGTCGCACGTGGTGTATGCTGCAGGTCGTGAACAGGTTTCCCATGTCTGGGTACAAGGCGAAGCTCTGTTGCAAGACCGTAAACTGCTGCGTCAGGATGAACAGGCCTTGTTGGCGCGCGCCGAAGACTGGCGCCATCGCATTCTGGCCAAAGGGGAATAAGCATGACAGTCAATGTGGACGAACTGGAACTCGACAAGTTCAGTCAACTGGCTCACAAGTGGTGGGATACCAGCAGTGAATTCAAACCGCTGCACGAGATCAATCCCTTGCGTCTGGAGTTTATCGACAGCCGGGCCGGACTGGCCGGCAAGCATGTGCTGGACATTGGTTGCGGTGGCGGCATCCTCTCCGAAGGTATGGCCCGCAAGGGCGCCACGGTCACCGGTATCGACCTCGCCAAAAAGTCGCTGAAGGTCGCCCAGCTGCATAGTCTGGAATCGGGTGTTGCGGTGGACTATCGCTGCATTTCTGCCGAAGACATGGCCGCAGAGGCACCCGGACAATTCGATGTGGTGACCTGCATGGAAATGCTCGAGCACGTTCCGGATCCGGCCAGCGTGATCGAGAGCTGCTCCCGACTGGTGAAGCCGGGCGGCTGGGTGTTCTTCTCCACCTTGAATCGCA
This sequence comes from Pseudogulbenkiania sp., assembly GCA_018260425.1. Classification (GTDB taxonomy): domain Bacteria; phylum Pseudomonadota; class Gammaproteobacteria; order Burkholderiales; family Chromobacteriaceae; genus Paludibacterium. The sequence continues at coordinate 11,627 of JAGLBD010000015.1, read as the reverse complement.
ACGCCCGCTCCTACCTGATGGCCATCATCGGCGCCGAGTACGTGCTGAACATGCTGCCGCGCGGCACCCACGAATACGCGCGCTTCATCAAGCCGTCCGAGTTAAGCCGCATGCTGCGTCAGGTCGATCTGAACCTGGAGGCCCTCAGCGGCATGAGCTACAACCCGCTGACCAATGTCTACAGCCTGACCGACGACACCGCCGTCAACTACCTGATGGCAACACGCCGCAACGCCTAAGGTACGCCGGGAAGCGATTGGATCAGGCATAAAACAACAGGGCCGCTCCTCACGGAACGGCCCTGTTGCATTTCTTTTTGCAGTTCTTTTTTAGTGAAGCACTATCGACAGTTCAACGTGTCGCCTCGTTATCGGCCCCTCAAACAAGCGTTTGAACTAATGGTAGGATAGCTAGCGCGACAAGGCAATATTTTCAATAGAAAACGTACCATATTTACCACTATTCATGCCCTATCTGTTTATCATCAGCACAAAGCCAACGATATCGCGATAAACTACACTCTATTGATTGATTGCCCGACAAAAAACAGGGGTTTTCGGGCATCACACCTATGCAACAAGGCTGGAGTTTTTCATGACGTTCAAGGCTAACGACTCACTTACCGAACAAATTGCCCAGTATCTGGAGAGGCGCATCATTCTTGGCGAAATGACGCCGGACGAGCGCATTCAGGAGCTGCGCATTGCCGCCGAGCTGGAAGTCAGCCGTGGTTCGGTACGTGAGGCACTGCTGATTTTGCAGCGCCGCCATCTGGTGGAAATCTACCCGCGCCGTGGCGCCGTCGTGGCCAGCATCTCGGCGCAGGATGTCCGGGATTTCTTCGAGCTGTGGCTGGTCTTGCTGGACAAAGTCGTCAGCAATTTGGCCCAGAGCTGGAAAAACGATGATCTGGCACAATTCTTCGAGCAGATGACCCTATTGGGCGAGAGCCAGCGCAACGATGATCTGGAAGCCTTCTACGAACAGGGCATGACGTTTCTGCACACCTTGTATCAGTACTCCGGCAACTACTACCTGACGCAGATGCTGGTCGACTTGCTGCCGCTCACCCGCCGTTGCCTGTTCGCCATCCTGCGGGCAGGACGCAGCCAGATCGACCGCACCCAGCTATTCCTGGAAGACTTGCTCAAAGCCATCATTTCACGCGATGTGGCGGCAGCCCGGCAGATGATTCAGCAATTCGGCCAGGGCTACAGCCAACTGGCTCAGGCGTCGGCCGACGCGCTCACCGGCCGCAGCTGATACTCGACAAACGCGTAAGCGAGTCCCGTGGCACTGACATGGGACTCACGGGACTGTTCCACCCAGCGCGCCGGATCAACGGCGGGAAACCACGCATCGCCGGCATACACCGCATCGATCTCGGTCAAGGACAAGCGGTCCGCCAGGCCGATAGCCTGACGATACAGCTCGGCGCCCCCGATCAGACAGACCTCCTCCACCCCGGCCGCCATCGCCAGCGCTTCATCAAGACTGCCCGCGGTTTCCACCCCGTCTCTCGTCCAGTCGCGTTGACGGGTCACCACGATATTGCGACGACCCGGCAAGGGCCGACCGATCGAGTCGTAGGTTTTACGGCCCATGATCACCGGTTTTCCCAGTGTCACTGCCTTGAAATGCTGCAGATCTTCCGGCAAACGCCACGGCAGGGTATTGTCGATGCCGATCACCCGCTCATGCGCCATCGCCGCGACCAGCGTCAAACATGTTTTGCTCATCAGGGAATCCTCACACCGCCATCGGCGCAGTTAACGGTGGGTGGTGCAGATAGCCTTCCAGACTGAAATCCGTCGGCTCGACCCGTTCCAGCCACTCCGGTTCGTACTTGCCGGTGACGGCATAGTCGGGAACACGGTCCGACAACAACAGGCGCGGCGCGGGATACGGCTCGCGTTTCAGCTGCTCTTCAATCATCGGCAGATGGTTTTCGTAGATATGGGCATCCGCGATGAAATAGGTAAACCAGCGCGGCGTGTAGCCGGTCAAGCGGCCCACCAGCGTCAGCAAGGCGGCGCCTTCCGTCAGGTTGAAACCGGTGCCGAGTCCCAGATCATTGGAACGCAGGTACAGGCACAGCGAAATCTCGCGCTTCTCCACATTGGGCAGGAACTGGTAGAGCAAGTGGCACGGCGGCAAGGCCATTTCGTCCAGTTGCGCCAGGTTCCAGCCATGGAACAGGATGCGACGGTCGGTCGGATTATTGATGATGGTATCCAGGCAATGACGCAATTGGTCCACCGCCTTGTACAGCACCACTTTTTCCACACCGGCCTCGTCGGTCAGCGTACCGGTGATCTGGAAGCCCCGCGACAGGGCATCCTCGACCATCGCGGTTGCCGACGCATCCAGCACCTTGTAGGCCGGCCAGTTGCGCCACTGCACGCCGTACACCGAACCCAGATCGTCTGCGCCGAGCCGGTAGGGATTGGCGAGCCACTGGCTGTTTTCATTGGCATTCTGGTCCCAGACCTTGCATCCCAGCGCCCGGAACTCGGCCGCGCTACGGCTGCCACGCAGAAAACCGACCATTTCACCGATGGCCGACTTGAATGCCAGCTTGCGGGTGGTGATGGCCGGGAAGCCTTGCTGCAGATCGAAGCGCATCATCGCGCCGGGCAGGCTCAGGGTACGCACACCGGTACGGTTGGATTGCCAGGAGCCCTGTTCCAGGACGGTTCGCACCAGATCGAGATACTGTTTCATAGCCATTGATAACTCATGATTCGATGATGGCAATTGTACCCGAGGCGCTTGCTGCGATGCGTAAAAACTGGAGGCAATGGCGGCAGATACGTTACTATCGCGGGACGATGCCCCAGGAATGAGGAAAGCCGCCGGCCATGGCAGAAGATTCAGACGACCGCACAGAATCAGCGACGGGGAAACAACTCTCCAAAGCGCGCGAACAAGGTAATGTCCCGCGCTCGCGCGAACTGACGACCTTTGCGGTGGTCATGACCAGCGTGGCCTTGCTGATGGTGGAAGGCGGCAAGATCGCCGGTTTTCTCATGGCCATGATGAAATCGGTATTCATTTTCGACCACCAGACCCTGCTGCACAACGATCAGGTCATGTTGCGCTTTCGCGATGCCCTGTTCGGTGGCTTGCAAAGCCTGTTGCCGTTTTTTGGCGGCCTCGTGCTGGTTGCCGTGCTGATTCCGATCATGATCGGCGGCTGGAACCTGACCTTCACGCCGGTCACGCCCAACTTCGGCAAGCTCAACCCGTTGGCAGGCCTGAAACGCATGGTCTCGCTACAGGCGGCTGCCAATGCCCTGCTGGCGATTGTCAAAAGCATGGTGATCGGCGGCGTGGCGGTCTGGATCATCTGGAAGGAACGCGACGAAATCATCGGGCTGATTTCCATGCCGCTGGAAACCGGCATGGTCAAAATGTTCGATATGGCGTTTCATACCTTCCTGATCGTGGCGAGTTCGATGATCCTGCTGGTGGCCATCGATGTTCCCTACACGCTGTGGAGTTACTACAAGGCACTGCGCATGACCAAGCAGGAGGTCAAGCAGGAAGCCAAGGAAGCGGACACCTCGCCGGAAGTGAAGGGGCGGATCCGCCAGATGCAGCGCGAAGCGGCACGACGCCGCATGATGCAAGCGGTTCCGGAGGCAAACGTGATTGTCACCAACCCTACACACTATGCCGTTGCACTGAAGTACACTGAAGAGATGAAAGCGCCGCAAGTGGTCGCCAAAGGATCACTGAAGCTGGCAGAAAAGATTATTGAAACAGGCCGGGAACACAAAGTGGCGATCATGCGTCTGCCGCCGTTTGCCCGGGCCTTGTATTTCAACACCGAACCCGGGGACGAGATCCCCTCCCGGTTGTATGCGGCGGCAGCCCAGGTACTGGCGTATGTCTACCAGCTGCGCGCCTACCAGAACAATGGCGGCCTGGCGCCGGTCTACCCCGATAAGCTGGAGGTGCCGGAAGACCTTGACCCTGCCAGTAAAAGACCTCAGGATGCGGCGCCGGAAGAGCGACCATGATTAACAAGGCATGAACCCGATTCTCGAACAGCTCAAGCGAGTCAAGCTCACCAGCCTGGCCGGCCCCGGACTCATCATCCTCATTCTGACCATGATGGTGTTGCCGCTGCCGCCCGTGCTGCTGGACATTTTCTTTACCTTCAACATTGCGGTGTCCATCATCGTCTTGTTGGTCGGCATCAATGTCCGCCAGCCGCTGGACTTTTCCGCCTTTCCGGCGGTCTTGCTGGTCACCACCCTGCTGCGCCTGTCGCTCAACGTCGCCTCGAGCCGGGTCATCCTGCTGGAGGGGCACGCCGGACCGGATGCGGCCGGCAAGGTCATCGAATCGTTTGCCCACTTTCTGGTGGGCGGCAACGTCGCCATCGGTATCGTGGTGTTCATCATCCTCACCGTGATCAACTTCGTGGTGATCACCAAGGGTGCCGGCCGTATCGCCGAAGTGAGTGCACGTTTCACCCTGGACGCGATGCCCGGTAAACAGATGGCCATCGACGCCGACCTGAATGCCGGCCTGATCGGCGAGGACGATGCCCGACGCCGCCGCCAGGTCATTGCGGAAGAAGCCAACTTTTTCGGCGCGATGGACGGTGCCTCGAAGTTCGTCCGCGGCGATGCCATGGCCGGCGTCCTCATCATCGTCATCAACATTGTCGGCGGCTTGATCGTCGGCATCGTGCAGCATGACCTTGCCGCGGCCAAAGCGGCGGAAACCTACACCCTGCTGACGATTGGTGACGGTCTGGTCGCCCAGATCCCCTCGCTGATCATCTCCACCGCGGCAGGTATCGTGGTGTCGCGCGTCGGCACGGAAAAAGACATGTCCGAGATGCTGCTCGGTCAATTGTTTACCCAGCCCTCGGTGCTGTACATCACCGCCGGGGTGATCGGCATGATCGGCCTGATTCCGAATATGCCGCACTTGTCCTTTCTCGGCATTGCCGGTGCATTTGCCTATCTCGCCCGCAAGATGGATAAGCGCCAACTGGCGGAGAAGGAAGCCAGCACGACCTCGGACGCGCTGGCGGCGAGACCCTCCGCCGAATCGCCGAGCGTGGAAGTGGGCTGGCACGATGTCCAGCATGTCGATCAATTGGGTCTGGAGGTCGGCTACCGCTTGATTCCGTTGGTGGACCGTACCCAGGATGGCGAATTGCTGCGGCGGATTCGCGGCATTCGCAAGAAAATTGCCCAGGAACTGGGGTTTCTGGTGCCGCCGGTGCATATCCGCGATAATTTGGAAATCAAGCCAAACGCCTACCGGATCTTGCTCAAGGGCGTGGAGCTGGGCCGTGGCGAGGCCTATATCGGCCAGTTTCTGGCGATCAACCCGGGGCGGGTGGTCGGCAGCGTGCAAGGGATAGAAACCACCGACCCGGCTTTTGGCCTGCCGGCGGTGTGGATCGACGGCGGCAAACGCGAAGAAGCGCAGACACTGGGCTACACCGTGGTGGACACCAGCACCGTCGTGGCAACCCATATTTCCAACCTGCTGCAGACCCACTCGGCGGAATTGCTGGGCCGCGAAGAAGTCCAGGCCTTGATCGACCATTTGTCCAAGGAGTCGCCGAAACTCATCGAAGACCTGGTTCCCAAGGTCGTTCCTTTGGGCATCCTGCAAAAGGTCTTGCAACAGCTGCTGGGTGACGGCATTCATATCCGCGATTTCCGAACCATCATCGAAACGCTGGCGGATCACATGGCGACAACCCAGGATGTCGACGAATTAACCTCGGCCGTGCGGACCGCCTTGTCGCGTATCATTGTCCAGCAACTGTTCCCCGGCGAGGCAGAATTGCCCTTGCTGACACTGGACCCGGCATTGGAAAATGTCCTGATGCAGGCCGTACAATCCAAGACCGGCGGTGGTCTGGAACCGGGGCTGGCCGAAAACCTGTTGGCCAGCGCGGCCACCGAAGCGGAAAAGGTCGAGATTCAGGGTTACAACCCGGTGCTGTTGACACCGCCAGGCTTGCGTCCGCTATTGGCGCGCTTCTTGCGCCGCCCATTGCCGCAAATGCGGGTTATTTCGCATAATGAGATACCGGACAATAAAACCATTCGTATAATTGCTGTAATCGGGGCCAGCAAGGGCTAATAAAATATGGTGGTGAAAAAGTTTTTCGGCAAAACCACACGAGATGCACTCAGACAAGTTCGCGAAGAACTGGGGGCAGACGCCCTCATTTTGTCCAATCGCCCCACCATGGGCGGTGGAGTGGAGATCATGGCGGTCGCCGATGCGGATGTCGCCAACCTGGCGTCAACCCTGACTCCGCCGTCGCCCAGCCGTCACCCCCCGCGCCATGCGCCCGCCGCCAGCCGCGGGCAAGTCCCGGCATCCGGCACGCCGGTCAACCGCGCGTTGGCCCGCACCTATGCCATGCCGGTCGAGCCCATGGAGTCGCCGGCCGCTCCCCGTATCGACACCCGGGTGGACGATGACCTGAACGCCGCCTGGCAAGCCAGTGCGGTGCCCCCTGCTCCGCATGCCCCGCTGCGCAAACCGGACCCGGTGTACACCGCTCCGCAGCAGGAGTACCGCGAGCCCCCCGTCTCCCCGCCTCCCCCGCCTGCCGGAGAAGACAGCGAGGAGATGGCCAACGAACTCAAAGAGATCGGTGAAGAGATCAAGCTGCTGCGCAGCCTGCTGCAAAGCCAGCTGGCCAGCTTTGCCTGGTCGGATCTGGAGAGCCGCGCGCCCAATCGCATCGAGCTGTTCAAGCATCTGCTCGCGATGGGGCTTAGCGCCAACCTGATCCGCCAACTGATCGACAAGATGCCCGCCCAATACGAAGGCGATATCGCGCTGAAATGGGCACGCTCCGCCTTGATGCACAATCTCAAGGTCGTCGATGCCGACCATGACATCATGGACCGTGGCGGCATCTTTGCACTGGTCGGCCCCACCGGGGTGGGTAAAACCACCACGGTCGCCAAACTGGCGGCACGTGCCACCATGAAGTTCGGCCCGAATCATGTCGCGCTGATCACCACCGACAGCTACCGTATCGGCGCACAGGATCAACTACGCATCTACGGCAAGATTCTGGGCGTACCGGTGTTTTCCATCCAGAATCAGACCGACCTGCAATTGACACTGGCCGACCTCGGCAACCGGCATATCGTCTTCATCGACACGGTCGGCATGGGGCAGCGCGATGCGCGGCTGGCCAACCAGACCGAAATGTTCGCGCAAGCCGGCTCGCGTCCGGTGCAGCGCATTCTGGTGATGGCCGCCAATGCCGACGGACATACCCAGGAAGACGTAGTACGCCATTACCGAGGCACCGGACTGGCCGGCTGCATTTTGTCCAAGGTGGACGAAAGCGTCGCCGTCGGTCCGGGACTGGATGTGATCATCCGCAATCGCTTGCGTATTTTCTACATCACCAACGGACAACGTGTTCCGGAAGACCTGCATCAGGCCAACGGAACCTTCCTTATCGAACGCGCCCTCAAGGCCCCTTCGCTCAATTCGCCGTTCTCCCTGCAAGGCGATGAGCTTCCCATCATGAATGCAGCACAGGCAGGGTGGTTATGACCGTTGATCAGGCTCACAGCTTGCGTAAAATGACAGCCCGCTCCGTCCGGGCTCCGAGCTTTGCTTTCATCGGCACGGCCTCCTGCGGTGTCACCTCGGTGGTGACCGAACTCGCGGTCGCTCTGGGATCGCAGGGCTTGCGCCCACTGGTGCTGGACTGTGTCCCCGGCCAGCATCAGGCACGCCGTCTTGGTGCACCGACGACCGCCACGCTGGAGTCGCAAGTGGTCAGCATGGCGGGGCTGGAAGAGATGACCACCCATAGCCGTCATGACGTGACGCTGGTGAATCTGTATGCCCGCCCGGAAGATCGCGCCCTGTTTTCTGCACAACTATGGTTGCGCCTCGGCAGCCCGTTCGGGGCACTGGAGCGCGATGCCGGCGTGGTATTGATCGACGCGCCCGATCCCGCTTTCGATCCGGTGCCGGCCTCGGTCGCCGATAATCTGGTACTGGTGCTGTCTCCCGCGCCGGAATCGCTGACCGGCGCCTACGCCACCATCAAGCGTCTGGCCAGCCAGTTCGGTCGCCAGTGCTTCAATATTCTGGTCAACCGGGTGCGTCACCTGGAAGAAGCGCGCGAACTGTTTTCCCGGTTATCGATGGTCGTTGCCGAGTTTTTATCGGTTTCCTTGCGTTGGGTGGGCTTTGTCCCCGAAGATAGAGTCATGCGTCGTAGCCAAACGCTCCATCGCCCCCTGATGGAAGCCTTTCCACAGAGCGAAGCGGCTTCCGCCTTCAGCCAGCTGGCCGCCGTTCTGCCGCAATGGCACACTCAGGAAATGGGCCGCACCAGCACAGGATTCATGGATATGTTGATTGCCGCATCGCGCGATTGGGCCGAAGAGGGAGGAAAATCATGGTCCTGAAACGCCCTCGCCCCAAAGACATGGTCTATCAGCCTACCCTTGCCGCAGAGGAAGGTTTTCAGATAGACATCCAGCACTATGCCCCGATGGTCAAGAAGATCGCCGGGATCCTGATGGCACGCCTGCCGGCTTCGGTGGAGATGGATGACTTGTTTCAGGTCGGTGTCATCGGCTTGATCGAGGCTGCCCGCCAGTTCGATCCGGGCCAAGGGGTTATGTTCGAAACCTTTGCCAGCCAGCGGATACGCGGTGCGATGCTGGACGAATTGCGCCGTATCGACTGGCTGCCGCGCCAGGTACGCCGTAATGCCCGGCAGATTGAAGAAGCCATTGTTAAACTCGAGCAGCGTTTCGGGCACTCGCCGCGCGAGTCGGATATCGCCGATGAACTGGGTTTGAGTCTGGCCGACTACCAGACCATGCTGGGCGACTGCCGGGGACTGACACTGGTGCATTACGAGGATTTTGCCAATGACGACGGCGATCCTCTGGAAAACCCGGTCTCCAATATTGCCGACCCGAGCCAGACCGACCCCATGGCCACTCTGGCCGACGAGGGGTTTCGCCATGCGCTGGTCAACGCCATCACCCTGCTGCCGGAACGCGATCAATTAGTGATGTCGTTGTATTACGAGCAAGAATTGAACCTGAAGGAAATCGGAGCCGTCCTCGGCGTCTCCGAGTCACGGGTCTGCCAATTGCATAGCCAGGCCGTTACCCGGCTGCGAGCCAGGCTGACTGAATGGATTTGAGCCAAACCCTGTCAACCAGCATCCGGATGACATATCGGAAACACAACAGAGTGGAAACAGGTCGTGGATAAAATCAGCATCATTGCCATTATCGGGGGGATCACCGCCATCGTGGCGGGGCAGGCACTGGAAGGCGGTAATGTCGGCTCCTTGCTGCAGTTGACGGCGTTTATGATCGTGATCGGCGGTACGCTGAGTGCCGTGATGCTGCAAAGCACCCCGCGTCAGTTCCTGACCGGCCTGAAAATGCTCAAGTGGATTTTCATTCCGCCGCCCAACGACCCGGAAAAGTTGATTCGCGACATCATCGGCTGGAGTCAGGGTGCACGGCGTGGCGGTCTGCTGTCACTGGAACCGCAAGTCGGCATGCAAAACGACCTCTTCACCCGCAAGGCCTTGCAAATGCTGGTGGATGGCGGCGAGCCCGATACCATTCGTGCGGTGATGGATGTGGAGTTAGGCATGTTCGAGCATGCCCGCAAACAGGCGGCCCGCATCTGGGAGTCGGCAGGCGGCTATGCGCCGACCATGGGGATTCTGGGTGCGGTGCTGGGTTTGATCCACGTGATGGAAAACCTCAGCGACCCGTCCAAACTGGGTGCCGGTATTGCGGTCGCCTTCGTCGCCACGGTGTACGGGGTCGGCTCGGCCAACCTGTTATTCCTGCCGATCGGCGCCAAACTGAAGAATATCATTGCGGCCGAAGTCGCCATGAAAGATCTGGTGGTGGAGGGGATCGTCGCGATCGCCAATGGTGAAAACCCCCGCATCATCGAAAGCCGTCTGCGCGGTTTTCTGGCCATTCACAGCTGACAACGGCCTCAGGGAAGATCCAGCAACCGCAGCACCGTATTGGGCTGCGGTTTTTTCATCCAGGCCGTCAGTAACTTGTACACGTCCTTGTCGAAGAGCGGCGTTCCCTGCAGCTCGCCCTCTGCACTGGTTCGGGTACCGAGGTAACACCAGCGGTCAAACAGGTGCTCGACCGACGTGCCGGTCACTTCATCGCTCTCCTGCACCGCCACCGGGCCGGGATAGGGCCAGCTCTTCACTTTCAGGCGTGCCAGCGCCGACATCAAGCGGGCATTGTGCTGCATGGCCGGTTCCTTGCCGACACAGGCGCCGCGACATTTCCCCACCGGATAGGCCTGACAGGGCTTGCCCTTGCGGGTGGTCACTGTTTCAACCCCCAGTCGGGCCTGACACAAACCATGCGCGGTCGCCATATCCTGCACCACCTTGCGAGCCTCGCGCAGACTGCCGAACAGACCGTAGATCGCATCGAGCCGGCCAAAGTCGACATCCTGCGCATAGACGATCTGCGGTGCCATATAGCCCTCACTGCCCTCGGAGAGCTGCAGCGAGCACAGATCCTTGTTGACCCGCCCGCGCACATTGTGGACCGGCTGCAAGCGCCGCACCAGTTGCAGTTCCAGCAATATGGCGCCAAATTCCCCCAGAGTTTCCTGCCATTCGACGCGGCGCACCGGCTGACTGATCCGCACCTCCTTGCCATGGGCGTGATTCCCGGAAAAGTGTGCCAGTACCCGGCTGCGCAGATTGTCGCTCTTGCCGACATACAGCGGCAGATCGTCGTCGCCGTAGAGCAGATAGACACCGGGAACGTCGGGAAGACGGTCCATGACCTCGGGGTCGAGTCCGGGGGGCGCCGTCGGAATGGCGGACAGTTCACGGGCGACACTGTCTACCGTCTCCTTGCCCAGCTCGCCGATCGCACTATTCAGGAACAGATAGACCGCCTCGGCATCGGCCATGGCCCGGTGCCGTTCCGGCAATTCCAGTCCGTGGCGCTGAATGATGCTGTCCAGATTGTGTTTGAAGAATGCCGGATACAAACGCCGTGACAGTTTGACGGTACACAGCTGGTCGGTCTGGAAGGTCAGCCCGGCCCGCCTGAATTCGTTTTTGAGAAAGCCGTAGTCAAAGCGCGCATTGTGCGCGATGAGCAACCGTCCTTGCAGGCGCTCGAGCAAGCTGTCGGCCAACGAGGCAAAGATCGGAGCCTCCGCCACCATGGCGTCGGAGATACCGGTCATGCGTTCGATGAAGGGCGGGATCGGTTGACCCGGGTTGACCAGTGTCTCGAAGCGTTCCACCCGGTCACCATCGACGAACAGAATGCCGATCTCGGTGATGCGGTCACGGGTAATGTGTCCCCCGGTGGTTTCCAGGTCGACAATGGCGCAAGGACGATCAAACAGCATGGGGCACGGACTTTCAGCTAGGCAAAAGGGAGACAGCACACAACACGAAACCTGACCATTCTACTGTCTGATGAAGAATTTTCCTATCCAGTATTGACAAGGCAGAATGACCTCTATAAAATCCGCTTTCTCTTGAACGACGCAAGTCAGTCAAGACACAGCGCACCCGTAGCTCAGTTGGATAGAGTATCTGGCTACGAACCAGAGGGTCG
>JAGLBD010000114.1 GCA_018260425.1 Pseudogulbenkiania sp. | reverse complement strand
CACGAGAGGCCCTGCACGCCATTCTGGTTGACTACCTGTTCGGAGCCTCGCTGGCACCCGAACCTGCCGCATCACAGCATCTGGAGCGCGCCATCACCTGGCTGGTGAACGGTGCATTGCGCTGACCTTGTGGATCGCCACGGGATTCCGGACACCTCGCCTACCCTACACATTCGAGCCTGCGATGCTGAACACGACCCGCCACTGCCAACCAGGCGATCTGGCGGCTCATCGGCCGGAGCAGCCAGTCAATAGCTCTATACTAGATGACAGTTATTGACCCTAAGCTGTCATTGACTGCCAGGAAAAGCAGGCGCAAACATTTAGATTAACGGGTGCAACGTGTTTTTATCGCTCAGCGTCCAGCGTCGATAGGGACGAGGTTGAGCACAATGTCAGGCATGGTTATGTGGTAATGCGCGAATTGTCTGACACTGCAAAGGCAACCCACCTGGCTGAACAACAAACACTGGTGAGATACTTGTGAAAATGGACTTCGCTTTGGGTGTCCCATGATTGTCCATAGTGAAGTGATAGATGTGCCGACTCAACTGGCTGTCCACTGAGCGAAAGCTCAACTGAATAGCTTTCTCCATAAAGAAACCCGCCGTCCAAACAACCTGGAAATGTGGAGTTGAAGAGTTGCGACACTCTCTCGAAGCTACCAAGGGGAGAGACCGCCTCGACTTCAGTGAGGTCAGCTGCTGTTGTTTTGGACGGCTGGAGGATGATGATGTCAAAGCTCATTTCAAATGTCTAACAGTGTTTATACGAACGCAACGGTCCGTATATCAATTGATTTTGATGATGCCCATCATCGAACACAAACATCATATTTCTCAAGCTGCATGCCACGACTGTCTCGCGTAAACAGGGGTACGGGACAGACCAGCCTGGGAGGGGCTGCGGTGGGAAGTGGAAAATAGACATTTTTTGTCTGTCTGTCGGCCATTGCCGCCGTTGATGGTAGATTTTACCAATGACCGGTGTCGTCCAATTTGCTGTCATTGACCGACTTGCGGCCCGAACGTGGAGGTCACCGGACGCAGCTCGGCTTTATCGCGCAGCACTAGGTGGACTGCAGGGTTATGTATGGTTTCTCGCGAAAGCCTGCGTATACCAAACATATGCATAGCCATTAATCAGAATGTACGAAATGACGCACAAAGACGATAGCGATACTGCATTGAGAATTGGGTTGTGGTACTTCCTCGTTTTAGTTGCCAACCAAAGCGTCATACGTGATTCATGGCTGGATCGGCTTAGTTTCGTAACTGCCAAATAGTGCACGAGAGAGAGGGACAAACGTGCATGTATGTAGAAGAGCAGAAAGACGCCCAAGACATGGGTTATCATCCATGTGAATGAATCGATACTTCCCATTGCCTTAATGAGGCCCAGCAAGTGTTGCTGTCTAAAAATATTCTGAAATTCGTTTAACCCACTAGGGGCGTAAGTAGGAGCTAAAGCACCGGCAATCAGGGTAAATGAAAAGACCGAAACCGCAGACGTAAATATCAGGTACCAAGCCCACCCCGCTCCGTCGATGGAGTTATTTATGTAGGCATAAATAGCTGTCCCTATGAACATACCAATGGAGAAGAGGGAAACGGACGTGAGCGTTAGCAGGACTTCATGCCTCCAATAGATGTATCCAAGGCAACTGGCAAATATGGAAATGTAAAACATCGCCATGTCATCATTGTTTGTCGCCTGGCCTCGCATTGGGGGCGGGTTGTTTATTGTCGTAGATTTATCAATGTATACAATTTGGCTAAGCGTCGTTGGTGAGGTAGAGCAATCTTCCTTTTTTCCGAAGAGAGACGAGATTAGCGGTCCAATTGCCCCTCCCATTAGTAAGAAAATAAATCCAAGAATAATGCCGTCTTGGTTTCGGTTCACAAAGTCAAGCATGATGGCTAGGTTTCCTTAGAGGTGCATAACGTGTGACATGAGGAACACCGATAGGCGGTCCCTCTCGATGAAAGGGGGGCGTCTTGCTCATGGGGCAACAAGCATTTCCAATGCCATATAGCTGGAGAACACCTTTTTTGCTTGAAAAAGATATTGCAACCTGAATCGCTGCTGATTTGCTAGTCGCCCAAGCGGTTGCTTTCGCATCGAAAAGCAGCCATTCGTCATGCAATAAACGGACGTTCGCCGGGTCGCAGTAGTGCGGCCAAAGTGGAAATTTGCTCATTTCTGGCGGGCTTTCTGGTATGTGGCCGAACCGGTCGGCTAGGCTGCGGCAATGCCGAGTGCTGGCCAGAACGCTGGATTGATTACGTACCGCGCGAGTTCACCTTGTCGTGCGGCGCGGAGACTGAGCAGCTTCGAGTCGTAGTTCACGTCGAAGATGTATTGCACGCCGCCCTCGGTGTGCAGGCCGATTACGCCGTAGTACAGGAGAAAGCCGAGCACATGATCGACCGCGTCGACGGGTGCCCCGCCCACACAGATGATCTCGCGTAGTTGCGCGGCACTAACTTCGGACGGGGCGTCCAGAAAACTGTACAGCAGGTTGGGAACCGCTGGAAAAACATCGTTGAGTTCGTGGTCGAGTTCAATCAACAGGTCTTGAGAGTATGCTCGCAAGCCTTTTTCGATATCGCTCTCATCAATCTTTACATGACTGAAATTGCTGGCGAAACCCTTGCTGTGCGCGAAAATTTTCAGCAGGTTGCGAGGGCGCATCAGCGAACGTTCAATCATGTAGGCCGCGCTCTCCTCGCCGCGATAATGGGAAATGCAGATGTCGCGCCAGACCTGCTCGAAACTAACATCGTCAGCGATGCCCTCAATTCCGGATACAAGCCGCAGGCGCAGCATCTCGCGCAGCATGTCGGCATCTGTCCAGTCGAGTACTGCGCGCATGTCCTTACCATAGTCCGCACTGCTCTTCATAAGCAATTCATAAACGTCGTTGCGGATGAAGACGATGCAGTGGAGCACGTGCTTGCGCTTGGCCATGTCACGTTCGATCTTGCGTCCAGCCTCCACCAGACAGCGCAACACGATCGCGTCGATCTCGTCGACGCCGCCGGTATTCCAGCCCTTGTCAAGGTTGTCAAACAAGATCCACACTGCTTGCTTCGTGTACAGGTAGTCGGACAGCTTTTCCCGCAACGCGCGCAGGTCGTGCGAGTAAATCAGCGATGTCACGTCATCGGCTGTCAGCTTTGTGTTCGATTCATCGCCGAACCGGGCGCGGTATTCTGTGGCAATGCGATTGGATAGCATCAGTAGACGCTCAGAGAAATCCCCCTCGACTGAGAAGTTCTCGACCTTGTAGGTCGCTTCCAAATCGAGGTAGCGCTCATACAATTCGTGGTTATGTTTATGGGTGACGCGGTCTTTTTCGAGAACCTTGTAGGTCACTTCCAGCAATAGCAGGTATTCCCAGAAAGCGGTAATCAGGTGCTGCCGCGTGCCTTCTGTCAGGTAAGACAGCAGATCTTCTTTCAGCTTGATCAACTGGTAGCCTTCTGGCTTCAAGTCGACCATGACATTGCGCTTGTCAGCGCGCAAACGGTCGCGCAGCTGCAGGAACAGCGCAGTTTTGCCGGAGCCTTTGCGTCCGACCACCAGATTGACCTCGCCGCGCAGCGCTCGGCCGAACTGATCGGTGTGCATGTAGTACGCACCCAAGGTCGTCATCTCATTTTCTGCTGTCGGGTCGCCAAACGACAGCCGCTGTAAGGACGTAGTTACCTTGGCTGACGGCGGTTCCACCTGCTGCAGGTAGTCAGTCAGCTCCAGTACGAGTGCGGCGACGTGCTCGACAATGTCGTCCGGATGCCGGTAAGGCTTTACATCGTCCCGTACATCGAGCGGTGCGTCGTAACCATCGGGACACAAAATCAGCAGTGGTTTGTCCATGCCGTCGGCCAGGCCGGCAACAAACAAGGCACGCAGATTGTGTACAAGAGCCCAGTCCCTCGTTTGTTCTTTTTCCAATGTAACAAGGATCCCCGCAGAAGCGGCTACTTGGCGGATGGCATCTACTGCGGACAGGCGGGAGTCTTCGGCCGGGTTAAAACTGCGATAGCGATAGCGCGCCTTCTTCAGGCGCGACGTCATCATCGTTGCGGCGGCACCCTTTTCCGGTGGCTCGACCACATAAGCCGGCGCCTGTACGTCCACTTTTAACGAAAACGAAAGCGGTGTTGCGTCAATTGGGGTCGTAAGTCGATGTGCGAGAACATCGGCATCATCGTACTCGAAGTAGCCGAGTGTATCGAAAATGCCGACCCGACCCGCCATATCACGGTCGCCAGCCGAGTGTCGGTGCCGTGTCAAGAAGACGCGCTTACCCTTACCAATGGCAAACCCGACTTCATAGACAACGTTTGGATTCAAAAATGTGATATCAGCAACAATAAAACAGGAGTCGTCAATTTTTTCCAGGATCGGAGAAATCAACGGCGCGCCCGGAATATCGTTGAACTCCCATGAATCGAACTGGACGAGACCTTGTGCGGTATTTGATTTTTGGATCGCCGAGCGCATGATCCCAAGCAATTGCGGATCACGAGACGGGTAGGCGACGAAAGCGAGACGAGGTACCTTCATCTGGAAACTTTCCTATCCAAGTCACCCACACTCAGTGGATTCATCATTCTGCGGTATATAAAAAACCGCCCCGTTGCTGCCCGGTTATGCTCGCCGATCCGATGGTGCAGTAGATTTGGTGGGCTGCCTATGTGGGACAGTCAGGTATTGAGCAGTTTGCGTTCTAAACTAACGCCTGCATTAGGCTAGTAGCACCTATTAGGCATGGTACTACTTAGCGGATAATCCCGACAACATCAAATGGCTTTGTTGCACAAATCAGGGCTTGCTTCCATCCGGTAGAATGACGGCATGAGCAAGCCTGCCCCACCCAAGTACAAGACCACCAACTGGAAAACTTACAACGAAGCACTCAAGGCGCGTGGATCATTGATGCTCTGGCTGGACCGCGACATGAACGGGCACGGCACTCCAGATGGCAAACGTGGCCGTACGCAGGACTTCAGCGATGCAGCCATTCAGTTCTGCCTTACGATCAAATACTTGTTCAACCTTGCGCTGCGCCAGGCTGTAGGCATGGTGCAAAGCCTGCTCAGATTGGCAGGGCTGGATTGGCCGACGCCGGACTACAGCACGGTATGCCGGCGGCAGAAGTCTCTGCAGGTGGTGATTCCATACCGCTCGAGCACGACGGGGTTGCATCTGTTGATAGACTGCACCGGCATCAAGATGCTGGGCGAAGGCGAGTGGAAAACGAAAAAGCATGGTGCGGAATACCGTCGCCAGTGGCGCAAGGTGCACTTGGGTATTGATGCGCAGACGCTGGAAATCCGGGCGATTGAAGTGACCGACAACTCGGTGGGTGATGCGCCGATGCTGCCTGAG
>JAGLBD010000047.1:12848-29084 GCA_018260425.1 Pseudogulbenkiania sp. | reverse complement strand
CCGATTACATCGCGTCGCTCGGTTCACTGGTCGAACGGGTTGAAGTGTTGCCCTTCCATCAAATGGGCCGGGACAAATGGGCCGAACTGGGTAAAACCTACGAGCTGGCCGATACCCCGACTCCAACACCCGCGCAGGTGGCTGTCGCCCGTGCCCTCTTTGCCGCTCGCGGTCTGACCGTTACCTGAGTTTGCCTGCCGGCGCATGCCAGCCCGGGCCAATCCAGCGCTCCAGCCAGCGCTGTTCTTCATACAGAACCTGCCCCAGCGACTGTCGGGCCCGATAGGTATGCGACTCGCCCGGCAGGGTCACCAGCCGAACCGGTTTGCCCAGACCGTTCAGCGCCTGATAGAGGCGTTCGCTTTGCAAGGTAAAGGTGCCGGGGTTGGTGTCGGCCTCGCCATGAATCAACAATAAGGGCGCGTCAATGCGGTCGGCGAATTCGAACGGTGCCATGGCGTGGTATACCGCTGGAGCTTCCCAGAAACTGCGGGTTTCTGACTGAAAACCAAACGGGGTCAAACTGCGGTTGTAGGCGCCGGACCGGGCAATGCCGGCTTTGAACAGACGGCTGCGTGCCAACAGGTTTGCTGTCATGAATGCCCCGTATGAATGGCCGCCGATGGCAATCCGCTGGGGGTCCGCAACCCCGAGTCGCACGACTTCGCGGACCGCGGCTTCCGCGTCCAGCGTCAATTCTTCCATAAAATGATCATTGGCGGCCCTGCCATGACGGGCAATGACCGGCATGCCGGGGTGATCCAGCACCGCATAGCCCGCGCTGACCAGTGCCAGCGGGGAGGACGGGGTAATCCGGGTAAAGCGGTAGGGTGAGACCGATGCGTCGGCGGCGCTTTCTTCATCGTCGAATTCGCGTGGGTAGGCCCACATCAGCAAGGGAATCGGTCCGTCGCGTCCTGCATCATAGCCAGCCGGCACATAGAGCGTGGCCGACAGCTTGACGCCATCAGCTCGGTGATAGTCCAGATGCGTCTTGCGATAGGCCAAACCAGCGAGTGGAGGCTCTGCCGGCAGGAGCGGTGTTGGCTGACGGGTCAGTCGGTCATACCGGTACAGTGCCGCCGGCGTGTCGATGTTTTCCCGGGTCAGCAGCAGGTGCCTTGCCTCGGGGTCGAGAACGGCGTTGACCTGTTCATGCCACGGCGCCTGAGACTGCCAGAGGCGACGACGACTGCCGTCGTGCAGCGAGAGGGCATCCAGGAAGGGCGGGGCGCCCTGCAGGCCGACACCGCTACCGGACAGATAGACGGTGGACTGGTCGGGCGAGACGAGTAGTTGCGGGAATCCGCTCTCTTGTGCCTTAGTGACTGGCTTGCCCGGGTAGTCGGCATGCCGGTTGTCGCGGTAAGCAAGCAGCAGGCGCGGTGGCTGGTCAGGGCGGGACGGGTCGATGCGCCAGAGCCGGGCCAGGTGCTCTTTGGGGAGCGTCTCGCCGACGAGTGCCAATGTGGCGCTACCCCAGCTTATCGTACCGATGCGCTGCGCAACGGCGGCCAGCCGTTGTGGTGCAGCGGTGAACGGGGCAGGATGCTCCAGAATCTCATCCCCGCCAGTTGTGCGGTCTTTGCGAATGAAGTACAGGCTGGCCGGCGTGTCGCTGCGCCAGCGCCGTGGCGAGTCGCCCGGCGACGTCAAGACGGTATGGCCGGTAAGGTCGATGACTTCCTGAAGGGTGGGCGCGCGTTCGACGGGCAGGTCGCGGGACAGCGGCAGGGCAGGTTCGGTCAATAGCAGGTAGCGGCCGTCCGGCGAGGGTGATATGTCCAGGATGTCACGCGGTGTTGCCAGTGGCTGGATGCGGTTATCAATGTCGATGATGGCCAGTTGACTGCGCAGTGCCCAGTGCAAGCGCGATTCGTCGAGGTCGTTGGTCAGCACGTCCGGGTAGGTGCGGTGCCGGGCCGATTTGCCGGGCAAGGTCTGTTTGATGACGGGCCCGGCCGGCTGTGCGGGCGGTTCCGGCAAGGCAGGGAGGCCGGCGGGCAGCAGTTTGGCGACAAGCCGGTGGCTCGCGCCAAGCCAGGCAACGCTACGCCCTGCCGTGGCATTGAGCCGTACCCCGGGGACCGGCTCGGCAATGGCGGTGAGACGATTGATTTTCCAGAGCGATACCGTGGTGCTCTCATGTACGCTGATCAACAGCTGCGCTGCGTCGGCGGACCACGCCGGATCGGCCAGGCGGGCTCCGGGAGGAAAGCCTGCAACCGGGTGTCGTTGCCCGCTGGCCAGATCCACCAGCTCCAGGCGGTCTGCCAAATCGTTGCGGAGTGCTGCATGGTTGTCCGGGGTGATGCGTAGCCCCCCAAGCGAGAGGCCGGCCCGTGCGAGTTCACCGATATCCGGCAGACCGGACTGCCTGAGTACAGCGCTGTAGCGCTGGTCGGGGCTGAATAGCTGTCTGGTCGGCAGCGGGGCGTCGAGCACGGCGAGCAAGGGCGCTTCGGGAAGGTGGTAGTCCGCATGAAGTGGCGGGGCCACTGCCAACAGCAGGAGCAGCAAAAAAACCAGACGCATGAGAAGTCTACGGGGGCAAGGGCAAGAGGCGGTTAGTGTAGCACGTTATGCAACTGGCATTGCGTGCTGGCGGGCGGCCAGTCTGACGGTATCGCGCCCGGTGCGTTTGGCTTCGTAGAGTGCACGATCGGCTCGCGTCATCGGGGTCTCGGGCAAGCCTTCGCCGGGCTCGCTGACGGCAATGCCGATGCTGGCGGTCAGGGTGATGGGTTCACCTTCTTCATTGAGCAGCGACGCGCAGCGAATACATTCCAGCAAGCGCCACGCCAGGGTTTCGCAGCCGTTTTCATCGGTATCGGAGAGCAGGATGACAAATTCGTCGCCGCCCAGTCGTCCGGGGGTGTCGCTGTCGCGGCTGATCGCCATGCAGGCGTCGGCCACGGCGATGATGGCCCGGTCGCCGGCCTGATGGCCATGGCGGTCATTGATGTCCTTGAAGTTGTCGATGTCGAGCAAAATGAAGCCGGTGCGGCTATTGCAGCGATTGGCACGGGCCATTTCACGGGCGGCGGTTTCCAGAAAGTGGCGACGGTTGGGCAAGCGGGTCATCGGATCGGTATTGGCCTGCTGGTAGAGCAAGGCCGCCCGTTCCTCGGCCAGCGACATATTGCGTATCAGTAGAATGATCAACAGCGTCAGCAGCGTTAGGCCTAAACCGAACTGGATGGCTTTGATATGCCATTCATGCATCAGGGTAGCCTCATCCAGCCCGACCAGCACCCACATGGGCTGATTGTCCAGATGCTGTAGGGAAACCAATGCCGGCCGGCCAGCCAGAACGGCGACAAAAGAGCGTGTCCCGGAGCGGGATCCGGTTAGATCAAAATGGCTGAGCAGGGTCTTGTCCAGCTCGCTGCCGGGAGCAACCTGCCCCTGGGGCAGGTTTGTCATGTGCCGGGCAATGATCCGGCCCCGTTCATCAATGATGGCCAGTGTGTCATAAGGGCCGACATGCACGCGGTCCAGCCAGCGCTGGAAAAAGGACAGATCCAGTCCGGCGCCGGCAATGCCGGTCAGGTGGCCTTCCCGGTCGGTCAGGGGGCGCAGGTGCAACACCTCGAATTTGTCGAGATTGCTCCATAACAGATTGGTGGTGAGATGGTCTTGCTGCGGATTGGCCTGCAAGGTTTTGCAGTAATCGCGGTGGCTGGCATCCCAGCCAATCGGGCTGTACAGGGCATAAATCAGCCGGCAGCGCGGGTCGAGAATGCCGATTTCGGCGCTGTGGGGCAAGGAATGATGTTTGGCCAGCAGAAACGCATTGATGTGGTTACGACGCTCGCTATCGGTGAGCGCGGGATTGAGGTCGGTGGGCTGAATCACGTCGGCGACATTGCGAACCACATAATCGACTTCCCGGAACGAACCTTCCAGCCACGCTGAAATCAGAAAGCTCATGCTCCCGGCAGACGCAAAGCCACGGCTGCGCGTCTCGTTGCGTGAGTGAGTCAGGTCGATGACAACCGAAGTCGCCACGGCGATCAACAGCGACACGCATAAAATGAAACCTTGCGTTTTGCTTCTCAAGCCTATCCCCCGGGCACGTCGTCTTCACTGTTTTTGGACCGGAACGGCTCCTTGATTCATTTTATGTTGTTTTGGAAATAAAACTATCTGAAAAGATAAAAGGTCGCGGGAGTGTCTGGACGAGGGGGCGCGGGGAGATGATGATAGGGCCGTGGCGGGCTGGCCGGGGCTCATGGATAAACAGAAACCGGCGGTACGCGGGTGCCGTCGTTTAGCGGGGATCAAGCAAATGACCGATTCAGTCAGGGTGGGCCTTGTCGGCTACGGCTACGCCAGTGCAACCTTTCATGCACCGTTGTTGAACAGCGTGCCCGGCATGGAGCTGGTGGCGGTGTCTTCACAGTCACCGGAGCGGGTCAGGGACGCCTTGCCCGGGGTGGAGGTGCTGGCGGAACCGTCAGTGCTGTTTGCACGCCGCGATATCGATCTGGTGGTGATCCCGACACCGAACGATACCCATTACGGCCTGGCGGTGCAGGCCTTGAATGCCGGCAAGCATGTGGTGATCGACAAGCCGTTTACGCTGGATGTGGTGGAAGCGCGCGATTTGCTGGATCGGGCCGAGGCCGCCGGCCGGGTGTTGTCGGTGTTTCATAACCGTCGCTGGGATGGGGATTTTCTGGGGATTCGCCAGTTGCTGGAGCAGGGTACGCTGGGCCAACTCAGTCACGTGGAGTCGCATTTCGATCGTTACCGGCCCGCGGTGCGCCAGCGCTGGCGCGAAGCGGCCGGACCGGGAAGCGGTTTGTGGTATGACCTGGGCCCGCACTTGCTGGACCAAACGCTGGTGCTGTTTGGTATGCCGGACAGCATCATGCTCGATGTGGCCTGCCAGCGTGCCGGTGCGCAAACGGTTGACTGGTTTCATGCCGTGCTGAGCTACGACACCTTGCGGGTGATTTTACATGGCAGTGCGCTGGTGGCTGCCGCGGGCCCACGGTTTGTGCTGCATGGCAGCGAGGGAAGCTACGTCAAGTATGGTCTGGACAGTCAGGAAACCCAGCTCAAGGCCGGTTTGACGCCCGGTGGTGCCGGGTGGGGCGTCGACCCGAGTCCGGGTGTGCTGACCCGGGCCCGGGGAGACGAACTGGTCGCGGAGTCTTGCGTGCCGGTCAGTGGCGATTACCGCGCGTATTACGGCGGGATCCGTGACGCGATTCTCCATGGCGCGCCGACTCCGGTGTCGGGGTTCGAAGCCTTGCAGGTGATGCGCTTGATTGAGGCCGGCTTGCTCAGCGCCGAAGAGGGGCGGGTGGTGCATCTCGCCGGACTGGCTTGACGTGAGCTGAGGCACCGAGGCAGATTGAGTCAATTGTCATTAAATAGGGAGTGTCTGATGAAACGCTGGATCGCTATTGCCGCCGTTGCACTGTTTGCCGGTTTGGCGAATGCTGCGCCCGGACCTTACGACGAGCATGCCGATGCCGAAGCGGGTATCCAACATGCGTTGGTCGAGGCCCGTCAGGCCAATGTGCCGGTATTGGTGGTGTTCGGTGCCAACTGGTGCCCGGATTGCCGCGCTCTGGACGAGGCCCTTGCCGCACCGGAGACCGCCGCATTGATGTCGAGCAGCTTCCGGGTCGTCAAAGTGGATGTCGGTAACTTTGACCGTAACCTCGAATTGTCGCGGCGTTGGGGAGACCCCATCAAAAAGGGCATTCCGGCGGCGGTGTTGCTCTCTGCCGATGGCCAGGTGCTCTATGCCACCCGTGCCG
This sequence comes from Pseudogulbenkiania sp., assembly GCA_018260425.1. Taxonomy (GTDB): domain Bacteria; phylum Pseudomonadota; class Gammaproteobacteria; order Burkholderiales; family Chromobacteriaceae; genus Paludibacterium. The sequence continues at coordinate 23,307 of JAGLBD010000047.1, read as the reverse complement.
GGGAGTTGGCCAATGCCCGAGGCATGAGCCGTACCGGCATTTACGATTTCTTCAAAAAAATCAGTGATGGCGCGCCGCGTGCCCGCTAGTGGGCCGTTGTTCGCTACGCTGGCCGCAGTGCCGCCAGCAGATCCAGCTCTACCGTGGCGTTTTTAGGCAGTTGCCACACCCCGACCGAGGTGCGGGTGTGGCGCCCGGCCTCACCCAGAATCTCCACCAGCAAGTCGGAGGCGGCATCGGCTACTTCGCTTTGCAGGGTGAAGTCCCCGGCTGACTGCACGTATACGGTGATGCGCACGATCCGTTCAATGGCATCCAGCGTGCCGGCCGCCTCGCGCAACAGGCACAGGGCGCGCAGCGTGGCGATTCTTGCGCCGTGGCGCGCCTCGTCGAGGCTGACCTCGCTGCCGGCCTTGCCGGTGCAGACAACGGTCGTGCCGATGCGTGGAATCTGGCCGCTGACATGGACCTCGTTGCCGTGCCGCAGGGCCGGAACATAGTTTCCGCCGATGCGGATCGGTTCGTTCAGGGGAAATGCCAAGGCCTGTGCCGCGGCTTCGAGGCGGGATAGACGGGTGTCTTTCATGGTTGTTCCGTGTTCGAGCTTGCCGGTTGCGGTATCATCGCTCCATTATCACGTGTTCTGGAGTCTTGCATGAAACTCACTGCTGTTCGTCTGTTTGTCGATGATATCACCGCTGCCCGTTCCTTTTACGCCGATGTACTGGGCTTGCCGCTCAAGGCGGATCGGGTCGAACACGGGTTTTGTGTTTTCACGGCGGGTAGTGCCGAATTGATCGTGCAGGAAATCGTCGCCGGCGAGGAGGACGAGATGGAACTGGTGGGTCGTTTTACCGGCTTGTCGTTTGGCGTCGAGGATGTGGTGGCCCTGCATGCCAAACTGGCCGGCCAGGGCATCGAATTCACCGCCGAGCCGGAAGCTCAGCCGTGGGGTGGCGTGGTGGCAACACTGTGCGACCCGTCCGGCAACGAATTGCAGATCGTTCAGTATCCCGTCCCGGCCTGAGGGTCAGTGAACGGTTGATTTCGAGAGTAGATTGATCACCAGTACGCCGGCGATGATCAGACCGATGCCGGCCAGCGCCGGCAGGTCGAGCTTCTGGCCGTACAGCAGGTAGCCGATCAGTGAAATCAGCACAATGCCGATCCCGCTCCACATCGCGTAAGCCAGTCCCACCGGCACATGGCGCAAGGTCAGTGACAAGCAGTAAAAGGAGCCGGCGTAACAGCACAGCGTCAGCAGGCTGGGCCACAGCCGGCTGAACTGCTGGGAGCCTTGCAGCGCCGAGGTGCCGATCACTTCCAGCAAGATGGCGCCGAGCAAGGTCGCGTAGGCGGACAGCGATGACATTGGAGCTCCTTGGGCGAATAAGGTCAGAAACGCGGCAGGATCTGGCGTAGCAACGATAGCGGTTTCCAGAAAACGTCGCGGCAGCGCTGCACCGGGACGTTCATGCGTTGGTCTCGCAGTACGGTCCAGGTGAAATTGAGGAACATGCGGCTGTGGCCATAGCCATGGCCATTGGTCGCCATTTCCCGTTTCTTGCGGCTGTCTACCGGCGTATTGAACGACAGGTCGCGCGACAGGCTGTGGTAGGACTTGTTGCGGTTGATGTCGGTCCTTTCGATGCAGCGAATCGACTTGGGCAAGTAGGTCTGTAACGTCCCGCGGGCTTTCTGGTACTTGACGAAGCGGAAGTCCTCCGCACCATAGTTCCCGGCAAACTCCTCATCGTAACCATGGCACTCGAAGAACCGTCCGCGTGACAGCACAAACATGTTGGAATGACCACTATAGAGTTTGCCATCCGTGTCTTCGCGGTAAATCTTGTACAGACGTTTGCCACATGGTTTGCGTGCCAGCAACTTGCGCATCGAGTCCAGTGGTACCTCATGATCCAGATCGGTGACCAGCATGGTGTCTGCCTTGGCATACACTGCGCCGACATTGCGTGCGCCCGCCTGATTCCAGCGAATGTCCTGATCGATCTTGATCCAGGTCAGGTTGAGCGGCAGGTCGGGAATCGCGTAGTCGATCGGCGATCCGTCATCGACAATGACAAAGTGGACGCGGCTGATGACATCGGCCGGGTAGGCCGCATAACGCTCCAACAGCTGGGTGACCGAGCTGATGTCGTTCTGGTTACAATAAAAGTGCGTGATGTAGGCCAGCTGGATATCGCTGTCGTCTTGCTTGTCATAACCGGCGATATCGCGACGCGTCGGGTTGAGCAATGCGTCATAGGCATGGCGCAGCATCTGCGCCGGGGCGTCGTTACCGAGTTGCGGCTGATCCAGTACGAACGGATTCTTGAGTCCCAGAAAGCCTGGCGAGCCCGATGGCGCCTGTGCTGCCTGGTCGATGAAAACATTTATATCGGTCAGTTTGTTGTAAATGACATGGCGTTGCCAGCCCTTGCGAATCCCGTCGCCATCCAGATGAGTGGCCAGCAGGTAGTGGCCCTGGCGGTTGCTGATGAAGTGGCGCGCCGCCGCTTCGTGATCCTGACGGCTCAGGGTTTGCACGATCAGGCGCGGCTGCCCGGCCAGCAAGGCCGGCAAGTCGGTGGCGGGGCGGCACTCGACGCCGGCGGGCCAGCGGCCGTCATCATTGACGCCAAGCAGGATGAAACGACAGTCGGCCATGATCCGGCTTGCGGTGATCGAACGGACAACGTCCAGGGCGTCGGGTAGCGCATGTGCCGCGCAGAGTACGATGGTAGGTGTGGGTGTCGTCATGAAGAACCAAAGGTCGTCCCGGCGTGGCGCTGCCGGGCGGGGCTGCACGGTGTCGGGCCGGTTGTGCCGATATGAATAGGTTAGCGCGCATAATAGCATATTATTTTTGCCGGCAATGCCACCCTGGCCGCGGCGGCGACCTTGCATTTGTGGTACATCAAGCTCGTGTGCCGGCGTGCCCCTTGCCGGTGCCGAATGGATTGTCAGACAGGGGGTGATCACGTAAGGTGGCCATTCGTTGTTGTGGATGCCTGCCCATGTTGTCTATCCAACTGACCCAGATCCTGCTGTTGCTGCAACAGATGTGTGTCTATCTGGTCATCGCCTATTTGCTGAGCAAGACGCCGTTGTTCATCCCCTTGACGCGGGTGACGCTGCGTTTGCCGCACAAGCTGGTGTGCTATGTGGTGTTTTCCGGGTTTTGCATCATGGGCACCTACTTCGGCTTTCATGTGAATGACTCGATTGCCAATACCCGTGCGACCGGTGCCGTGCTGGGCGGCGTGCTGGGTGGTCCGCTGGTGGGCATGGCGGTCGGTCTGACCGGTGGCTTGCATCGTTATTCGCTGGGAGGATTCACCGCCGGCGCCTGCATGATTTCCACCGTGGTCGAAGGCTTGCTGGGGGGGCTGCTGCACCGTGCCCTGCTGCGCTCGGGGCGGATGGAGCGCTTGTTCGACCCTCGCGTCGTGGCGTTGACCGCCTTGGTCGCCGAGATGCTGCAAATGGCCATCATTCTGGCCATTGCCCGGCCGTTTGCCGATGCCTGGGCGCTGGTGAAAAGCATTGCCCTGCCCATGGCGATTGCCAATACGGTGGGCACCGGCATGTTCATGCAGATCCTGCTGGACCGGCGGGTGAGTATTGAAAAAGCCTCGAGCACGTTTTCCGGGAAGGCGCTGAAAATTGCGGCCCGGGCGGAAGGGCTGCTCCGCAAGGGCTTCAATCAGGAAAACTCCATGCGGGTAGCGCGGATCGTCTATGAAGAACTCGGCGTGGGCGCGGTGGCGATGACCGATCGCGACAAATTGCTGGCGTTTATCGGCATTGGCGATGATCACCACTTGCCCGGCCAGCCCATCACCTCGGCGCATACCTATCGCGCCATCAATGAAAATCAGGTGGTGTATGCCGACGGCGATATGGTCCCCTATCGCTGCTCGCTGGACCCGGGGTGCCGGCTGGGCTCGACACTGGTGATACCGCTGCGCGGCGAGGGAGATCAGGTCATCGGCACCATCAAGCTCTATGAGCCGCGCAACAAGCTGATCTCGTCGATCAATGTCACGTTGGGGGAGGGGATTGCCCGCCTGTTGTCCACCCAGATACTGGCCGGCCGCTTCGAAGCCCAGCAGCAATTGCTGGTGCGTACCGAACTGAAGCTGTTGCACGCCCAGGTCAATCCACACTTTTTGTTCAATGCCCTCAATACCCTGTCGGCGGTAATTCGCCGCGATCCCGAGCATGCCCGGCAGCTGGTGCAGTATTTATCGACGTTTTTCCGCAAGAACCTCAAGCGTCAAAGCGATGACGTGTCCTTGTCGGACGAGATCGAACATGTCAACGCCTATCTGCAGATCCAGCAAGCCCGTTTTGCCGATCAATTGCACGTTGAATTCGCGCTGGACGATGCGCCGCTGGACCTGTTGCTGCCGGCGTTTTCCTTGCAGCCGCTGGTGGAAAATGCCGTCAAGCACGGTACCTCGCAATTGCTCGGTCAAGGGCGGGTACGCATCGGTGCCGAGGTCGCCAACGGGACCGTGTGTATCTGGGTCGAAGACAATGCCGGGCTTTACCAGCGACCTCTGGATAGCGACGGTCTGGGCATGTCGCTGGTCGACCGTCGCATCAAGGCGCGGTTTGGCGAGGCGTGGGGTATCCGGGTTCAGTGCACGCCGGACGTGTTGACCCGGATCGAGTTGCATGTACCACTCATGGAGGAGTCGCTGTGAAGGTGTTGATTGTCGATGACGAACCGCTCGCACGGGAAGAAGTGCGCCTGATGCTGGAGGCGGCTCCCGACGTCGAGGTGGTGGGCGAGTGTGGCAACGCCATCGAGGCGATTGCGGCCATTCACCGGCTCAAGCCCGAGGTGGTGTTTCTCGATATCCAGATGCCGCGCATTACCGGGCTGGAAATGCTCGCCATGCTGGATCCGGACCAGCAGCCGCACATCGTGTTTCTGACGGCATTCGAGGAGTACGCGCTCAAGGCGTTCGAGGAGCAGGCTTTCGATTACCTGCTCAAGCCGACCGATGCCGCCCGGGTTGAAAAAACCTTGCAACGCTTGCGTCGCGAGGTCGGCAAAGGCAGTCCGCTCCCTCTGCCTGCTTCGCTTGCGGCACTGAATCACATTCCCTGCCACGGGGTGAACCGCATCGTGCTGGTCAAGGTGCCGCAGGTGGACTATGTCAGCTCGCGGACCAGCGGGGTGTATGTGGTCGATGCCGACGGGCACGAACACTTTACCGAACTGACCTTGCGCACGCTGGAGGAGCGCTCGTCGCTGGTGCGCTGTCACCGGCAGCATCTGGTCAATATCGACGCGATTGTCGAGATCCGTTTGGGGGAGAACGGTGCCGCCGACATCCTGTCACGTAATGGCCATCAAGTGCCGGTGAGCCGCCGTTACCTCAAACCGCTCAAGGAACGGCTGGGCATTCCGGGCTGAGCGGCGCCACTCGCCGGCTCCCGGCAACCGCTGGCCCCCGGTTTGCTGCCGCTGACCAACTCTCCGCTTGTTCTGGCTCTGCCGATCTTTACAGTAGAGCTTGACTACTTCAGTGGAGAGAGACCATGAGCCATGCCATTACGTTCGTGATCGCCACCTTGTGCATTCTTGCGATTTGCTACCGCCTGTATGGGGTGTTCTTTACCCGCAAGGTACTGGGTTGCGACGATAGTGAAGTGACGCCGTCCCACCAGCTGGAGGACGGCAAAAATTATGTTCCTACCCGTAAATGGGTCAACTTCGGACAGCATTTTGCCGCGATTGCCGCGGCCGGTCCTCTGGTCGGCCCGGTGCTGGCAGCCCAGTTCGGTTACCTGCCGAGTTTCTTGTGGTTGCTGATCGGCTGTGTGATCGGCGGGGCGGTGCACGACACGGTGGTGTTGTTCGCCTCGATGAAACACCATGGCAAGTCGCTGTCCGAAGTCGCCAAGGAAGAGTTGGGTCCGGTGGCGGGCTGGTGTACCGGGATGGCGATGCTGTTCATTATCACCATTACCATGGCCGGTTTGTCGATGGTGGTGGTGCATGCGCTGGAGCGTAATCCCTGGGGTACCTTCGCGGTCTTCATGACGATTCCGATTGCCATGGCGCTGGGCTTGTACGAGAAAGCCTTTGGTAGCAGCCGCATCGCGACCTATGTCGGTATTGCTGCCATCATGGGCTGCGTGCTGGCCGGGCCGTATGTGCAAAACAGTCCGCTGGGTAGCTGGTTGACCCTGAATGCCCGCACCGTCTCGCTGGCCTTGCCGGTCTATGCCTTCTTCGCCACCGCCCTGCCGGTCTGGATGCTGTTGACGCCGCGTGGCTATCTGTCCAGCTTCATGAAAATCGGTGTGTTTGGTGCGTTGGTGGTCGGTGTGGTGTTCATCAATCCGGAAATCCGTTTTCCGGCAGTGACCAGCTTCATTCACGGCGGTGGCCCGGTACTGGCCGGTCCGGTATGGCCGTTCATCTCGATTACCATTGCCTGCGGTGCGATCTCCGGCTTCCATGCCTTTATCGGTTCGGGTACCACGCCCAAGCTGGTGGACAAATGGAGCGACATCTTGCCGGTAGGTTTTGGTGCGATGCTGGCCGAATGCGTGGTGGGGGTCATGGCATTGATCGCCGCCACCTCCTTGCACCCGGCTGATTACTTCGCCATCAACTCGGCACCGGCTGCCTTTGCCAAGCTGGGCATGAATGTGGTTGACCTGCCGTCCCTGTCGCGTGAAATCGGTATCGACCTGTACGGCCGTACCGGTGGTGCGGTGACGCTGGCCGTCGGCATGTCGTCGATCTTTACCCGGGTGAGCTGGTTCAGTAGTCTTGCATCGTATTTCTTCCAGTTTGTGGTGATGTTCGAGGCGGTGTTCATTCTGACCGCCGTGGATTCGGGAACCCGCGTTGCCCGCTATCTGATTCAGGACTTCTGCGGCGATTTCTACGCACCGCTCAAACGCATTGACTGGATGCCCGGTGCGATCGGCGCCAGCGTGGTGGCCTGCGTACTGTGGGGCTATCTGCTGATGTCCGGCGACATCAATTCCGTGTGGGCTTTGTTCGGGGTGTCCAATCAACTGATGGCGTCGGTTGGCTTGATCATCGGTGCGACCATCATTCTGCGACTCTCGCACAAACGCAGTTACATGCTGACTTGCCTGATTCCGCTGGCCTATCTGTATGTGACGGTGAACTATGCCGGTTACTGGATGATCCGTTATGTCTACCTGAACCCGCTGGCCAAAGGCTATAGCCTGTTCAATGCCGGCATCTCGGCCACCATGCTGGTGTTGGGTCTGCTGATTCTGCTGTCGGCACTGGGCAAATGGAAAACCTTGCTGGCCCGCGAAACCCCGGCCGCCCTGGCCGAGGCCGGTGCCAATGCCTGAGGCAAAAGCGTGCTATACCGAGAGCCCCGCACGGGGCTCTTTGTACTTTGTGCTAGTGTATTGTTTTATTTTGCCTTGAGTCGCCATGACGCCCAGCATGATTGCCGTGGTCGCGTTTGACCGTATCAGCCCGTTTCATTTATCGGTGCCCTGTGCCGTGTTCGGTGACGCCGCGCCGGACAAGGGGATGTTCCGCCTTGCAGTGTGTGCTATCGAGCCGGGTGCCTTGATGACCTCTGCCGGGTTTGCCGTGGTGGTCGAGCAGGGGCTGGAGGTGCTGGAGCAGGCCGATATGGTCATCGTGCCCGGCTGGCATGATCCGGCCGTGCTGCCGGCGCAAGCGCTGCTGGATGCGCTGGTTGCGGCCTGGCAGCGCGGGGCCGTGATTGTCGGGCTGTGTCTGGGCGCCTATGTGCTGGCCGAGGCGGGTTTGCTGGATAAGCGGCGTGCCACCACGCATTGGGCGTATGCACAGGATTTTGCCCGGCGTTACCCCTCGGTGGTGGTGGAGCCGGATGTCTTGTATGTCGATGAAGGCCGTATCGTGACCTCGGCAGGAACGGCCGCCGGCATCGATTGCTGTCTGCATTTGCTGCGGGAACGCTGCGGGTCGCGCTCGGCCAACGCGGTGGCGCGACGACTGGTGGTGGCGCCGCACCGGCAAGGCGGGCAAGCCCAGTTCATCGAACAGCCGGTGGTTCAGCGTACCGAAGACGCCCGTCTGGCGGCGGTGTTCGACTGGGTGCGCAGTCACCTGCCGCAAGCCCATAGTGTTGACAGCCTCGCCGAACGGGCGGTGATGAGTCGCCGGACCTTTACCCGCAAATTTCGCCAGCACACCGGCGTGTCGGTGAGCGACTGGCTGTTGCAGGAGCGTTTGGCCGCGGCCCGGCAGCTGCTGGAAGACAGCCAGTCGGGCATCGAGCAGATCGCCGAATCGGTCGGGTTTGGCTCGGTTGTTTCCTTGCGGCAACGGTTTCGCCAGGCCTTCGGGGTTTCCCCGGCGGCCTGGCGGCGCTCGTTTCGCGGCCAGTGACGATCACAGCACGTCGAGGCTGTCCGCGACCATGATACGGGTGGCAACGGCATTCAGGGCAAAACCATGAATCAAGGCATCCACGGTGGTCGAGCAGTCCTTGAGCAGGGTGACCTGATAGTCATCGGCGCCGCGCGAGATCGCGGTATGCGTCACGCAGTTCTGGGTCATCATGCCGCAGACCAGCAATTCCGTGGTGCCAAGCGTCGTCAACAGGTCTTTGAGCCCGGTGCCGACAAACGCGTCGGCAAACTGCTTGATGATGACCGGAGCGTGCGGGGAGGCTGCCAGCAGGGCGGGATGCAGTTGCACACCATGGCTGTCGGCCGCGAATAGCGAAGAGGCTCCCTTGGCCGGATCGGCGATATGCTGCACCAGAATGACCGGTATGGCCTGTTGGTGAGCCCGGCCAATCGCCGAAACAATCGAGTGCAGGCAGTCGTCGGCCTTCCACAGCGGCAATTTGCCGTCGGCAAAATAATCGTTTTGTACGTCGATGACCAGCAGGGCGCGTTGAGTGGTGTGCGACATGGTGAACTCCTCGTGGTTGAGTGGATGAGGAGAGTATCGCCGGGTCGTCAGCGCGCCACGAGTGGCCTGATTGACAAAAAACGATGGAATCGGGCCAAGTCAGTGGCTGGCCGGCCAAAATACGCGCGAGCCCCAGCGCGGGGCGGTTTCCGCGATGCTCAAGCGGGCCGTGCCGCGCAGCGCTTCTATGATCACGCGATCCTTGCAGTGGCGGCTTTGGCACCAGCGTTCTCCGGCGCACAGCGAAATATCGCAACCGGCCACCGACAGCCACAGGCAGCCTTCGGCACAGACCAGTTCACGGCGCTTGCCGCCTTCCAGTACAACGATTTCCCCGCAGGGCAAACTCAAGGTATGGCGCATGGTGGGTCTCCCGGACGTACCGAGCACAAGACCGTTAAATCATGGCGCTATCGGGAGAGACTGGAAACTGGCCTTATGTCACCGGAAAAGTTGCCCCGGTGTGCTATGGCGGGCCGGCAAGGATCAGTGCGGCGTGGCCGGCTGCATGGGCAGGCAGTCACTGGCGTCTTTGATCGAGCAGAATTGCCACTGGCCTTGCTTACTCTTTATCTGGAATTCACTGCGGCCAAAGCCAAAATCGCTGTAGTAGTGTCCGACGGTCGTGGCGGCTTCCAGTGGCACCATCACCACCGGTTTGCCACTGACGTAATGGCTGACCATCTGCCGGTCGAAATCCATTACCGAGATCAACGGGGCCCCGAACAAGGTGCTGTGGTGGATTTCCCAGGTGCCGTGGATAGTCGGCGCACGCCAGGGATTCCAGGGCAGCCAGGCACAGGCGCCGAGCGAGGAGGTCGCCAGCAGGGCGACGCAGAGTGCGGCAAGACGTTTCACGATGCAGGGCTCAAAGGTAACAGACATGCGCGAGTGTAGCGTGTGCTCGTCGGCAAGCAAAGTTGCGCTGCCGTGGACCCTGTCATGGTTTTGGCATTATTCACCAATATGTCATCGGTGTCGTGATATGATTGGCAACACACTGTAAAAGGTGTCCTTATCGATCGCTTATGATGTTGCCGGTCAAGACCCCGCTGTCTGGCCTGGCGCGTTTCGGGAGTTTTTCATGTTGTTGAAGCACATCGTGGTTGCCGTTGTGGCGCTGGGGTCGGCCGTTGCCGCCAGTGCCGACAGTTTTTATTCGCCTGCTACACCGATCACCATCACCGCGTCCAGCAAGTCACCGACGTTTTCTTCGCTGTTCTCCTTCTCGCTGGATACCGATAGCGTGGTCAGCGGCTCGCTGAGCCTGTTGGGCAGTGCCGGTCAGGTCACCGCCCTCAAGACGGTCGGTGCCAGCGTGTGGCAGCAAACCGGGGCCGATAGCTGGACCCGCGTTTGGGAAGATCACAGTGACTTCAAACGCACTCCGGCCCGTGGCAGCTGGCTGGATGCCTTTGACGAACTGGCGTTGAGCAAGGGTAATTACCGTCTGAGCCTGGATGGCTCGGTGTACTCCGGCCTGAACTACAAAGGCAATTATCAGTACATGATTTCGGCGACCACCGTGGC
>JAGLBD010000047.1:0-12748 GCA_018260425.1 Pseudogulbenkiania sp. | reverse complement strand
GACCCGCAAAATGATTTTTGTGATGTGCCCGGTGCCGCGCTGCCGGTTCCCGGTGCCCGTGCTGATCTGGTCCGGCTGGCGGCGTTGATCCAGCGGGCTGGAGCCCGTTTCTCCACCATTCACGTCACACTGGACACCCACAACCCGATGGATATTGCCCATCCGGCGTGGTGGTTGAATGCCGACGGGCAGGCCCCTGCACCGTTTACCCTGATCAGCGAGCAGGATCTGCTGCAGGGGGTCTGGCGCACCCGTGCTCCGGCCGCGCAGCAAGGCAGTCTGGCCTATGTCCGGGCGCTGGAGGCGACGGGTCGTTACCGTTTGGTGGTGTGGCCGGAGCATTGTCTGTTCGGCAGTTGGGGGCATGCGGTCGAGCCGCAACTGCTCTCGGCCTTGCATCAATGGAGCCGCGGGCAGGGGAAGCCGGTGCGCTTGATGATGAAGGGCATGAATCCGGCGACCGAGCATTACTCGGCAATCCGGGCCGAAGTACCGGATGCCTCCGATCCCCATACCGTGCCGGACCCGGCCTGGATCGCGGAGTTACGGGCCGCGGAGCAGATACTGATCGCCGGCGAGGCCTTGTCGCATTGCGTGGCGGCCACGGTGCGCGATCTGGTCGCCGAGCTGGGCGACGCGCATATCGGCAAGTTGGTGTTGCTCACTGATTGCACGAGTCCGGTGGCTGGTTTCGAAGCGCTTGCCGAGGCCTTTGTCACGGAAATGACTGCACGGGGCATGCGGCTGGCAAACAGTGAAGAAGTGTGAGTTTGACATCGGTGGACGGTGGCGGTTTTCCCGGTTAGAATGCCGCCTGTCATTGGGGAGTAGCCGCCCTTCACACTGAAAGGGGCCTGCGTCAACACACTTGATCGTTCGATCATGGCGCCGGCAGTTCATTCCTGGCAAGACCTTTGACTTTGTGGCTTCCGCTATGGCCGGGGAGGCCGCAAGGTCATTCGTCATCGTCCGGCCAGGAAATATCATGGAAGCCTTTCTCATCTCTACCGGTATCGTCGCGTTGGCGGAAATCGGTGACAAAACCCAACTGTTGGCCTTCATTCTGGCCGCCAAATTCCGTAAACCGTTACCGATCATTGCCGGCATTCTGGTCGCGACCCTCGTCAATCATGGTTTTGCCGGCGCGGTCGGCAGCTGGGTCACCACCGTGCTTGGGCCGGATGTGCTGCGTTGGGTGTTGGGCATTTCGTTTCTGGCCATGGCGGTATGGATCCTGATTCCGGACCGTTTCGAGGAAAGTGACGCCAAATTGACCCGTTACGGCGTGTTCGGCACCACGGTGGTGGCGTTCTTTCTGGCCGAAATGGGCGACAAGACGCAAGTGGCAACGGTCGCGCTGGCAGCGCAATACCACGCCTTGTTTGCGGTGGTGGCCGGTACCACGCTGGGGATGATGCTGGCCAATGTGCCGGCCGTGCTGATGGGCGAGCGGATTGCCGGGGTTGTTCCGGTTCGTTTGGTGCATGGCATTGCCGCCGTGTTGTTTGCCCTGTTGGGTGTGGCTACCCTGATGGGTGCCGGCAAAGCGCTGGGGTTCTGAGCATGACGTCCTGTTGAAGGGGGCTCTCGCGCCCGGTGTTTTATTGCGGTTGCCATGCTGTGAACAATAATGACACGCCCAGACTAATGTTAAAGTCATAGATGGTGCAGTCGCACTGCACCATGGCTCTATTTGGAACTATTATCCCAATGGGAGATGTCATGGTTTGCTAGAACAGTTGCTATCGTGTGTGACAAGCAACGAAGGGCATCGGTGTTGTCGGTTTGGCTACGTGCGCTGTTACGGCCGTTGAGGGGACTCATGGGGAAGTGGGGAGTCAGGCTGCTGGCATTGGCATCGATGCTGTTGTGTCGCTCTGCGGTGACGGCAGGGGAGACGGCTGTCCCTCGTGCCGACGGCTTTGACCCCGTGCCGGTTTACTCGATTGACTTGCCGGCGGCCTCCCCGGCGACCGCCGACGAGGCCCTGGCGCAAGGACGGGTGGTGCCCGGCTTCTATCCGATGACCCGGCCGGCCAGTCGGCCATGGCGGGTGGCCTTCCTGTTTCCCCATATCAAAGACCCCTATTGGATAGGCTGCAGCTACGGCATTGTCAGCGAAGCCAGGCGCTTGGGGATCAGTGTCGATATTCTGCCGGCCGCCGGCTACGATGATCTGGTCGGGCAATTGCGCAAGATGGACGAGGCCATCTCGGCCGGTTATGACGCAATCGTCATCTCGCCGATTAGTTTGACCGCCAACAATGCCTCGATTGCCAAGGCACGCCAGCGTGGCATTCCGGTTTTCGAATTGGCCAACGACAGCACCAGTCCGGATTTGATCCTCAAGGTCACGACCTCGATGAAAAGCATGGGGCGGGATGCCACCCGCTGGGTGATCCGCGATGCACAGCGACGCGGCATGCAACGCATCCGCATTGCCTTGCTGCCGGGGCCGGCCGGTGCCGGCTGGGTAAAGGGCGAGGTGGAGGGAAGCTACGAGGCGGCCAGACAGTCGCCCATTCCGGTCAGCATTGTCGATGTCAAGTATGGGGACAGTGACCGGATCGGCCAGACGCAATTGGCGGCGCAACTCATCCTTCAATATGGCAAGAGTCTGGATTATGTTATTGGTTGTACCGGGTGTATTCCCGCGGTGCGCTTGCCCCTGCAGGAAGCGGGGCTTGCCGGCAAAATACGGCTGGTATCCTTTGACCTGACACGTGAAGTGGCGCAACTAATACGCTCCGGCGAGGTACATGCTTCTGCCGACACGCGCGGTGTCAGTCAGGCCCGGGTGGTGACCCATTCCGTTGTGGAGTATCTGGAAGGCAGGTCGGTGAAGCCTCCCAAAACACGGCTGGTCAGGCTCGGTCTGGTGGAGCGTGACATCTGGCGGCATTATCGCTTTGATACCTCGATAGCGCCTGATGGCTATCGTCCCGTGCTGTCTTATCATCCCGTCTCAGGTACAGCGAATCCATGAACTATCCGCGGCTACGAAACCAGCTGTTGTTTGGCGCCGTGCTGATCAGCCTGTTGACCGCACTGGCCAATATGCTTGCCGTGTCATGGGTGATTCGTAATCAGTCGCTGGATCAGTCCAGCGCCATGCTGGGCAAGGCTCAGCGCGTCATCGCCGATACACTGGCCGAACGCAAGAAAAGCATGTTGGTCGCCTCACGCCAATTGGCGGCGCAAAAGAATCTCGGCTCTACCATCTGGTATCTGGAGCAATACGCCGACTCCGGGCTGGATCGGGTAACCCTGCTCAATACCTATCAGCAGTTGGCGCGCGATACCTATCAGACCGGTCATATCGCCAATGTTGCCCGGATTGCCATCTACAATTCCACCGGGGTCTTGGTGACCTTTGCCTTGATCAATGAGCGCGTCGGGCAGTACGGTTTTGTCGAGAGCCTTCCGGAACGACGTTTTCAGGTGGCGCAGGTGCTACCCGGGAAAGAGCAAGGCGATGCCCCCTTGCAAAGTTTTTCAGCGATTGCCGGAGTGCGGGCGCAGTTCGGAGCGTCTCTTCCCGATCGGGAAGAGACGCGTTATACGCTGATCGATGGGGTTCTGGCGTTGGAGACACGGGTGCCGGTGATGGATCAGGGCTTCAACCCGGTGTCCGGTAAGCCCGAGATCCGGCAAATGGGATTGCTGGTGATGGACGAGCCTCTGGACTCGGGTTTTGTTCGCCAACTGTCGACCCTGACCGATACCCGCATCAATGTCTTTACCGCGCACGGTTTTGGTAGCGGCAATCTCCCGGAGTACCGCAAACCGGACTGGAGCGGGATTGTGCCCGAAGCCATGGCCCATGACGGCATCCGGTTCAATGAAATCAAGGTTCGTGATGTCGGCTATTATCAGGGCTTGCGCACCTTGTACCAGGGTGATGTCGTGGCGGGGTATATCGCCACCTTGCACGGCAAGGAGGAAGTCAGCGCGACCATCCGGCAAATGATTCATACCCTGTGGTGGATCGCCGCCGGGAGCCTGCTGTTCATCATCCCGTTTGCCTGGTATTTTGCGACCTCGATTTCACGGCCGCTGTCGTCGCTGCAACGCATTTTCAGGAAGGTGGCGCAGGGCGAGCGAGCCGGTTTGGAGCGGCACCACATCGAGCACGAGTTGGGCCGGGTCTCGAGCGGCGAGATCGGCGATCTTGCCCAGAGCTTCATTCAGATGAATGACTCGATCAAACAAAAAATCCACGAAATCCATCAAATCAACACAAACCTCGAATCGACGGTTGCCGAGAGAACCGCGGCGCTGGCAGCGCGCGAGCAGGAGTCCCGCACCCTGATTGAAAACTCTCAGGATTCGATTGCCCGCTATGATCGCGACTGTCGGCGAATCTATGTCAACCCCGCTTTTGCCGCCATGCTCGGCTGTAGTCGCGAGGCCCTGATCGGGCGTCGCCCCTCCGAGGTGCCCGGTGGCGAGCAGGGCGCGTTTTACGAAGCCAAACTCCGCGATGTGTTTGAAACCGCAAAGAACAGCCAGTTCGAGTTGCGCTGGACCGGACCCGACGGCCGGCAGATTTGCACCCATATCCAGATGACGGCCGAGCTGGATCCGGCCGGTGAGGTGTCCAGGGTGATGGCGGTCGGACGGGACATTACCGACCGGATCGAGTTCGAGGCCACTATCTGGCAGCAGGCCAATTTTGATGCCTTGACCAACTTGCCCAATCGCCGGATGTTCTACGACCGGCTGGCGCAGGAGGCCAAGGCCCAGGTGCGTTCCGGGCACTCGCTCGCGCTGATGCTGATCGATCTGGATCATTTCAAGGAAATCAACGATACCTTGGGGCATGATGCCGGTGACAGCTTGCTCATCGAGGCGGCGCGGCGTATCAGCAGTTGTCTGCGCAGTGGCGATACGGTGGCGCGTCTGGGGGGTGACGAGTTCACCATCATTCTGCCCGGGTTGCATGGCGCTGGCAGTCTGGACCGGATCGCACAGGAACTTATCGCGACGCTGTCCCGGCCTTTCCAGTTGGGCGGTACGGTGGCCTATGTCACGGCCAGTATCGGCATTACCGTGTATCCCGACGATGCCAGTGATCTGGAGGCCTTGTTCAAGCATGCCGACCAGGCCATGTATGCCGCCAAGAATGCCGGGCGGAACGGGTTTCATTACTTTACGCCGTCCTTGCAGGATGCCGCACAACAGCGCCTGCAATTAAGCACCGATTTGCGCCATGCCCTGAGCAGTGGCCAGTTTCACCTTTACTACCAGCCCATTGTCGAGCTGGCCGGCCAGCCCGTCAGCAAGGCAGAAGCCTTGCTGCGCTGGGAGCATCCCGTGCATGGGTTGATGTTGCCGGACACCTTCATTCCCTTGGCGGAAGAGACCGGCTTGATTGCGCCGATCGGTGACTGGTTGTTCAAGGAGGTGGCGCAGCAGGCTGACCGCTGGCGCAAGACCTTGCATCCTGACTTCCAGATCAGTGTGAATACTTCGCCAGTACAAATTCGCGACAAGGCCTATGACGTGTCGTTCTGGCCGGATTATCTGCTGGAAAAGGGCATTGACGGGCAGGGTGTGGCGATAGAGATCACCGAGAGCATGTTGCTCAATGCCGACTCCGGCACCGATGAGAAGCTGCGGCTACTCCACGCAGCCGGTATTCAAGTGACGGTCGAGGATTTCGGAACCGGTTATTCTTCGCTGGCTTTGCTCAAACGCTACGATATTGATTTGCTTAAAATCGACCGTTCATGTGTTCAGAGTCTGGGGGGCGATGCCGATGGCCTGGCGCTGTGTGCAGCGATCATCCTCATGGCGCATACCCTGGGGCTCAAGGTGATTGCCGAAGGGGTCGAAACCGATGAGCAGCGCCATCTGCTGGCGCAGGCTGGCTGTGATTTTGCGCAGGGGTTCCTCTATTCAGGGCCGGTGCCTGCGCCCGGGTTTGAACGCCTGCTGCAGACGCTTGCAGCGACGTCCTGACCCGGAAGCGACGGGTCAAACCTGATACTGTTCGACGGTTTGGAGAATGGTTTTGGCTTGCTGCTGCAAATCCCGCGCGGCGTCTGCCGAACTGGTGGCCGCCGAGGCGTTTTCTTCGGCCATCTGGGCGATCTGCTCCACCCGTTGGGCGATGGTGGTACTGGTGCTGGTTTGTTCGGCAATGCTGTTGGAAATGTCTTTCACCAGCTCCATGGCCTGTTGGGTATTGGTCTGGATGTGGCCGATCACGGTATTCGCTTCGCGCGCGCTGTTGGCCTCCTGTTGGGTGCGACCCACTACCATTTCCATACTCTCTACCGCATCCCGGGTGCCTTGTTGCATCTTGGCGATCACCGAAGAAATTTCCGTGGTGGATTTGGCGGTGCGTTCGGCCAGTTTGCGCACTTCGTCGGCAACCACCGCAAAGCCGCGGCCCATTTCGCCGGCGCGAGCCGCTTCGATAGCCGCATTGAGCGCCAGCAGGTTGGTCTGCTCGGCAATGTCCTTGATGATGCCCATGACCGTGGCAATGGTCTGGCTGTCTTCCTGAAGTTGGGCAATACGCTGCGCGGCCTCGCTGACCGAGCCGGAGACCTGGGTGATGCCCTCCACTGTGGCCATGATGACCTTGCCGCCCTGACTGGCGGTATGCCCGGCAGCAGACGTCTGCTGACTGGCTTCATTGGCCCGATCGGCCACATGGTTGATGCTGACGGTCATCTCCTCTACGGCGGCGGCCATGGTCGCTGCGGCTTCGCTCTGGACTTCCGAACTGCGGGCAATCTGGGTGGTATTGGCGGCCATGCCTTCGATGGCCTGATCGACCGAGGCGATGCTGCGGTGGATGTCCTGAAAACTTTGCTGCAATTGTTGCAGCAGGGTGTTGAACGCTTCGGCGGTTTCGCCGACTTCGTCTTTGCGGCCCACCGTGGCACGCAGCCGGAAGTCCAGTGACTGGCAAACCGTCAGCATGCTGGTGCGAATGCTGTTCAGGCTGCGGCGAATGTGACTGAACAAACTCCATCCCATCCCGGCGCACACCAGCAGGCTGACGGCGATAACGCCGACCGAGAGGTTGATGGCTTGCTGGTAGGCCGCCTGATTGTCCAGCGACAAGCGATCGGCATAATCGTAATTGAATTTGAGGTGTTCATTCAGCTTCAGGCTCAGTGCCTTGGAGGCGGCCCGCATGGCATCGGTGACCGGCGGTTTGTGCTCTTTGGACTGCTGCAGGACTGCGCCGCGGGTAGCGATATAGTCTTTGAACAGGGCGCGCTCCTGGTCCAGCAGTTGCTTGTCGTCGTTGTTGGACAGCAGATCTTTTTCATAATGATCCAGCGCGTCATTCAGCCGCTTGTCCACGGTGCCCAGAAACTGCTCTTCCTGACTTTTTTTGGCATCGTCCTGAGCCAGCATGTGGCGATAGATGGCGGTGCGGGATTCGGTCAGGGCCGTCTGGGCTTCATTCAACGTCATGATGCTGGGGAAGGTATTGGCTTTCAGGTAGTTGAAGCGGTCATTGGCCTGATGTTGCTGCCACAGTCCAAAACTACCAATGGCCAACAGGGCCAGCAAGGCCAGTCCCAGCGTCAATGCCAGTCGTTGAGAGATATTCATGGTCAGATCCTTCGCGAAGTCCCGCTGAATGAGTCATTACTCATATGATGTTATAGGTGGGAGAGCGGTGCCGTGGTAAGGGAATGATGAATGAATGTGTCGATGTGAGCAGGCTGCCGTTGAAAATATCGAACCTGCTCACGCCGTCGCGCATCTGAGGAACTCGATTAGTGCGGAGAAACTGAACTCTCCATGGCCGTTGCACGGGCAATCTGGGCGGCACTGTCCCGGCACCAGATGTCGATCATGCCCTGCAGGGTGGACAGCTCAAGCGGCTGGTTTTTCTGGAGGGTTTTGCTGCTGTGGCGCAAGTTGACGCTGCCGGCCAGCAGCGCGCCGCTTTGCGAGTCTTCCAGTTGCGCCATGCTCGCCACTTTGACGAGATAGCGTTCCTTGCCTGCCGCCAACCGGGTCAGGTTGATGATGGCTTTGGCCGGCAGGATGTCGAGGGCTGACATGCCGGGCTTTTCCGGATCCAGTCCGGTAATGGCGACGCGTAGCCGCATCACGTTGTCGCCGGGGGCATCGGCAACGGCCATGCCGGCCTTTTGCAATTCACGGGTCATGACGGTCTGGAAGTAGCGGGTAATGGCATTCTTCTCTGCGCCCTGCAGCAACTCCCAGTTGCCCTCGCCCTGCTGACGGATGAAGTACAGGGGTTCGAGCACGACCGCATGGTAGCGATTCAGTTGAGCTCCGGGCGCCAGATAGAGTCGTTGGGCATCGTTGCGGCCCGATGGCTTGAAGGAATCCATGGGCAGGCTGAATAGCGTTTCCGGTGATTCGGAGGCCAACAGCGGGGCCGGGAGGCCCAATATCACCAGCAGACTGCTGATGGATAACAGTGTTTTCATGAGGAGTCCTTACGCATCATTGGTGGGGACAGCAGGTGCGTCAGGATTCATGATGAACTACTCCCGCTGATTGGCTACGCCAATATAGCAGGCGTTTCGTGGCTCAACACGGCGAAACGTCCACACCTGTCAGCGCCCAATTCAACATTACCCTCGCCGCACCGGTGACACGTCTGGCTGGGTTTGACCTGACGGGTCGGCACCTCACACCACTGCAAGCCAGCTTCTTTCGCTTTGCTCTTTAACAGGGTAAGAAAGGTGGACGGTGCGGTGTCCAGAATGCTGCTATTCAATCCAGTCTTGCAGGCGCCGCCGCTGGCGGTCATGCCTTTCACGTTCAACGGCTCGGTGGCAATCAGCGCACAGCGGGCGACGAGTCTGGCACCGTGTTGGTGCAGAAAGCCACGCCGACGATTCGCGATGCGGGCATGTTCCCTGGCCAAGGCTAAAGACGCCTTTGCGGCCCTATGCCCGCTCGCTTTGTCTTGTCTGGCTGGCCTTCGCCATTTCAAATGGCGGGGTCAGAGAGTTTTTCTGGCTATGAATAGTAAGACGGCCGTAGTGACGAAGATAGCGAACGCTGCAACGGTATGGGTAAATCTCGGCTCGGATGCGCCGGCCTGTACCCACTTCTTTCCTGAAAACATTGGCACGATGAGGTTTTCTCCGTGCAACTTCCAATGGAGCAATACGGCAACGACATGGATCACCACCAAGCCTGCCAGTAAGTAGGCCAAGGCCACATGCAGGCGTGTGACGGCATCGGATGCCACACTGCTGGTCAAGTGAGCAAACGGGCCATCAAATCCGATACCGTCGCTGGAAAACAGCCCTGACAGTGCCTGGACGAGTATTGTGGCAAGCAAGGCCAAGACCATCGCAGCGCCCAGGGGGTTGTGCCCAAGTGTCTCCGACTGTCCGGTTGCAAGATAAGACCGAATCGCGGATGGCCCTTTTACGAAGTCAATAAACCGTGCTGTCTGACTTCCGCAAAATCCCCATGCCAAGCGGAACATGACGAGAACCAAGACCGCTTGCCCTATCGCTGCATGAGTATCCATCCGCCCGGCATAGGCCGTCATGAACAGCAGCGGTATCAGTGCGAATAACGTCCAATGGAACAGCCGAGTTGGCAAGTCCCATACACGCATTTTGTGCATGTTGGTGATTCTCATCAGAAGCCCTTTTTGTATTGCCGATGACAGGAAGTGCAACTGTCCTTGACCGCGCGTAGTCGTTGGGTCAGCGCTCCAACGCCCACGTTGTTAACCCTGGCGGACGCCTCAAGTTGTTGCGAGCTGACTTGGAACGCTTTGGCTTTCTGCGAGAAGTCCGGAAAGTTTGCCCAAATCTCGCCTTTGGCCTTCGAGAAAAATCCACCTTTCGCATAGTCTGGATACAAGCCTGGAATCTTCTCTGCAAAAATGGTGAGTAATCGCGCCTGATTGGCGACAGTACTCAAGTCACCTTTTTGGATTGCATCTTCGATTCTCGCAATGCCATGTTTACTTTCCTTGAAACCCTCGATGCGTTCATTCACCGGGTCGGCAGCGTGCACCGTCGGTATCAAGCCCGTCATCAGGCCCGCAACGAGAAGCGAGCGGAAGGTCAGGGTGCGCAATTTCATCGTTTAATCCTTTCAATGGTGATAGGGCTGGCCATGGGGCCGCCGCTTCAATAGCCTGGGAATTTCTCGGTGTGTACCTGTGTCTGGTTCACTCCAGCATCCTTGAGCAGTCCTTGCATGGCAGACACCATCGCCGCCGGCCCTGCAACGTAATAGACGGGAGCGGTTACGTCGCCCACATGCCTGGAAAGCATTGCAGCGGTGATGTAGCCTCGCTCCACTGCGCCTTCCTGCGGGACTGCATTGTCTTCGGTGAATGTTGCGATCAGCTTGAACCGCGGGTTGTTGCGCTCGAGTTGTCGCAGCTCGGCAAGGAATGCCGCGTCCTCGGGCCTGCGGTTGCTATAGAACAGGAATAGACGATGCGGCAATGCGCGGTTGGTGGCGTCCAGGGCAATGCTGCGAAAGGGGGTGACGCCGATACCGCCGGCAAGAAAGACCGCAGGGCGAGACGCATCCTCGTGCAGTGCCAGATCGCCATAGGGGCCTTCAAGCTGGAGGCTGGAGCCAGCAGGGGCATCGGCAAGGTAGCGTTTGAAGCTGCTATCGGTCTGCCGTGTCGCAATCTCCAGTTCCGAATCTTGCGGTGCGCTGGCGATAGTGAAAGTTCTGAACTTTCCCTTGTCATCAGCCTTTTCCAGTTCGGGGATGGCGACATACACGGCTTGCCCGGCGGTGAATTTGAAACCTTCGGGCTTGCTTATGCGAAACGCCGTCGTTCCCTTGGCGACTTCTGCCTGACCCGTCAGCAGAGCGACAAACGTAGCGGCGGGGCGCAGCACGCTCTTGCGCCGCCACTGTGTCAGCGCCATGCCGTCACGCATGTTCAAGCCCAGCAAGGTGAGGTTCACGGCACCCGCGATCAACTCCAGCGCCTGCACCGTGTAGAAGGTGGCATCGAACTCGCCGGCCTTCGCCTTGGCTGCGAGGAACAGCGCTGCCGGGATCAGTACCAGCAGTCCGTTCGCACCGATGATAGGCATGCGCTTGAGCTTGGCGCCGGTCAGACCGGTACGTTGTCCTTTCGACAGAAAGAAGCCGGAGCCGCCTGTGGCGGCCAGCGCCGGCACCAGCAGGAAGAAAAACCAGGGGATGGCCGTCTTGACGGCGACCACGGTGGCCTCGGAGGTGAACAACTCGGTAATGACGGTCGCGAGCCAGAACGTCGCTATCGTGAGAATGGCGACCAAGCCGGCGAGTGGATGGATGATCCTGGGCATCGTATTTCTCCTTAGTGATTGATGGCCACAATGCCCGGCACCGAAGTGAGCCGTGCGAAGACGATGCGGACATTGTGCAGCAGCCAGGTATCTAGCCCTGCAGACACCTTATCGAGCGCAACGGCTTTGCTGGCAAAGGCCGTGTCGCCCGGCACGAAATAGATCATGGTGAGGCCGAGTACGCCCACGACACAGGCGCAAGCCGCCAGCCAGAGCCCACGGGTGGCCGGGACTTTCCAGTCGTAGCAAAGAGCTCCGATCAGGCCCGCCACCGTGGGTGCGACGACCAACGGGATTGCACGCATGACAAGCCCGCTGTGCGGCGCGAACCAGTCCAGGAAGTCAGCGGGAGGCCGGGTCTGCCAGTAGCCGCCCAAGATCACGCCGATAGCCAGCATGACGCCTGCGAACATCGCTGACCCCGTGACAGCGAGGATTTTGAATAAAGCGCCATCGTCTTTTCCTGATAACGGCTTCGTCAGCGGGTACAAATGCCCGCCATCCTCACCTTAAGGAACAGATACGGGGCGGCGATGGCAGACGATGGACAGGTCGAGAGCTTCGGGATGCATGAATGTCGCTAGGTCGGGCTTTCGCCCATTGCATGATGAAGCTGCGACATAGCCGTTAGAACACGAATTGCCGCATCCAGATCGCTGGCACTGAACCCGGCAGCCATCTCCTGTGTATGTCTCTGCCACCGTTCGGATGCGGCCTGGTAGGTCGCTTGCCCCTGCTGTGTAAGCGAGTACAGGGGTGAACGCTTATGGGTAGGGTTGGACTGGGGCTGGACAAGACCCTCATCGACAAGCAGGTTGATCTGCTTCAGAACACCTTGACGGGTGACGCCCATCGTGGCGGCGATCTGTGGAATGTTCGGAGGTTGCTCTGCCATCGCAATGGCACCAAGTACCTGCCAGCGTGCACTGGTCAATCCGTGTGGCTGCGTGAAGTGATTGCCCCACTCAATGAGCTGGCCATTCAACTTGAAAACGGATAACGCAATGCTGGTTAACTTGTCTGCCTTGGTCGGATTCATGTCGCTCTCCATAATTGACAACCAGTTTACTAAGTTGGTAACTGGTTGTCAATGTGCCGTCGGTGTGATGCTCCAGGATCAAACAGAGGTATCAGGCCAAGTGTGTCAAACGGCATGCAACAGTGATCGGGATGAACTGCTCCTCAAAGGTTGAAAGGGTTTCCAACGTTTGGGGGGGGGGCAGTTCAGAGGGGGGGAGAAAAATGAGTCAAAAACGGCTTGCGATGTACTCCCGATCGGGGGCGGTTACGAGCTGAACAGCTTGCCTGCTCCTGCCCAGTCCGATGGCGCGACATCTTCGAAAATTACGTAGATATAGTTGGCATCGGTGCCGGTGTGGCGGACGATACTGTCCGTAATATCGGCAGCAATGTGCCATGAGCCGCAAGAAGCCATTCAGCCATAACTGGAAGAAGGCGAAAGCCCG
>JAGLBD010000014.1 GCA_018260425.1 Pseudogulbenkiania sp. | reverse complement strand
CTGCAGCTGAGGAGGTGAACTATACGTCCCCGAGCCAAAGTCGTCAACACCTTTCGTGAGAAAAAACGGACACTTCGGGAGGGGAAATCGGCAAGCAACTGAAAACAAACAAAAAACCAGCAAAACCAGTGAAACTGTATCTTCATGAGGCCGGTCGAACCGCCACAGCAGGAGCCATCAAGCCGGATTGCCCCCCATCCACCGTGAGGGTTTGGCCGGTCATCCAGCCCGCGTCGGAGGACAACAGGAAGGCCTGCGCCGCAGCAATGTCATCGGCACACCCCACCCGGCCCAGTGGATTCAGGGCGGCCATCTTCTCCCGGGCCGCGTCAGTGGCCAGAAACCGGGAGGCCAGTGGTGTGTCAGTCAGCCCGGGCAACACACAGTTGATACGAATCCCCTTGGCGGCATAGCTGGCGGCCGCACTTTTCATCAGTCCCACCAGCGCCGACTTGGCCGACGCAATCGCTTCGTGCCCGGGAAAGCCCGCATTCACCACCAGAGAACCGGTCAGAACGGCAGCGCCGGGCTGCCTGACCGCCAGTCGTTGCTGGACAAAGCCCTTCAATAGATGGAAGGCACTCCAGTAATTGACCTCAAATACCTCACGCGCTTCCTGTTCAGACAACAGGTGCAGCGGTTTCAAGGCGATACTGCCCACACAGTGAGCCATGCCATCCACGTGCCAGTCCTGTTCGGCCAGCGTTTTATAGAGATCGGCAACCTGCGTCCCTTGCACCAGATCGACCACCATCACCTTGCAGTCGCAGAGAAGACTGTCGGCCAATGCCTGCAGCGCCAGCTCATTGCGCCCGCACAACACCAGCCGTCTTCCCTCGACGGCCAAGCGCTGCGCAAGTCGCGAACCGATACCGCCCGCTGCACCGGCAATCAGACAACAGTCCATGGCGTCATTCCCTATTGCCTGGCCTCGGCCGGTTTGAGATAGGGCTTGAAGGCGGTGACGATTTCCTCGGACTCCGGCGCGGTTCGCGTACCAAACGCCATCACCTTGCCACCCGGCAGCACCAGATATTTATGGAAGTTCCACATCGGACTTTCGCCGGTGGCTTTGATCAGGCCTTTGAAGAACGGTGTGGCATCGCTGCCCCGGACATGGACTTTGGTCGCCATCGGAAAGGTGACGCCATAGTTGGCCTGACAGAAGCTGCCGATCTCGCTGTCTTTGTCCAGCTCCTGGAAAAAGTCATTGCTCGGAAATCCGATGACGACCAGACCATTGCCTTTATAGGTGTCATAGAGTTTTTGCAGGCCGGTGAACTGCGGAGTGAAACCACAGTGGCTAGCGGTATTGACGACCAATACCGGACGATCCGCGTACTGGCAAAGATTGATCTCGCCGCCCATCAACCCCGGGACACGATGGTCGAGAATGGCAGGACAACTTGCCGCACCGGCCAGAGAGGGCAATAACGCCAACATATAAAGTGGTTTCATCGGTGAGCCTCACGTCGCAAGAGAGTCGCGTCTCTCTGTATATAGGTCAAAGCCATGCCGGGCAAAATAAAACCCGACAAAATATGTCGGGTTTATCTTACGCTTCGCGGCTCTCGATGTCGCGGCGAACTTCATTCATGTCCAGATCGCGTACCGCCGAGATCAATTTGGCAAATTGACCGGCTGTCATCGCGCCGGCTTGATTGAACACCATAATGTTGTCGCGCAATACCATGAGGGTCGGAATGGAACGGATGGCGAAATGCTGTGCCAACTCCTGTTCGGCCTCGGTATTGATCTTGCCGAAGAAAATATCTTCATGCTCGTCGGCCGCGTCTTCAAACACCGGAGCGAAGCTCTT
Source organism: Pseudogulbenkiania sp. (assembly GCA_018260425.1). GTDB lineage: Bacteria > Pseudomonadota > Gammaproteobacteria > Burkholderiales > Chromobacteriaceae > Paludibacterium. The sequence continues at coordinate 63,130 of JAGLBD010000014.1, read as the reverse complement.
GCACGGGCCGCACCATGGAGCCCAGAAATCCAGAATGACGATGCCGTCGCGATTGACGGACTCATTGAAGGTTGATGCAGTGATATCGGTTACGGCCATGATGGCTTCCTTTGATTCGGGGGTGTCTACCGCAGAGGATAGGGACGCCACCCGTCATCGACAAGAGCACCATGCGATTGTATTTTCCAACGGGGGGCATAGGGTAACGCTATCCCCCCGGCCGGATTATTCGATATGGCGGATACTGAAGCAGCGATGGATCTTCTTGTTGCGGAAATCTTCCGGAACCGATTGGTGGGATAGCTCTTCGACACGGTAAAGAATCGGCAAGGAGGCATCCAGTTCGAAAGAACGCAGGTTATTCGAAAAGTACAGCACCCCGCCCGGGGCCAGAATCTTCATGGCTTGCGACACCAGCGTGAAATGGTCACGCTGCACGTCGAGAATATCCAGCATTTTCTTGGAATTCGAAAACGTCGGAGGATCCATGACGATCAGGTCGAAGCGTTTGCCCTCGAAAATGGCGTCGGCCAGATACTGGAAGACATCGGCACGTACCAGGGTATGGTGGGCACAGTCCATTCCGTTGAGTTCAAAATTGCGCCGCGACCAGTTCTGATAGGTATTCGACAGATCGACGGTCTCCGACGACACCGCACCGCCCGCCGCAGCATAGACGGTGAAACTACCGGTATAGGCGAACAGATTCAGAAAACGCTTGCCGGCCGCTTCCTCGCGTACCCGGCGACGGGTATTGCGGTGATCGAGAAACAAACCGGTATCCAGATAGTCGCGCAAATTGACAATGAAACGCTGGCCGAACTCACCAATAACGAAGTCTTCTTTTGACTCGCCGAGCTTTTCATATTGCTGATCGCCCTTCTGGCGACGGCGGGTTTTGACGACGATGTTCGCCACCGGCACGCCCGTTACCTGGGCGATGGCCGCCACCACGGCTTCAAGCCATTCGGCATGCTCGGCATCCTCAATCTCCCAGCCGGTATCGTATTCCTGAAGATGACAATGCTCACCATAGATATCGATAGCGACGGGAAACTGGGGAACATCTTTGTCATAGACTCGCCAAGCTTCTATATCCTGACGACGCGCCCATTTGGCGTAATGCTTGTAATTCTTGGCGAGGCGATTTGCAAATGCACTGACATCGACCATCGTGAAACCTCATAAAACAAAACGCGCCAACCTCGGGATGGCGCGTGATTAGTGCTTACCGCGAAAGATCAGACTTCCGCTTCCCTGTACATGGCCACCAGCTTGCGATACACCGGCTCGGGCACATAATGCCGGATGACCTGCTCCCAGCCCCGTGGACCCACCATGCCCTTGACCATGGTCGAGGACACCTCGGCATACTCACGGGGCGGCAACAGTAAAATCGTGGTGATATCCGACTGCAGGTCGGAGTTGATGTAACGCATGGTGCGTTCATATTCGTAATCACTGGCCGTCCGGATGCCGCGCACAATGTAATTGGCACCGACCGACTGGGCATAATTGACCAGAAACTGATTCTCGAAAACATCGACCCGCAGCTTGTCGAAGCCCCGCGTCACGGCGCGCAGCAACTCGACGCGCTCATCGACCGTAAAGGTACAGCGCTTGTCCGGATTCACACCAACGGCAACCACCAGCTCGTCGAACAGCTCGACGGCTTCGCGGATCATCCACAAGTGGCCATTGGTGACAGGATCAAAACTACCGGCGTACACGGCGCGCTTCAATTGATGCTTACCTCTTCTCTGGGTCTGTGTCATCGCGGAATGTATCCTGCGTAAACCATCGGGTAAAGGCATTTTTGCTGCAACGCGAAAAAAACCCCGCCTGGGCGGGGTTTTCGCGACAGACTCACCGTGAGTCTATCAAACGTTGATCTCCTCTGCCCGGTGACAGGCCAGCTGGCGACCATCCAGTTCGCGCAGCTCCGGCACCTCGCTGCGGCAACGCTCCGCCGCATGCGGACAACGCTTGTGAAACGCACAGCCCTCCGGCGGGTTCATCGGACTGGGCAATTCGCCACGAATCGGAATCTTCACGCGGCGTTCCGACGCATGGATGCTCGGCGTCGCCGACAGCAGCGCCTGCGTATACGGATGCAGGGGACGAGTGTAAATCAATTCCTTGGAGCCCATCTCCACCGCCCGGCCCAGATACATCACCAGCACGTCGTCAGCCACATGTTCGACCACCGCCAGATTGTGCGAAATGAACACATAGGCCGTGTTGAACTCTTCCTGCAAGTCCATGAACAGATTCAGCACCTGCGCCTGAATGGAAACATCCAATGCACTGGTCGGCTCATCGGCGATCACGATGCGCGGGTTAAGCATCATGGCGCGTGCAATGGCGATACGCTGCCGCTGCCCACCGGAGAACATGTGCGGATAGCGATAGAAAAACTCCGGGCGCAGTCCCACCTTGCTCATCATCGCCCGCACCTTCTCGATGCGCTCCGGTCGGGACAAGCCGGTATTGATGACCAGCGGCTCGGCCAACTGGTCACCGATTTTCTGGCGCGGATTGAGCGAGGCATAGGGATTCTGGAACACCATCTGCACCTTGGTGCGCATACCGGCCAGTTCCTGCCGTGACGCCGTGGTGGCATCCACCCCGTCCAGAATCAGCGAACCGGCACTCGGCGGTTCGATCAGGGTCAGCTGGCGCGCCAGCGTCGACTTGCCGCAACCGGACTCCCCCACCACGGCAAGGGTTCGACCGGCGTCAAGCTCGAACGACACACCGTTCAAGGCGCGCACCTGTGCGTAGCCTTTGAGGAAGCCGCGCGACACCGGGTAATAACGGGCCAGTTCCCGTGCTTGCAATACGGTACTCATCAGGCCTCCTTGCCGCTCAGCGGGAAATGACAGCGTACAGCGCCGGCCGACGTTGTCGTCAGCTCCGGGCGCACCGTTCGACACGAATCCTGCACATACGGGCAGCGCGGCGACAGCAAACACCCGACCGGGCGGTCATGGTGCCCGGGCACAATGCCCGGCAAGGTGCTGAGACGCCGCGCCCCTTTGCTGTGTTCGGGAATCGACGCCAGCAAGGCTTCGGTATAAGGATGCGCCGGCGACAGGAAGATGTCCGGAACCCGGGATAATTCGACGACCTGCCCTGCGTACATGACGGCCACGCGCTGGGCAATTTCGGAAATCACCGCAAGGTCATGGGTAATCAGGATCAGCGACATGTTCTGGCTTTGCTGGAGACTGACCAGCAAGTCCATGATCTGCGCCTGAATGGTGACATCCAGTGCCGTGGTCGGTTCGTCGGCAATCAGTAACTTGGGACGACAGGCAATCGCCATGGCAATGGCGACCCGCTGACTCATCCCGCCGGACAACTGGTGCGGATAGGCATCCAGACGACTCGCCGCCGCCGGAATTTCAACCATTTCCATCAATTCCAGCGCCCGCTGCCTGAGTGCGGAACCTTTCAGCCCCAGATGTTCACGCAACACTTCCATGATCTGGTAGCCCACGGTGAAACTCGGGTTCAGCGCGGTCATCGGATCCTGAAAGATCATCGAAATATCTTTGCCGACGATGCGGCGACGCTCCCGCGCCCCCAGCGTCAGCAAATCCTTGCCGTCGAATTGCAAGCGCTCGGCCGTGATGCGCCCCTGCCCGTCCAGCAAGCCCATCATGGCCATCATCGTCACCGACTTGCCGGAACCCGACTCACCGACGATACCGACGATTTCCCCCTGACGAACGGTCAGGTCCAGACCGTCCACCGCGTGGAAAGGCTTTTCAGTCGACCCGAAGGCCACCGAGAGAGAGTTAATTTCCAGAAGATTCATACCAGCCCCTTACGCGATCCGCTTGAGTTTGGGATCCAGCGCATCGCGCAGACCGTCGCCCATCAGATTGATGGACAGAACGGCCAACAGAATGGTCAAACCCGGCAGGCTCACCACCCACCAGGCCCGCTCGATATAGTCACGTGCCGACGCCAGCATGGTGCCCCACTCCGGGGTGGGAGGCTGCACGCCCAAGCCGAGGAAACCCAGCGCCGACGCTTCGAGAATCGCCGAAGAGAAACTCATGGTGGCGTGTACGATCAGCGGCGCCATGCAATTGGGCAGCACGGTAATGAACATCAAGCGCAGCAGGCCGGCACCGCATACCCGCGAGGCCGTGACATAGTCGCGGTTCAGTTCGGACATGGCCGATGCACGCGTCAGGCGGACATAGGCCGGCAGACCCACGACGGCAATCGCAATAATGCTGTTGATGAAGCCCGGTCCGAGAATGGCGACGATCGCCACCGCCAGCAACAGCGAAGGCAGGGCCATCAGCACATCCATCAGACGCATGATCGAACCTCCGATCATGCGCGGGAAAAAGGCCGCCAACAGACCGAGAATCACCCCCGGGATCAATGCGACCACCACGGAAGAAAGACCGATCAGCAAGGACATGCGTGCGCCGTAGATCAAGCGGGACAACAGGTCGCGACCAGCCTCGTCGGTGCCCAGCAGGAAAGCGCGGCTGCCCCCCTCGCACCAGGCAGGCGGGGTCAGCAAATGGTCGTGGTATTGCTCGATAGGACTGTAAGGGGCGACCAGCGGTGCGAAGATGGCGGCAAACACCACCACCAGCATGAAGACCAGACCGGCCACGGCCCCCTTGTTCTGGGAAAATGCCTGCCAGAATTCCTTGACAGGGGATGGATAGGTCGCCACCGGGGCATCGGCATCCGGAACAACCGTTTGTTTTTGTAGGGACATGAGGAGAGCTCCCGCTTATTTGGCGTGACGGATACGCGGATTCACCACACCGTAGAGAATATCCACGGCGAAGTTGACCACGATGACAAGGGTAGCAACCATCAAGAGACCACTCTGGATCACCGGATAGTCACGACTGCCAATGGCGTCGATCAGCCATTTGCCAATGCCGGGCCAGGAAAAGATCGTCTCGGTCAGCACGGCCCCGCCCATCAGGGTGCCGATCTGCAAGCCGATCACCGTCAACACCGGAATCAGTGCATTGCGCAGGGTATGCACGAAAATAACCTTGAACGGCGACAGGCCCTTGGCGCGGGCAGTACGCACATAGTCTTCCTTCAGGACTTCCAGCATCGACGAACGCGTCATCCGCGCAATCACCGCCAGCGGAATCGTCCCGAGCACAATGGTCGGCAGGATCAGATGGCGCAGGGCATCAATGAAGGCGCCGGAAAAATTGGCCGGATCGGCCCGCTCTATCAGCCATGAATCGATCAGCATGAAGCCGGTGCGTGGCGGGATATCGAACGCCAGATCGACGCGTCCCGAGACCGGTGTCCAGTGCAGATAGTTGGAAAATACCATGATGAGAATCAGGCCCCACCAGAAAATCGGCATGGAAAACCCGGTCAGTGCCAGTCCCATCACTGAATGATCGGTCGCCTTGCCGCGGCGAATGGCCGCGATCACCCCGGCCAGCAAGCCGAAGAATGCGGCGAACAGCATGGCAGACAGTGCCAGCTCGAGCGTTGCCGGAAACAGCGTCAGAAACTCTTTCAGCACCGGCTCGCGGGTCTTGATCGACTCGCCGAGGTTGCCATTGAGCAACTGGCCGATGTAATCGAAGTACTGTGCGTAAAGGGGTTTGTCCAGTCCAAGACGATGCATCGCCTGAGCGTGCATGACCGGATCGAGGTTACGCTCCCCCACCATCACTTCGATGGGATCGCCGGGGATCATGTGAATCAGGCTGAAGGTCAGGAGCGTGATGCCGATGAAGGTCGGTATCAACAGTCCGAAGCGCCGGAAAATGAATGCAAACATGAGTGTTTCTCCGTGGCGGCAGCCCATGGCTTCCGCGTGACGGAGCCCTGTCGGAAATGCAGCGACCGTTGGCAAGCGACACGAGTGAAATGACTTCGGGGAAGAGCTGACAGGAGGAATACCGGGAGTGTCGTGACGATGATCCCCCCGAACCACCCACCGTATACCAGCGGCACCATCGTCACGACAGCGCCACAGTATCACGCAGCCAGACTGCCGCGCTTGACCCACATCAAACCACCCACCGCGAGGGGTGACTTCTCTGTCACCACACCGGCTCTTGCGGACGCAACACCCCCGGCCGGCCAAACATGCACCGGCAGGGCTGCCGTTGTTGTTGCCCGGGAAGCGGACTTCCCGGGCGTTGCTGCCTGTTATTGTTTTACTTACTTGACGCTGACGCCGTAGAACGAGTTAGTGCCAAACGGGCTGACCTTGAATCCCTGTACCGACTTGAGCATCGGCTGGTTGACAGTCGAGTGGGCAATCGGTGTAAACGGCACTTCCGCCTTGAAGACTTCCTGCGCCTTCAGGTACAGCTTGGTGCGCTCTGCGGTATCGGTGGTGTGCTTGGCCTTCTGGATCAGGTCCTCATAGGGCTTGTAGCACCACTTGGAGAAGTTGTTGCCGTTCATCGCATCGCAACTGAGCAAGGTGCCGAGCCAGTTGTCCGGATCACCATTGTCACCGGTCCAGCCAATCAGCATCGCGTCATGCTCGCCATTCTTGGCGCGCTTGATGTACTCGCCCCACTCGTAGGAAACGATCTTGACCTTGACACCGATCTTGGCCCAGTCGGACTGGATCATTTCAGCCATCAGCTTGGCATTGGGGTTGTACGGACGCTGCACCGGCATCGCCCACAAGGTCATCTCGAAACCGCTCGGATAACCGGCCTTGGCCAGCAGTTTTTTGGCGGCATCGACGTTATACGGCGCATCCTTCAAGGTCTTGTTGTAAGACCACTGGGTCGGCGGCATCGGGTTGGTTGCGGCTTGACCGGTACCCTGATACACGGCGGTCAGGATGGCTTTCTTGTTGATCGCCATGTCCAGCGCCTTGCGCACGTCCAGTTTGTCGAGGTGCTTGTGCTTGACGTTGTACGCCACATAGCCCAGGTTGAAACCGGCCTGGGTCATGACTTGCAGCTTCGGATCGGCTTTCAGGCCGGCGACATCGGCCGGGCGCGGGTTCAGGGTCACCTGGCATTCGCCGGCCTTCAGTTTCTGCACGCGAACGGACGGATCGGTGGTAATGGCGAAGACCAGGTTGTCGACCTTCACTTCACCCTTCTTCCAGTAGTCCTTGTTGGCGGCAAAGCGGATCTGGGAATCTTTCTGGTAACGTTTGAATACAAACGGACCGGTACCGATCGGCTGCTGGTTCAACTGGGCGGCCTTGCCCTCTTTCAGCAACTTGTCCGCATACTCGGCAGAATGTACCGAGGCAAAGGCCATGGCCAGATTCTGCAGGAAGGCCGGATCAGCGTCTTTCAGGACAAAGCGCACGGTTTGCGCATCAACCTTCTCGACCTTGGTGATATTGTCATTCAGCCCCATATCGTTGAAGTAGGGGAATTCGGTCGGATTGGCTTTGACGAACGGAAGGTTCTTGTCCAGCATCCGCACGAAGGTAAACACGACGTCGTCGGCGTTAAAGTCACGACTCGGTTTGAAGTAGTCGGTGGTGTGGAATTTCACCCCTTTGCGCAGGGCAAAGGTATAGGTCTTGCCATCCGGCGATACCGTCCATTTTTCCGCAAGGCCGGGCTCGACCTTGGTGCCGCCATGCTGGAATTGCACCAGACGGTTGAAGACGGTTTCTGCCGCCGCATCGAAATCGGTACCGGTGGTGTACTGGGCCGGATCGAAACCTGCCGGACTGCCTTCCGAACAATACACCAGCGTTCCGGCGGCCGAGGCCATCGATGCACTGGCAATCATCCCGGCGGCCAGCATTGCTTTCACAATTACTCGCATAATTTCCCCACTCCTTTATATGGTTTTTTAATAAAGCACAGGTGTTGACAGGTGCTTTAGGGGATACATTATGCAGAGGGGGCGCTTTTGACAAGCGCCCCCAGCTCACTTCCGGAAAATGATGATGAAATTACAGCCAAGAGCTATAACTTCAGCATTTTTTTACCACAACACTGCCCACCGAGTAGCCCGCGCCAAACGAAGAAATCACCCCGACGTCCCCGGCGACCAGATCCTTGCCATGCAGATGGAAGGCGATGATCGAACCAGCCGAACTGGTATTGGCATAGCGATCGAGAATCACCGGTGCTTCGATTTCGCTTGCCTCGCGGCCAAGAACGCGGCGCACGATCAAGTGATTCATTGCCAGATTGGCCTGATGCAGCCAGAAACGCTTCACGCTGTCCGGTGCAATGCCCAATGACTCGAGATGGCCGACAATATGCTCTCCGACCATCGGGCAGACTTCCTTGAAGACCTTGCGTCCCTGTTGCACGAACAACTTGTCGGGCGCGCCAATGCCGGATTCGTCGCAGCGGTTCAGGAAGCCGAAATTGTTGCGGATATTATTGGAGAACACCGTGGCGAGGCGGGTATCGACCACCTCGAAACACTCGGCGGCAACCGCCTTGTCGGCCTGTTCCAGCACCACGGCGGTGGCGGCATCGCCGAAAATGAAATGACTGTCCCGATCACGGAAGTTAAGGTGCGCCGAACAGATTTCCGGGTTGACCATCAACACCGCGCGCGCCTGACCGGCGCGGATGGCATTGGCCGCCGTCTGAATACCGAAGGTGGCCGAGGAGCAGGCCACATTCATGTCAAAGGCAAAGCCTTCGATTCCCAGTGCCTGCTGCACTTCGATGGACACGGCAGGATAGGCTCGCTGCATATTGGAGCAGGCCACGATGACCATATCGATGTCCGCTGCCGCACGGCCAGCGGCAGCCAGTGCGTCGCGGGCGGCGGCTACGGCCATTTCGGCCTGAACCGACAGACTGTCGTTGTCACGCTCGGGAATCCGCGGCGCCATGCGCTCCGGGTCCAGCACACCCTCGCGATCGATCACGTAACGCTGGTGAATGCCGGAAGCCCGGACAATGAATTCGGCGCTCGACTCGGCCAGCGCCGTCAGCGTGCCGGCGTCGATTTCGGCCTGATGACGGGCATTGTAGTTCGCCACGTAGGTATTGAACGATGCCACCAGCTCCTCGTTGCTGATGGAAAGGGGGGGCGTAAAGAGCCCGGTTCCGCTGATGACGACTTTATTCATGTAATTGGTATTCCAGATTTGGCCCCGCCTTTGGCTGGGGCAAGCAGTTAGCCCATGGATAGGGATAATGATACACCATCGACCGGCCATGCCAGCAGAATCATCCCCATCAAGGCAAAAACCTAGTAAAATGATCAACTTTACAAGAGCGTCCGGACCCTCCGGCAAACGCCACGGCAAATAGTTGACCGTTTTACTCGGAAATTAGCTATAATTTGGCCTGAAGACCATCCACGGGAGTATCTGACCATGCGCTTGACCACCAAAGGCCGCTTTGCCGTCACCGCCATGCTCGACCTGGCCCTGCGGGAAGCCAATGGCCCGGTAACGCTGGCAGGCATCAGCGAACGACAGAGCATTTCGCTGTCTTATCTCGAGCAGCTCTTCGGCAAATTGCGTCGCGCCGAACTGGTCGACAGCGTGCGTGGCCCCGGCGGCGGTTACACGCTGGCTCGCGTCGCGGAGACCATTTCCGTCTCGGACATCATCCGCGCCGTTGATGAACCGGTCGATGCCACACAGTGTGGCGGCCGGGAAAACTGCCATGGCAACAAACGCTGTATGACCCATGACCTGTGGTCCAGGCTGAATGCCACCATTTATGACTATCTCTCCGAAGTGAGCCTCGCCAATCTTGTCGACGAGCAACGCGCCAAGGAGAGCACCGTGATGCAGGACAAACGTGATCCCGGCACGGTCCGCGCTACGCGCAACCAGACCGCCCCGACTGTCTGATCGCTGCTGCCCTTAGTGGAGAACCCATAATGAGTGAAATGAAGTTTCCCATCTATCTGGATTATTCGGCAACGACTCCGGTCGATCCGCGTGTTGCCGAAAAGATGATTCCCTATATCACCGAGTTGTTCGGCAACCCGGCTTCGCGCAGTCACAGCTATGGCTGGGAAGCCGAGGAGGCCGTTGAGTCCGCTCGTGAAAACGTTGCCCGTCTGGTCAACTGCGATGCCAAGGAAATCATCTGGACCTCCGGTGCCACCGAGTCCAACAACCTGGCGATCAAGGGTGCCGCCCAGTTCTACAAGACGCGCGGCAATCACCTCATCACCGTGCGTACCGAACACAAGGCGGTGCTGGACACCACCCGTGAACTGGAACGCCAGGGCTTCGAAGTCACCTATCTGGATGTGCAGGAAAACGGACTGATCAGCAAGGACGCCCTGCTGGCTGCCTTGCGCCCGGAGACCATTCTGGTGTCGGTGATGTTCGTCAACAATGAAATCGGCGTTGTGCAGGATATCGCCGGCATTGGCGAAATCTGCCGTGAAAAAGGCATCATTTTCCATGTGGATGCGGCTCAGGCCACCGGCAAGGTCGACATCGACCTGGCCACCCTCAAGGTCGACCTGATGAGCTTCAGCGCGCACAAGACCTACGGTCCGAAAGGCATCGGCGCCCTTTACGTACGTCGCAAGCCGCGTGTCCGTCTTGAAGCGCAAATGCATGGCGGCGGTCACGAGCGTGGTTTCCGCTCCGGCACGCTGGCCACACACCAGATCGTCGGCATGGGTGAGGCTTTCCGCATCGCCCGCGAGGAAATGGCCAGTGAAAACGAGCGGATCCGCCAGCTGCGCGACCGCCTGTGGAATGGCATCAGCGACATGGAAGAGGTGTACATCAACGGCGACATCGATGCCCGCGTACCCCACAACCTGAATGTCAGCTTCAATTTCGTCGAAGGCGAATCGTTGATCATGGCGATCAAGGAACTGGCCGTTTCCAGTGGCTCGGCCTGTACCTCGGCAAGTCTCGAACCTTCTTATGTGCTGCGTGCACTGGGTCGCAACGACGAACTGGCCCATAGCTCGATCCGCTTCACCATCGGCCGCTTCACCACCGAAGAGCAGATCGACTTCGCCATCCACCTGATCCGCGAAAAAATCGGCAAGCTGCGTGACCTCTCCCCGCTGTGGGAAATGTACAAAGAGGGTATCGATCTGAACACCGTGCAGTGGGCTGCCCACTGACCGTACTGCAGGAGAACAACATGGCATACAGCAACAAGCTTCTGGACCACTACGAAAACCCCCGCAACGTCGGCTCTTTCACCAAGGGCGACGAGACCATCGGTACCGGCATGGTTGGCGCACCGGCCTGCGGCGACGTCATGAAACTGCAGATCAAGGTCGGTGAAAACGGCGTGATCGAAGATGCCAAATTCAAGACCTACGGCTGTGGCTCCGCCATTGCTTCTTCGTCGCTGGTCACCGAGTGGGTTAAAGGCAAGACCCTTGACGAAGCCCTGTCGATCAAGAACACCGCGATTGCCGAAGAACTGGCCTTGCCGCCGGTGAAGATTCACTGCTCCATCCTTGCCGAAGATGCCATCAAGGCCGCGGTCAGCGACTACAAGCAGAAACACGGTCTGTAACAGGAGCGAATCATGGCGATCACTCTGACAGAACGCGCAGCCCAACACATCGGCAACTTCATTTCCCGTCGCGGCAAGGGGCTCGGCATCCGGCTCGGTGTCAAAACCTCCGGCTGCTCGGGCATGGCCTACAAACTCGAGTTTGTCGACCAACCCTCCGATGACGACATCACCTTCGAAAGCTTTGGCGTGACGGTATTCACCGACGCCAAGAGTCTCGCCTATATCGATGGCACCGAGCTCGACTATGCCAAGGAAGGTGTCAACGAGGGGTTTCAGTTCAACAACCCCAACGTGAAAAACGAGTGCGGCTGCGGCGAAAGCTTTAACGTCTGACCATGAAAACGGCCTTCGATCAGGATCACTTTGCACTGTTCGGCTTGCCGCAGCAGTTCCGTCTGTCGTTGCCGGAACTCGAGGCGGCTCGCCTGCAGTTGGCGCTGGAGGTTCACCCGGATCGTTTTGCCAGCAAGAGCGATGCCGAACAACGCATCGCCCTGATGATGGCGACCCGGGTCAACGAAGCCTACGATACCCTGAAAAACCCTCTCGCCCGTGCCCGTTACCTGCTGGCACTCGCGGGAGTGGACACTCAGGAAGAAACCAATACCAGCATGCCGGCCACCTTCCTGATGGAACAGATGGAATGGCGTGAGCGAATTGAAGAAGCGGATGACAGTGGCTCGGTTGAAGCACTGGCGACGCTGGAAACGGAACTGTCCGACGAGACCTGCCAACTGGAAGAGACGCTGGCCCGCGCACTCGATGACACGCGGGATTTGGACGCGGCAGCCCTTCTGGTGCGAAAATTACGTTTTCTGGAAAAACTCGAACAGGAAATCGGCGACGCCATCGAAGCTCTGCTTGACCGATAGCGCTGTCAGGACCCTTAACCATTAAGTTTGCCATGGCCCTATTGCAAATCGCCGAACCCGGCCTTTCCACCGCTCCCCATCAACACCGGCTGGCTGTCGGCATCGATCTTGGCACCACCAACTCGCTGGTTGCCACGGTACGTTCCGGCTCGGCCACGGTACTGTCCGATGAAGAAGGCCATGCCCTGCTTCCTTCGGTCGTCCGCTACCGTGAAGATGGCAGCGTGACGGTCGGGCATCGCGCCCAGGCGGCACAAAACCGCGACCCGGCCAATACCATTGTCTCGGTCAAGCGTTTCATGGGTCGCGGCATTCGCGATATCCCCGATCTCGCCACCCAGCCCTATCGTTTTGTCGATGCGCCAGGCATGGTGCAGTTGCAGACCTGTGCCGGGGTAAAAAGCCCGGTGGAAGTCTCGGCCGCCATTCTTGCCTCGCTCAAGGCGCGTGCCGAAGCCTCGCTGGGCGGAGAGTTGACCGGGGCCGTGATCACCGTTCCCGCCTATTTCGACGACGCGCAACGTCAGGCCACCAAGGATGCGGCCCGAATTGCCGGCTTGTCGGTACTGCGTTTGCTCAACGAGCCGACTGCGGCCGCCATTGCCTATGGACTGGACAATGCCTCCGAAGGCACCTTTGTCGTTTACGACCTTGGCGGCGGAACGCTGGACGTATCGGTTCTCAAACTGACCCGGGGCGTTTTCGAGGTGCTGGCTACCAGTGGCGATTCCGCACTGGGGGGCGATGACTTTGATCACCGGGTCTATTGCTGGATTCTGCAGGCTGCCGGCCTGTCCGGTCTGGGTCCTTCGGACGCGCGCCTGCTGCTGACTCGTGCACGGGAAGCCAAGGAAGCCCTGACCGAACACGGCGAAACCCGCATTACCGTGCTGCTGTCCGATGGCATGGCCGTCGACCTGCAGCTGGATGTCGCCACCTTCCGCGAGATTACCCGCCCGCTGGTCGATAAAACCCTGCTGCCGGTACGCAAGGCCTTGCGGGATGCCGGCATCAAAACCACTCAGGTCAACGGCGTGGTGATGGTAGGCGGCGCAACGCGCATGCCGCACATCCAGAAAGCCGTGGAAACCTTTTTCGGGCAACCGCCGCTGACCAATCTCGACCCGGACAAGGTTGTCGCGCTGGGGGCCGCCATTCAGGCCAACGTACTGGCCGGCAACAAGCAGGACGACGAATGGCTGCTGCTGGACGTGATTCCCTTGTCGCTGGGCATCGAAACCATGGGCGGCCTGTCGGAAAAGATTATCACCCGCAACAGCACCTTGCCGATTGCCCGTGCCCAGGAATTCACCACCTACAAGGATGGCCAGACGGCTATGTCCATCCATGTGCTGCAGGGTGAGCGGGAACTGGTTGCCGATTGCCGCTCGCTGGGACAATTCGTCCTGCGCGGCATTCCGCCGATGGTGGCCGGCGCAGCGCGCATCCGCATCACCTTCCAGATCGATGCGGATGGACTGTTGTCAGTCACGGCCCGCGAACAAACCTCCGGCGTGGAAGCCAGCATCGAGGTCAAACCGGCCTACGGACTGGGCGATGACGAGATTACCCGCATGCTCACCGAGTCGATGGCCAATGTCAAAGAAGACATCGAGGCGCGTAAATTGCGCGAGGCCATTGTCGATGCCGAAGCCCTGATCGCCACGACCGAGTTGGCGATTGCGGCCGATGGCGACCTGCTTGACGATACGGAACGTGCCGCCATTGCCGTGGCCATCGACGCCGCCCGCAAGGCCATCGCCGCTGCCGTGACCCGTCAGGTCAATGAAACCACCGCGGCGCTCAATAAAGCGACCGACACCTTTGCTGCACGCCGGATGGACCGCAACATCAAGCGCGCGCTCAAAGGCCATAACATCGCTGAACTGTGAGGTAACCCGATGCCACGCATCACTGTCCTGCCCCATGCCGATCTTTGCCCGGACGGCCTGGTCATTGAAGATGCCGAGACCGGCATCAGTGTCTGTGAAGCCCTGCTCGATCACGATATCGAAATCGAACATGCCTGTGAAATGTCCTGTGCCTGCACCACCTGCCATGTGGTGATCCGCGAAGGGTTTGCCTCGCTGGAAGAGGCCGACGAGCTGGAAGAAGACATGCTCGACAAGGCGTGGGGGCTGGAAGCCTGCTCGCGACTGTCTTGCCAGGCGCTGGTCGCCGACAAAGATCTGGTGGTCGAGATTCCGCGCTACACCATCAATCACGCCCGTGAACATCACTGAAAAGGAGTCTGGCGATGAAATGGACCGACATCAACGATCTGGCGATCGAACTCTCGGAAGCCCATCCGGACATTGATCCAACCCGCATTCGCTTCACCGACCTGCACAACTGGGTCATCGCCCTGCCGGGCTTCGATGATGATCACAGTCGCGGCGGCGAGAAAATTCTCGAAGCCATCCAGCAAGCCTGGATCGACGAAGTTGCCTGATAGCACGCCTCCTCCACGGAGGCGTTTTTCATGGAATCTTGCATGTTGCCGACCAAAGCCGTCTAATAGGTTTATGTTCCCGAGAGAAGAGTGACACCATGTTCCGTCTGATAATTGGTAACAAAAATACCTCTTCCTGGTCGTTGCGCCCCTGGCTGGTGCTCAAGATGATCAACGAACCGTTCGAAGAAGTCGTGGTGGATCTCGCCTCGCCGGATATTCAGGCCATCCTCTCGTCTATCACCCCGGCCGGCAAGGTTCCGGTGCTGCAGGACAAGCAACTGACCGTCTGGGACTCGCTGGCGATCTGCGAATACCTGGCGGAATGTTTTCCGGGATCGCATCTATGGCCATCCGACCCCGCCGCACGAGCCATCGCCCGCTCGATGGTGGCGGAAATGCACTCCGGCTTTAGCCACCTGCGCACGCAAATGCCGCTGGATGTTCACGGCAGGCGCAAAGAGGCCCAATCGGCGACGCTGGATGCCGACATAGCCCGCATCGTGCATCTGTGGGAAGAACAGCGTACCCGCTACCACCTGTCCGGGCCATTCCTGTTTGGCCATTTCACCCTTGCCGATGCCTTTTTTGCACCGGTCGTGTTTCGCTTCCAGAGCTACGATGTCGACCTGCCTCCAGCCTCCCGCGCCTGGGTGGATCATATGCTGGCCTTGCCGGCCATGCAGGAATGGGCACAGGCGGCCGCCACCGAGATCAATCTCGGCTAGGGCAGACGTGACAAAGCCCCCATCGGGGGGCTTCAAACCAGCACTCGGCTTTGGCTCGCTTCAGGCGGCCACAGCCGGCTCTGCATCGAGTTCGGTCACACAGAGCGGTGTCTCGGCAGGGATTAGCACCTTGGGAGCACTGGCACGCCTTCTGGCCGGACGCAGACGCAGCATCAAGGCCACTGTTTCCTCTCGCTGTTCCTGATCAAGGAAAGCGATCATTCGGGCAAGCTCGCTCATCTCGTGATGCATGGCGGCCAGACGAGCAAACAGCACCAATACCAGTCCGCTCAGCACCACCACCAGCAGTATCAGCATCTCGTTCATGGTCAGGCTCCCTTGTGCGATTCACCCACCCAAACAATGACATAACAATTATTTTATAGGCATATTGCACCTTGCTCCACGCGGGGGTCAAGTGCAATCAGACGGGATGAACAGGATGAATGAGCGGCTGTGGTTTTCTGATGAGGATGGGGCGACGATCATGGCGTAACAGGGAGCAGCACACATGAAAACGCCCCCGTCAGGGGGCGTTGGGAACACATCAAACCTGCGGGGAATTACAGGTCTTTGGCGTTCTCGGCCAGATAGGAAGCCACGCCCTCAGCGTCGGCTTTCATGCCTTTCTTGCCCTTGTTCCAGCCAGCCGGGCACACTTCGCCGTGCTCTTCGAAGAATTGCAGGGCATCGACCATGCGGATGGCTTCGTCGATATTGCGGCCCAACGGCAAATCGTTGACGACCTGATGGCGAACCACGCCGGATTTGTCGATCAGGAAGGTGCCGCGATAGGCCACGCCGCTGGCTTCTTCAACATCGAATGCCTGAACCAGTTCGTGCTTCACGTCGCCGACCAGCGTGTAGCCGACTTCACCGATACCACCCTTGTTTACCGGGGTGTTGCGCCACGCATTGTGACTGAATTCGCTGTCGATGGAGATACCGATTACTTCAACATTGCGCTTCTTGAACTCATCCAGACGATGATCGAAGGCGATCAGCTCGGACGGGCACACGAAGGTGAAGTCCAGCGGGTAGAAGAACACGATAGCGTATTTGCCTTCGGTTGCTTCTTTGAAGCTGAAGTTGTCCACGATCTGACCATTGCCCAGCACAGCGGCGAATTTCTTGTCTTCGCTGCCAAAGAACGGGGCCTGTTTGCCTACGAGTACAGCCATGGGGTTCTCCTTTCAGGATACGTTTCAGCGGACACGGTCCAGGCTGCGGACCGGCCGTTTCCAATGCGCGATTGTGAGTCCGCGAGGCGATCGAGGCCAATTGAAAATCCATATCGGAACCATTGCCACACTCAATCGGACAGGTCATGCGCCGCACCAGCCGTGCGCCGGTAACCTTGACTATATGGGGATCAAACGAAATTATTCAAGGTGGCCAACAACTGTCTTGACGGCCTCAAGCAAAAAACCCCGTCCAGGGGACGGGGTTTTCGTGAAGCGACTCCGTCATGGATCAGGCGGCCGGTTCGGCTTTCTGACGCAGGCGGAGATTCAGTTCGCGCAGCTGCTTGTCGTCCACGGCATTCGGGGCGTTGGTCAGCAGACACTGGGCACGCTGGGTCTTCGGGAAGGCGATCACGTCGCGGATCGACTCGGCACCCGCCATCAAGGTAACCAGACGGTCCAGACCGAAGGCCAGGCCACCATGCGGCGGCGCACCGAACTTCAGGTTGTCCAGCAGGAAGCCGAACTTGTTCTGCTGCTCTTCCGGGGTGATCTTCAGCGCGGCAAACACTTTTTCCTGCATGTCGGAACGGTGGATACGGATGGAACCGCCACCGATTTCCCAACCATTCAACACCATGTCGTAGGCACGTGCGATGCAGGCACCCGGATTGGACTCCAGCATGTCTTCGTGGCCCAGTTTCGGCGCCGTGAAGGGGTGATGGCACGCGGTCCAGCGATCCGCCTCTTCATCGTGTTCGAACATCGGGAAGTCAACCACCCACAGCGGTTTCCATTCCTTGACCGCAAAACCCTTCTCGTGACCGATCTTGATGCGCAGGGCACCCAGCGCTTCGTTCACCACCTTGGCCTTGTCGGCACCAAAGAAGATCAGGTCGCCGTCGACCGCGCCGGTGCGGGCGATGATTTCCTTCAGACCGTCGTTCGACAGGAACTTGACGATCGGGGATTGCAGACCGCTGTCTTCGCCATTGGTCGGACGAGTCGCATCGTTGACCTTGATGTAGGCCAGACCCTTGGCGCCGTAAATGGCGACAAACTGGGTGTACTCTTCGATTTCCTTGCGGGTCAGCGTCGAGCCGCCCGGGATACGCAGGGCTGCCACGCGGCCGTTGGCCATGTCTGCCGCACCACGGAACACCTTGAACTCTTCGCCCTTCATCAGGTCGGTCAGTTCGGTGAACTGCAAGGGGATACGCATGTCCGGCTTATCGGAACCATAGTAGAACATGGCATCCTGATAGGTCATACGCGGGAACTCGCCCAATTCGACACCCATGACATCGCGGAAGATATCGCGGGTCATCGATTCGGTGATATCCATGATCTCGTCCTCGGAGAGGAAGGAGGTCTCGATATCGATCTGGGTGAATTCCGGCTGACGGTCAGCGCGCAGGTCTTCGTCGCGGAAGCACTTGGTGATCTGGTAGTAGCGGTCGAAGCCGGCCACCATCAACAGCTGTTTGAACAGCTGCGGGGATTGCGGCAAGGCGAAGAACTCGCCCGGGTGAACGCGCGAGGGAACCAGATAGTCACGTGCACCTTCCGGAGTCGAACGGGTCAGCATCGGTGTTTCGATGTCGATGAAGCCCTGACGGTCCAGGTACTGGCGCACGCCCATGGCCACGCGGTAACGCAGGCGCAGGTTTTTTTGCATCTGCGGGCGACGCAGGTCCATGACGCGGTTGGTCAGACGGACGTTCTCGGAAAGATTTTCATCATCGATCTGGAACGGCGGGGTAGCGGCCGTATTCAGTACCTCGATTTCCTTGGCGAGAATCTCGATTTCGCCGGAGACCAGGTTGCTGTTGGCGGTGCCTGCCGGACGCTCGCGCACGATACCGGTAATCGACAGCACAAATTCGCTGCGACTGGCATCGGCCGTTTGGAACGCTTCCGGGGTATCCGGATCAATCACCACCTGCACCAGACCTTCGCGGTCGCGCAAGTCGATGAAGATCACGCCGCCATGGTCGCGACGACGGTGGGCCCAGCCCTTTACCGTCACACTCTGGCCCAGATATTTCTTGTCAATCAGTCCGCAGTAATCAGTTCGCATGTTGTTCTGCAATCAAATTCAAAAAATTGTGTATAGCTTAACGTGCTTTCTCACCGGGCGCCACGACGCCCATGGAAATCACATACTTGAGTGCTTCGTCGACACTCATGTCCAGCTCTCGCGTATCCGCAACCGGCACCATGACAAAATAGCCCGAGGTCGGGTTCGGCGTGGTCGGCACATAGACGCTGACATAGTCGCCGCCACCGATCAGGTCGGTAACCCCGGCATTGGGTTTGCCGGTCTGGAATGCCACGGTCCAGGCCCCTTGATGAGGGAACTGCACCAGCAGGGCACGGCGGAATGCCTGACCCGAGTCAGACAGCAAGGTATCGCTGACTTGCTTGACGCTGCTGTAGATGGACTTGACCACCGGGGTGCGCGACAACAAGCCTTCCCAGAAACGCAACAGGCGCTGCCCCAGCACATTGGCCGTCAACATGCCGGTCACCAGCAGAATCGCCAGAGACAACACCACACCGAGCCCCGGAATTCCGAATCCCAGTACCTGATCCGGTCGCCATTCCCGTGGCAACAGGTTCAGGGTCTGGTCAAGCGTACCAACGATCAGGTGCAGCACCCACAAGGTCACGGCCACCGGCACCCAGATCAGCAAGCCGGTCACCAGATAGCCCTTGAGGGTCATTTTGACTTTTTTCATGTCAGTTGCAGCTTCCGCAGCCTCCGGTGCCACAGCTATGCCCAGACGCAGCCGGGGCCGAATTATTGCCACCCTTGAAGTCGGTGGCATACCAACCGGCGCCTTTCAGCTGGAAGCCGGCAGCCGATACCAGCTTGCGATAGTCGCCACTGCCACACTCCGGGCATACAGCAACGGGCGCATCGCTGATTTTTTGCAGGTGTTCCTTCTGAACGCCACACCCGTCGCAGCGGTATTCATAGATAGGCATCGTCATTATCTCCCGTCATTTTTGACATTGGCATAGTCTACGCATATCCTGCCGTAATCCCGCAGTGCGGGATACGCGGCATTGACCGTAAGCTAGATGGGGGCAAACCCGCCCGGCATCAAGCACCGGCTGCAAAGTTTCCATTATATCCGACTGTGGCTCGAGAATCGAAACTTCATTGTTTTTCATTGCACTGCAACATCGAATTACTACCATGTAAAGTGTAATTCATTCACTTTCCAGCAAGGGATGCCACACCATGAAAGCACTTTGCAACAGCGTCGCAGGAAAAAAAGGTCTCATCGTTGGCATTGCCAATGAAAACAGTATTGCCTATGGCTGCGCGCGGGTGCTGCGTGAGCAAGGTGCCGAACTGGCCATTACCTACCTCAACGAGAAGGCCGAGAAGTACGTTCGCCCCTTGGCCGAGGGACTCGATTCGCCGTTGATCCTGCCGCTCGATGTCGAGCAACCCGGTGAAATCGATGCGGTGTTCAAGGCCATTGAAGCGCAGTGGGGCAAGCTGGATTTTGTCATTCACTCCATCGCCTTCTGCCCGATGGATGACCTGCACGGCCGCGTGACCGATTGCTCGGAACACGGTTTCCTGCAGGCAATGCGCGTGTCGTGCTACTCCTTCATCGAAATGGCACGTCATGCCGAACCGTTGATGAAAGACGGCGGAGCCTTGATCACCATGAGCTACCACGGCGCCGACAAAGTGGTTGAAAACTACAACATCATGGGGCCGGTCAAAGCCGCCCTGCAGAGCGTGACCCGTTACCTCGCCCATGACCTCGGCGGCAAAGGTATTCGCGTACACGCCGTCTCCCCCGGCCCGCTCAAGACCCGCGCCGCATCAGGCATTGCCCACTTTGATGCCCTGATTGATCAGGCCATCGAGCGCGCACCGCAAAACCGTCTGGTCGACATCGAAGACGTAGGCATGACCACCGCCTTCCTGATCTCCGATGCCGCACGGGCCCTGACTGGCGAGACCTTGTACGTCGACGCCGGCTTCAACATCATGGCATGAGGAACTGAACATGATCCGTGACGAACACGCATTTTCCGATATTCTCGAACAAGCCACGACCCTTGGCCCCTTGCCGATGGCCGTTGCACACCCCTGCAGTCGTGAATCGCTGCTGGGCGCCATCGAAGCCAGCGAGCATGGCATCGCCACCCCGATCCTGATTGCGCCGAAGAGCAAGTTGAGCGCGGCGGCACGGGAACTGGATGTCGACCTGTCGCGCTTTAACGTCATTGATGTCCCGCACAGCCATGCCGCGGCAGAAAAGGCCGTGGCGCTGGTTCGTGAAGGCCATGCCGACATTCTCATGAAAGGTAGCCTGCACACCGACGAGCTGATGTCCGAAGTACTCGCACGGGGTACCGGCATTCGCACCGACCGGCGCATCAGCCATGTTTTCATCATGAAGGTGGAAAGTTATCCCCGCTACCTGTTCATCACCGATGCGGCGATCAATATCGAGCCGGACCTGATGGCCAAACGCGATATCTGCCAGAACGCCATCGATCTTTGCCAGGCGCTGGACATCCAGACTCCCAAAGTCGCCATTCTGTCGGCAGTGGAGACCATTACCCCGACCATCGTCTCGACGCTGGATGCCGCCGCGCTGTGCAAAATGGCCGACCGGGGCCAGATCAAGGGCGCGATACTCGACGGTCCGTTGGCTTTTGACAACGCCATATCCAGCGAAGCAGCCGATACCAAGGGAATTATCTCCCCGGTTGCCGGCAATCCCGATATTCTGTTGGTGCCTGATCTGGAGGCTGGCAATATGCTGGCCAAACAATTGACCTACCTCGCGGCCGCGGCCTCGGCCGGTATCGTCATGGGCGCACGAGCCCCGATCGTACTGACCAGCCGCGCCGATGATGCAACCGGACGTCTGGCCTCAGCGGCCGTGGCCAATCTGCTTGCCCATCGCCGCCGCACTTTCGGAACACGCGTATGACCCGATCTCTGCTGGCGGTCAATGCCGGCTCTGCAACTCTCAAATTCCGTGCCTACACCCCGGACGGGCAACACTTGCTGATCCGGGGCATCATCGATCATTTCGGCGAAGCGGGCAGCACCCTGCTGTTGTCCGATCCCAAAGGCGCCCGGCTGCAAAACCGGGTACTGGAGGAGTCCGGCAAGGAGGCGGCCGTTGCCGCCATGATCAATGCGCTGGCCGACCAGGACCTGCAATTGTGCGCTGTGGTGCACCGGGTGGTTCATGGCGGCAATCGCTATAGCCAGCCAGAGATCATCACCCCCGAGGTCCGCGCCATTCTGGAGAGTTATGTCGCGCTGGCGCCATTGCATCAACCGGTCAGCCTGGCCGTCATTGATGCCTTTACCCGGCTGGATGATCGCCTCACCCAGATAGCCTGTTTCGATACCGCGTTTCATACCACCCAAGCGGAAGTGGCCACCCGCTTCGGCATTGCCCGTCACTGGCACGACGAAGGCATCCGCCGCTACGGTTTCCATGGTTTGTCCTATGCCTCGATCACCCGCCGTCTGGCCGACATGGGCCTGGCGGAGAGCAAGGTGGTGGTCTGCCATCTTGGCAGCGGCGCCAGTGCCTGCGCGATTGCCAACGGCAAAAGCGTCGCGTCCAGCATGGGATTTTCTGCGGTTGAAGGATTGATGATGTCGACGCGCCCCGGCTCCATCGATCCGGAGGTGGTGTTGTACTGGATGGAGCACGAGGGGATGGGGATTGGCGAAGTCCGCCGCGAACTCTACAAAAACTCCGGTTTGCTCGGTGTCTCGGGGGGACTGTCCGCCGATATGCGCGAATTACTGGACAACCCGACCCAACCCGCCCGGGAAGCCGTCGAACTGTTCGTGTATCGCACCGTACGGGAAATCGGTTCGCTGACCGCCGCCATGCGCGGCATCGATGCA
Source organism: Pseudogulbenkiania sp. (assembly GCA_018260425.1). Classification (GTDB taxonomy): domain Bacteria; phylum Pseudomonadota; class Gammaproteobacteria; order Burkholderiales; family Chromobacteriaceae; genus Paludibacterium. The sequence goes on along the minus strand of JAGLBD010000014.1, from coordinate 40,542 downwards.
CTGATCTTCACCGCCGGGATTGGCGAACGCTCGCCGGAAATCCGTGCACGGGTGCTCAAGCAACTGCCCTGGCTGGGTTTCGAGCTCGACCATCATGCCAATCTGTCGCAGGCACGCCGCCTGACGACGGTGCCGAGCCAGCGCCATGCCTATATGCTGCCGACCGATGAAGAAGGGGAAATGGCACGCGAAGCGGGCCAGTTGCTCAGCGAACGCTAAGCCGGAAAAGAACTAGGGGAGGCCGAGGCCTCCCCTAAAACACAAAAGCCCCGATAAACGGAGCCTTATGTGTGTATGTCCTTTAAGCCGTAATCAGGCCATGGCCTTGATCTGGGCGGACAGACGGCTCTTGTGACGAGCGGCCTTGTTCTTGTGGAACACGCCCTTGTCAGCGATGCGGTCCAGTACCGGTACGGAAGCCTGGAATACTACCTTGGCAGCGGCCTTGTCACCGGCTTCAATCGACTTCAGTACTTTCTTCACTGCGGTGCGGAACGCAGTACGCAGGCTGGCGTTGTGCGCGCGCAGCTTGAGAGCCTGGCGTGCACGCTTGCGAGCTTGTGCGCTATTTGCCATGAAACTATCTCCTGATGAGCGGAATCGTAAAACTCGCGATTTTAAGCGTTAACATCGCGTTTTGCAAGAAAAATACAGCCCCCATCCTAACACGCGTAGCGTCAGGCGGCCAATCTTTCACGGTATTTTGTTAAACTCTCCTCTTTTGCCCGGCATCACGTCAGGATAGTCCATCAATGAATCTTCTCAAGGTTTTGGTCAGCGTCAGCGGTATGACACTGGTTTCGCGCATCCTCGGCTTTGCGCGTGACGCCATCGTTGCCCGGGTATTCGGTGCAGGCATGGACACGGATGCGTTTTTCACGGCATTCAAACTCCCCAACATGCTGCGCCGCATTTTTGCCGAAGGCGCGTTCTCGCAAGCCTTCGTCCCCATCCTCGGCGAATACAAGCACACCCGTACCGAGCAGGAAACCCGCGAGTTCATCGCCAAAGTCAGCGGTGCACTGGGTGCCGTGCTGTTCGTGATCACCGCCTTGTGCATGATCGGTGCCCCGGTCATTCTGTGGCTGACGGCACCGGGCTTCTTCTCGACACCGGCCAAAGCCGAACTGACCATCAATCTGCTCCGGGTCACCTTTCCTTATATCCTGTTCATCTCGCTGGCCAGTCTGGCCGGCAGCATCCTGAACAGCTGGAACCGGTTTTCGGTACCGGCCTTTACACCAACCTTCCTGAATCTGGCCTTCATTGTCTTTGCCCTGGGACTGACGCGCTATTTCCATCCGCCCGTGATGGTGCTGGCCTGGGCGGCCTTTGCCGGCGGTTTGATTCAGTTGGTCTGGCAGCTGCCTTTCCTGAAACAGGTCGGCATGTTGCCGATGCCCCGCCTGGACTTACGTGACGAAGCGGTCTGGCGCGTCATCCGCCAGATGGGTCCGGCCATTCTGGGGGTGTCGGTTGCGCAGATATCGCTGGTCATCAATAGCAACATCGCGTCCTTCCTGAAACAAGGCAGTGTCTCGTGGATGTACTACGCCGATCGTTTGATGGAATTCCCCACCGGAGTACTGGGTGTTGCGCTCGGTACCATTCTGCTGCCGTCGCTCTCCAGACATGCGGCACAGGACTCCGGTGAAGCCTTCAGCTCCCTGCTCGACTGGGGCATTCGCCTGACCCTGTTGCTGGCGGTGCCAGCCACCGTCGGTCTGGGCGTCCTGTCGGCACCGCTGGTCAAAACCTTGTTCATGTATGGCAAGTTCAATGCCCACGACGCCTTGATGACCCAACAAGCACTGATCGCCTACTCGGTGGGCCTGCTCGGGCTGATTCTGGTGAAGGTGCTGGCCCCCGGCTTTTACGCCCGGCAGAACATCAAGACGCCGGTGCGCATCGCCATCATTACCCTGATCGCCACACAACTGATGAATCTGGCTTTTGTCTTTCCGCTCCAGCACGCCGGCCTGTCACTGTCGATCGGTCTGGCCTCGTGCCTGAATGCCGGTCTGCTCTACCATACGCTGCGCAAGCATGACATCTACCGCCCCTTGCCGGGCTGGCGTCGTTTCCTTATGCAGCTGGCGGTGGGCGTTGCCGTAATGGCCACGGTGCTACTGGCGAGCCAGTGGTATCTGCCGGTCAACTGGGCCGGCCATTCCTTCGAGCGAATCCTGTGGCTGACCGTCCTGATCTGCATTGGTGTGCTGGCCTATTTCGCCACGCTGTTTGCCGTGGGCATCCGGCCACGCCAATTCATGCGCCGCGAAGCCTGAGCCACTATAGTGACCACGAACCCTTTAACGGAGCTCCTCATGACTCTCGAACAAAAACCGGAGTTTTCTCCGCTCGGCAAAAAAGTCGACTATCAGGATCACTACGACCCTTCCCTGCTGTTTCCCATTCCGCGCAAGGGCAAACGTGACGAGATCGGCGTTGACGAAACGGCGTTGCCCTTTCATGGCGTGGATATCTGGACCGGCTTCGAACTCTCCTGGCTCAACGCGCGTGGCAAGCCGCAGGTCGGCATCGCCACCTTCCGCATTCCGGCCGACTCGCCCTGCCTGATTGAATCCAAATCGTTCAAGCTCTATCTGAACAGCTATAACCAGACCCGGGTCGCATCACTGGAGATCCTGCAAAGCCAGTTGGCCATGGATCTGTCCAATGCTGCCGGCAAACCCGTGACGGTCGACATTGCCCTGCCGCGCGACTTCGCGCGTGAGACCATCGCCGAACTGGCCGGTGAGTCGATTGACGATCTGGATATCGAGGTCAATGACTACCATCCTGACCCGACACGACTGCGGGCCGACCCGCAGCACACCGTCAGCGAAACCCTGACCTCCGACCTGCTCAAGTCAAATTGTCTGGTCACCGGTCAACCGGACTGGGGCAGTGTGATGATTCGCTATCAGGGTCCGCAACTGGATCGCGAAGCCCTGCTGCGTTATCTGATCGGCTTCCGTCAGCACAACGAGTTTCACGAACAGTGCGTCGAGCGGATTTTTGTGGATATCATGCGTGAGTGCCGTCCCGAGTTCTTGACGGTCTATGCCCGTTACACCCGACGGGGCGGACTGGATATCAACCCGTTCCGTTCCAGCCAGCGCGAGGCCGAGCCGGCCAATATCCGCACGGCTCGCCAGTAATCCGGAGGAAGCATGCAGGAACAGTTCTACCGCAATCCCTACCAACGCACCCTGACCACCCGGGTGGTGCGCCATGACGAACACGGTCTGGTACTTGAAGACACCCTGTTTTACCCGCTGGGCGGTGGACAGCCGGGCGATACCGGCAGTGCCATCCTGGGGGACGTGTCGGTGCGCATCGGCGACACGCGTCGTGACCGGGAAAGCCGGGAAATTCTGCATCTGACCCCGGACACGCATCACGTTTTTGCAGCAGGCGATGAAGTCACCCTGGAGCTGGACTGGGAACGACGCCATCGGCACATGCGGATCCATACCTGTCTGCATTTGCTGTCGGTGGTCATTCCGATCGGTGTCACCGGCGGTAACCTGACCGAAGAAAGCGGACGTCTTGACTTTAATCTGCCCGAGGGGATGGAGCTGGACAAAGCCAGCATAGAAACGGAACTGAATGCGCTGATCGCCGCCGACCATCCGGTGGAGATCATCATGACCTCGGGCGAGGCTCTGAAGGCGCAACCGGAGTTGATCAAGACCATGTCGGTGACGCCCCCCTTGGAGCTTCCGGAAATCCGGCTGATCAATATTCCCGGTGTCGATCTGCAACCCTGTGGTGGAACGCATGTGGCACGCACCGGGGAAATCGGCCCGGTGGTCGTCAAAAAGCTGGAAAACAAGGGCGCACGCAACAAACGCGTGGTCATTGCACTGGCCTGAGGCCTTCCCCATGGCCGTGTCCGGCCATGGGGGCTAGCTTAAAGCGCGATATCGATCGAAGGACTGCCGGCATCCAGCACGAAGCGCTGCAGCGACGCGCAGTGCGGCGCGAGTGCCGCCTCAAGATAATCAAAGCCGTCTTGCGGTGAGGGGTAGTCAGCATCCGGCCGTTCGCTGACAAAAATCACGTCCCGTACCTCGCCATTCAATTTGTGCAGATCGGATTCCAGCCAGTTCATCGCACGACACACCACCCGCCGTGCACCATCCACCCAGATCACTTCTCCGGGCAAGGCCAGCTCTTCAAGCTCCTTGCCCAGAGGGACGAACACCTCGTTGCCTTGCGCGCAGTCCAGTTGCAGGCTGCCCTGCATAGTGTGGAGGTTCTCGCCACCAAACGGACTGAAGCAACGCAAGGAGGCGGCATTGTACAGATCAACCAGGGGCAGGATCGGACGCAGCTTTTGCTTGCGGGCGGCCTTGATCAGGTACTCGATCGAGCTGCGGGCACGCTTGTCGCAGGGCAAGGACTTGTAGAGCTGCTTCCAGCGCGCGATCAACGCGTCACCCTCGGTTTCACCGGGCACCGGCAATTCGCAGGACAGGCCCGCCACAGCATCCAGATCAATCGCACGCGCAACCATGCCATGCACGGACATGCCCGGCAACGCGGCCAGCAAGGAGGGGGTCAGGGATACCTTCATGGGAGTGCTCCGTCAAAACGATGAGTAAGTGGTGACTATAGCGCCCGGCTTCCACGCTGCCATTCAGACAAATCCGACATTACGCCATCAGACTCACTTAGCGGCGCATGGCGGCACGGATTTTTTGATCGGTTTTGTATTGGCTCAGGGCATAGGCCGACCAGATCGCAGCGGGAATCCAGCCGATCAGGGTAACCTGCAGAATCAGGCAGATCAGCCCGGAAAACGGTCGGCCTATGGTAAAGAATTGCAGCCAGGGAATGAAAATGGCAAGCAGTAAACGCATGAAATTCCTCTCGGGTCAGCGGTGGTCAACACTCTCCGGATTCTCCCTGATTCGCCTGCCGGCGTGAAGAGCACCCTCAGCCCATGACCTCGCATTCCGTCCGGTCATGGGCAAGATAGACCCGTTCGAATCCGCTGCAAAACGGTTGCAGCGCCGTTTCGAGATACTGCAAGGAGAGCACCGGACTTGCCATACCGTGCAAGCGCTCGCCGAGCAAGATGATATGACAGCTCATGGCATCCGTATCAACAGCCGCCTCCCCTCCCCAACTCATGGCACTCACCTCACGCCGGGTCGTGGCGTGCCATACCAGTTCGCCGGAACGGGCGCCTGCCGGATCGTCTCCCGCCAGCAAGCCGTCAGACTGCAGGGTCAGTTCCAGCGCATCGCCGTCAAGACAACTGGAACGCAAGGCAAACGGTGTCAGGCCAAACAAGGCCGCCGCCTGATACAGGTCCAGCCCGGGCGGCACCTCCGGGATAGCGGCCTTGCCTTTCTGGCGACGCATTTTGCGGTTTTCGAAGCCGGCAACCGGCTGTCCATCAAGCGCCTCGTCCAGCAAGGGCGGGACGATACGAAAGGTTTGCAGGGCATCCAGGCGAATGGCCCGAATCACCAGACCGTACACGGAGAGCGAGGGAAGTGCATGCTGCACCAGCGGGGAAAGAGCAAGTTTCATGGGAGTGGTATCGGCAAATGTCAGTCAATACCGACATGCTAGCCAGCACGCTTCGACACGCCGATCAGACGAATCCCAAAAACAAAGCCCGGGAATTTTCCCGGGCTGAAGTCCTGCACACGAGCCAACCTTACGGGTTGGCCTGACTTTCCGTCACCGGCGGCTCCGCCGGGCGATTCGGGTCTCCCGCCCCGATCAAACGACGCAGGCGGGTTCTCAGACTGTCCATATAGGTGTACACCACCGGTACCACGATCAAGGTCAGCAAGGTCGAGGTCACCAGGCCACCGATGATCGCATGCGCCATCGGCCCTTGGGTTTCCGATCCTTCACCATGGCTCAGGGCGGCGGGCAACATACCGAAGATCATCGCGAACGAGGTCATCAGAATCGGGCGCAGCCGCACCCGTCCCGCCTCGATCAGCGCCGACTCCCGGGACATGCCTTCCCGACGCGCCTGATTGGCAAAGTCCACCAGCAAAATACCGTTCTTGGTGGCCAGACCCATCAGCATCACGATACCGATCACCGAGAACATGTTCAGCGTACTGCCCCACAGGAACAAGGCAATGAACACCCCGACAAACGACAAGGGCAGGGCCATCATGATGGTGATCGGCAAGGTAAAGCTACGGAATTGCGCCGCAAGAATCATGTAAATGAAGCAGATCCCCATGCCGAGCGCCTGCAAGGCAAAGCCCAGCGACTCCTGCATATCCTTGCTCTGGCCGCTCTGCACCACCGTTACCCCCGGTGGCAACTGCAGATTCTTGGTCATGGACTTGATGTCGGCAAACACCGAACCCGGGTCACGGCCACTGATATTGGCGGTCACGGCAATTTCCCGCTGCAGGTCGACGCGTTCGATCTGGCGTGGCGTGGTGTCCTTGCGGATCTGGCTTACCGTCGACAGCGGTACCATGGCGGCACTGCCATCCTTGTCGCGGTTACCCGCCACGGTCAGCACATCCAGCAAGTCCTGATTACGCAGGCTCTTGGGAATCTGGACACGCACATCGTAGCTTTCACCGTCCGGCGCTTCCCAGTTGGTCGAAACATCCCCGGCCAGCATGGTTTGCAAGGTTACCCCGACCCGCGACAGATCAATGCCCAGTGACGCCGCGTCATCCCGTTTGACATCCAGACTCAGCGCAGGGTCCGCATCGGTCAGACTGGACTGGATTTCCTTGACGCCTTTGATGCCGGCCAACTTGTTTTCCACGATATCGGCCGCGCGCGACAGTTCGGAAATATCGGCGCCGCGCAGCGCGACATAAACCGGCTTGCCGTTCCCGCCACCACCGCCACCGCCGTTACCGCTCTCCATCACGGACGAAATCTCGACACCGGCCACACGGGCGACCTTTTTACGGGCATCATCCATCATGACAAACAAGGTCCGCTTGCGTTCTTCCTTGGTGCCGACATCCACTTCAAGCTCGCCTTCAGAGGCGGAACTGGACAAGTTGCCGTTGCCGACCGACAAGCTGATGCTCTTCACCTCGGGAATGGCGCGCAGCAACACTTCCATTTCATGCCCCTTGGAGGTGGTGTACTCCAGCGTCGACCCGGGAGCCGTCTTGTAGGACAGCGTGAACTGACCACCGTCGGCGCGCGGCATGAACTCGCCCCCCACCAGCGGCACCAGCGCAAAACTGCCCACCGTGATCAGCAGTGCCAGCGCCACCACCGTCTTGCGGTGGCCCAGCGACCAGCGAATCAACTTTTCATAGTGGATGCCCAGACGATCCAACGAACTCTCGAACCAGTCGAGAATCTTGCCGAACGGACCTTTATGCTTGTCGCCGTGGTGGTGCGGATCGTGCCAGATCGACGACAGCATCGGGTCCAGCGTGAAACTCACCAACATCGAGATCAACACCGCCACCGTAACGGTCAAACCGAATTGATGGAAAAACTTGCCGATCACACCGCCCATGAAGCCGACCGGCAGGAACACGGCCACAATGGTCAGGGTGGTCGCCAGCACCGCCAAACCGATTTCATTGGTACCATCCAGCGCCGCCTGAAAATGGCTTTTGCCCATGGCGGCGTGCCGGACAATGTTTTCCCGGACCACAATGGCATCATCGATCAGCAAGCCCACCGACAGGGACAGCGCCATCAAGGTCATCAGGTTCAAGGTGAAGCCGGTTGCCCAGATGGCGAACATGGTACCGATCAAGGCGACCGGCAAGGTCAGGCCGGTAATCACGGTACTGCGCCATGACCCCAGGAACAGGAAGACGATCAGTACGGTCAGTACCGCACCTTCGATCAAACTGGTCTGCACATCCTGAAGCGAGCGCTTGATCGCCCTGGAGTCATCATGGCTGATATGGACTTTGGTCCCGGGAGGCATTTCGGCCTTCAGGGTAACCAGCATTTTCTGCACGCCATCCGCCACATCGACCACATTGGCGCCACGCGATGCCCGGAACGACACACCCACCCCTGGCGCTCCGTCGACCAAGGACACGCTGTCCTTGTCCGCTTCGGCATCTTCGACCTGTGCCACGTCGGACAAGCGGATCGGCGAGCTATTGCGGAAACCGACGGTCAGGTCGGCAAAATCTTCGACCCGTTTGATCTTGCCGGTAATGCGTACGGCCAGATCATTGCTGGCCGTGGAAATACTGCCGGCCGGATAGTCCTTGTTGGCGGCGCGGATCGCATCGGTGATGTCGGGAATCGACAAACCGGCGGCCTCAAGACGGTAGGGGTCGATATTGACGCGAATTTCCCGGTTAACCTGACCGAAGATCCGCACACGCCCCATACCGGAAATGGACTGCATCCGTTTCTTGAAGACCTTGTCTACCCAGGTACTAAGCAGGCGCGGGCTCACTTCCGAATTACTGAGGGTCAGCACCAGAAAGGGCTGGTCGTTCGGATCGGCCTGTGACACGGATGGCGTGGCAATTTCCTTGCGCAAACGACTCTGCACGCCGCCCATGCGGTCGCGCACATCCTGAATCGCCTGGGCAGGATTGACGCCCAATTGAAACTGCACCACCACCACCGACTCCCCCGGGGAGGAATAGGAGCGAATGCTGTCGATGCCGCTAACGGTATTGACGGCTTCTTCGATCTTGCGGGTGACTTCGTTCTCCACCACTTCCGGAGAGGCGCCGTCATAGGTCGTGGAAATCACCGCCACCGGAAAACGGATATCCGGAAACTTCTCGACCGACAGATTTAACCAGGCATACCCCCCGAGCACGACCAATGCCATCATCAGCACGGCCGCAAAATAGGGGTTACGCACGCTAACGCGGGTTAACCACATGGTGCGTTCTCCTCAGTGCTTGGCGGGAAGGGCGACGGCGTCCCCGAGCTTGGTGCCCAACAGCATGGCCGCGATGACCACTTCGCCGGGCTTGATCCCCTTGACGGCGACCTGACGATCAACCTCGGACTGCAGTACCACCTGCACCGGACGCTTGGCCAGCTTGCCGTTCTCGACCACTTCGACCCAGCTGTTGGAGGCCATATCCTGCACGGCGGTCATGGGCAACACAATCTCGTCGCGGACTTCACGCAAGACGATCTTGCCTTTGACGAACTGCCCCACCCGCAGCCGGCCATCCTTATTGTCCACACGGACATAGATGGCAAAATTGCGCGTACCGCTGACCGCCACCGGGTTGATGCGTTCGAGTTTGCCGGCAAAGTCACCGCCCTGCCCTTCGGCGGTGAAATTGGCCGCCATGCCGGTATGCAGGGCCCCCATCAAGCGGGCCGGCACCGTGGCCGTCACTTCCAGCACCGAGAGGTCCACAATGCTGAACAGCTGGGCATTCATTGCCACCTGTTCACCCGGGTTGGTCTTGCGCTCGAACACCACACCGTCGATCGGTGCCCTGACCACGGTATCGGCAAGCTGCTTGCGGGCACGCGCCATCGCGGCTTCCTGCACCTTGAACTCACCGACCTTAACGTTGTAGTCACTCTCCAGTTCGTCAAACGCTAGTTTGGAAATGAAGCCCTTCTGCAGCAATTCACGCTGCTTTTCCAGCTTCACCCGCGCCAGTTTGAGACGTGACTGGGTATTGGCGACCTGGGCTTCCTGTTCCGCCACATTTTGGCGCAGGGCTTCGTTATCCAGCGTCGCCAGAATCTGGCCACGCTTGACCTGAGCCCCTTCGCGCACACGTACGTCAAGCGTCTTGCCCTCGACAGCGGCTGACACCAGACTGCGCGACTGGGCAGACAAGGATCCGGTAAAAGGGAGGCTATCCTGCACAATGCCGGGTTTGGCAGTGAGAATATCGGTTCGCGCCAATTCCCGGGAAACGGGCTTTTTGGCGTCTTTGGCGGACTTGGTGTCGCCTCCCTTGCTACAGCCGGCAAGGGAGGCGGCCAGAATCGCCGCCAGCAACAGGGAAATTCGTGCGTTCGGCATATCTCTCGACAATCAGTTTCGGGCGGTTGGTAACGGTTTTGTTCCCTTGGGCAATAACAGCCACAGGGTTCCCGATTGTTTCATTCTTCCTGCCTGCATCCCGGCTTCGGTGCCAAACCCCCAGAAAAAGTCCGCCCGCGCAGGGCCTTTGATGGCATTGCCGGTATCCTGTGCGTGGACGAGGCGGATCAGTGGACGGTTGGTTTGGGGCCAGGTTGTCGATAAGTATACAGGGGTTCCCAATGGAATATAACGAGGGTCAATTGCGATGCTGTAACCATTTGTAATAGGAACTCCAAGAGCTCCTATAGGACCATCATTACCCGCCGGCAAGGCCTTGAAGAACACATAACGCGGATTCACACTGAACAAAGCCTCGCGTCGCGCGGGGTTGGCACGCACCCAGGCTTGAATCCCCTGCATCGACGCATCGGACAGCTTCATTTCCCCCTTGTCGGCCAGCCAGCGGCCAATCGACTGGTAGGGATAGCCGTTATGGTCGGCAAACCCGACATGCAGGAAGCGTCCGTCATCGAGCTGAATGCGCCCGGCACCTTGAATCTGCAGAAAAAACAGTTCGACCGGATCTTCCACCCAGGCAATGACCGGCGCGGTCGAACTGCCCTTGCCGCGAGCGATATCGGCCCGGGTGTAATACGGCAGAAAATGATTGTCTTCCAGACGACCTTTCAGCACCGCGTGGCCATCCGCGGGGAAGTCACTCAAACGGACATCGTATTCGCCAACCCGGGGTTCGCTGACGCCGGGAACCACCGTCAGTCGATTGCCGTTGCTGCGTCGCGCCACCAGCGTGCTGCGCCCGCGCAAGGCGGCAGGGACGTCCAGCGTCATCAGGTCGGAAGGCACGCCGTACACCGGCCAGGGGGTACGCTCGGAACGGCGCAGACTCCCGTTGAGCAGCGGCTCGTAATAGCCGGTCACCAGCCCCGTCTCATTGATGCGCCATGCCAGAAAGTACTCATCGTAGAACTGTTTGATCGCACCCTCGTTGGCCGCATCCAGACGCGCGGCGGCATGGCAAGGGGCACTCCACTCCGGGCGTTTGGCCACGACACGGCAGCTATTGAGCAAGGCCGGCAGCGAGTCGGACAAGGTCTGCCCGGACCATTCCGGCAAGGCGGAGACCCGGGAGGCGTCCATGGACGGGGTCGAAGGCGGAACCGGACGCGATACAGGCGAGGTGGTACACGCGGTCAGAACCAACAAGAGCAACAGCGAGGCAATACGTTTTGACATGACGGGCGAACGCTTGGAAGTGAGACGACAGACTGAAAATTCTACGCGATCGCTCGTCACTGCGGGAAGGGAATTATCCGTTCATTGAGTCACTGGTTTCCTGCAGACGGTAACCGACCCCGGTTTCCGTAAGGATATGGCGCGGCATGGCCGGCACATCTTCCAGTTTCTGCCGCAAATGCCCCATATACACCCGCAAGTAGGGATGACTCTCTGAAAACGACGGTCCCCAAACCGTCCGCAACAATTCGCGGTGCGTCATGACCCGGCCGGCGTGCTGGATCAACGCCGCCAGCAAACGGTATTCGATCGGCGTCAGATGCACCGGTTCACCGTTTTTCAGCACCTGCCGCGACACCAGGTCGACACTGACCGAACCAAACCGCACGATCTGCGCCGGCGCTGCACTACCGCGCACCTGACGACGCAACAATACCCGGATACGTGCCATGCACTCGGCCACGCCAAACGGTTTGGTCAGATAATCCTCGGCGCCGGCATCCAGCGCAGCGACTTTGGAAATCTCCAGATTACGCGCCGACAGCACCAAAATGGGCACCTGCGTCCATTCCCGCAAGCGGCGAATCACCTCGACACCATCCATGTCGGGCAAGCCAAGATCGAGGATCACCAGATCCGGTTTGCGCGTTTCCACCTCGATCATGCCGCGCCGCGCCGTATCGGCTTCGAACACGGCAAGCCCTTCTCCTTCGAGCAAGGTCGTCAAAAACTCCCGAATCGAACTTTCATCCTCGATGATGACCACATTCACCCGGCTATCGTGGGTCATGGCAACTTACTCCGGTACGGCAGGTGGCGTTTCCACCGGCAAGGTAAAGGTAACGATTGCGCCCTGCGGCACGGCATTTTCAGCAGAGATCCGGCCACCATGCGCCTCGACGATGCCGCGGCAAATCGCCAGTCCCAGCCCGACACCCGGCGTCGCACTTTCATTGCTGCCACGGGTGAATTTGTCGAACATGCTATTCGCCAAATGCGCCGGCCAACCCGGACCATCGTCACGCACCGAAACACGCACGACATCTTCTTCGTGCCGGACAGTCAACTGGATGGTCGAGCTCTTGGGGGCATACTTGCAGGCATTGTCGAGCAGATTGACCAATACCCGCTCCAGCAACACTTCATCGATATTCACCAAGGGCAGGTCGTCGGCCATATCCAGCGACAGGGCATGACCGGCCAGCCGTCCGCCCATTTCCCGCAGCACGCTGCCAATCACTTCATCCAGATATTGCCACTGCTTGTCGGGTTTCACGCCGGATTGCAGCCGCGCCATGTCCAGCAGGTTGGTCACCAGACGGCTCATGCGCTGGGCCTCGCTATTGATGGAGCGGGCCAGTTCATGGCGACGGGTGTGGTCCAGCGAGTCGTTTTCCAAGAGCGAGGCCATGCCGACCAGCGTGGTGAGCGGTGTTCGCAAGTCATGGGACACCGTCGCCAGCACACTATTGCGCAAGCGCTCCGACTCCATGGCCACAATGGCATCTTGCGCCACTTCAACATAATGAACACGCTCCAGCGCCAGAGCAATCTGCGCGGCGCAGGTTTCCAGCAAACGCACTTCGTCGGGCAACAAGCCGCGACTGCCTTCCGGCAACAGGATGGCCAACACCCCGCGCACCCGCATCGGTGCCTTGAGCGGCACATACAGGGCCGGCGATGAGGGCAAGGTATTGGTGCCGCGTCCTGCCGCTTGCTGATTATCAAACACCCACTGGGCCACGCCCTCGTCGCCGCCCTGCTCCGGGTCGGTTTTTTTCATGTGCTCGTCGCCATCCGGCACGAACAGCACCGGACGACCATTGAACAAGCCATCGATATGACGCTCGGCCGTTTCCACGATCTGCGCGCCGGTCAGCGCACCGGCCAACTCGCGGCCGAGATCATAGAGCACCCGTGTCCGGCGTTCACGGAAGGTGGCCGCCCTGGCATCGAAGCGCAGACGGGCCGTTTGCTGACTGATGATCAATGACACCACCAGCATCACCACGAAGGTCAGCAGATATTGGGTATCCGACACGCTGAACGACATGCGTGGCGGCACAAAGAAAAAGTCGAACAAGGCGACTGACAAGAAGGAAGCCAGCATGCCGGCCGCCCGCCCGTAACGCACCGCCACCATCACCACGGCCAGCAAATAGACCATGATCACGTTGGCCAATTCAAAATGCTGGATCAACAGTGCCGACAGTCCGGTAGTCAGCGCCGAGGACAGCAGTGCGGCTACATAGCCCTGTTTGCGGCGCCGCGCCGACACGTCATCGAACAGCAGGCTGCGAACATTACTGCGCTTGTCCTGCCCCGCCACATCCTCGTCCAGATCGTGGGCGACAACATAGACATCCACGTCTTCGGCCTGGCGCGACAGATGGTCGACCAGCGACGGGCGGATACGGGCCATCAGCGCACTCTTGCGGTGACGCGCCACCACCAGTTTGGACACGTTGCGGCTGCGGGCATAGGCCAGCAGGGTACTGGCGAGATCCGACCCGGCCAGCACCGACGTCTCGGCCCCCAGTTCCTGAGCGAGTCGCAGCACCTTGAGCAGACGCTGGCGTTCCTCTTCGGTCAGGGACGGGCCGCCCGGGGTATCGACGTGTACCACCAGCCAGTCGGCGTCCAGACTGGCGGCCAAGCGTTTGGCACTCCGCACCAATTGTTCGCCACCCGGCCGGTTGCCGACACACACCAGCAAACGTTCACGCGCTTGCCAGACCGGCTGGATGGATTGATTCGCACGATAGGCACGCATTTGCGCATCGACACGGTCGGCCGTGCGCCGCAGCGCCAACTCGCGCAAGGCCAGCAAATTGCCCTTGCGGAAGAAATTGCGGATGGCCCGTTCGGCCTGATGCGGCAAATACACCTTCCCGGCATTCAGCCGGCCAATCAATTCATCGGGAGGCAAGTCGACCAGAGCCACATCATCGGCGGTATCGAACACCTGATCGGGCAAGGTTTCCCGCACCACGATGCCGGTGATGCGGCCGACCACATCATTGAGACTTTCCAGATGCTGGACATTGAGCGTGGTATACACATCGATGCCAGCCGCCAGCAATTCCTCGACGTCCTGCCAGCGTTTGGGATGGCGCGACCCGGTGACATTGGAGTGCGCGAACTCATCGATCAGGATGAGGGAAGGATGCAGGGCGAGCGCGCCGTCCAGATCGAACTCGGCCAGACGCTTGCCCTTGTACTCCAGATAATGGGGGGGCTGGACAGGCAGCCCTTCCAACATGGCCGCCGTTTCGGAACGGCCATGGGTTTCCACCACCCCCACCAGCACATCCACGCCTTCGCTGCGCCGGGCTTTGGCGGCAGCGAGCATGGCATAGGTTTTACCGACACCGGCGCAAGCACCGAAGAAGATCTTCAGCCGCCCGCGCCGGGCTGCCTCCTCCTCGCGGCGAAGTTCATCCAGCAATTCGTCAGGATCGGGACGCAGATCGGTCATGGTCGGTCAGCTTGCCTTGTAGTTGTCCAGCGCGAGGTTGAGTTTCAGTACATTGACACGCGACTGACCCAGCACTCCCCATTGGTGGCCAAGTGTATTGGCATCAATAAGCTCTTTTATCTTCTCAACTGGAATGTTACGCACTTTGGCAATGCGTGGCACCTGATATAACGCGGCTGCCGGGGTGATTTCCGGATCCAGACCACTGGACGATGCCTGGACCAGATCGGCAGGCACCGGGCCTTCCGGTACCGGACCCGCGGCTTTCAGCGCGGCAATCCGGGCCTTCACCGCATCCAGCGTTGCCGGATTGGTCGGGCCAAGGTTGCTGCCGCCGGAGTTGGCCGCGTTATAGGGCATCGGGCTGGTGGCCGACGGGCGGCCCCAGAAATAGTTCGGATTGCTGAAATTCTGGCCGATCAAGCTGGAGCCCATCGCCTTGCCGTCCTTGACGATCAGGCTGCCATTGGCCTCGGCCGGAAACAACAGCTGCGACAAGCCGGTCATGGCCAAGGGGTAAGCCAGCCCGGTCACCAGCGAAAGCATGGCAAAAACAGTCAGTGCGGGACGAAGTTGTTTCATGATGATTCCTTTACACCAGACCCATGGCGACCAGCACCATATCGATCAGCTTGATGCCGGCAAACGGCACGATGATGCCACCCAGGCCATACACCAGCAGGTTATTGCGCAACAGCACTTCGGCACTGCGCGCCTGATAGTTGACGCCGCGCAGCGCCAGCGGAATCAGGAACACGATAATCAGCGCATTGAAAATCACCGCCGACAGAATGGCCGAGGCCGGGCTGCCCAGCCCCATGACATTCAGGGCATTCAACTGCGGATAGGTCGTGGCAAACGCCGCCGGAATGATGGCAAAGTACTTGGCGATATCGTTGGCCACCGAGAAGGTGGTCAGCGAGCCCCGCGTCATCAGCATTTGCTTGCCGATTTCGACAATCTCGATCAACTTGGTCGGATTCGAGTCGAGGTCAACCATATTGCCGGCTTCCTTGGCGGCCTGAGTACCGGTGTTCATCGCAACGGCAACATCGGCCTGCGCCAGTGCCGGTGCATCATTGGTACCGTCGCCGGTCATGGCGACCAGTTTGCCTTCTGCCTGATGGCGGCGAATCAGTTCCAACTTGTTTTCCGGGGTGGCTTCGGCCAGGAAGTCATCGACACCGGCTTCGGCGGCAATGGCCGCGGCGGTCAGCGGATTGTCACCGGTGATCATGATGGTCTTGATGCCCATCGCGCGCAGCTCGGCGAAACGCTCCTTGATCCCGCCCTTGACGATGTCCTTGAGCTCGATCACGCCCATGACCTGCTTGCCATCGGCCACCAGCAAGGGGGTACTGCCGCGACGCGCAACATCACTGGCCGCGCGGTCGACCTCCGCCGGGAAACGCCCCCCCAGTTCTTCGACATGACGACGAATCGCATCGATGGAGCCCTTGCGAATGCAACGACCATCGTAGTCCACGCCACTCATGCGGGTTTGTGCCGTGAACGGAACGAAACGGGCTTCATGGGCATTCAATTCGCGTTGACGCAGACTGAACTTTTCCTTGGCCAGCACCACGACACTGCGGCCTTCCGGGGTTTCATCGGCCAGCGAAGCCAACTGTGCAGCGTCGGCCAGCGCGGCTTCACTCACACCCGGTGCCGGGATGAACTGCGATGCCTGACGGTTACCCAGCGTGATGGTGCCGGTTTTGTCCAGCAGCAGGACATCCACGTCACCGGCGGCCTCAACGGCACGGCCCGAGGTGGCGATAACGTTGGCCCCCATCATGCGGCTCATGCCGGCCACACCAATCGCGGACAACAAACCGCCGATGGTGGTCGGGATCAGACACACCAGCAAGGCGACCAGCGCGGTAATGGTGATCGGGCTACCCTTGCCGGCCGCCAGGACGCCATATTGCGAGAACGGCAACAAGGTCACGGTCACCACCAGAAACACGATGGTCAATGCCACCAGCAAGATGGTCAGCGCAATCTCGTTAGGGGTTTTCTGGCGACGGGCGCCTTCTACCATGGCGATCATGCGATCCAGGAAGGTTTCGCCCGGATTGACCGAGATCCTGACCACGATCCAGTCAGACAACACGCGGGTACCACCGGTCACGGAGGTAAAATCACCGCCGGATTCGCGAATGACCGGAGCAGACTCGCCGGTAATCGCCGACTCGTCGACCGAGGCCACCCCTTCGATCACCTCGCCATCCACCGGAATGACGTCGCCGGCTTCCACCAGCACGACGTCGCCCTTCACCAGACTCGTGCCGTCGACAATGGTCACGCCACTGCCATGACGCGGCGCCGATAATTTCTTCGCCACCACGTTTTTCTTGGCACTGCGCAAGCTGGCTGCCTGGGCCTTGCTGCGCCCCTCGGCCATTGCTTCAGCAAAGTTGGCGAACAACACCGTGAACCACAACCAGACAGTGATGGTCAGGATGAAGCCGAACGGCGCTTCACCATGACCCTGAGCGGCCGGGATCAACAGCAGGGTGGTCAGAATACTGCCGATGAACACCACAAACATCACCGGGTTGCGCCATTGCACCCGCGGCGACAGCTTCTTGAACGACTCTACGATGGCCGGCTTGAGCAAGGCCGGATCAAACATCGAATTAACACCAGATTGGGATTTCATCACTCTTTCTCCTGGATCGCGGGATGTCAGTGCTGAACCAGCATTTGCAGATGTTCAACGACAGGGCCCAGCGCCAGAGCAGGAACATAGTTCAAGGCACCGACCAACAGCACCGTACCCACCAGCAACACCACGAACAGCGGGCCGTGGGTCGGCAAGGTACCGGCATTGACGGTCAGGCGTTTTTTGCGCGCCATGGCACCGGCAATGGCCAGCACCGGAACAATGATCAGAAAACGACCGAACCACATGCCGATACCGGTGGCAATGTTGTAGAACGGCGAGTTGGCGGACAAACCGGCAAAGGCACTGCCGTTATTGTTGGCGGCCGAGGTGAAGGCATAGAGGATTTCACTGAATCCATGCGCCCCCGGATTGGCGACGGCACCACGACCGATCGGACTGAGCACGGCAATCGCCGTCAGGCCGAGCACCAGCAGCGGCGTCACCAGAATCACCAGTGCCGTCATCTTCATTTCGAAGGTCTCGATCTTCTTGCCCAGATACTCCGGGGTACGACCGACCATCAAACCGGCGATGAATACGGCGAGAATGGCAAAAATCAGCATGCCGTACAGCCCGGCACCCACACCACCGAACACCACTTCACCCAGTTGCATCAGGAAGATCGGCACCATGCCGCCCAGCGGAGTCAACGAGTCATGCATGGCATTCACCCCCCCGCAGGAGGCGGAGGTGGTCACGGCCACGAACAGCATGGTGTCGTTGATACCGAAACGGGTTTCCTTGCCTTCCATATTGCCGCCGTCGGCCAACGCGCTATGCGACTGGTCAACGCCCAGTGCCGTCATGGCGGGGATGCCGCGTTGCTCGGCCCAGAAACCGGTGCAGGTCAAGCCGACGAACAGCACGGCCATCGCCATGAACACGGCAAAGCCTTGCCGCTTGTCGCCCACCATCTTGCCGAACATGAACACCAAGGCGGCCGGAATCAGGAAAATGGCCAGCACTTGCAGGAAATTACTCAGCGGCGTGGGGTTTTCATACGGATGCGAGGAGTTGGCATTGAAGAAACCACCACCATTGGTACCCAACATCTTGATGGCTTCCTGTGACGCCACCGGACCCATCGCCAGCGTTTGCTTGCGGGTCGTCAGGGTATCCATGACCGGTTTGCCGGCCTTGTCCAGCACCGCATTACCATTGGCGTCGACACGAGCCTGCTGGTAGCTGACCGACTCGACGGTATCGACCTGCTGATACGGCGACAGGTTCTGGATCACGCCCTGGCTGACAAAGGCCAGACCAAACACGATAGCCAATGGCAACAATACGTGCAGGGTGGCTCGCACCAGATCGACCCAGAAATTACCGATCACGGCACTGGAATGGCGGGAAAAGCCCCGTACCAGTGCAACGGCCACGGCAATACCGGTCGCGGCCGACACGAAGTTCTGCACGGTCAGGCCGAGCATCTGCACCAGATAGCCCATGGTGGTTTCACCGCCATAGGCCTGCCAGTTGGTATTGGCGACAAAGGAGATCGCGGTGTTGAACGCCAGGTCCGGCGCCACCGCACCCATCCCTTGCGGGTTGAATGGCAGGAACGCCTGGGCACGTTGCAACAGGTAAAGGAACACGAAGCCGGCAATATTGAACAGCAACAGGCCGACCGCATAGCTGCGCCAGCCGGTTTCTTCGTCGGCCTTGACGCCGGCGAGACGATAGATCAGTCGCTCCAGCGGCGCAAACAGCCGCGCAGGGCCGACATTCTGACCGGAAAAGATCCGGGCCAGATAAATCCCCAAGGGATACGACAGTAACACCAGCACGCCGAGGAACAGCGCGAGGAGCATCATGGCATTGCCAGTCATTTCAGAAGTCCTCCGGTTTCAACAAGGCATACACGAGGTAAGCCATCAGGGCTGCCGCCGCAACGCCAGCCACCAAAAAAAACAGGCTCATAGATCACCCCCGAGACGTGCGCAGCCTCTCACCATCAGCAAGGGCAACACAGAAAACAGCACAATCAATAGCAAGTACAACGCATCCATTTTTCTCTCCGTTCACTTGCGCACCATGCGCAGGATGAGGACAGGTTGAAGGTTACGCGTCGACAGATAAAAATGACGTAAAAAAACCACCTGTCGTTTTTACACCGGTGGTTCGTTACGAAGGGAAGGTCACTCGTCAGTGGCCGGCCAACCTTAACTAGCGTGAATTCGCAAACGGATTGAACCTGCGGGCATTCCCGGTGTCTTCCGTTCTGTGAACGTCAGGGGGATGCATGAATAAACCAGCCTGGTCGCATTTGCGACCTGCACCACGTGTTTCAGGATTGACGTCGCATGGACAGTCGCTCGCGCTACCTTCTTCCGGTGAGCTGGACGCGCTCTACATGATGGGCTTTGACGAGTGGGGAGACGGGATGGCAAAGGATGACTACCTTGCCCTCTGCCGTTCGTCTGAAAAGTACCGGAAAGGGACGTGGTACGCCTTTGGCGATGCCGGGGGAGAACCCGTTGCCTCAGTGATTGCGTACCAGCTTGCACTCGCCTCCCCGACCACAATCATCGGCTTGGGATCGATCGCAACCAAGGACAGCACGCGGCGTCAGGGCATCGCATGCCGTTGTCTCGAGGCCCTGATGGGCGCCTATCAAAGCCACCATGGCGTCGATGCTTTCCTGCTTTTTGCTGACCGGGAAACGACGCTTTACGACCGCCTTGGCTTTAGGCCACTGCCGGCTGAGTTACAACGTGTGCCGGAAACGACGGCGATGGTTTGCTACGCCAATCGAGACAGCGCCGAGTCAGTTTTAGTCGAGGGTCTGATGTCAGGTCATATCCGTTACTTTTAGACCCTACCCCGGGACGCCTGTTACATCATTCAGGCTGTCCCGCTATACGGCGCCAGATAAGGGGCCAGCCGGGTGAACTCCTCCCGGAGTGCCTGTAGCTGTGCCGGCGCTACCCGACCTTGATCAACACTATCCTGAACAGCTTGTGCAAGAGCGACCGCCGGCTGCGCGCCAAAGGAATCAAACAAGCCTTTCAGACTATGGGCTTCTCTGGCCAACGCGGCGAGGTCGTTGGCGTGCAAGGCCTGCTCCATGCGCCGGAACTGTTCGGGGGCATGCTGCAGGAAGTGCCCGGCAATCAACCGTATCACCTCCTGATCCGCATGACGCAGGGCCGCCGCATAATCGAAACCGTCGAGACTGTCGGCCACCGCTGCGGTCAACGGGATAGTCTGCAGCAGATCATGGAGATCCGAGGCTTTGATCGGCTTGGCTATATAGTCGTCCATCCCTTCTGCCAGACACCGCTCCCGGTCGCCTTCCATGGCATTGGCCGTCATGGCAATCACCGGAATATGCTGTCCAAGCGTCGCTTCTTCCTGGCGCAGCAAGCGCGTCGCCTCAAAGCCCCCCATCACCGGCATCTGGATATCCATGAGGATTACGTCAAACGGCTCGTTGCGCCAAAAGGAGAGCGCCTCCTCGCCGTTGTTGGCCAACACCACGCGATGCCCCCATTTCCCCAGCAAACTCAGTGCCAGCCGCTGGTTGATGTAGTTGTCTTCGACCAGCAAGACCTTGAGCGTGCGACTGGCCGGGCGGGAGGTCGTGTCCTTGGTCGGTGTCACCAGCCGGGAGGCCGCGAGGTGCACCGGCAGCGAAACGGTAAAGGTACTCCCCCGCCCCTCTTCACTCGCCACATCGATAGTACCTCCCATCATCCGCACCAGATGCCGGGTAATGGACAAGCCCAGTCCCGTGCCGCCAAAACGTCGCGTGGTTGATGAGTCAGCCTGGGTAAACGCATCGAAAATGAGTGCCAGCTTGCCGGCAGGAATGCCGATGCCGGTATCTCTCACCGAAAATTCAATCCAGACCTGCCCCTCCCGCTTATACGACGACACGTGGATGCCAACGCCCCCCTTGCGGGTAAATTTGATGGCATTGCCGACCAGATTGATGACAATTTGCCGCCAGCGTCCCGGGTCACCCAGCAAACGCTCGGGACACTGTTCATCCACCGTCAGCTCCAGCGACAGGCAGGCCTCCTGTGCTTTCAGGGACAGTAATTGCACCGCAGCGCCAAACACGTCGCGCAAGGGGAATTCAATACTTTCGATCTGCAGCTTGCCCGCTTCGATCTTGGAGAAATCAAGAATGTCGTTGATCACCTGCAGCAAAGCATCGGATGACGCTTTGACAATATTCAGCCATTCGGTTTGCTGCTCGTCCAGCCCGGTTTCCAGCACCAGTTCGGTCATCCCGATGATGCCGTTGAGCGGAGTACGGATCTCGTGGCTCATATTGGCGAGAAACTCGCTCTTCGAGCGGTTGGCCGCCTCCGCCGCTTCCTTGGCGCGCAGACTATCGCGTTCGGCCTGCTTGCGCCCGGTAATGTCGACCAGGGTTCCGACCAGCCCGGACACCGTGCCATCCCGTTTGACCAACGGCGCTTTGCTGATCACCGTGTCGATCAGCTGTCCGTTGTTCAAGCGGACCTGTGCTTCATAACTTTGACCCTGCAGCTTGCGATAGAGCGCTTCATCGACTTGCTGATGTTCGACAGCCGCCTCTGGACCAAAAACGTCTTGTACGGTACGACCAAGCCACTCTTCGGCCGAGGTGTGGAACAACTCGGTAAAGGCTTTGTTGACCCGGCTGAAATGGCCTTCGGCATCTTTCAGGTAAACTGCGGTAGGGA
This sequence comes from Pseudogulbenkiania sp., assembly GCA_018260425.1. GTDB lineage: Bacteria > Pseudomonadota > Gammaproteobacteria > Burkholderiales > Chromobacteriaceae > Paludibacterium. The sequence goes on along the minus strand of JAGLBD010000014.1, from coordinate 18,505 downwards.
TCAGCTCGAACAGGGTATCGACAAAATCGAGGTTTTCTTTTAGCTGCATCAGCGCTTCACGGCGCTCGGTCACATCCATCATGGTGCCGGTGGCACCGACGATCAACCCGTCCTCGTCACGATCGAGCCGCGCCAGTATTTCCACAAAACGGTAGTCGCCGGAACGGGTTCTGACCATGCCCTCGAACATCGCCCCACCCTCGGTTTGCGGTGTAAATTCGAGCAAGTGGATCAGTTGCCCTTCCACGACGTGTTCTACATAGAGGAACTCACTCTGGCTCAAGCCCAGCGTTTCCTTGACGCCATGACCGGTAATCGACTCCCAGGCCGGGTTGAGGAATACCCAGTTGCCGTTGACGTCGATCTGGAAAATCACTTCCTGGACGCTATTCACCACCGAGCGATAGAGCTTTTCCCGGGCGGCGACCTTTTCCGCCATCTTTTTGCGTTCGGTGATATCGGTGCGGATGGCGATGTACTGATAAGGGCACCCATCGGCGTCGAGAAACGGCACGATGGTCGCATCAACCCAATACAAATGACCTTGCTTGCTACGGTTGCAGATCTCGCCGCGCCAGACCTTTCCCGAGGTAATGGTCGTCCACAATCCGGCAAAGAATTCTTTGGGATGCGTGCCGGAATTGATGACTTTGTGTCCCTGCCCCAGCAGCTCCTCTCTGGAAAAACCACTGATCTGGCAGAACCGGTCATTGACATACCAGATTTTGCCCTCGGTATCGGTCATGCTGACAATGGCGTGCTGGTCCAGCGCAAAACGCTGGTTGGCCAGTTCCATACGGTCCACATCTTGCTGATGCACCAGATCGCGCAACAGCGCCGCCACCGCTTCCAGATCGTCATCGGTGCCCAGTCCTTCCAGCGGCAGATGTTCTTTGAGCATGCCGACCGCCAGCTGTCGCAACGACTCAATGGCGCGATTGCGCCGATCCAGCTCCCGGTGAAGCTTATCGTTCAATTCGCCCAGTTCGCGCGAGCTCAACTCCAGACTTCGCGAGCGCAAGGCCAGATCCCGGTCGAACTGCTCGTAGCTGCTGTCGACGCGTTCCAGCAAATCCGGCAACGAGCGCAATACCGCCGCCAACCCGGCCGACACCCCGGCTTGATCAGCCAAACGGCTTGCCTCTTCGAACAGGGCAGGCAAGGCGGCGGTCTCGGAGACGCCCCATAAACGGCGCAACTGGCGGCTCAACACCTGATGCATATTATCTCCCGGCTACCTCGCCCAACAGGGTGATGGTCATCGTCTGGTTGCACAACAGACTCCCGCCCTGCCCGGTACCCGGGGAGATTTCACCATTGGAGTAGAAACCACTGCAGCGCGTGTTTGCCCCGAGAATGTCTGCCACTTCCTCAACCTCTTCCTCGACGCGGTCCCCCATCACCAAACGCCGGCCGACACAACTGACCAGCAAGGCCAAACGCTCCCCCTTGCAGGCCGGCATGCCCGTAATTGCCATCGTTGCCGCTTTGCCGGCACCGGTAATCAGATGTTCCGTCGAGGCATGCATCAAACGCAGGAAGCCCTCGGGATCAACCTCCCCGGCCAGCAGTAACGCCCCGTTTTCCTCATCAATACCGAGAATGGTGCGAATGACCCGTTGTCCATCTTCCCGTCCCGATTGCATTTCGAAGGGAAACAACAATCCCGAAGCCGGCAAGTCCGCCGCATACTCGCCGAGATAACGCCGGTAAATCGCCAGCGCACTCTCGCCATCCAGTTCGTAAAGGACGTTTTGCTCGCAACGGCTGACCTTGCGTAACGGTCCGAATGGCTCCCATCCACCGAAAGACCCATAGGAGGTTGCCAACGTTTCTCCATACAGACCGATGGCCACCACGGTGTCGTCCGATGCCATGCCGTTGGCCAGCGTCAGGGTTCGGACAAACTGGCCATTGTCGGCGGCGAGTCCACCAAACACGTTCACCCCCGCCGGCAAGCGCGATGCCAGGCCGTTCACCAGTGCCGTGCCATTGACCGTCACACCGGTTCCCAGCAACAACACGCCGGCCAGCTCTTCGCGGGGCAACACCTCCGCGAGCCGGGTACCGGCATTAAAGGAGTCAGCCATTTCCCGCAGTGGCGTCGAGACGACCTGTGCCCGACTCGACGCGTTCTCGAAAACCACTCTGGTCAACACCGCTTCATGACTCGACACTTCCGCGGCCATGATCTCGCCGGCGGTCGAACAGCCGGCCAGCGGAACCCCGGGACAGCAGGCGTCCAGAGCGTCCAGAAACGGACGGTCGGTGAAAAAGACGGCATCAGCGAACAGCAAGACCAGACTCGCCGTGGACCAGTCCCGGTCGGGAAGCTGCCCCGCCTTCACGCGGTAGTGTTCGATTTTCATGGTTTACTCTCCGGAAAACTCGGCAGGCAAATCTTCTGCGGTCACGTGTTCGTCAGGGAAGGAGCGATGTACCTTGAGAATGGCCTCCCAACTCTGCATGAAAGCGTCAACGCAGCGCGGGCAGAAGTGATGTCCCCGGCCATCCAGCAAGAATTGGCGCGCATCTTCAAACGACCAGGGTTTTTTGTACGGGCGTTCCGACGTCAGGGCATCGAACACATCGGCGACCGCGACAATGCGGGCGGCAAGAGGAATCTCTTCTCCACGCAAGCCCGCCGGGTAACCCGAACCATCAAACTTTTCATGGTGGCCGGCAGCGATCGTGCCGGCCAGCTGGATGAGCGGCGACAGACTACCGCTCAGAATCCGTTCGCCGATTTCGGCATGCCGGTGCATGATAGTGAGTTCTTCCGGCGTCAGCCGCCCCGGTTTGAGCAGGATATAGTCGGGGATACCCAATTTACCGATATCGTGCATCGGTGCGGCCAAGCGAATACTATCGACATAATCAGCATCACAACCCAACGCTTCCGCAATCACCGCGGCATAACTGGACATCCGCACGATGTGTGCACCGGTCTCGGGATCGCGATACTCGGCGGCGCGCGACAAGCGCAGCACCAGCTCCCGCTCCCGCTCCCGGATCATGGCAGTTGCCCGCTCCACCTCTTCGGCCAGCCACTGACTGCGATTGCTCAATTGTTGCCGGGCCTTGCTCAAGGCCAGCAAATTACGTACACGGATGCGGAATTCGACACTGTCTATCGGCTTGGCCAGAAACTCGGTCGCGCCCAGCTCAAGGGCTTTCTGACGGATGTCCCGCTGGTTTTCCGTGGTCACCATGATGATGGGGACATCTTGCTGTTCCGGCAGGGCGCGAAAGCGCTGAATGAATTGATGGCCATCCACGTCCGGCATCATGTAATCGACCAGCACCAGATCAGGTTGGTTATCGACACACCAGTTCAACGCGGCAGAGGGATCTTCAAAGGCAACAGGTTCCGTTTCGGCAACGGAACGGGATAGCGCGGTGAGCAACACCAGGTTGGTAGCGTTGTCATCGACAATCAGAATGGCCATGGTCAAATACCACCCATCAGAAAGATACTCTGATAGTAACGGATTCCACTGGTATTTGCCGCGGAAGGCAGGAGGACATGACAAAAATGTGCCGGATAGCCCCAAAGCCCCCTTCCTGCCGAAACAAGAAAAAGGGCCGGTCAGGGGACTGGCCGGCCAAAGTCAGCTTAGTAAAAAGCTGAGGTACTCGATCGTTACAGTAAAACCAGAGTGATGCTTACTCGACAGCGGTGTCGCTGGTGTCAACCGGGAAGCGGTGAGCCACCATGCCGTAGAGCAAGTAACCGAACAACATCACCAGAGAACCCCAGAACACGGCATCGGCACCAGCGGCATAGATACTGTAGAGGCTGTACAGCACGGCGATCATCACGATGAACATGTTGCGAGCGTACTGAGTGCTGGAGATCTGGTTTTTCTTCATGATGGCCGGCAGCGCAGTCAGCGACAGGATGTACGGCACCACGTTGGTAAACACGGCCAGGTTAACCAGTACGTTGAACTGTTTGTTCAGGTCAGGCGAAATGGTCAGCAGGGCGATTGCACTTTGTACGGCAGTGATCAGCACCATGCCCTTGATCGGGGCGCCATGCTTGGTCACATCGGCAAAGAACTTCATGAAGATGCCATTGTCGGCACCGGCCTTGGACACTTGAGCGATAGTGAACTGCCAGCCCAGCAAGGAACCGGTACATGCCAGCACAGCCAACAGACTAACGAGGTTACCCAGAGCCGGGCTGAACAGGATGGAGAAGGCCAGACCGAACGGAGAGGTCGAAGAAGCCAGTTGCGAGTTCGGCACGATACCTTGCATCGCAGCGGTCGACAGCACGTAGATCACGGCAGCCACACCGGTACCCAGCAGTACGGCGATCGGCACGTTTTTCTTCGGATTTTCGACGGCGTCGGAGTTGGCGCAAGCCGATTCCATACCCAGGAAGGCCCACAGGGTCAGAGCGATACCGGAAGATACGGCTTCACCAAACGGTTTGTGCTGTACGTTCCAGGCGCTGGTGAAGGTGTTCGCGTCAAACCAGAACCAACCGAAGATGGCCAGGGTACATACCGGAATGATCACGCCCCATACCGTCACACCAGAGATACGGCCGGTGATCTTCGGGCCCCAGAAGTTGGCAATGGCCGTCAGCCACAGCAGACCGATTACACCCATGCAGGTATTGACCGGCGATGCGCTGAGCCAAGGGACGAACGGAGCAAGGTAACCGATCGCGGTAATCGCGATAGCAACGTTGGCAATCGCGAGCGAAATGTAATAGGTGTAAGACGCCATGAAGAAAGAAGACTTGCCGTGAGCTTCTTCAGCGTAAGCCGACATACCACCGGAACGCGAAACGAAGAAACCACATTGTGCGAATGAGTAGGCAAGCGCCATCGCACCCAGTGCAGTTACCACCCACGACAGCATGGTAATGGTACCCACTTTGGCCAGGTTGGCCGGCAACATGATGATCCCCGATCCCATCATGTTCACTGCCACAATGATGGTAAGGCCCATGAGCCCCATCTTGTTGTTAGACTTGGAAGACATAATTTTTCTCCAGATAAATTGAAGATTTCGCTGCGAAACGACTTCTCCAAACAAGCGCTGAACGCACACCGGAACGAGTACGTTGTTATTTCAGAAAGATCTGAAAATATCTCGTGTTTTTCAGTATCGCGAAGAAAGATTACTCCCGGACATCGTATGCCCAGTTGATGCCGATCAATAAATAAGTACATTCTGATTAACGGAAATTAAGATTTCCTTATTCTCTAATCCACCCACCCACTAGCACACACAAGCCCATGTTTTAAAAGAGATTAATTAAATTTCAGACACAATTGAACCTAGTACATTTACATCTTTCATCATAATCAACCACACCAACCCACTCTCCCGCCACGCATCACTATATTCGTAAGTCATTTTTTATTAGTGTAAATTCCGGCATGATTCAAGCTGGCAAAAAGTGAGGTTTGATATTTTTTTTCATGACTTTATTTAACACGCTGAATTCGAAAAATATCGACGGCAATAAGCTGATTTATCAGGCTGGGCGATGTCTTGCAAAAAAATCAATTCTGGTCAATCGAGGGGTTTTTTGCGTATCGGACCAATCATAATCACGAGGGCGCAAAACAATGCAGCAGCCCCTTCGGAAATACGACATATTGACTGGTCTGATGCCACTTTGCCCCCCTCCCCCCTGCCAAACCCTTGCCAATTCGTCATTAGCGATGGGGACCACACAACCCCATACGGGTAGCCCGTAAAAAACATGCCAATTCAATTTCCAGACCCCCGAAAAAGAAAAACCGCACGGTGTTCATGACACGGTGCGGTAGGAAAATGCGTGGCGATGTTCCTGCTACTCCCCGACGACTCCGTCAAGGTAGACCCAACGCCCCTGATAACGGGTAAAACGGCTCTGTTCGGTCATCCTGGCGGCGCGCCCTCCCAGTTTGTAACGGGCAACGAACTCGACATAGCCCTCGTCATCCGACTCGCTTCCCAAGCGTGTCGAGACAATAGTGAGCCCCAGCCACTTGACCGGTTCATCGTCCAGATCCAGCCCCTCCGGGCAGGTTTCCGGATGCCAGCTGTAGCGCAGGTAAGCGCTATTCTTCAGCACATAGGCGCTAAAACGCGAGCGCATCAAGGCCTCGGCCGTCGCGGGATGGGAGAGTTCCAGATGATAGGGAGAACAACAGTCGGAATAGTTCCGACCGCTGCCACAGGGGCAGTCGGTCGGAATGGGAGTTTTACGGCTCACGAGGGCTCCTTGATAGCAAGCGATTTCCCGCAGGATACCGCAAAGCCGGGCCCTCGCGCGGTTTGATTACACCTTGAAGCGCGACACCAGTTCAGACAAGCGTCGCGAGAGTTTTTCCAGTTCTTCAGCGGAATCGACCGTCCCCTCGATGGACTGGTCGTTCTCGCGGGCCATGGCGGCGATGGCATCAATGTTTTCCGTCACGGCATGGCTGGTCTGACGCTGTTGCTCGGTAACGCGAACAATCTGGTCCAGCCCCTGACGAACCTGATCGACCGATTCATTGGCCGCATCCAGTACTTCGGCCACCCGTTCGGCGGAGCGCTGGCTGGATGCCAGATAATCCAGACTGGCCAACACGGTCTTGCGCACCGTTTCGGACTTGTCATTGAGTGAACGTGTCACCGTGTCGATCTCGATGGCGGACTGGGCCGACTTCTCTGCCAGCTTCCGCACCTCGTCGGCCACCACGGCAAAACCACGTCCATGTTCGCCGGCCCTCGCCGCTTCAATCGCCGCATTCAAGGCCAACAAGTTGGTTTGTTCCGCAATCTCGCGCACCTGACGGGTCATGTCGGTAATCGCCGTTGTCGAGGCCATCAGGTCATTTTCGGCCTGCGACATCAACACCACAGTCTGTTCGACGCGCCCCACGTCCGCCTTCAACTCGGACAAACTCTTCAAGCCTTCCTGTGAACGGGCGAGACTTTCCTCGGAGCGTTGGTACACCGCACCGGCATTGCCGGCGATATCACCGATATGTCCGGCCAACTCTTCCACCGCGCCTGCGGCAGCGACCGACTGGGTGTTTTGATGATGCGAACCACTCGCCAAGCGTCCGGCGCTTCCGGACAGATGCGTGGCGGAGGCCGATACCGCCTCGGCGGCCGAGCCCACTTCCCGAACCAGATCGGCAATCGTACTCATCATCTGGTTGAAGCTGTGGGCAGCCACACCAATCTCGTCCTGACCACGAATGGCCAGACGACGGGTCAGATCACCTTCGCCCTTGGCGATCTCCACCAATCCATCGGTCATCACCGTCAGCGGCCGACTGACAAAACGACGAATGAACAGATAGACCACCAACATCAACGGCAAGGAGACGATGCACGCGAACAGGATGCTCTGATTGCGGAAACCTTCAACGGCACGTTGGGTTTTATCCAACGAGATACGCATGCTGACGGCCCCGAGCGGAGTTTTCTCGGGGACGATATGGCACATCAGACAGTTCTTGCCGAGGTACTTGCTCGACGCCAGAGCAGGATAGACGACGCGCAAGGCTTCACCGCGCACCGGGTCGGTTTCGATTCCGACATAGGTTTTGCCTTCGTTGACGGCGGCCGATTCGATGGCATCGGCAGGTTTGGCGTCATTACCGACCCCGGGACCGAATTGCTTGTTGACCGCCGGACCACGCAACACCTTGAGCTCGCGCACCGCCGACAATTCCTTGATCTGGTCAAGGAAGACATCACGCTTGCCAACCGTACCGGTCATCATCATGCCGGTCAGTCCCGCCAGCGTCATTTCATTCATGCTGTGAGCGAGGTCTTTGGCTTGATCGATGGCAATGTCGCGGCTGACCTGGGTTTCCCACGCAATCAAGCCCCCCCAAGCCAACACCAGACACAACCAGATAGCCCCCGTGAGTCGCAGCCAGATTGGCCAATCAGAGAATCTTCGCATCAATCCCTACGGAGTCCTGCGACTCCGTCTCCATTCTTGTTATATCGTCACGGATGCACGTCACACCCGCCCTGCCCTATGGTATTTTTTACATCGGCAACTGGCGAGCATACTCTGTTGTCAAAACAAAGCGATACGACAAAAGTCAAACTTATCCTGCGTTGTCACCTTAGCCTTGGCTGGCCGGGACGGGCAAAAACCCGCCGGTCACTTGCAAGCCCACCAGCAACAACACGATACCGAGTGCGGCGATAACGCATCCCCCCACGACCATCCGGAATAGCCACGGCTCGCTTTGCCGGCGGGTCATCGCAAAAGGCACGGCCAACACCAGGCTGCTAAACGCAATACCCGCGGCCCACGCCCAGCGTTTTTCCGAGAGTGCGGCAACCAGTGACACCAAACCTCCAAAAGCCCATAGCGCCAGGCCAATGCCAAAAATCAGGGTGCACAGAACGATCGTAATTGAAATCATGACTCACCATTTACGGGGTTAACTCGGCGACCTGCATGGCACGACAGCGAGGCAATGCAGGAATAATTTGTCCAGCATACCCCAATCGTAAAGAAACGGCGATTCAGCGTGTCACTGGCGTCAAGAGGACGTGCTCGTGAACATGAGCTCGCCGGAAACAAAGGAATAGACCGAACGCAAAAGCCGGCATTTCAATGAGCGCTTGCTGCCCTCATCGAGAGCAATAGGGACCGGAAACGTCAGCCGGGGAATTCGGGCAATAGGGGGAAAGAGGGAGAGAGACATGGAGAACCTCCGGGTTCAACATGCCGGTAATGCCGTAGGAGTAATGAAACGACTTCAATGCACCAGGGTGGAGCGCGCCGTGCGCGTCAGCCACCCCCTGTGCCCGAGACATTATTTGTTGCGGTAATTGTCGCGGTTGGCTTTGATGGCCTCACCGGCATGACGGTTGGCCGCTTCGCGAGCCGCATCCTGATCCTTGGCCACAGTGGCGTGACTGGCAGAAGCGTCGTTCTTGGCGGCACGGGCAGCCTGGACGCGTTGAGCATTCAGGAAACCATCGCCGGCATTAGCCGCCATGGCAGTCAAGGACAACACGGAAACAGCGATAAGGGTAGTGATTTTCATGGCAATGCCTTTCATGGGGTTTCAGTCTGGCGCCAATGGGCAAACCGACTCCAGCCATCGATAGTTAAATGGTTGGGTGAGTCAGCCTGACAAGGGACAAGACGAAACCGGAACAGTCGTAGTGATAACGAAGTGCGGCTTAGTGATTGCGATAATTGTCTTGATTGGCTTTGATGGCCGCGCCAGCGTAATCGTCAGCCGCCTTGCGTGCTGCATCGCTTTGAGCCACCGGAGCCACTTCACGCTTTTCCTGGGCTTTGCGCACATTCAGGTAACCTTCGCCGGCATTTGCCGCCATGGCAGTCAAGGACAACAAGGAAACAGCGATAAGGGTAGTGATCTTCATGGTAATGCCTTTCATGGGTTCTCAGTCTATCTCCGACAGGTAATACGACCCCGGCCATCGAAGGTTCAATGGTAGGGAGTGTCTGCCCGACAAGGGATAAGACGAATCTGAAACAAAAAGAGTGGTGACTAAGCGTGGCTTAGTGATTGCGGTAATTGTCGCGGTTGGCTTTGATGACGGCGCCAGCGTAGTCGTCGGCCGCCTTGCGCTCGGCATCGCTTTGAACAACGACCTGAGCGGCTTCACGTTTTTCCTGGGCTTTGCGGGCATTCAGGTAGCCATCGCCGGCATGGGCCATCGAAGAGATCAGGACAAGAGTCGTTGCAATCAGGGCGGTGCGTTTCATGATGAATTCCTTTAAAAGTTGGCGGTGTTTGCTATGCCGCGTTCAGTGACGTCACTTTACTATTTGATTTGTTGATAAAAAAGCGCAAAAATAAGCTGATAATCATCAGGATTTTCGATATATGAGCGATTTATTCCCCCGAACCACCCTTGAGCAGTGGCGGGTACTGCAAGCCATCGTTGAGCACGGCAGCTATGCCCAGGCGGCAGAAGCCCTGTTTCGCAGCCAGTCCGCCATCAGTTACACGCTGGCCAAACTGCAGCAGCAACTGGGGGTTACCCTGCTGGAGCCCGATGGCCGGCGCATGAAATTGACCGTGATCGGCGAAGCGTTGCTGCGAGATGCCATGCCTCTGGTCAAGTCAGCCTTGCAACTGGAACAACGCGCCCGCTCGCTGGATCAGGGTTGGGAAGTCGAAGTCAGATTGGCGGTGGACGGGCTCTATCCGACTTATTTGCTCACGGCGGCACTGCAAGCCTTTCAAGGGATTTGCCGGCAAACCCGGATAGAACTCATTGAAGTAGTACTGTCGGGAGGAGAAGAGGCACTGCAGGAGGGCAAGGTTGATCTGGCCATCGTCAACAACCTGCCGGCCGGATTTCTCGGGGACAAATTGTTCGAGGCAGAATTCGTCGCGGTCAGTAGCCCCGAGCATCCCTTGCACGCGCACCACGAGCCTTTGCAACTGGATGACTTGAAAGCCTGGACACAAGTGGTGGTACGGGACTCGGGTTCCCGTCATCCACGCGATGAGGGCTGGCTCGAAGCCCGCAATCGCTGGACCGTCACCAAGGCGGAAACGGCGATTGAAATCGTCAAGGCCGGTCTGGCATTTGCCTGGTTGCCGCAGCATTTGATCCGGGAGGATCTGGAACAGCAGCGCTTGATACCCCTGCCACTGGATTATGGTTTTCGGCGCTTCTCGCCGGTCTATCTGGTGGTGGCGAATCCGGCCGATGCCGGCCCCGGCGCACGCACTCTGGCGAAATGTTTTCAGGACGTTACCGCAGCCGCCTGCGGCAAGTCGACATCACAGACGTAAAAAAGGCCGGGAATCCAGATTCCCGGCCTGCGTCATTCCGTTACCAACCCGGAATTATTTCTTCATTACATAACCGTAGGCACGCTTGCGGCCATCCGGATCATCCTGCAGGTAGACACCTTGCAGCTCGGGCGAGAAGCCCGGCAGCACGTTGATGCCTTCTTCCAGAGCCAGGAAGTATTTCTGAACCGCACCACCCCACTGCTCGCCCGGTACGACGCACAGTACGCCCGGCGGGTACGGCAAGGCACCTTCGGCGGCGATACGGCCTTCGGCATCCTTCAGGGCAACCAGCTCCACATTGCCGCGAACGAATTCGATGTTGGCTTCTTGCGGATTCATGGCCAGAGTCGGGAAGTGGCTTTGACGGAACATTTCCTTCTGCAGCTGCTTCACGTTGCGGCTGACATACAGGTCATGCATTTCCTGACACAGTTGACGGATGGTGTAACCGCGATAACGTGCTTCGTTATTCTGGTAAACCGTCGGCAGTACCACAGACAGCGGTGCATCTTCAGCAACAAAGCGTTCGAAGCGAGCGATCTGGGCAACCAGATGCTGCATCTTGCCCATATCTTCTGCCGGAGTCAGCAGGAAGAGGATGGAGTTCAAGTCACATTTTTCCGGAATGATGCCGTTTTCACGCAGGAAGTTGGCCAGAATGGTCGCCGGAATACCGAACTTGGTGTATTCACCAGTGGCGGCATTGATACCCGGAGTCGTCAGCAGCAGTTTGCAAGGATCGACGAAGTATTGACCTTCGGCGTAGCCTTCAAACGCGTGCCATTTGTCGCCCGGATGGAAGGCGAAGAAACTCAGGTCTTGCGCCATGGCTTCGGTATCGTGGTCTTGCCACGGACGACCACCCACGGTTTCCGGGACGAACGGACGAATCATTTCGCAGGTGTTGAGCAACATCTTGCGAGCTTCGATACCGAACTTGACGCACTGTTTCCACAGATAGCGACCACTTTCGCCTTCGTGCATCTTGGCGTTAACGTCCAGCGAGGCAAACAGCGGGTAGAACGGGCTAGTCGATGCATGCAACATGAAGGCATTGTTGAAACGCTTGTGGTTGCAGTAGCGGGCCTGACCCTTGATATGGCGGTCTTTTTTGTGGATCTGCGAGGTTTGCGAGAAACCGGCTTGTTGTTTGTGAACCGATTGGGTCACGATGATACCCGGATCGTTTTCGTTCAGATCAAGCAGCAGCGGCGAGCAGTCTTTCATCATCGGGATGAATTGCTCGTAACCTACCCAAGCCGAGTCAAACAGGATGTAGTCACACAGGTGACCGATCTTGTCGACAACTTGACGGGCATTGTAGATCGTACCGTCGTAGGTACCCAGCTGGATGATGGCCAGACGGAACGGACGTTCGCTCTTGGCACGGTCCGGAGCTACGGCACGGATCTGTTCGCGCAGATAGCTTTCTTCGAAGCAGTGCGCATCGATACCACCGATGAAACCAAACGGGTTACGTGCGGTTTCCAGATAGACCGGGGTAGCACCGGCTTGAATCAGGGCACCGTGGTGGTTGGATTTGTGGTTGTTACGGTCGAACAACACCAGGTCACCCTTGGCCAACAGTGCGTTACACGCTACTTTGTTGGATGCGGAGGTACCATTCAGGACGAAGTAGGTCTTGTCGGCATTGTAGACGCGGGCAGCGTGTGCCTGAGCTTCATGGGCAGCACCTTCGTGAATCAGCAGGTCACCCAGCTTCACGTCGGCATTACACATATCGGAGCGGAACAGGTTCTCGCCGAAGAAGTCGAACATGCGACGGCCGGCGGGATGTTTGTGGAAGAACTGACCACCCTGGTGACCCGGGCAAGCGAAAGTGGAGTTACCCATTTCGACATACTTGCGCAGCAGGCCGAAGAACGGGGGCAGCATCGATTCGCTGTATTTGGTGATCGCGGTTTCGATCTGGCGACCGTAGAATTCCGGCGATTGTTTCTGGCACTCGATGACGCTGGTCACGTGTTCAACGTAGTCCAGCGGCAGGGTTTCCTTGTTTTTGGTTTCGACGAAGACTGGAATTTTCAGGCCACGGGAGACCAGTTTGTCAATGATCTTCCCTTCAACAATATCCTGGACACTGATAACGACAGCACCGACATCCGAAAAATCTGTTTCTGTAACGTTCACATAGGCACGTTCTGTCGCAATGCAGCAAGCTTCTACCGAACCAAGCGCAATTTTCAGATAATTCATCTTAAGTCCTACCTTGAGTGATAAACCAGCTAGTTAAGACCGTCGCCCCGACTCCGAAGCAACAACCCCTGCCTCTACATCCTCTGGCGGCGGCCCGTTGACCTGATTCCATTAACCGTAGATACCCGAATTGGTAACTTGTCGGTCAACTTCAATCTCGATGACATCCATTATTCTGCGACTTTCACCGGCTGTATTTGACGTACAACAAACTCCGATCACAATGTTAGAATATGCTAATCAACATACATAAACCAACACTAATGCAGATAACTGCATGAATTTAACCAATGTAAGCAAACGAATCAGCGGAAAAACATGAAAAAACTCAAGAGATGACCAGTGAATGATATTTTCATGGCATTTTAAATGACTACTCGCGACAGACACATGATCAGGTCGTCGCGGCGGTAAGGTTTGGAGATAAAGTCATTCATGCCGGCCGCCAAACAGGCACTCCGGTTTTCATCGTAGGCATCGGCCGTGACCGCCACAATATGGGGCTGATGGCACTGATCACCCAACGCACGGATCGCCTGGGTGGCTTCAATCCCGTCCATGACCGGCATGCCGACATCCATCAACACGACATCGAAGCGGGTTCGTTTGACTGCCTCAAGCGCTTCCATACCGTTAGCCGCCACTTCAATACCCTGCATACCGATTCTGGCTAGCAGATGACTCGCCAGCATCTGGTTCACCGGAATGTCTTCCGCAATCAACACCCGCAGCCGAGGCAATGTGGCGGTATCGATCCGGGAGGCCTCCGAGTACGGGGCCTCGCAAACCTGCATCGGTAAACGGCAACGAAAGGCTTGCCATTGTCCGGCCTCGCAGGCCACCAGCAAGTCACCGCCCAGTGCCCGGATCAATCCATCACACAGCATGACGCCCAACTCTCCGGGGATGGTATTGCCGCCCAGCACCGTTGCATGGGATGTCAAAGGGGCGATAGTGTCAGCCACCTCCGCAGAACGGATCATCACCACCAGTGACTCGCCGACCGAGGGCGTCACTACGATACGTACCCCTCCTTGCCTGAGGCTACTCAGCACCTCGCGCGTCAGGGTCGTCACGATTTGTTTCAAGCGCCCCGGATCCCCCTTGATCCACACCGGCATGTCCGGGTCGATCTCAAGATGAAAGCTCAACCCCGAGGCCAATGCCACTGGCCGCAATTGCTCGGTACACGCCGCCAGCAACGCACGCCAGGAAACCGGACTGGACTCCAGCTTCAACTGTCCCGACTCGATGCGGGCATAATCGAGGATAGCGGTGAGCAACTCCTGAATGGATGAACTTGACTGGCGCAATGAATCGAGCAGATCGGCCTGCTCATGATTCAACGGCGTCTGCTGCAACAGGTCCGTCATGCCGATGACGCCGCTCAGAGAGGTGCGCAGTTCATGACTGATCAGCGATAGCACATGCAGTTTGTCCCGGGAGGAACGCTCGGCCCCATCGCGTTCTATGCGCAATGAAGCAAGCTCTTCTGAAAAATTGTCATCTATAGGGTCATTGCCGCTCATGATGTCACCCGATCAAAGCACGCATTCCCGGCCTTGTGCGCACGGCCGGATAGTCTTTGTTTAACTATAGGCAAACTAACGGCAGCTGCACGACCCGCACAAACCTTCCCCCGGCAACCTGTAGACAAAGGCAAGATAACGCTTATTCCCGGGACCTTTCCTGGCTGAAGGACAGTATCTCGGTCAAAGTTCTGGAAACTCCCGTCTCGCCGCTACGCGGAGCATTACCGCCGGCATCAAGCGCAACCGGAAGCCGCTCGGGTTGCCGGCGCGTTACCAGGGCAGAGGCAGAAGGGTGCATCGACAAGGCAGAAAACGAAGCAATGGCCGTCATTGACATGGTGCGCCTCCACTCCAGCGGCAGGGCTGGAGGATCAGTGGATAACACCTCTTTTATCGGTGCGTCATGAAAAATCTTGACCCGCACGAAAAAACCGACCACCCCGGGATGAGGTGGTCAGCCATGGAAACGCGCCGGATTCAGGGAAAAATAGTGAGGAACAGGTAGGAGGCAAACAGCACCAGGTGAACGACCCCCTGCAGTACTGTGGTCCGTCCGTTGCCCAGCGACAAGGTCGACACCAGCAGGGAAACCACCAGCAGGATGGTGGACTTGGCATCGATGCCCAAGGCCAGCGGCCAGCCATTGAGGATGGAAACAATGGCCACGGCAGGAATGGAGAGACCGATACTGGCCAACGCCGAACCCAGAGCCAGATTGAGACTGGTCTGCAAACGATTGACCTTGGCCGCACGCCATGCTGCGACCCCCTCGGGCAGCAACACGATGGAAGCGATGATGACCCCCACCAATGCGACTGGAGCCCCCACACTCGCCACACCGGCCTCGATCATCGGCGAAATGGCCTTGGCCAATAACACCACGGCAGCGAGACCTGCCAGCAAACAGACCAGACTGATCAACGCTGTTTTTACCGATGGGGGTGCAGCATGATGGTTTTCATTGCCGGCCCCCTCCTCAGGCAAGAAGTAGTCGCGATGCCGTACCGTCTGGACAAACACGAAGGCGCCATACAGCACCAATGACGCCACCGCAACAAACGCGAGTTGTTTAGCGGTGTAATAGGGGCCGACCATGGTCGTGGTGAAGTTAGGCAAGATCAGTGTCAAGGTGATGATGGCCGCCAGAGTGGACAACGCGGCATTCACCCCGAGCAGGCCGAAACGCTGCTCTCCATAGCGCTGCCCCCCCGCCAGCAGGCACAAGCCGACAATACCGTTGAGGATGATCATGACCGTGGCAAAAATAGTGTCCCGGGCCAAAGCTGCCGTTGCCGCGCCGCCCGACACCATCAGGGTGACGATCAATGCCACTTCAATGGCCGTCACCGCCCCGGCCAGCACCAGCGTACCGAAAGGCTCCCCCACCCGATGTGCCACCACTTCGGCATGATGCACGGCCGCCAATACGCCCACCAACAGGGCCGCCACCATCAGGACCTCCATGAACACCGACGGCTCTGCGCCTTTGAGCGTCAACAAGACCCAACCGATAACGGGAGCCAGAATGGTCCAGATCGGCAATCGTTCGGTGTGCGTGCTCATAAGCCCTCCTTGAAATCTGCTCATCATGAAACAATTGTATTTCATGATTTACACTCGCTTTCCTGTCAAAGCCGCTGGCGACTCAATAACTTGAAGCGAGGTTTCTTATTAAATATGAATGATAGTTCTTTGATTACACTATCGCTAAATAGTTCTTGAATTTTTAAATTTAATACCTTTGGCATATTCGTTATCCTCCCTCAGGTTCGACCGCGTGGTTTCCCTACGATGGCTTTTCTACAGCGAGACCCTTCATTCTTCCCTGTGTCTCACTAGGCGCGTTCAGTGGACTTATGCATTTATTGCTCGATATGGCTATGTCGAATAAATTGTTAAATGCGAATGATTCGTGTTAGCATGCGCTACCTTTTATGTGTCGAGCCCCCTACTCTCAAGCAGCCTGACAGCTTGTCACGCAGAGGTTCCCGACACGTGATATTCACGCCGGCTGTTGCGGCGGGACGGTCTGTACGACTTTACGGTCAAGCCATGCTGTCCTGCGAACACTGCGCTTCAGCCAATTCATTGTTGTATCGCTCATTGACAGTGTTACAGACCTGTTCCAGTGGGTTTGTAGGGTCTATTGCAAGGAGAAGTTATGTCGCTGCGGAAGACGCCGATTGCCATCGCGTTGGCAATTGCCTCGTTTCCACCGGTTCTGTTGGCAGAAGCCAGTGTGAAAGGGAAAACCTCGACAGAGGCGGTGGAATTGCCTACCGTTGTCGTGACGGCAAACACCCCCGGCACAGACGCGCCGTATGCCGCTGGACAGCTTGCCAAAGGCGCACGACTGGGGGCGCTGGGCTATCAGGCCTTGATTGATACCCCCTTCAGTATCACCAGCTATACCTCTCAGCTGATTCAGGATCAACAAGCCAGAACGCTGGCGGATGTGATGCAAAATGATCCTTCCGTCCGTTTCACGACGTCGAGCGGCCACGCTTACGAGAACTACCGTATTCGCGGCTTTGATATCAGTGGCAATGATTTGGCCATCAATGGCATGTACGGCCTGGCGCCTTATGGCCATACCCCTGTCGAGTACATCGAGCGGGTCGAGGTCTTGAAGGGACCCAGCGCCCTCTTCAGTGGTATGGCCCCTAGCGGAGCGGTCGGTGGTGTCATCAATCTGGTCCCCAAACGGGCAACCGATACCCCGCTGACACGTGTCTCGGTTGGCTATCAGTCCGACTCTCAGCTAGGCACCACCGTTGATGTCGGTCGCCGCTTTGGTGAAAACAATGAGTGGGGTGTGCGAGTCAATCATGCTTACAGCAATGGGGATACCGAATTAAGCGGTCAATCCAAAAAGCGGGATTTTCTGTCTGCAGCGCTCGACTACCGTGGCCCGCAACTAAAGGTTTCGCTGGATAGCTACTACAGCAAGGAGTCATTCAGCGGCGGCACGCCGGCCATGTACTGGTTTGCCAGCAGTGACATTCCGGCCGCTCTGGACGCCAAGACCAATCTGTTCCCCAATGCCCATGGCGAACTGGAAAGCAAGGCCGTCATTCTGCGTGGTGACTATCAGCTCAATAGTAATGTCTCTCTGTTTGCCGGAGTGGGCAGCATGCGCCATGACTACAACGGCTTCATCAATGGCACCCATGCGCGCAGCATTCAGGCTAATGGCGACTTCACTGGACGAATGGTTGCCCAGCGCGGCTATGATAAAAACCTCTCGGCCGAGGCCGGAGTCCGCAGTCAATTCAACACCGGTACGATCGGCCATGAGCTGGTGTTGCATGCCACCGAACTCAAACAAGAGAATGGTTCGGCGGTCAACATGAGCAGCTTTGCCTCCAATCTCTACAACCCTGTCACCGCAGCCATGCCCGAAACACCGGGTTCGGCCTCCAAAACCGGCGAAACCACCCTGTCCAGTCTGGCGCTGATGGATAGTGTCTCACTGGCAGAGGATCGGGTAAAACTGACGCTGGGACTGCGAAACCAGCGGGTAAAAACCACCTCATTCAATGCAAAAGGTGCCGTGACCGCCAGTTACAACAAGTCAGTGGTCTCGCCAGCCGTCGGTCTGGTCATCAAACCGTGGGGCCCGTCCATCTCGTTGTATGCCAATTATGTTGAAGGTCTGTCCAAGGGGGATACGGTCACCGATACCGCCGCGACCAACTACAACCAGACGTTTGCGCCTTACCAGTCGGAACAAAAGGAAGTGGGTCTGAAGTGGGATACCGGCACCTTCAGCCATACAGCCAGTGTGTTCGAACTGACCAAGCCCATGCTGATTGCACTGGGTAGCTCGGCCAATCCGACCTATGCCGATGGCGGCGAAAAACAGGTGCGCGGATTGGAGTGGAGCACCTCGGGCAATCTGGACAAGGCGGTGCGCTTGCTGGGCGGGGTCACCTATAGCAAAGGGGTACAGACCAAAACGGCCTTTAACCAGTACAACGGCAAGGAAGCGGTCGGTGT
>JAGLBD010000046.1:26489-29254 GCA_018260425.1 Pseudogulbenkiania sp. | reverse complement strand
TCATGAAAAACACCCCAAAGGTTGAACGGGTGTCCAACTTTTGGGGTGCAGTTCAATCTGCAGGGTTTTTTCTTAACACAGCCGGAAACAGCACCAGCACGTGTCGGCAACATCATTATTTTGCCGGTGGAACGCCATGTTGCAGCGTCTGCAGCAGATCGGGAGGAATCCCCTTGATGCCGGAAGACAGCAGCAGCACCAGCAAGACAGCCAGCACAAACGACATCACCAGATAACTCAGCACGATTCCCAGCAACACCAGGCCACGCGACTGACCGGACACCCGTGCCACACTATTGACCATTACGGCGTTGACCAGAAACATCATCACCAGCGCCAGCCCGCCGGCAACATCTTTAGGCAGCCAACTGGTCAGTGGAGACAGAAACACCAGTCCGTTTGATGCCAGCAAAATCCCGGTCAGCGACAGGTTGACCGGTTTGCGCATCACTCTGAGCCACACACGCAGCAGTTTGCCCAGCACACTCAGTTGCACCCAGGTCAACAAGGCCACGACCAGCATCGCACTGCCGACATTGACGCCCAAAGCACTGAAGCCGGCGCCGCCGACCACCCCCAATGCCGCGACGACCAGCATGGTCAGCCACAGCGGGTATTGATAGCGCTCCAGATCCGTAACACGAAACCGGACCAGATCCAGAACATCATCGATAAAAGCATGCAGGGCGTTCAATCGAATATCACCGTTTTGTTGCTATAGGAAAGAATGCGGTCGTCAAGATGCCAGCGAACCGCTCGTGACAGGACAACCTTTTCGAGGTCGCGCCCCTTCTGGATCAGGTCTTCCACATCGTCGCGATGCGAAATGCGCGTCACTTCCTGTTCGATGATCGGGCCATCGTCGAGCACCTCGGTCACATAGTGACTGGTAGCGCCAATCAGCTTCACCCCGCGCGCAAAGGCACGATGGTAAGGCTTGGCGCCATCGAAGGCTGGCAAGAAGCTGTGATGGATATTGATGATGCGCGCAGGATAGCGTTTCACGAAGTCGGAGGACAATACCTGCATATAGCGTGCCAGCACGACCAGATCCACACCGGCTTCATCCATCAACTGCCATTGCAGGGCTTCCGCTTCGGCCTTGTTGTCCCGGTTGACCGGAATGACATGGAAAGGAATCCCGTTGAATTCCGCCAGACGACGGCAGTCTTCATGATTGGAGATGATCAGCGGAATATCGCAATCCAGTTCGCCGATGCGCCAGCGATGCAACAAGTCGGCCAGACAGTGTTCGTAGCGCGATACGAAAATCGCCATGCGCGGCTTGCGGGACGACAACGAGACCCGCCAGGTCATGTCATGCTCGGCCGCAATGGGGGCGAAGGCCTTGGCAAAGTCGTCCATCGGCAGGGTAAATCCGTCCAGCGACCACTCCACCCGCATCAGGAACAGGTTTTCTGTCACATCCTGATGCTGGTCGGCATGCATGATATTCGCGTTATAGGTCATCAAAAAATTAGCGATCGCGGCAACCAGCCCCTTGCGGTCGGGGCAGGCCATCAGCAATGTCGCGGAATGCTTGGTATGGCTCATGCAGAATCTTTCAGGTTGGCGGCGTCCAGGGTGTTTTGCAGCAAGGTCGCCACGGTCATCGGCCCGACGCCACCCGGCACAGGGGTAATGAAGGAGGCACGCTCGCGGGCGGTATCAAAGGCCACATCGCCGACCAGACGGCCATCGGCCAGGCGGTTGATACCCACGTCGATCACCACGGCCCCCGGTTTGATCCACTCGCCTTTGACAAAGTCGGGCTTACCCACGGCCGCCACCACGATATCGGCTTGGGCAACCTCGTTGGCCAGATCCCGGGTTGCACTGTGGCAGACGGTCACCGTAGCGCGCGCCATCAGCATTTCCAGCGCCTGCGGGCGCCCGACAATGTTCGATGCGCCGACAATCACCACTTTCTGGCCTTTGGGGTCAATTCCATACTCCTCCAGCAAGGTCATCACACCGCGAGGGGTACATGGGCGCAACAGCGGCATCTTGGTCGCCAGGCGGCCGACATTATAGGGATGGAAGCCATCGACATCCTTATACGGATCAATCGCCTCGATCACGGCTTGCGGATCGATGCCGGCAGGCAAGGGCAATTGCACCAGAATGCCGTCGATGCCCGGGTCGGCATTCAACTGGTCAATCAGGGCCAACAGCTCGGCCTGAGTCGTCTCGACAGGCAAGTCATGGGCAACCGAGCGGATGCCCGAGGTTTCACAACCGCGCTTTTTGTTGCGGACATAAACAGCCGAAGCTGGATCGTTGCCGACCAGGATAACGGCGAGAGCCGGAGCACGCAGCCCCTTGCTTTCACGTAATTGCACGCCATCGCGTACCCGACCGATCAAACGATCCGCAACGGCTTTGCCGTCAATAAGTTGTGCGCTCATCATCCACCCCGTTCAACGCCAGATCAAAAGAGTCATTTTCTCATTTTTTAGCCCCCTTCCTCAACGGGTATTGACAGATAATATTTCGATATGTATAGTTGCGCTCTCTGTCGTCGGGGTGTAGCGCAGCCTGGTTAGCGCACCTGATTTGGGATCAGGGGGTCGTGAGTTCGAATCCCACCACCCCGACCAGAGCGATGCGTCACGGCATGAGTGCCCGTAGCTCAACCGGATAGAGCACCGGCCTTCTAAGCCGGGGGTTACAGGTTCGAGTCCTGTCGGGCGCGCCAGATTCAGGATTTCAGTGGTGGATGTAGCTCAGTTGGTAGAGTCCCGGATTGTGATTCCGGTTGTCGT
>JAGLBD010000046.1:2246-26389 GCA_018260425.1 Pseudogulbenkiania sp. | reverse complement strand
ATGTAGCTCAGTTGGTAGAGTCCCGGATTGTGATTCCGGTTGTCGTGGGTTCGAGTCCCATCATCCACCCCACTCTGCAATCCGGATCGAAAAAACGTAGTACCCAGTGGTGGATGTAGCTCAGTTGGTAGAGTCCCGGATTGTGATTCCGGTTGTCGTGGGTTCGAGCCCCATCATCCACCCCAGTATTTGAAAAATTGCCCTGCCAATGCGGGGCTTTTTTTATGCCCGCCCCATTCTGCAAGCTTGTTCTGCCGCTCTCCGCCCCTCCATTTCGCAAAGCATTTGTTTTGTCAGGAGTTTTACCGCGGATCAGCCGGGTGTATCATTTTTTGCCCGGCAGAAAATTCTGCCATTAAACCGTCATCAACGCTCTTGTCAGCCGCCTCAGTCTCCGTATAATCAAAAGGACAATAGCATTACTTAACTCATTCACGACGGCCGACTATACCTATGACAATACTCCAGCCGATCAAGCGTCAAACGCTGACCAGCGCCGTGACCGAGTCACTCAGACAACGGATTCTCTCTGGTGAATTTGCTGACGGCCAACAATTGCGTCAGGAAGCGCTATCCAACGAATACGGCGTCAGTCGGGTTCCGGTCCGGGAGGCACTGCGCCAACTGGAAGCGGAAGGGCTGATCCAGATCATCGACCACAAAGGCGCACTGGTCTCCAAGCTCTCACTGAACGACATTCTCGAACTACTGGAAATCAGGGCCATGCTCGAGGGAGCCTTGCTGAAGGCTTCTATCCCCTGTCAGACCGAGGCGGACCTGCGCCTGGCCAGCGAGACACTGGCTGAATTTGAAAAGGCCCTGCAAGCCAACGATGTCCGTCAGTGGGGTGAACTGAATTCACGCTTCCACCTGGCCTTGTATCGTAGCGCCGGACGGCCCAATACCCTGGCGCTGATCGAACAGCTACACAACAAGACCGATCGCTATACGCGCATGCAGATTCTGTTCACGCAAACCATGCAACGCGCCCACGAAGAACACACCCAATTGCTGGAATTGTGCAAAGCCGGCAAAGCCGATGAGGCAGAAGCGTTTATTCGCTTTCATATTCTCTCGGCAGGGCATGCACTGGAAAGCTACCTGAAAGATCAGTCCGTACTCCGGGTCGAACCCTGAGCGAATCGGCCTCCACCACGAAAAACGGCACTCCGAATGCTCTGGAGTGCCGTTTGTTATTCTGCCAACTTTCGGGCTAGCCGATGATCTGCCGGTGAGCCCGCTTTACATTGCAAAGAATCTCGTAGCCGATGGTTCCGGCCTGAGCCGCCACCTCATTGACATTAACGATATCGCCCCACAACTCGACTTCGCTGCCAAGACCACTTTGCGGCAAATCGGTCAGATCCACCGTCATCATGTCCATCGACACTCGCCCGATGACGCGCGTCCGTCTCCCGTCCACCGCAACCGGCGTCCCGCTCGAAGCCAAGCGGGGATAGCCGTCGGCATAACCACACGCCACGAGACCGACACGGGTCTGGCGCTCGGTGACAAACGTTCCGCCATAACCGATGGCCTCGCCGGCCGGCAAGTCCCGTACCCCGAAAATCCGGCTCTTGAGTGTCATGACCGCTTGCAACTCTGCAGCTGCGGGATGGCCCGCCTCCAGCGGCGAAGCACCATAGACCATGATACCCGGACGCCCCCAGTCTCGATGCGCGGTCGGATGCAACAGAATCGCCGCTGAATTGGCGAGACTGGCTTCACCCGGCAATCCACGACATGCCGCGTCGAACACCTCGATTTGACTGGCCGTGGCCGGTTTGCCCGGCTCGTCGGCACGGGCAAAGTGCGTCATGCGCACGATGTCCATCACCTTGCCACTGGCCACCAACCGGGCGTACACCCCGGCATACTCCTCGGGAGAGAAGCCGACCCGATGCATGCCGGAGTCGAGCTTGAGCCAGACACCGTAGGGGCGCTTCGGCGTCGACGCCTCCAGCAACGCCAGTTGCGAAGCGTTCTGAACCACCATCCACAGGTCGTGCGCGTCGACCGCCGCCAGTTCATCGGCATCGAACACCCCTTCCAGCAGCAGGATAGGAAGACGAATGCCCGCCTCGCGCAACTCAAGGGCTTCTTCAAGGCAGGCGACAGCAAAACCATCGGCCACCGACTCCAGCGCTTTGGCGCACACCACCGCGCCATGGCCATAGGCATCGGCTTTGAGCGCTGCCAGCGCCCGCCCACCGTGCAAACGCCGAGCCAGCAAATAATTATGTCTCAGTCGATCCAGATAGATCGTGGCAATCAAGGGACGCATCGCTGACTCACGCTCCTGCCGTACCGGTCGTCGAGACAGACAGCACCTGTTCTTGACCGCTGGCGGCGTAACGCTGCATGGACAGCCCATCGACTCGAATCTCGGGCGTCGCACCGGTAATCAGATCGGCCAGCACCTTGCCCGAACCCGCCGACATCGTCCAGCCCAGGGTGCCATGACCGGTATTCAGCGACAGATTGGCAAACCGCGTCGCACCGATGATTGGCGTACCATCCGGTGTCATCGGGCGCAAACCGGTCCAGAAACTGGCCGCCGCCACATCCCCACCGTCCGGATACAAATCGGTGACAACCTTTTCCAGTGTCTCGCGGCGACGCGGATTAAGGTCGAGTTGATAGCCGGCCAACTCGGCCATGCCGCCAACCCGGATACGGTCATCGAAGCGGGTAATCGCGACTTTATAGGTTTCATCCAGCACGGTAGAGACCGGCGCTGCCTCGGCACGGGTAATCGGGATCGTCAGCGAGTAGCCTTTCACCGGGTAGACCGGGATATCGATTCCCAGCGTTTTGACGAAGTCACGCGAGTAACTCCCCAAGGCCACCACGACATGGTCAGCCGTCAAGCGCTCTTCACCGATGCGCACCGCAGTCACCACATTGCCGCGAACTTCCAGACCGTCGACGCTGGTGCCAAGACGGAACTCGACACCCCGCGCACGGGCGAGATCCGCCAGATGATTGGTAAACAAATGACAATCACCCGTCTCGTCATTCGGCAACTGCAAACCACCTTTGATCAAATTGCCAACGCGCGCCAGCGCCGGCTCGACCTTGGCGCAGCCTGCGGTATCCAGCACATTGAACGGGACACCGCACTCTTCCAGCACGGCGATATCCTTGTACATGGCATCGACCTGTGCCTGGGAACGGAACAATTGCAAGGTCCCCCCTTGCCGTCCTTCATAGGCAATTCCGGTCTCGTCGCGCAACTCGCGGATCTTGTCGCGGCTATACTCGGCCAGCCGCATCATGCGCGCCTTGTTCAGCGCATAGGCCTTCTCATTGCAGTTGGCCAGCATGCGCATCATCCATTGCCATTGATAGAGCGATCCATCGGGACTGATCGCCAGTGGGGCATGGCGCTGGAACAACCATTTGACCGCTTTGAGGGGAATTCCCGGTGCTGCCCAAGGGGCAGAGTATCCCGGAGAAATCTGCCCGGCATTGCCAAAGCTGGTTTCCAATGCGACAGTCTCGGCGCGGTCAATAACCGTGACCTGACAACCTGCCTTGGCAAGATACCAGGCCGTCGAAACACCGACGACACCGCCACCCAAAACGATGACCTTCATGAATACACTCTCCACATTGCGTTGCGTTATACCCGGTTATGATGCCGGTTTTTTTGAGAAGGGAATTCCGATAGTATATTCACTAAACTGTCGATTTTTTTACTATATTTAGACAGAACACTAGTTAAAATCACCTTAAAAATACGCAAAGACAGAGGAAAATGAAGAAATCCACGATGCAACATCGCCCGCTCGACAAGCTCGACATGAAGATATTACGGTTATTGCAACAACAGGGACGGATCTCGATGACGGAGCTCGCCGAGAAGGTGGGACTCTCAACCACCCCCTGCACCGAACGGGTACGACGATTGGAACGGGAAGGCGTGATCGAAGGCTATCACGCCCGATTGAACCCCATGGCGATGGGGGCGAACTTACTGGTTTTCGTGGAAATCAAACTATCCGCCAAATCCGGCGATATCTTTGATGCGTTCCGGCGCGAAGTCCGCAACACTCCGGAAATCCTCGAATGCCACCTGGTCTCCGGCGAATTCGACTATCTCATCAAGGCACGCTTACCGGATATGTCCATGTACCGCAAACTGCTGGGAGAAATTCTGCTGCAGCTGCCCTCCGCCAAGGAGTCCAAAAGCTATGTGGTCATGGAAGAGGTCAAGGAAACCCTGCAATTGCCGATTGGCGAGGAGTGAAGCCCGGTGCACCACCGGGCCATGGATCAATCAATGGCCGGTACGTTGCCCGGCAATCTCGGCAAAAAAAGCCTCCGGAGACGAGTTTCGCCCCAAAAAGGATCGTACCAGCTCCTGAGGGGGAAGCTCCCCACCCTTTTCCAGCACCCGCTTGCGGAAGCGCATCCCGACGGCCGGATTCATCGCATTGCGGCCAAAGGCGGACAACATGTCCAGAGCCAACACCTGCGACCACATATAACCATAATAACCGGCCGCATAGCCGCCACCGACGATGTGCTCGAAAATCCCCGGGAACTGCGTCCCTTCGGTATACCCCAACGGAGAGCGCGACTCCATCGTTACCCAGGTTTCCATCGCGTCGGCAGGTGCCGTGCCGGCAAGAGCCATATCGTAGGCAGCATACAACCACTGCCGGCCATATTCGATTCCCCGGCCAAACTGCCTTGCCTTGTTCATTCGCTCGATCAAGGCCATGTCGGCAGGGCGACATGACGGACAGGCCTCCTTGAACAAGGCCAACACTTCGGGACGACGCCCCCACTCTTCGAACATCTGGGAAGACGCATCGACAAAATCACTTTTGACATTCAAGCCGGCATTGACCTGATAGCGGGTACGCGACAACACCGCATGCATGACATGCCCGACTTCGTGAAACAGCACAGAAAATTCTTCTTCGTTCAAACCATCACGATTGAAATTGGCCATCATGACCGCCAGCGGCGTCACCCCCTCCTGAGAACTACCGCTACGCAAGACCAGCGTGCCATCCTGTCGGGTTTTACCCTCACGAGGGTACAAATCAAGATAAAACGAACCAAGATAGGTCCCAGCGACTTTGTCGCGAACATCGTAGGCTTTTACATCACCATGCCATAAGGGCAAGGTAACGGCGGACTGGATATCCAGGCCATACAGCCGGTTGAGCACCAGAATCAGCCAGTCAACCGTGGGTTCTACCGGAAATTGCCGCCGCACCTCGGCCTGATCGACGTTATAGTGAGAGGCGATGTAATGATCTTTGTAATAGGACACATCCCAGTGTCCCAATTGCACCGTCGGTATTCCGGTTATTCGGGCTTTCTCCTGCTTGAGAACATCCAGCTCCTGACGCTCGAGCTGATCGACCCGTCGTTTGATTTCCCCGAGAAAGCCGTTGACCTGATCGGCACTGCCAGCCATATGCGAACGTAACTCCCAATCGGCAAAACTGGCATAGCCCATCAGTTGCGCCAATTGCTTGCGCAAAACCACGATACGGTTCAGCACGGCAAGGTTTTCCGGGCCGCCACGCCGGCTAAGGGCATAGCTATACCGCTGTCGAACCGCCTCGTTATCGGCGGTATCCATGATGGTATCGATTTCGGGATTATCAAAACCGAACACATAATGGCCATTGGCATCGCGCGGCTGGTGCGCGAGAAAGCGCGGGTCCACGCCCCGCAGCTCTTCTGCGGAAAAGCTTAACCGGGTCCGGTCATTACGCAAGGTCGTCTCGAATTGCTGCTGGAGCCGACCAATTTCATCGGTCAGGGCCAGCGCCTTCTGTCGTTCCTCAGGCGGTAAATTCACGCCGCTGCCGGTAAAGTCCAACAGGATAGACTCGCGGGCCGAGCGGTCTATCGTATCGACCGGCACATAGCGCTTGAATTGCTCATACAGCGGGGAAGATTGGGTAATCCGGGAAAACAATGAAGTAAAGGCCAGATCGCACTGTCGGGCCGACTCGCGCAAATCCGGATCCGGACTGACAGCGGCCCAGACACTGGCAGGTTGCCATACGCTATTCAAATCGACCAGCATCCGATTCCAGGACCGCAACAAATCATTGTCGTAGCGCCCTTCTTCGAAATCCTTGACCCGCGCGCGCGTCGTATCAAGTTGCGTCGCACACATCACATCCAGTTGCCCCGCCGACGGGATGCTGACCGGCCGCCTCACATCAGCGGCACCAGCCAGCGACAGGCACGACAATAGCCATGCCAACGCAGCGACTCCAACAATGTTACGGACATGGATTTTTTGCATTGCCGATACTTTCCTGCTGCACTTTGTTTCGCGCCAATCCAGTCATAACGGAAAAGACATTATTTGACCGGGTTATTTCGTAAAGATACCTCACCCTACTGATTTTGTAAGATAAACCTGACGAAATACCAGACTTGCCAACATCAAGAGAGAATTGGACAACCTGAAACCCGCCACGCAGCAGTGGCCGTAAATAGAAAAAACCGGCTACACGAGCCGGTTTTCATGAACAGCAAGCAAGCTTACTGCGCTTCGGTGATATTGAAACCGATGGCGATCTCGGCCAGATGGGCACTGCCATCCGCCTTGAATCGATACTGCATCAGAGCGGCTTTTGCGCTGCTATTGAAGATGCGGTTAGTCGATTTCTTGATATCCACGTTGGTGACATGTCCATCCGGACCCACCGTCAGAATCGCGATAACCTCGCCATTCAACTCATCCTGCAAGGCCTGGCGCGGATAATCCGGCTGAACCTTGTGGATCGGAACCAGACCTTTGACTACCGGTCCGGTACCTTGAGCGCCATTGCCGGAAGTGGTCTTGGTGCCCACTTCAGTCGGAATGGTCGGACCATTCGACTTGGCGCCATCCGGCATGGCTTTCGGTGTTTCCAGCGGCTCGGGCGAGGTTTCCTTGATCGCCTTTTGCTGTGGAACCGGCTTGTTCACGACCTTCTCGATCACCTTGGGTTCGGGCTTCGGCTCAGGCTTCGGCTCTTCCTTCGGTGGCGGAGGCGGCGGAGGAATATCGACCACTTGCATGGTCTGTGGTTCTTCCGGTTTCGTGTCGTTTTGCAAACCGAGAATGCCGGCAATACCGCCTGCCAGAGCAATCTCGATCACCAGCGCAATGGCAAACGCCTTGGGGGCCGAGAGGGTATTACGCTCCCGTTCATGCCCCTGGGGCCACAACGGGCCCGGATGCGGTGCAGCTGACATAGTCATCATCTGCCTCCTCAGGCGGCTGATTTCTTGGCGGCGATACCCACGTTGGTGATACCAGCGCCGCGAACGATATCAAAAACTTCCATCAGCTTTTGCAGATCGACGGTTTTGTCACCTGCGATGATCACATCAACTTTACCATTGGCGGCCTTGGCAGAACGCAGCTGGGCGCTCAGAGCCTCCTTGGTGGTGTTCTGGCCTTCAAAGCGCAGTTCACCCTTGTCGTTGACAGCAACCGTCACCTTGACCGGCGGCTTCAGGGTTTCGGCGGTAGCCGAACCCGGCAGCTGCATCGGGATGCCGGCGCCTTCGATCATCTTCAACGTGACGACCATGAAGAACACCAGAAGGAACATCATGATGTCGATCATCGGAACGATCTCGATCCGAGCTTCCTTCTGCTCGAAATAACGATGACGTGAAGAGCTCATGACTTACGCTCCTTGTGCAGCAGAGGCCGGGGCAGTCTTGGTTTGACGAGCTTCAGACACGCTGGGGGCCGACTTGGCATCGGAAACCAGACGGTTGATCAGCATGACCTTGATCAGTTCATTTTGGTGACCGGCCAAACGGATACGCTTGTTGAAGTAGTTCAGGAACGATACCGAGATAATGGCGATCATCAGACCACCACCGGTTGCGATCAGCGCGTGGCCAATACCGCCGGTCACGGCAGTCGGGTTGCCGGTGCCGCTGGTGCCCAGCACCGAGAAGGACTGGATCATACCGATAATGGTACCGAACAGACCCAGCAACGGGCCAAGCGTCACGGCGCTATCCAGCAGCCAGATATTCTTGTCCAGCTTGGGGATGTCCCACAGGATGGTTTCTTCAATGCGACGGTCGAGGGTATCGGCGTCGTCATTGGCGGATTCAACGGCAGTTTTCAGGATACGGGCCTGAATGGACTGTTCGTAGTGCTTGGCGACCTGGTTCAGTTTGTCCAGATTACGGCCATTCACTTGCTTGATGTCATGCTCGATGTCATGACCGGTCTTCAGCACGCGCTGGAAGAAATGGAAGCGTTCAATCACAACGGCGATCACGCCCAGCAGGATGAAGGCCAAGAGCGGAACCAGTCCACCCGACATAATGCTGACTTCAACGATCATATTCCACATGACTATTACCTATTGCAAAACGTGTTGAGAAGGCACCAGCTACCACCTCGTGGGTGATACCGACGCATTGACTAGGCTCTGAACAGCCTTTTTACACGGGTTAATTCCAACGGCTGCAGCGGTAACAGAGACAAACTCCGTGACATCCTGGCAACCACCACCTGAAGTTTCCTTATCTCTCACAGTAAGGCTTCGTGCGCTTTTTATTTTTAAATCGACTGTATCCAGACGACTGCACACGACAATGATAATTTCATGATTTATGTCAAGGTGACAACTAAAAATTTCACCTGTCTACCCGTGAGTATTATTGTGTTGCTTTTTCGTTACAAAGCAATATCCATGCCAATATTACATCAAAACAAATATCGTTAAATATCAACAGCTTGAGAAATCATATAATTAGAATTTAATGATATAAAGCTAAAAGCTATGCACCAATATTGACACAAGGCACCAGCATGGTGCAGCGCAATATTCAACACCTGTCATTAATGTCATTTTCAGAATTTTTGAATGTTCACTTTCGAAAATCATTTCCCACTCGCATCGTCAAAAAAAACCACACTCATCTAGATAACAGCCAAAAAAAGTCAATTAATTCATGGACTCAGCACATCAAACGTACTTCATCCACAAAATCCTTGGCGAGAATTCCCCTCCGCAGCGTGACCCATTTATCGCCAAGCGTGTTTCACACGCGCCCAAATAAAAAGCCACCCGCCCATGATTTGGCAGGTGGCCACAGGTTGAGTCAGGCAACTTACTTGAACGCGTAACTTCCACCAAGGTAGAAGGTACGGCCCCACACCTCGGTGCTCGGGCCGACATAACCCACGGCATTCTTACCCGTACCATACGGCGGAATACGATTGCCGATGTTTTTGATGCCGGCATTCACGGTCAGCTTCTTGATCGGTTTGGCCGAGAAGTTCACGTCAAATGCGCTGTAGGACGGAATACGCTCCGGCAGACCGGCGGTATCAGGGTCTTCGACCGAGCCTTTGTTCTTGGTCGAGGCATAGGTACGCATCGTGACCCCCAGACTGTAATCCCCGTAGGCGTAGGTCACATCCAGGATATTTTTCCAGCGCGGCACCGGCGCGAAGTCGACATTCTCGCGCATCGGATCGGTTGCCAGCGGCGTGTCCTTATAGCTGAAGGTACGGTTCTGCGCTTCACGGAACGTCAACTTGCCAAAACGTCCCAACGACACGTCGTAGCGGATATCGATATCCATGCCTTCAATGCGCGTACTGCCCAGGTTCATGTATGGCGCAGAGACATAATCAATATCGCCAGGAATATTCGGCAGATCCGGAGTCTTGCGCACCACCTGACCCGGGAAGCGATCGGCGTGATCCAGTACATATTGCGCATCCAGCGACTGCACCGTATCGCTCTGGTCGATCATGTACCAGTCGAAGCTGGCCGACAGGTCCTTGATCGGTTCGAGCACAAACCCCAGCGAGAAGTTATTCGAGCGCTCCGGTTTCAGATTGGGGTTGCCACCGCTGCGAATCTGGGTTGAAGCACTGGTGCACTTGATATTCTTTTTCTCACACTGGGCGTAGTCATAAAGGTTTGTATATGCCTGACGTGTAGCATAAAGCTGAGGCAACGTCGGCGCCTTGAACGAGGTCGTAGCCGAACCACGCACCAGAATCTCCTTGTACGGCTTCCAGGAGAAGGCAAACTTGGGATTCAGCGAGTCACCAAAATCGTTGTAGTGGTCCGATCGCAAGGCCAGTTGCACCTCGACATCCTTGGCTACCGGCAGACTGAACTCGCCATACACCGAGAATACCGAACGGCTGGCCTTGAGTTTTTCCTGAACGGCATAGTTCATGAGCTGTCCGGACTGGATCAAATCGCCAGGAATGCTGTTCATCGACTCGTGATTCCACTGCAGCCCGGCAGCGAAACCGACCGGACCGGCAGCGAAATGAGTCAATTCGCTATTGGCGGCTTTCAACTCGAACGAGTCGAGTCGCGAGATCCCTTCATTGGTGTTGCTGGTCTGGAATTGAGCCAACCCGGCACCCGAACTTTGTACCAGGAACGGATTGTAGACCACCTGACCGTTCACCCCGTTCTTCATGGCATTCAGGAAGGGGGTGCCAAGAATCACATTGGAGCTAGCCATGGACACCTTGTTGTAGCCCATATTCAAGGAACCTTCGATATCCCATTCCTTGAGGGTGGTACGCAACCCGGTTACAACGCGGTAAGTATCACTATTGACCTGATTGTAGCTCTTGCCGTTTTCATTCAGGTAGCGGGTGATACGGATCTTCTCAGCACCGGTAAACGGACCGGTCGGGGACAGATAGCCTGCTGACGGGTAAATTTTCCAGGTTTTATCGATGGTTTGCTGAATGAACTGATAGCCACCATCCAGCTTGGTTTCGGTGCGGTTGTAGCCGGCTTCGACAAACAACTCGCTATTCCCACCGAGCTTTTGGGTGTAGTTGGCCATCAAACCCACGCGTGACGTACGGGGGGATAGCTGGGGGTCCATGATATCCACATCGGCAACGCAGAAGTCACCGGAAGAACGTGATTCCAAACGACTAGGATCGCAGCCCGGCAACGGGTGGTTGACCAGCTTCGCATCGCGCCAGTAGCCCCACATGGCTCCGGTACGGTTATCATCCCCTCCCAGCGAGCGATAGTCGTTGGTCTTGGTCGCTTTATGCTTTCTGGTAAAGACCGGATCGCGATGATAGGTATCCAGTGACAGCAGCAAATTGCGGCCGTCTTCTTCCAGATTGCCGAAACCGGCAGAAATATTTACGGCCTGCTCCATGCCGTCACCATCCGCCGTCTGTCCATAACGAGCCGACGTTTCAAAGCCCTGATAGTTCTTTTTGGTCTTGAAGTTGATTACCCCGGCTACCGCATCGGAACCATAAATGGCCGATGCACCGTCACGCAGGATTTCCACCGATTCAATAACCGAAAGCGGCAGCGAGTTGAGGTCGACAAAGGTATCTGTGCCGCTAATTGCCATGCCGTAATTGGTAATACGGCGTCCGTTCAACAGGATCAACACATATTTCGAACTCATGCCACGCAGACCCGCGGTCGCAGCACCGGCGGCAAAACTACCCGAGTTGGTTCCGGCCAAAACACCACTAACCGAAGGCAGGCGGTCCAGCAGTTGAATAACCGTCGACGCCCCGCTCTTCTCGATATCGGCCTTTTTGATGACTTCAACCGGGGTCGGTCCTTCACGGTTGATACGTTTGATGTTCGAGCCGGTAACCGTGATACGTTCCAGCTGTTCGGTCGAGGCATTGGTATCTGCCGACCAGGCGAGTGCAGGCACAAACCCGATCAGGGCCAGCGCCATTGCCAGATTGGTTTTTTTTAGTTTCATGGGTTTCCTCTAGTTTGCTTTCTCTTGTATGACCACACCCGCTTGTTTTGCTTTTTTGAACCGTCTGCATAAAGCTAAGGCTGTATATACTTTTTCATGACATCGGTCTAA
The DNA here is from genome assembly GCA_018260425.1 of Pseudogulbenkiania sp. Classification (GTDB taxonomy): domain Bacteria; phylum Pseudomonadota; class Gammaproteobacteria; order Burkholderiales; family Chromobacteriaceae; genus Paludibacterium. Next base: position 14,545 of record JAGLBD010000046.1, on the reverse strand, counting down.
TACACAAGCAAAACTTCGAAACACTAGTGAAACACATGCAAAGTGTTGTAAATATTCATACGGCATTTCACTATTATTAGCAACGAAACTATTTACAACCAAGCTATTGATTATATTGATATAAGAAACCATTAAACCCGTAGAACTTTTTCTGGAATGTAATGCACACCATCGTCATTACTTCTAACGGGGAAGGCAGGAGAGAAAGCAAAACAGAAGGACGCTGTCACCGGCGGCCCTAAAAGAAAACCCCGCCAAGCGGCGGGGTTCGAAGCAGAAGGCAACGTTAGCTTACTTGAACTTGTAACCCACGTTCACGTAGTAGAAGCGACCACGTGCACTGTACAGGTTGGTAGCGAAACCGTAGGACTCGCCCAGGTTTGCATACGGCGGTTCTTTGTTAAACACGTTGTTGATCCCGCCGGTGATCTTCAAGTTCTTCACGCCCTTGTAGAGCACTTGCAGGTCCAGAGTCGTATAGGACGGCACATTGTCAACCACCTTAGTATTCGGTTTCTTCTCGAGGGTTTCATCCCTAAAGCCGCCGACATAGTTGATACGGGCCAACGTGCTGAAGGAGGAGGTATCCCACGTCACACTGGTGTCGGCGCGCCATTTCGGGTTGCCATACAGTCCCGCCTGATCTTTCAGCGGTTCACCCGGATAGGATTGCACCTGATCGGCGATCAGATAGTTACCTTCAGTCGTCCAGGTCAGGGAGCCCATTGCGCCCAGATCACCGCGCAAGGTCAAACCCGTATCGATACCGCGCACGACTTCACGCCCCAGATTGAGGTACGGCGAGTAAACCATGGTCATCTTGCCGTCCGGACCGCGAACCACTTTGTCGCCGTAGACTTCGGGATGGTTCACCACGAACTGGGTATTGCTGTCGATCACGTTGTATTTATTGATACGGTACACATCCAGACTCATCGAAGCCCACTTGACCGGCTCGAACACCACACCCCACGAGGTGTTGTAGGAAGTTTCCGGCTTCAGCTGCGGGTTACCGCCGCTAACGGACGGATACTGCATCTCCTCGCACACGGCAATGTTGTTGGCTTTGCAGTAGGGGGTATCCTGCAAGGAACTGAAGCCCACGGTACCGCCGGTATAAGACTGAACCAGCGACGGCGCGCGGAATGCTGTCGAGTAGGAACCACGTACCAACAAGGAGGTAATCGGCTGCCAACGCAGCGCTACCTTCGGATTGAAGGCACCGCCAAAGTCATTGTAGTTGTCATAACGCTCGGCCAACTGCAACTCGAGGGTCTTGGACACCGGGATGTTAACTTCGACATAGGCGGCATTGACCTTGCGGCTGGCGTTCGAAGAGGTGCCCCCCGAACCGACAATATTGCCAATAGCGCTGTTGTCGTCCGGCTTGTCGTCGATGGTTTCACGACGATATTCCAGACCGAAAGCTGCACCGACACTACCTGACGACAACTTGAACAGCTCGGCATTGGAGAACTTGAGGTCGACCGAGGCCAGCGTGGATACCGATTTGTGGGTGGTATTCAGCTTGACCGCATTAATGGCTGCCTGATTCTGGGTTGCATAGAACGGGCTCAAGGCACCGGACTTCAAGGCATCCGTCAAGCCGGACGCAGAGATGTAGTTGGAGCCGTTGGAGGTTGCTTCATTACGCGAATAGTTGAAGGCACTCTCCCAGTCCCACTCACCCAAATGACCACGCAGGCCGGTGATGATGCGATAGGTATCGCTGACAATCTTGTCTTGACGGTTACCGGCATCAGTCAAACGCCAGAGGATCTCGACCGGAGCGCCGGTCGGGTTGCCGCCAACTCCTGCCGGAATAACATAGGACATGTGTTTCGGCGTCGGGGAGACCGGAGTCGGTGCAGCCTGTGTCCAGGTGGTATTGCGGTTGATGCCCAATTCGGCGAAGGCGCTCAGATCATCGCTGAACTTGTAATTGCCGATCGCCATGACACCACGGCGCTCAGTCTTGTTCTGCAATTGCAGAACCTGATTGGGGTCGTATTTGCAGATAGTGGTCGAACCAGCCGGGCAGCTACGCGCAACGCGATATGTATCATTGGCTTCATCGTAGTAGGAGCCAATCGGGCCATAACTGGAGTTGAAATTGGAACCGTTGCGCTGGCCACGATGGTCCGCACTCTTGGACACGTCACGGTCACGTGCATTGATGGCTTTGGCGTCATAGGTATTCAGCGCCACCAGCACGTTAAACTTGTCGGTATCCAGATCACCAAAACCAGCCGTCAAGGACGTCGAATATTCGGTGCCATCACCATGCGAGGCCTGGCCGGTACGTACCGAACCTTCGATACCATTGTAGTTTTTGCGGGTAATGATATTCACCACACCACCGATCGCATCGGAACCGTAAATTGCGGAAGCGCCGTCTTTCAGCACTTCAACACGTTCTACGGCACCCAGCGGCAAGGTGTTCAGATCGACAAAACCGATTGAGCCACCCTGGGCAAAGCCATAGTTGGCCATACGGCGACCGTTCAACAGCACCAGAGTGTTGTCAGAGCCCATACCGTGGATGGAGACGCTGGACGTGCCGGCGGCAAACTGGCTGCCACTGGCCTGATCGCTGAACGAACCGCTGTTGGAAGGCAGGTTCTGCAGCAGTTGGGCGACGGTGGAAGCACCGGTTTTTTCGATATCGGCACGCTTGATCACCTGAATCGGCGACGGGCCTTCCTTCTGGATTTTCTTGATATTGGAGCCGACGACTTCGATTCGCTCCAACTTCTCGGTGGAGCCATCGGCGGCATGCGCTGCAAACGGTGCAGCGCCGATCATCGCCAAGGCGACAACCAGTGTTTTTCTCTGGAATCTCATTGTTTTCCTCTGACTTTCTCTCAAGTAGCTACTGATCTTTAGTCTTATTCCGGACTGTCGACGGGCGACTGTATACAGCATCCGTCGCAATGATATTTGCATCAATTGCGGTTTTATTACAACAGTCTAAATAGCAAACTCATTCAATTTCCATATAGTGTTGCATTTTTCATACATTTAGCCAGTTTGTTGCACTTTAATCATATCAATTCTCTCCAGAGCAAATGGCTGGCACGACTTCTGTGCAACAGGGGTCAAGACAAAAAAAAAACCGGCCGGGCAGTTGCCTGCCGGCCGGTAGATAGTGCGGTAAATGATTTACTTGAACTTGTAACCCACGTTCACGTAGTAGTAGCGACCCTGACCCGAGTACAGGTCAGTGTTGTAACCGGTACTGGCGTAGTTGCCGAAGGTGGACAGCGGCGGTTCCTTGTTGGCAATGTTCTTCACACCGGTACTGATCTTGGTGTTTCTCAGGCCGGTGAACAGCAGGGAGAAGTCAAAGGTGCCGTAAGAGCCTACCGTGTGCGTACCGCGGTTCTGATTGTTGTAGTCCTTGTAGCCGCCAACGTAGTTGTAAGTCACAGACGGAGAGAAAGCGCCGATATCCCAGGTAACAGTATGTTGCATACGGGTTTTAACGGCACCGATCAGGTCTGCATTTTCATACAGCGGGCCACCAGGAAAGTCCTGAATCTGGTCGCTGAGCAAATACCCCAGACTACCGGTATAGGTCACCTTGCCGGCACGCCCCAGATCGCCACGCAGGATCAGCGAAGAGTCCAGACCACGAATGATTTCACGACCCATGTTCATGTACGGGCTATCGACGTTGACAATCTCGCCGGAAACGTCGCGTTCGACACGGTTCGGGAAGTTATTGACGATGAACTGGTCATCCGACTTGATCACATTTTGCTTGTTGATGCGATAGTAGTCGATGGACACGGATGCCCACTTGGTCGGCTCGATGACGATACCGATCGAGGTGTTGTAAGACTTTTCCGGTTGCAGATTGCTATTACCGCCATTGGTCACCGGAGCTTCGAAGTTGCAATACGGGTTGCTGTCGTTTTGAACCGGGCACTTGACCGGATCTTTTACACGGCTATAGCCCGTCGACGCCGGGGTGTACATCTGCTGCAAGGACGGAGCACGGAAAGCGGTACTGTAGGAACCACGCACCATGAGGCGGGAGTCCGGCTGCCAGCGGAAGGCCACTTTCGGATTAAACGCACCGCCGAAGTCGTTGTAGTAGTCGTAACGCTCGGCCAATTGCAGTTCCAGGGTCTTGGAAACCGGCACGTTGACTTCCACATAGGCGGCGCGAGTATTACGGTTGGCCACGACCGAAGCGCCACCGTTACCGACAACGTCACCTGCCTCGGAGGATTCATCCGACCAGGTACGTCCGGTCTCGCGGCGGGCTTCAAGGCCAATCGCCAAGCCCAGCGGACCAGCCGGCAACTGGATCAGCTCCGGATTGGAAATCTTGAAGTCCCAGAAACTGATGGAGGACTTGCCTTTGGTCCACGGGCTGTAACGCAGGGAGTTGAACACCGCCGGATCCGGCGGCAGGAACGGGGTGAGCTGCCCGCTGGCGATGGCATTGCCCAGCAAGGTGTAGGTCGTGAAGTTGCTCATTTTTTGAGTCACTTCGTTGCCACTGTAGCCCAGTGCCGTTTCCCAGTCCCAGTTGGCAAACGTGCCGCGCAGACCGCCCAACACGCGATAGGCATCGGAGGTGATTTGGTTCTTGCGGTCGCCCAGCGGGGCCAGACGCCACGAATACTTCACGGTTTGGTTGGTGGGGTTGCCACCCAGTCCCGGTCCGAGTTTACCGCTGCTCACCGGGATAGGCGCCAGTTGCGCCCAGTCTTTGTTGCGGCTGTAGGCCGCCTCGGCAAACGCAGTGAGCGAGTCGCTGAACTTGTAGGTGAACTCACTGAGCACGCCACGGCGCTCGGATTTGTCCAGGATGTTCATTTCCTGGTTGGCGTTGTACAGGCATTTCCCGCCAACCGGGGTCGTCGGGCAATTACCGATGACGGTCCACTCACCTGTCACCGGATTTTGCCAGGACGGCACCACACCGGTCGGTGAGCGGCCATCATTACCGCCCATCGACTTATGATTCGAGTCTTTGGTGATATCACGATCCTTCATACGGATCGGATCACGGTCATAGGTGTCCAGGGTAACCAGGAAGTTGTAGCGATCAGTGTCAAGATCGCCAACCCCCAGCGTCAGGTTGGAGGTCACTTCCTTGCCATCGTTTTTGCTGCTCTGACCGTAGCCTATCTTGCCCTCGATACCCTGATAATTTTTACGGGTAACAATATTCACGACGCCGGCAATAGCATCCGAACCATAAATGGCCGAGGCACCGTCCTTGAGGATTTCAACACGTTCAATGGCGCTGGCCGGAATACTGTTCAGGTCGACAAAGTTGGTAAAACCGCCTTGCGCAATACCGTAACCAGCAAGACGGCGGCCGTTCAACAACACCAGCGTATTGTCAGGGCCAAGACCGTGCAGGCCGATACTGGATGTTCCGGGAGCGTTCTGCAGGCCCGAACCTTGCTCGTTGAAACCTGCGGTATTGGACGGCAGCTTGAGCATCAACTCGGCCAGCGTGGTTGCACCGGACTTTTCGATATCGACACGTTTCAGCGTTTCGATCGGCGAAGCACCCTCTTTCTGGATGCGCTTGATGTTGGTACCCACGACTTCAATGCGTTCCAGTTTCTCGGTGGAAGCATCCGCAGCAAATACGCTGCCAGTCGTTAAACCTGTGCCAATCACTGCAATCGCAGCAACCAGAGCTTTCCTTTTGTAGACCATGTTTTATTCCTCTCCAGATCCTGGGTAGAAGAGTTGTTGTATGAAGCAGCGTCGACGGTAATCTCGGCTATCCCTCACACATATATTTCATGGTCTTTACAATAATGACAAATGATATCTATGTAGAATATTGATGTATATACAACACAGTGTTGCATTTATGCGAAAAATACTAAAAACCAAACAAAACACCCCTCAATCACCACCATTTTAACAGATGAAAATCAACAACTTAACCATAAAATCCACATTGTCATAGTTTTATGGAAAATCAATTACCAGCAATTTAAGCAAATCCATAAGCACTGTATTTCTAACATTATCAACGCAATACTAAAAACGATTGAATTAAATAAGGTATACAATATTCAGTATTAGATTGATCTAGCAATACGATTAATTTGGAAATACAACTTTCTAAATGCAAACAAATGTTAATAGTAAATTTTAAATGTTAATATTTATGTATTAACCATTTCTTTACTTACTAAATATACTCAATAATGATATTTCTATTTACTTGCTATGCAAAATAAATCACCTGATCGCCATCAATTCCAAGGGGCAAACCCACTGGGCTTTCCTTCAGCTCTCCCAGCACCAGCCATTCTCGTTGGGACACACGCACCCGATACAGTTCCCCTTCCCGGGCCTTCAGGGTCAGCGTAATCATGTCCACGTCGTAATCGATAGCCACAATACTGGCAGGCGGGTAGTCACCGCCAAGAATGAAAGCACGGTCGGGAATGGCCCGGTGCTCATTCACATTGGCCCACCCCAGAAAACGGGCCAGCCATGCCGACGAAGGACGCGCAACCAGCTCAGCCGCACTGGCTACCTGCACAATGCGCCCTGACTGCATGACGGCGATACGATCCGCCATCTGCAATGCTTCGCGCCGATCATGGGTCACCATGATCATCGAGGTTCCCATGGCGGCAAACCGTTCAACACATTCACGTTGCAAGCCCTCGCGCAGATTCGCATCAAGGCTGGAGAAGGGCTCGTCCAGCAAGATAAGCGCGGGGCGCGTCACCAACGCACGGGCCAACGCCACCCTTTGCTGTTCACCGCCGGAGAGATTCCATACCCGATTGTCGGCATAGGTGGCCAGCCCCAGACTCGCGAGCATGGCCAAACCTTCCTTGCGCGCCTGCGAGGTACTCATTCCGCGCACCACCAAGCCGAAGGTCACGTTATCCAGCACCGAGAGATGCGGAAACAGCGCGAAGTCCTGAAACATCAGGGCAAAATGGCGTTGCTCGGGAGGAATGCCCACGAGCGACCGGCCTTGGTGCCGGAGCACACCGCTATCCGGCATCACCAAACCGGCAATGATGTTGAGCAAAGAACTCTTGCCGCAACCGGACGGGCCCAATACCGCCAGTCGTTCCCCCTGAGGCAGGACCAGACTGATGTCGTTCAACACCGGTTTATCTGCATAGGACAGCGACACCCCCTCCAGCTCAAGCACGATTTTCCTTTCCATGGTCAGGCCATTCGATGAGGATGAAGGCCAGCAACGCCGCCAGCAGCAATCCGCCGGACAAACACGACGCCGCGGCAATATTGCTCTGTCCGGCCCGGCCAAGCCGTTGATAGATCAAGGTACTGAGCGTCAACCATTCGGGACGCGATAAAAACAGTGTCACGGCAAACTCCCCCACCGCGGTGGCTGCCGCGAATGCCAGACCACGACGCAACGATGGAGCCACCAAAGGCAAAACTACCCGGTAAAACGTTGCCAGCGGCCCGGCCCCCAAAGAGCGCGAGGCGTTCGGCAGCTGAGCCGGCAAGCTATCCAGACTGGCGGACAGACCGCGCGCGACAAAGGGATAGGCCAATAACACATAACCGGAAACCAACACCACCAGACTGGCAGACAATGAGGGGTACAGCAGTAACAATCCAAAGGCGACGCACACCGGTGAAATGACCACGGGCAACAAGGCAAAGCCACGTAACAGCACCGTGTGGCGTGCAGCCAGCGCATGACACACCCCGATAAGCAGCACGCCCGTCAGGGTAAAAAGAGTAAAACGGAAGGTATTGAACAGCGCCAAACGGGTGTCTTCTTCCAGCCAGACCGACCAGGCATCGCTGGCAACAGCACGCCATAGCACGGCAAGGAGCGGCGCCAGCAAGAACACCATTAAAATCAGCATGACGCCGACACCCATCAACCGGCCGGCCAACGATCTCACCGGCACCCGGGGTGCCGGTTTCCCGGAAATCGGGCGTGCTCCGGACTTCTCCAACCTGCCATGCACTAGCGCCACCAACAACGCCCCTCCCATCGCCGCCATAGCCAATACCGAGGCATCCCCCAGATTGAGCTCATAGGCCACCATACGGTAGATTTCGACTTCCACCGTGGCGTAGCGATACCCCCCCAGCAACAAGGCCAGACCGAATCCGGAAAAGCAATAGAGAAACACCATGCACAACGCGGCCAGAAACCAGGGTCTGGCCAATGGCCATTCAATACGCCAGAAGGCGGCGAAGCGACTTGCCCCCAAGGTTCTGGCGGCCATCAATGACGTCTCGGGCACGCGACCGAATCCCTCGATCCCGGCACGCAACACCAAAGGAAGGTTATAAAAGACATTCCCGTAGAGCAGCAGCCAGGGCGTTTCTTCCAGTGTAGAACCGGCCAGTCCGCCAGAGCCAAACAAGGCGAGAATGCCCATTCCGGCCACCAGCGTCGGCAAGACAAACGGCAGCATCATGACCCGCAGCAGCATGCTGCGCCCGGCGAACTCATGTCGGGCCATGAACCAGCCAACCGGAATCCCCAACAACAGCACCACCATGCAGGTCAGCAAGGCCTGCGCGGCCGACCAGAACAACCTCCATTGAATGGCCGGATCGCTCAATAGTCCGGCCACGGCCGTGGACCATCCGGCCTGTAACAAGGCCAACACCGGGAAAAGCGCCGAGAAACACAGGAAGGCCACTGGCAGCACGCCAATGGCCAGTGAAACCAGACGACGGGTCAACGCAGTACAGTCCGGGTCCAGCGGGAGATCCAGCCGGGAACCTGTTGACGGATACGCTCGTCAGAGGGGCTCTGGTGAGCGCGCGGAGTCTGGGCAAACCGGTAGACCGGATGCAGCGCGACGCCGTCAGACACCGGGTACATCCACATAGAAGTCTGCAAGGCTTGTTGCACCGGCACACTCCGCAAGAAGGCGATGAAGCGCTCACCGAGCTCGCGCTGCTTGCCACCTTTGAGCAAAGCGGCCCCCTCCACCTGGCGAAAGACCGCGCCAGGCAACAACAGGTTTCCGGTAGGCGAATCACTTTGTTTGGTCTTGCTGTAAAACACCTCAGCCGCCGGGCTGGTGGCATAACTCAGCACGATCGGCCGGCTACCGCCATTGCGGGTGAATTCGGTGTTGTAGGCTTCGCTCCAGCTTTTAACCACCTTGAGGCCATTGGACTTCAGCCGGCCCCAGAACGCGAAAGCCGGATCTTCCCCCAACTGTTCGATGGTCGAGAGCAAAAAGCCGAGTCCCGTGCTCGAGGTGGCCGGGTTTTCGACAACCAGCAAACCTCGCCACTCGGGCCGCGTCAGGTCGTCGAGCGTCTTCGGCAAGGCTTTTTTATGACTGGCAAACCAGGCTTTATCGTAATTGAGGGTGACATAGCCATAGTCGATGCTGACCGCTCCCGGCAGCACTTCCTTGACGGCGGGCAATCCCGGCTGGCGAGTATCCAGAATATCGGCGGCACGGGCCTTGCCGATCAGGGTATTGTCGATGCCATAGACCACGTCGGCCACCGGATTGGCGCGAGTCAGGATCAATTTATTGACCATCTCGCCGGCATCACCGGCCTTGATCACGCTAACGTGCGCACCGGTCTGACGTTCGAAGCCGGCGATGAGTTCTTTGGGGAGCTCGAAAGAAGAATGGGTGATAACCCGCAGTTCGGCAGCCTGTACCGTACCCAGCGCCAGCAAGAGGGCCGCCAGAAGTCGTCGTTGCAACATGATTGATGTCTCCACTCTGGCGCAAGGGTGCCGGCGAGATCATCACGACACACTCCCTACGCCGGCATTATCCGGATCAGGTAATGGGGTATCTCTCAGCCCTTGCGGGCACCCCCGGTGTTCTTGGGAGTGCATTATACGACAGCAACCCATAAAAAAAACGGAGCCGTGACTGGCTCCGTAAAAGGCATCGCATGACAGAGTACGAACAACGCGACAAGACTCGGGTACATCCGCCGCACCTTATTTAATGCAATTGTCGTGCCAAGTCGGCAGGCCGGCCAATTCAGGAGAAAGGTCGTGAGTGTCGCGAATTTCGCACCATAACGGGTCACCAGCGGCACCCGACTTGTGCCGACACGGCGATTTGGTACAAATTTTCCGGTGTGAGTTATCATAAGAGCATGACACCCGCAGACAATGATCCCGCCGCTGCCCAGGAAGAAGCCGTTTACCGTGCCCCGGAAAACGAGAACACCCTTGCCAGCCTTGCCATGCCCCTTGCCGAGAGTGTATTGGTCATCACTCAGGGCATCACGGTGTTTTACGGCATTCTGCACAGTAGCCGCGCGACCACGGAACAATCTGACTTTTATCGCGTTCAATACCGTAGTTTCATGCAAAACGAAGGTAACGAATGGCAGACCCTGGAAGGCGAGGAGGCGCATTACCATGCTGTCTACAATTGTGCCTGGGTGCGGGTTGACCACCCCAGCCGTTCGGTAACCTTTGGCCCTAAAAACGGCATCTCCCCCAGCGACATGATGCGTGGAACCGGTGTCGATACCTTCCTGTTTGCGGCCGTCATCAACTGGGTCAAAATGTACTACCCCGAGTATGCGGTCAGCCCCGGAATGGTGACCATGCCGTCGGGTGCCAGTGAAGATGACAAATTGCAACGTCACGCCTTTTACGCCAGCCAAGGGTTTTCGTTTGAATGGAAGGACGAACTACAGCGCTCAGGCCTGTATTTCCGCGACAAGGTATCGCGCCTGATTGGTGTGTGCTCCCTGCCCCACCTGCAATCCTTTACCGGTGAAACCATGCTGCTGTCGCTGGCAGAACAAGATCAGGCCCGCCATGCCCTGCAACGCAAGGTCGATTTGATGGAGGCTCGCAGTGCATCGCTGCAAGCCATGCTTGCCAAAGAACGTAGCACCACCCAGATTTTGCTGGGTATTCTGGTTTTGCTGCTTTTGATCGGGACCTGGGCAGTCATCTGACGCCCTGTCATGCGGCTCAAACCCCTCTCCCTGCTGCTGGGCGTCATCACCTTGCTGATTACTGCGCCACCGCTGAGTTACCAGCTCTATCGCTCATGGGCGCATCAACGCGATGGCCACGAGGCCTTGCGCGAGCTGGATGACTATCTGCACGCCCTCAAAGTCATGCAGCGCTATTCCGAAGAACGCCGTCCGGTGATTGCCACGCTCGGAACCGCCGGCAACACAGCGCATTCCTCCGAACAACTGCGTCTTTACCAGCAACAAAGCACCGCAGCGGAGCACACCTTTGCCGGCGACCATCAGGACCTTCCTGCCGCTCTCACGTCGGTTCAGCACCGGGATATTCTGGCCAGATATGAGGCGGCGCATCTGTCCATGCAGAATATTCGTCGCGATGTCGAACGGTTGCGACACGAACCGTTGTCGCAACGTAGCGATCAGGAGATCGCCGATACCTTTCATAGTCTCTTTGCCGTCATCGACATTCTCAAACCTGCCGAAGCCCAATTGAATCAATGCCTGAGACAGCGCTTACCCGGCAATGCCAACGAGCTAAACGCGGTCTCCTATCTGACGCATATGCGTGAATATGCAGGTCAGCAAGGTGCCATCACCGCCATTGCCTTGATTGGTAAGCGGCCGTTGCGGCCCCGTGAAATCGAGGAGATCCGTAACCTCGATGGCCGCATGGAGACCCTGCACACCATGCTGCATATCAGTCTTGGCAATGACCTGGAGACTGACCTCTCGCTGGCGCAGGCCGAGGAGCGCATGGAAAACCTCTATTTCAACGAGACCTCGGAAATTGATCACGGCCAACAGCGTCATCATGCACTGACCACCCACGACCTGACCATCAGCTATGCTGCCAGAATCGATAGCATCAGCGCGTTCCGTGACCAGCTGCTGGAACGGGTACAACAGGATGCGCTTCGGCAAGCCAGACATGCCGAATATACCTTTGCGGTCACCTTAGCAACCTTCGCGCTGATTCTGGCCGGCATGCTGATCATCCTGCACCAATTCGAGCGACGGGTCGTCTCGCCATTGCTGGGATCGACGCGGGCTTTGGTGGCATTGGCCAGAGGACGATTGAACGCGGACTTCACCCCGCCGAACAGTCAGGATGAAGTGGGCGACATGCACCGTGCCATGGGAATCCTGCGTCACCAGCTGGAACATCGCAACGAACTTGAGTGTGAGCGGGACATCCTGATTGCCGAACTCAAGGAACAGGCCACGCTCGACTATTTGACCCGCGTCTACAACCGTCAAACCATCACCCGGCTTGGGCTTGAACTGTTGCGACAGCCACAAGGACACGGGACGCTGGCAGCCATCCTGTTTGATATCGACCATTTCAAGTCGATCAACGACACGCTGGGGCATGC
>JAGLBD010000046.1:0-2146 GCA_018260425.1 Pseudogulbenkiania sp. | reverse complement strand
CCATCCTGTTTGATATCGACCATTTCAAGTCGATCAACGACACGCTGGGGCATGCCGCGGGGGATCAGGTACTCATCGAGATAGCCGCCCGTTGCCGGACGGCACAACGCGAGGCCGATTTACTGGGCCGCTACGGGGGCGAAGAGTTCCTCTTTTACTGTCAGGTCAAGACGCTGGATGAAGCCGCCAACGTTGCCGAACGCCTGCGCAAGGCGATTTCCGCTACCCCGTTCACCGGCGGAAACACATCGCTTACGGTCACAGCCAGCTTCGGCGTAGCTCTCCATCTGCCGGATGAACCATTGGAAGCCCTAACGGCCCGAGCGGATTGCGCACTGTATCAGGCAAAACACAGCGGCAGAAACCAGGTTTGCTGCCAGCCATAAACAGGTAGCACGGACGGCATAATCATTAACGTCCATTAACGTTGTCGCAATTTTGCAACAAAACCCGGCGTCTTTCCCGCCAGATGCCGCCCACTCTGACCCTGTTACCCCATCACTCACTCAACTGACCCGTATTTCCCCTATCACTTCCTCTCTCATGTTTTTTGTATACATTACAGATGTCTATCAAAACAAAATCCCATATGTCATTTATTCGATATAAATAAAAAGAAATTCAGGGTGGTTTCCTAAAAACCAAATATGCCAAACATATAAACAATCGAATAATCGGCACGATTACTAGTTAGCTGTTTCAATTTGACGACTGTATAAAAAATACATAATTTCAATAGCATGAAAAAAAGAACCCTGATCGCATCATTGTCCAGATCGATACAAGGGTTTGCAGTCATGTCGGGATAACCGGCATCCAATTGAGAGAAGAAAGAAACATATGAAACTGAAGCACTTGGCCTACGCCATTGCCACGATCGGCATGGCGGGCATGTCTGTGGCCAACGCCGCAGACACCGGCAAACCAACAGAACAACTGGAACGCATTACCGTTACCGGCTCGAACATCAAACGTATCAACCGTGAAGGTCCTACCGCGGTTGAAATCATCAAGAAGGCCGATATAGACAAGACCGGAGCCACCACCGTTGTCGAGTTGCTGAACAAACTGCCCTCCGTCACCTCGACCTTCAGTGGTTCTGATTCCGCTTCGTTTGCCAAAGGCGGGGCAAGCGCTGCGCTGAGAGGCCTCAGTGAAAAATACACGCTGGTCTTGCTCAATGGCCGCCGTCTCGCCAATTACGGTTTTGCCAATGGTGCAACCAATACCTTTGTCGATCTGAACAGCCTGCCGCTGTCAGCTATCGAGTCTGTTGAAATCCTTCGCGATGGCGCTTCGGCCATTTACGGTTCCGACGCCATTGCCGGCGTGATCAACTTCAAGACCAAACGCAATTATCAAGGTCTGGAAGTGTCCTCCCGAATCGGTGGCTACGAGTTCGGTGATGGCGCAACGATGAGCGGCAACCTGACCGCCGGTTTCGGAGATCTGAATGAAGACGGCCAGAATATCTTGCTGACCATGGATGTGTTCCATCGCGAAGCAACGCTCAGCGGCAAACACAAGGCCACCAACACCAGTGACTACCGGCGGTTTGGCGGTGCCGACAATCGCAGCACCACGGCAGCCGGCGGCAGCTTGCGCAATGCCAACCTCGCCGGCGGTCACTCTCAGCCCAACCCGGTCTGTACCGGAGAAATCGTCACCGACGAGCGTGGCGATACCAATTGCGTCACCGACCCGACCTCTCAGTTAGCTCCCCGAGAAAATCGTATCGGCGTTGCGGCTATCTACACCAAGCGCATTGATGCCCAGAACGAGCTTTTTGCAGAAATCGGCGTAAACCACAACGAAACGGTATTCAGCAAGGGACGCCCCTTCTTTGAAACGGGGAGCGACATGGTAATGAAAACCGCCGGCTCCACCAATCCGGGTTTGGCGAAGCTACCTGGCTTCAAACCCGGCGACCAATTGCGCTTTTACCGGCAGGTCAGCGAAGCCAATCAGTCGATCGAGACCGTGACCAGCGATACTTACCGTATTGTCGCCGGCTATCGCGGCAACTGGAAAGACTGGGATATCGACACGGCGGTCAACCTCAACGAAAACCGCATTACTGACAAAACCAGTAATCAATTGCTCAAGGACATGGCCCGCCTGCAATTGACCAATGGCGTCATGGGCA
>JAGLBD010000045.1:13403-29342 GCA_018260425.1 Pseudogulbenkiania sp. | reverse complement strand
CCTACCTGCCTATCCAGCTGTCAATCCTGACTTCCCCCAGATTCCGCGAAGAACCAAATAAATGTTCTGAAAAGGTAACGCAGCACGCATGCGTTATTGGATTTAAAGAGCTAATTCAGTTACGCCCGGCGAGTGCGGAAGCCCTGGGCCGTACCCCCTCATCGTCCCGGGGTTCTCGTGACCCCATCCAGGCATCGGTGACCCCCAGGGCTTCCCGGTCCGGCGTCACGGCATAGGTCGGGTGCAGGTACATGCCCCGTTGGGCTTCAAAGGACAAGGGTCCCAGATCGTCCATCGCCTGGCCATTGAAATCCAGTTCAGTGGTATCTTGCAGGCAAAGCACCACCGGATGCTGCGCCATGCGAGCTTCGGTGCAGGCGATATGCGGCGAAAGGATATTCTGCCAACCCGGCCCACGCCGGTCATCGTGGGCCGGTAGGTCCCTTGGACTTCGGTGCCATCTGCACACGCCCCGGAAATGCTGGCGGTGGGGCTGGCGGCAAAGCGTTCGGCCAGTGAGACAAGGCGTCAGGTAAGACGGCGGTCTCCGAGGTTTGCAGCCCCCAATTCGTCTGCTGCCCAGGTGGTCATGATTCTGCCGCTAATGCATTTTTAATGCATACGGTGTTGTGATGAATGAGGTGGGGATACCCGGGTACTGCTCAGCTCCGGGGTGGCCATCGGCTCTAAGCTGCTGGACTGACTGACGTGAGGAACCGACCGGACGCTCCCTGTCCGGTCGGGCTCCTGCTCGAATCGTCCTTCCGTTACGACTTATTTAACGTGGTGAGTAAACTTTCTGCCAGTACGAAGTGCTTACGTTTGATCCCGTGTGCGGCTGTCACTTCAGGTACTGTTACGTTCCCTGCACTGAACACGGCGACAATGTTGTCATCCGGTTTTCCTTGGCTCAGGGTCAGTCCGGATTGCATGAGAATTTTTTGCACTCGAGCTGGAAGTGTTGCATCGGAGAGCTGATAAACAGGATTGGTACCAAAGGATCTCTTATGTTTCTCCAGCCACGAATTCACATCGCGCGTTAATAGAATAGGGTCGTTGTAAAGGCGTGAAACAATCGTGGAGTTAGCTTGGGTGCGACCTGTCATTTCAATAAATGGCAGGCGAATGCGATCCAGTTTTTCTTGATAGAGTGACCTAAAATCAGATCCATCAAGAAACTTGTTTTTTAATCCCGGGTAGGATCCGGCATCGCATCGATAATAAATTGACATCAAATTGAAATACTGTTCGCGAGTCAATTCCGGTTTGTGCTTCTGGACTTTCTCATAACTATTATTCAGAAGCGCAACGCACTCTTGTTGAGAAATAAGACTCTGGAAGTACTCTCCTAAAGGATCTTGGGCAATAATGTCAGAAATCAGGTTTGACTCCGCTTTGCTCAGAGCGATGGCATCGCGCTTCTTCTTGATGACATCCTTGCTGTTGGCATGCTGATGCGAGGCGAGGGCCAGCCCCTTGCCAATATCATGAAGCGATAGCAGTTTCACCATAAAGTCGCTTGAGAATCCAGTGGCAAGCTCAAAGTCTTGTGCGAAATGGGTGACGAAATTGTTTATCACGGCTTCGGTATGTCTGCGGACTCCATTCTTACCAGAATATTCATTGGTTTGAGCGTCTTTCAGGTACTCGTTTCTCAACGTCTCAAGATAAATGGGTGGAATGTTGCTGGCGGGAGCTTCTTGAGTTTCTTCTAATGAGTTCGCTTCATTTGTTGAAGGAGAATGACTGGAAAACACTTTAGAAAAAGTCGGCATATTGTTTTCGTCAAAATTTATATATGCCAGATGCCTCTTTGGTTCTCGTTTTGTATTTTCTTGAGTATACATCACCACTAAAGGAATTCCAGAAAATTGTTTTTTCAAATTCAGAATTTGTGTGTGGTTTGCGGATAGGTATTTATTGATTTCTGTTTCTGCATCCATCCCCCGCAATATCCGATCAAAATTGGATGAAAAATCGATAAGACAGGCTGCAATCATTTCTTTTGGATCAACGTCCTTCTTGGGTAGAACCAGGAGCTCTGTAATATCCGTTCTGGGTCTATCCCCGGTGCAAAACGATTGATAAGGAATGCTCAAGGAGTCGGGGTCAGACTCTGCTTGAATTATTTTTTGTTCTTTCTTAATGCTAGACTTTGTTATTGATTCAATAACAGACGTAGAATTTCTGGGAATAGTATTACCTTCGTGGTCTATTTTAACATTCTTATCACGAAGTAGAACAATAGTATTGTTTTTAGCCTGCTCGATAAAAGCCTTTTTGACGATTCTATTTCCTTGCCCAGGTACGCCTACATCGCGATGAACAAGCGTGTTATGAAGAAGATTATTTGAATGTGCGCTTTCAAGAAATGCATTCTGGATGTTTATTTTTTTTTCATCAATAACAACACCGAAACTAATTAGTACATAGTGCTTATAGTCAGGGTCCTCAACTAGAGGGTTTGAGTAACTGTTATAAGGCAATTTGTTGGCGATAAGAGCCGCTGTGAGTGACGTTGAATCATTTGCGCTTGGAGATCCTACACTACAATAAATGTTATCTCCGCAAGTATTGTGAATAACTGAAGTGGAAATGTTGCATTTGAATGAACAGTCCTCGCCTTTCTCGTATTCGGCTCTCCGATCCAGGATGTCCTGGCTATAATATTCAAGGTCAAACGCGCTCTGGATTCCCATCTGAGTCAAACCCTGAACAAGGATGCCGCGGCCATTTTCAAAACGGTTCACCAACTCTTGAAGACGTTCATGTTTAGATGCTTCAGGCTGATTTGTGCTCGAGAGCGCGACCGGCTCGCCGGCTGCGGCATGATTTCGACGCGTTTCTACCGGTACGACAGCCTTACCGTCCAGTGTTGGTTTACTAGGAATTGGAGGCTTTTGCTTGAATTTTGGTTTCGGAGGAACCGCTGGCCTTTGCTTTTGCAAAGTCGCAGAATTGGAGTCAATGGTGTCAACGGCTTTGCTACTAGACAAACGGCGAGCCAAGACATTGGAGGCATGACCGGCTGTGTCTGGCGGTGACGATGGGCTTGCAGCCAGAGTACTTGCCTTGGGCTGCTTGCGTGAAAACAGTCTATTATTTGCCGTTACTCCTTCTGGGGGAGCACTGCCAAAGAGTTGCTGCTTGAGTAAGGCAATCCGGTTCATGGTGGGGTGTTGTGTAAGTGATTGATATAGCGAGAGTATATGAAAGCCTTTCTATTGGATTTCATAAAGTAGCTATCGCTATATTGTTTTTGTTGAGTTGTCAACCCCTCTCCCGTGTGAACGACAGCCGAAATCTGACCCCCCTGGACCTGATGGGGTGGTCGATTTCTTGACCGCCTCGCCTCATCCGTTGTCTTTCCACCGGTCATCGCGCTGGTTCAATAGGCTGCCGATCCACTTGTCCAGTAAGCACCCGGTCAGCACCGTCTGGAATTCCACCATAATTCAGTGAGAATGATGTCCATCAAACTTTAATGGACATCATTTTTTTGACACCTCATCTCTATCGCGCAAACGGCATCATCGCCTTCCGAACGTCCCGCTCGATTTCAAGCTCCGCTTGGTTGAGGCATCCATGCAGCCTGGCGTGTCTGTGACGATGCCGGCCCGTCAGTATGACCTCAACGCCAACGTCCTGTTTAATTGGCGGCATCAGTACCAAGATCGGCAAGCTGCTTCCCTTGCCTCAGCTTGCGTCTTCTCTCTTGCTACCCGTGCAGATTCGTGATGAGACGCCCATTGCCGCATCTGCGGAGATCGAACTGGTCCTGGCCAAGGGCCGCCTGCGGATCCAGGGCCGTCCGGATCCGGATACCTTAACCTGATCGCGGAATTAATGAATTCAAAACGCGATTAACTCCATTGATTTACTGTTCGGGATCGTGAGCGTGGCAAGTGCCGGCAGGTGCTGTGCTGATGGGGGGAATGACTATGGTGTAGCGAGTCGTTAGGAATCGTCAGGGAATCTTGCCGGCGCAGCCAGAGGAACTGGTCAGGCAATGACCATTCGGGCGTTCACGCGCCACTGCAGTGACCGCGTCGTTCAGGGCGGTTTCAATCGTCTTGTGTTTCCCGCTTTTGCCGAGCAAAACAAGAGACGTTGCAGGTGCTTGCGACCAGTTCTATGTCATGTTGTAAATTTTATCCTGTCCAACAAACAAACAACATTCCACAACAAAATTGCCCTGTCATCGAGGGCAATAGATGGCAAAAGCGCATGAATAAGTCATAATCGCGCCCACTACGACATTTTGTTGGATATCAATGAAATGGCATTGGAAAGTTACTTTCAAGCTGAATGTCATTGGGTGGGGCCGCCGCTGGTCTTGTTGCGACTTGAACAGCGAAAAAAAGGGGGGGCATAATGGAATGATCCATACGGTTACCCTACCGAATGAGTAAGAAAAATTATGACCGCATACCTGCGGATCTACGAAAGAACTAGGAGAATAGGCGAAATGACCAAGAAGACACTGTCTGTCATGGCGGCATCCATCGCTCTGGCTATGTCCGGCCACAGCATGGCGGCTCAGGTTCCTGCCGGCATCGCTTTGGCGGCCAAGCAGGAGATCGTTCGCAATATCGGCGCCGAAGTCGAGTCGCTGGATATTTCCCAAATCGAAAGCGTTCCGGCCAACCATGTTGCCCGTGACTTGTTCGAAGGGCTGACGGCCATCAATACCGCGGGTAAAATCGTCCCGGGCGTGGCCGAAAGCTGGACCCGCAAAGATCCGACCACCTGGGTCTTCAAACTGCGCAAGAATGCGCGCTGGTCCAATGGCGAGCCGGTGACCGCCAATGACTTCGTGTTTTCCTGGCAGCGCACGGTCGACCCCAAGACCGCCTCCAAATACACCATTTATTTTGACTTCATCGCCAATGGCACCGCCATTCTCGAAGGAAAGAAACCGGTTACAGCGCTGGGCGTCAAGGCCATCGATGCCAATACCGTCGAGGTGAAGACTGCGGTTCCGGTGCCGTTCCTGCCTGACTTGCTGTCCAATCCGACCATGGCCCCGTTGAACAAGGCGGCATTCCTCAAAGCCGGCAAAGATTTTACCAAACCGGGCAAACTGGTTGGCAATGGTGCCTACATCCTCAAGGAATGGGTGCCGAACAGCCGTGTCGTGCTGGTAAAGAACCCCAATTACTGGAATGCGGCGACTACCGTCATTACCAAGGTGACCTTCGACCCGACCGAGAGCGAGGACGCCACCTTCAAGATGTACCAGGCTGGCCAGCTTGACTGGACCGACCGTGCGCCGTCCGGCTCGTTTGCCAAAATGACCCGCGAGTTGCCGAAAGACTATCGTGTTGGCCCGGGGGCTTCCTTGTACTTCCTCGGCATCAACAATACCGACCCGGTACTGAAAGACGTGCGGATCCGCAAGGCACTGTCGATGGTGCTGGATCGCGATATCCTGACCAAGAAAGTTCTGGGTGAAGGTCAACTGCCGGCTTATGGCCTGTTCGTGAAGGGTATGGAAGGCGGCAAGGTCAGTGCCTACGACTGGTCTGCCTGGCCGATGGCGAAACGGATCGACGAAGCCAAGAAACTGCTGGCTGCTGCCGGTTACGGTCCGTCCAAGCCCTTGAAGTTCAAGTTCATGTACAACACCACCGATCTGCACAAGAAGATTGCCGTGTTTGCACTGGGCGAATGGAAAAACAAGCTGGGTGTACAGGCTTCGATGGAAAACCAGGAGTTCAAGGTGTTCCTGAAAACCCGTCATGACGGCGCCTACCAGATCGCCCGCAATGGCTGGAATGCCGACTATAACGACGTGTCGACCTTCCTTGACCTGGTGCGTTGCAACAGCCCGCAAAACGACCAGAAATACTGCAACAAGAAGGTCGATGCCCTGATCAGTCAGGGTTACGCCAACACCGACCTTGCCAAACGCTCCGCACTGCTGACCGATGCCGGTCGTGTGGCGATGGAAGACTACCCGATGATTCCGCTGTTCCAATACGCCAATCCGCGTTTGGTGAAACCGTGGGTGGGTGGCTACTACACCACCAATGCCTTCGAGCGTTTCCGTACCAGCGACCTCTACATCATCAAGCACTGAGTCGGGATCCGGTGAACACGTCCTCGCCCTTGCGTCGGTTGACGCGGGGGTGGGGGCGTTGTTTCGCCTGACCGAAGCTGGCACGCAGGAGTCTGTTTCATGTTGTCATATGTGTTGAAGCGCATTGTTGGCGCAATTCCCACCATTCTTGTGGTGGTGACGGTGTGTTTTCTGATGTTGCACTCCGTTCCGGGAGGCCCGTTCGATGGCGAGCGTAAAGTCTCGGAAGCGGTATTGGCTAACCTACAGGCCAAGTATCATCTGGATGAACCGCTCTACAAGCAGTACCTCTATTACCTGAACAATCTGGTGCACGGCGATCTGGGCGCGTCCTTCAAGTACGCTGACTGGAGCGTCAACGATCTGGTCGCCAATGCCTTGCCGGTATCGGTGACGGTGGGCGGCATCTCCCTGTTCGCCTCGCTGGTGATCGGCGTGCTGCTGGGCGTGATCGCGGCATTGCGCCAGAACAGCGTGGTCGACTACTTCGTGATGTTTCTGGGTAACTTCGGCAGTGCCGTGCCCTCATTCATCATTGGTCCGGTGCTGATCCTGATCTTTTGTCTGTGGATGAGATGGGTGCCCTATGGCCAGTTCGAGATGTCTCCCGAGTATCTGTTGTTGCCGGTCGGGCTGCTGACCATCATCAACGTCTCTACGCTGGGTCGGGTCATGCGTGGCAGTCTGATTGAAGTGCTGAACAGCAACTTCATTCGCACCGCCCGGGCAAAAGGCCTGCCGATGCATACCATCGTGATCCGGCATGCGCTCAAGCCGGCCATGCTGCCGATCGTGACCTTGCTCGGGCCGCTGGCCGTGTCATCCATCGCACAGGCGGTCGTGACCGAAACCATGTTCTCCATCCCGGGGCTGGGCCGTTTGCTGATCAATGGCGCACTCAACCGCGATTTCACCCTGGTGTTGGGCCTGGTGGTGTTGATCGCCTTCTTCACCGTGCTGTTCAACCTGATCGTGGACATCGTTTACGCGATGCTTGATCCGCGCATTCGCTACTGATTCCGGGGTACTACCATGCAGTTTACCAAAGCCAAGAAGCAGGCATTGGCCGAGTCGCTGGCCAATGCGGCTGACGCAAGGACCCAGGGGCGTAGCCCGTGGGCCGATGCGCGTCGTCGTTTCCTTAAAAACCGTGCGGCCGTGGCCAGCGTGGTGATCTTGTTGTTGCTGGCCATTCTGGTCGTGGCAGGCCCCTGGGTGCTGCCGAATGATTTTGATTACACCGATACCTCCAATATGGGCATTGCGCCGACCCTGGAAGGGTGGCATTTGTTCGGCACCGACGACAACGGTCGCGACCTGCTGGTGAGAACCCTGGTGGGTGGCCGGGTCACCTTCATGGTGGGTCTGCTCGGCACGCTGGTGTCGGTGGTGATCGGTGTGACCTGGGGGGCCGTGGCAGGTTTCTTTGGCGGACGCATTGATGGTTTGATGATGCGTTTTGTCGATGTGATGTATGCCTTGCCGTTCATGTTGTTCGCCATCTTGCTGATGACCTTCTTCGGGCGCAGCCTGACCTTGATGTTCGTGGCGCTCGGCGCGATTTCCTGGCTGGATATGGCGCGTATCGTGCGTGGACAGACGCTGGCACTGAAATCCAAGGAGTTTGTCGAAGCGGCGCATGCGATCGGTGTGTCGCGTCGTGCGATCATTTTCCGGCATATCGTGCCCAACCTGTTGGGCATCGTGGTGGTCTACGCCACGGTGACCATTCCGGGGGTGATTCTCACCGAGTCGGTACTGTCCTTCCTGGGGCTCGGGGTGCAAGACCCGATGACCAGTTGGGGGGTGCTGGTGCAGGACGGCTCGCGCCAGATGGATACCGCACCGTGGATGCTGCTGATTCCGGCAGCCTTCCTGTCGGTCACGATGTATTGCGCCAACTTTGTCGGTGACGGCCTGCGCGACGCGCTGGATCCGAAAGACCGCTGACCGGCAAGGGGAGAATCAAGATGCCTTTATTGGAAGTCAACAACCTCGGGGTGCGTTTTGCCACGCATGACTCGATGGTGCACGCCGTGAATGGCGTGAATTTCACGCTGGAACGTGGTCAGACCCTCGGGATCGTGGGCGAGTCGGGTTCCGGCAAAAGCCAGAGTGTGCTGGCCATGATGGGTTTGCTGGCCAAGAATGGCCAGGCCACCGGCGAAGTGCTCTATCAGGGCAAAGACCTGCTGACCCTGTCGCCGCGTGAACTCAACGGGATTCGTGGCGATCGTCTGTCGATGATCTTTCAGGACCCGATGACCTCGCTGAACCCGTATCTGAGCATCGAACGCCAGATGAGCGAAGTGCTCGAGTTGCACAAGGGCATGAGTCGTCGCGACGCCCGCAAACGTTCCGTTGAATTGCTCGATGCCGTGCGTATTCCCGATGCGGCACGCCGTATCTCGATGTACCCGCACGAGTTTTCCGGGGGGATGCGGCAACGGGTCATGATCGCGATGGCCTTGCTGTGCGAGCCGGAGATCTTGATCGCCGATGAGCCGACCACGGCACTGGACGTGACTGTACAAGCGCAGATCCTCAATTTGCTGCGTGACCTGCAGCGCGACTTTGGTACGGCGATCATCATGATCACCCATGACCTGGGTGTGGTGGCCGGCTTGTGTGATCAGGTCATGGTGATGTACGGCGGTCGGGTGATGGAGTTCGGTCACTCGGAACAGATTTTCTACCAGCCTTCGCATCCCTATACCGTCGGTTTGCTGGGTGCCTTGCCGCGCCTTGACCATGACGGCGCCGAACTGACCAGTATTCCGGGTAATCCCCCCAACCTTGCTCACATGCCGAAGGGCTGTCCGTTCTCGGAACGTTGCAGCATGGCCAGTGAACGTTGCCATAGCGAAGTGCCGGCCCTTGTGGAGTCCGGGCATGATGCTACGGTGCAGCGCGCCTGTTTCCAGCCGGCCGCTGCGGTGATTCCCCCGATTCGTGCAGAGGTGGCCCATGGCTGAATTCGACAAGACACAGCCGATTCTTTCGGTTCGCGATATCAAGGTCCATTTTCAGGTATCCGGTGGCGGTGCCGAGTGGCCCTGGACCCCGAAAAAAACCCTCAAGGCGGTTGATGGTGTCTCCTTTGACTTGTTTGCCGGGGAAACACTCGGTGTCGTCGGCGAGTCGGGATGCGGCAAGTCCACGCTGTCGCGCGCCATCATCAATCTGGTGCCGGCTACCGCCGGTGAAATTGTCTGGATGGGCAAGGACCTGCTCAAGGGCTCGGCACGGGACTGGCATGCCGTGCGCCGCGATATCCAGATGATCTTCCAGGATCCGCTGGCGTCGCTGAACCCGCGTATGACCATTGCGCAGATCATTGCCGAACCGCTTAAAACCCACCGTCCGGAATTGTCGGATGAGCAGGTGATGGAGCGGGTACGCAAGATGATGACGCGGGTCGGTCTGACCGAGCAGCAAATCAACCGCTATCCCCACGAGTTTTCTGGGGGGCAGTGTCAGCGTATCGGGATTGCCCGGGCGCTGATTCTGGAGCCGAAGCTGGTGATTTGCGATGAGCCGGTATCGGCGCTGGATGTGTCGATTCAGGCCCAGATCATCAATCTGCTCAAGGAACTGCAACGCGAGATGGGTCTGGCGCTGATCTTCATCGCCCACGACCTGGCGGTGGTCAAGCATATCTCCGATCGCATTCTGGTGATGTATCTGGGGCGCGAGATGGAATTGGCCCGCAAGAGCGCCTTGTATGACCGGCCAAGCCATCCCTACACCCGTGCCTTGCTGTCGGCCATTCCGGTGCCGGACCCGGCCCGGGAGCGCAACAAGACCATCGAGCTATTGGGGGGCGATTTGCCATCGCCGCTTAATCCGCCATCCGGTTGCGTGTTCCGCACCCGTTGCCCGAAGGCCGAGGCACGGTGCGCTCAGGAAAAACCGCGTTTGCGGGAACTGGACGCAGAAACCCAGAGCTCTTGCCTGCTGGCTTGATACCCGGCCAAGACACAGCCCCGTCAATGGATACGTTGGCGGGGCAGTGTTCATACGTGCCCGGCTCCAGCGGGTGAATGACCCGTCTTAAGTGGATCACCACGAACGAAGCGAAGCGCAACGGCGTGAGCGGATGCCGCATGGTGGAGATCGTGGAGAAGCTGCGACCCTGGCTGCAGGAGGGAGGGGGCTTCAAGTGGACGCAAACCCCGGTAGTTGGTGGCGTAACAGCTACGGACTGCTAAATGATGGCCTATGATCGTCGCGTCTTGAAACGCCCGGTGCGCACTCGTATGCCGATTAGTTGGCGGGAATAAACTTCAAGACCAAGCCGGCGATAAATGCTATTTGAATGATGCCGACCGAGACAACCCAACGCATTAAATCCGCTTTGACTTCGGCTGACGACGTGTCAATTTTAGCCTCTACGGTTTTTTGTGTTTGGTCGATTTTACCTTCAATGTTTTTTAGCGTTGACACGATTTCAGTAAATTGCTGCTTCATTTCAGAAGCGTTGGCGAACCGATCTATTGCCTTGTTTTCTTCTTCTTTGAAAATGTCAGCCAAAATCGCAGTATGGGCTTTTGCCTGATCAGCAGGCACACCGGCTTTTTCGAGCCGTTCGGCCATCTGGAGGGTGTCGAATGCAATGGACATCATGCAAAGTTCCTGAACATGGAGTTGACTGGAGTCCGTGGTGTATCATCAATGATACATTTCAGCCGCTTTGCTGGTCAGGTGAGTGACGATAAAGAGACTCTAACCCGCGATACGCCAAGGCAATCAGACTTGGCACTTGTTCGCCATTTTTTTCGTAACGGGCAATCTGGGCGCGGCTTCTTTCTACCAGTGCGCTCAATTCCGTTTGTGTTAGTCCGCACCGCTTACGAATCGCGGCGGCTTGCTCACCTAACAATGGCGTTATTTCCATTTGTGCTATCTCTGGCATGTATCTTCCATGATTCATTTTCGGTCATGGACCTTGCGCAGGCAAGGGTTGATTTGCCAGCAGCCCGTCAGACTTGATTCTGCATCACCGGGAATAAATCTCTATGGCATCACAAAAGGGCGTCAATCTGATCATATTGGGTTAAATTGACGCCATTTGGGCCCGGTTTCCGCTCAAGCAGTGGCGTCGCGGAACGACCCTGTATCGCGAGTTACGCAAGCCGGGAGCGACAGAACGTGTCGCCCAACGCCCGCAGCTTGACGATCGACTTGGGGTTTCCCGACTCTCATGACCTCAACGTCTCTAACCGCCCGGTGCAGACCCCCTTGCTGATTTCTGGCACGGCAACACGATATCGTTTTGTGCCAATGGAATAGTTGAGCTACTGTAAGCGACACGCTGTCCTTTCATTCGACCTTCGTCAACCGGGAGTGATGATGTCTCTAGCTACCTTGCCCAACGCTAAACTGGTCGCGCCGCTCATCGATAGTCTTTACCGCATGGCCTGGCTGGTTGAAGCCCGCGACCCCTATACCGGCGGTCATTTGTGGCGGGTGTCCCAATATGCCCGTTTGCTGGCCGAGGCCCTTGGCTGGCCGGCCGCGGAAGTGGCCCGTGTCTCGCTGGGCGGTTTTTTGCATGATTTGGGCAAGATTGGCGTTCCCGATGCCATCCTCAATAAACGCGACCGGCTGGATGAAGAAGAGTACGACATCATCAAAACCCATCCCGCCATTGGTGCGCGCTTGATCCAGGGGCATCCGCTGGAGGCGATGGTGGCGGCGGCTATCGTGCAACATCATGAAATGCCGGATGGACGGGGTTACCCGGCCGGATTGCAGGGAGACGCCATCTCTGCCGACGCGAGGATAGTCGGTGTGTGCGATGCCTTCGATGCGATGACCAGCACCCGTCCCTACCGGGCCGGCATGCCGGTCGCCAAAGCGTTGGCGATCATTCGCGAGGAAGCTGGCAAACAATTCGATGCCGACGTAGCCCATTGTTTTATCCGGTTGGGCGAGCAGGGCAAGCTTGATCACTTTGTCGGGCATACCGATCTGGGCATCCCCTTGCAGAACTGCGGGATGTGCGGTCCGACCATCGTGGTGCCACGACACCGCAAGGTGGGCGACTATGTCTACTGTCGCAGTTGTGGTGCAGAAGCCCGCATCGAGGCACAGGGGCACGGTGCCGTACGCATCGCGGCCACCGGAAGACAGGGGGCAGCCGCGGCTCGCGAGGCCGAAGTGGATGATCCCTTGCTGGCGGAATTGATTGATGTAGCGGTGCGCCAGCTCGCGCCATTGTTGCCGGCGAAGCGTAGCTGGTTGCCACGCTGGCTGGCAGGTTGAGGGGAACCGGGCTTAGTGCGGAGCGGTGAGTCGTTCAAGCTCGCCTAGCCAGTGAATCGCCTGCTCCCGACCGGTCCCGCACATGTCTTCCGATGGCGGCAGTCCGCCGCAGAATGCCGGACGTTCGGGCTTGCCGAAGACCCGGCAGCGATTGTCGTCATCGAGCTGGACGCAGCGTACCCCGGCCGGCTTCCCGTGGGGCATGCCGGGTAGCGGACTGGTAATCGAGGGGGCGATGCAGCAGGCGCCGCAGTCGGGACGGCAGTCCATCAGGCGCTCT
Source organism: Pseudogulbenkiania sp. (assembly GCA_018260425.1). GTDB lineage: Bacteria > Pseudomonadota > Gammaproteobacteria > Burkholderiales > Chromobacteriaceae > Paludibacterium. The sequence goes on along the minus strand of JAGLBD010000045.1, from coordinate 16,713 downwards.
TGCCGGTGCGGCGCGCCAGATGCTCGAGCGCTTTGGCGGCCATGACCATGCCGAACGAGGCGGTGACCGCCATGCTGGCGCCAAACCCCGAGCAGGACAGTCCTTGCGGACCCTGAGCGGCATCGCAGGCCTCGCTTTTGGGCCAGGTCAGTGGTTCGGTCGAGTACACGCAGGGTACCCGCAGTTTTTTGCCCGGCTCGCGGGTGAAGCCGTGATGACGGCGCAGGGTGTAGCGCAGTTTTGAGAGCAGCGGGTCTTCGGTCACGTCGGCCAGATCGGCGGCCTTGATCCGGGTCGGATCCATTTGCCCGCCAGCGCCGCCACTGACCATGAACGGCTGGCGTCGTTTTACGCACCAGACGGCCATGGCGGTTTTGACCCGCAAACTATCGATCGCATCGATGATGAAGTCGAAACCCTGTCCCAACAGGGCGTCAAGGTTGTCTTCGGTAACAAAATCCTCGATTTCATTGACCTGACAGGATGGGTTGATGGCACGCACCCGTTCGGCCAGCGCGGAGACCTTGGCCATGCCGAAGTTCGGGTCGAGGGCTGGCAGCTGGCGATTGACGTTGGATTCGCAGACATTGTCCAGGTCAATCAGGGTCAAGTGTCCGATACCGCTGCGGGCCAGTGCTTCCACCACCCACGACCCCACGCCGCCGACACCGACGATACAGACGTGCGCACTCTGGAAGCGGGCAAGGGCATCTTCACCGTAAAGACGGGCAATACCGCCAAATCGGCGGGCAAGGTCGGCGTTGGACGTAGTCATGGCGGGCAATGAACAAAATAGCGTGAGCGGCGAAGGATACTGCATGCGCGCCTGGCTGACCATTTTCCTGTTGCGGCAGCGTTGTTGATGCTCCACAACCGTGGCGGGTCGTGGTCTGGGGTACACTGCAATTTAGTTCGATGTCATTGATGGGCTACTGATGAAATCTATTCCTGATCTACCCGCCGAGCCGGATCCGCTGCGACTGGCCCGCCATCCCCTGCGTTGGTGGCTGGCAACCCGTCCGGCCTTTTTGTCGCTGACTTTCTTTGCCTTGTGGCCGGCACTCGCCGTTGCCCACCCTTCCTTGATGCCCCTGTTGCCGCGTGTGCTGGCCGGAATCGGTCTGGCATTGCTGACGCATGCGGCGGTGAATGTGATCAATGACGTGGCTGACAGTCATTCCGGCTGCGACGCGGCCAATGTCGAGAGAGTGTTCCCGTTTACCGGTGGCAGCCGGTTTATCCAGAATGGCGTGCTGTCGCAGACCGCGATGCAGCGTCTTGCCATCCTGCTGTTTGCCGCGGTGTGTGTCGGCGGCTTGCTACTGGTGTGGGTGGCCGGACCTCTGTTGTTGCTGATCGGCGGCATCGGTGTCGGGCTGGGGTGGGGCTACTCGGCCGAACCCCTCAAACTCAATAGCCGCGGGCTAGGCGAGCTGTCGGTGGTGATCTGCTTCACCCTGATTCCGCTGGGCATGGTGGTATTGGCCGGCTTGCCTCTGACCCGGGCTGAATGGCTGGTCAGCCTGCCGACCGGCTTGCTGGCCGCCGCGCTACTGTACATCAATCAATTCCCCGACCGCACGGCAGACCGCTCTGCCGGTAAATGGCATTGGGTGGCACGGCTGGAAACGCGTCATGCCCGCTGGGGCTATGCGCTCTTGAGCGGTAGTGCCTACCTCATGCTGGTGTTTGCCGTGGCGTGGAGATACGTACCGTTGCCGGCCTTGTCGGGTTTGCTGACGCTGCCCTTGAGTGCGCAGGCGTTTCGGGTGCTGTGGCGCTGCCATGATCGTCCGGCCGGACTGTTTGGCGCGATCGTGGCGACCATTGCGGCGGCAAATCTGTTCCCCTTGCTGGTGACGCTGGGAGTGTGGTTTGGATGAGACGCCGGTGCAATGCTTGCCAGTGCAGTCTCTATGACAATTGAGCGTTGCAAGGCCGGTAGATGTGACAGATTGATGATGCGGCGGATTGTCGGGACACCGGGGCGGGGGTAATCTGGTCTGACCGCCCGTCGGCATGCCTTGCCGCTCCGGGGGTTGTCGTTGTTTCTGAAAGGGAGTAGACCCATGAAGCAGCAGCCTCGATTCGATATCGATCTGGACAAACACTACAACGCCACTCTGGTGGTCGCCTGCGATGAGTGCGGACATGAAACCCGCCTCCATCTGAAAAACCTTACCCCCGACAGGGCGCACCGCTGCCAATGCGGTTCGACGATTGCCATGTCGCCGGGGGCGCTGCTGCAGGCAGAGCGTCAGGTCAATGCCATCAAGGCTGCCTATCGCGTCCGATGATTCATGCCTCCCGATGAGACTTGTTGACCCGCCGATCCGGCGGGCATAATCAGAGCTACGCTGATTCAGCAATACGGCGACCCGAGGGTCGCCGTTGTCATTTTCATCCAGCCAGGAGTGGTCGATGCGCCAATGGATTGATGTTCGCAGTGATACCGTTACCCGTCCTACCCCAGCCATGCGTGACGCGATGCATGGCGCCGCGGTCGGCGATGATGTCTACGGTGATGATCCGGAAGTGAATGCGTTGGAGCGCGAGGGCGCCGAGCGTTTGGGCAAGGAAGCGGCCTTGTTCGTTCCAAGCGGCACCATGGGCAACCAGTTGGCACTGATGACCCATTGCCGGCGCGGGGATGAGGTGATTCTTGGCGATGACTGTCACATCGTCTGGCATGAAACCGGTGCTTCCGCCGTCTTGGCCGGTGTGCAGCTGCGCACGCTGGAGAGTCGTCTTGGCGTTCTCGATGCCGAGGCCATTCGTCGCCGCATCCGCGTCGGAGAGGATATTCATTTCCCGAAAACCGCGTTGATCTGCCTGGAAAACGCCCACTCCAATGGCCGGGTCATTCCGGTGTCGGCCATGCAGGATACCCGCGCGGTGGCCCTTGCCGCCGGGGTGCCGGTTCATCTGGACGGTGCCCGGGTTTTCAATGCCGCGACTTCGCTTGGTGTGGACGTGCGCGAGATCACCGCTCACGTCGACAGTGTGATGTGCTGCCTGTCCAAGGGACTCTGCGCTCCGGTCGGATCATTGCTGGCCGGGAGCCACGAATTCATTGCCCGGGCGCGCCGCAATCGCAAGCTGCTGGGCGGTGGCATGCGTCAGGCCGGGGTACTGGCCGCTCCGGGCCGCCTTGCCTTGAACGAGATGTCGCTGCGTCTCGCCGCCGACCATGACAATGCCCGTTGGCTGGCCGAGCGGCTGGCCGGTTTGCCGGGACTGGAGGTCGATCTGGCAGCGGTGCAGATCAATATGGTCTGGTTCCGGGTGCCGGACACCCTGTCGGTGCCGG
>JAGLBD010000045.1:12014-13303 GCA_018260425.1 Pseudogulbenkiania sp. | reverse complement strand
GCCATTCTGGCCAATCTGCGCGATACCCGGCAGATCCCCTACATCAGCGAGCACGCTGGCTGGTTGTACAACTTTCATCAGGACGAGCAGCACCCGCGCGGCATTTACCGGCGTACCACGCTTGAAGCCTATCGCCTGGGCGAGCAGCAATGGCAGATCGTGCTGGATATCGACCAGCTTGCCGAGCAAGACGGTGTCGACTGGTATCTGGACGGCGTGTCCCATTACACCCTGCAGCCGGAACGCTGTCTGCTGTCGTTGACCCCGGGTGGCACCGATGCCACCGTGACGCGCGAATATGATCTGGGGCTGGGCAATTTCGTCGAAGGCGGCTTTGCCTTCGCCTTGGGCAAGAATCATATTGCCTGGCGGGATCTGGACAGTGTCTTTGTCTGCCCTGGCTGGGAAGGGGCGGAGTTGACTCGTTCAGGCTATCCGGCAACGGTTTGGCTGGTGCATCGCGGCGATAGCGAACCGGAGCATCTGCTGGATCTGCCGCCGGACAGCATGATGGCGGCGGCCTGGCGTTTCCTGAGTCCTGAGGGCGGTTATTTTGATATTGTCGAGATATCGGATAGTTTTCATGAGCGCCGCCATGCCACTGTGACCGCTAGCGGAGAGCTGGTGTATCTTCCCTTGCCGGGGCGGTGCGAAGTGCAGTGCTGGCTGGATGGGGATTTGATCATCAAGCTGGCCTGCGATTGGCCGGTCGTAGACCGCTGTTTCGCGGCCGGCAGTCTGGTCGCGGTCTCCAGTGACTCCTTGTTGGCGGGCGACCCGTTGGTCGACTGCTTGCTGGAGCCCTCGCCACGCGGTTCGATCGAAGCGGTGGAGAGCAGCCGTTCGGCCATTTTGGTCAATGTGCTGGACAATGTGCAGAGCCGGTTGCTGGCGTTTCGCCGTAGCGACGGTAAATGGAGCGCGTGTCGTTTGCCTACCCCGGAACGAGGCGTCATCGAATTTGTCGACCAGCCGTGGTGCAGCGATGTGCTCTACTACGTCTACAGCGACTTTTTGACACCCTCCGGTCTCTATCGTCTCGACATCGGCCATTCCGGACCGGAGTGTCTGCGCTCCCAGCCCGCCGCCTTTGATGCGTCGCCTTTCGAGGTGCACCAATGGCACGCCACGGCCGCCGATGGAACGGCCATTCCCTACTTCATCGTCCTGCCACGCGAACGCGAGGCCGGCGTTCCCCTGCCGACCTTGTTATATGGTTACGGCGGCTTCGAAGTGTCGATGCTGCCCTACTATGTGGACAATTTCGGTCCGCACTGGCTGGAAAAGGG
>JAGLBD010000045.1:6249-11914 GCA_018260425.1 Pseudogulbenkiania sp. | reverse complement strand
TACTCGCCCTACCATACTGTACGGGACGGTGTGGAGTATCCCGCCGTGTTGTTGACCACCAGCCGGCTGGATGACCGGGTTCACCCGGCGCATGCCCGCAAGATGGCCGCGCGCTTGCAAGAGGTGGGAGCCCGGGTGCTGTTCCACGAAACCCTGGAAGGGGGCCATGGCGGCAACACCGGGCAGGAGCACACGGCAGAGGATCTGGCGCGGGTGCTGGTGTTCCTTTACCGCGAATTGATGGACGCCTGAAGCGCCTCCAGCCGGCCTACCCGTTCCACCAGCTCCGCCAGTTGTTGTTCCAGCGTGGCGATGCGGATATGCAGTGCCGACTCGTCCGGTGCCGTGCCGGGCAGGTCGGCTACCGCCGGTGCCTCGCCCAATAGATGGATCCAGCGTGCTTCGCGTTCACCCGGCTGACGCTCCAGCTTCATCGTCAGCGGCGGGTATTTGTCGGCTAGCGCATTCAGGGCGGTTTCCACTTCATCGACATCACGGAAGCCATACAGCCGTCCCGAGCGGGTGCGGATCTCGGCGGCGGTTTGGGCGCCGCGCAATGCCAGTATCGCCAGCGCGGCCTGACGGGCGCCATCGATATTCCATTCGTAAGGCAGACGATGTTCATACTTGGCGACGCGGCTACCGGCCGGGAGTCGTTCCGCCACCAGTTTGCGCTGGATCAGACTGTCCAGTGCCTGCGCCAGATCGGCTTCGGCAAGTTGCATGACCGGCTCGCGGCTGGTCAGCTGGTTGCAGGCGCCAAGCAGGGCATTCAACGTGATCGGGTAGGCGTCCGGGGTCAGGGCTTGTTTCTCGATCAGCGCGCCCAGTACGCGGATTTCCACTTGATCCAGTTGATAGGTTTCCATTGACTGCTCCATGCTGATGTTGTCAGGACGGCTACATTATGGCTCAGGGCGGATAGAAGCGGTTGTTCCGCATCAACCCTGCTTGACAGCGACGGCGCCGCTCGCCAACCTGTCGCCCTTGTCGGGACTATTACGGACTTTTTACGATGATTCGAGTCGATCTGCTGCTGGTGCAGCAGCAACTGGCGGTATCGCGTACGGCAGCACAACATCTGGTCGAGGCCGGCAGGGTCTCGGTCGACGATGGTGGCCGGCTGTTGCCGGTGCTGAAGGTCAGCCAGAAAATGGCGGCCGATACCCGTCTGGTCGTGGCCCCGGACCCTTCGGACCGCTTCGTCTCGCGTGGCGGCCTGAAAATGGAAGGGGCCTTGCTGCGTAGCGGCTTGAGTGTTGCGGGGGCTTGCGCGCTGGATGTCGGCCAGTCGACCGGTGGTTTTACCGATTGTCTGTTGCAGTCGGGGGCTACCCGGGTGGTCGGTGTGGATGTCGGGCATGGCCAATTGGCCTCCCGTATCGCCAGTGACCCGCGCGTACGGTATTTCGAGGGGGTCAATGCCCGGGCGCTGGACGCCGGCATGTTGCTGGCCGCCAATGAAGGCCGCCACTTCGATGTGATGGTTTGCGACGTTTCGTTTATCTCGCTGACGCTGGTGTTGCCATCCGCCTTGCCGCTGATCGGTCCCGGCGGGCACTTGCTGTCGCTGGTCAAACCCCAGTTCGAAGTGGGGCGCGAGGGACTGGGCAAAGGCGGGATCGTCAAGGACGAGCGGCTCTACGACCGGGTGAAGGATCGCATCACCTTTGCGGTTGCCGAGCAAGGTATGACGGTTCTGGACTTTTTTGATAGTCCGATCAAGGGCGGTGACGGTAACCGGGAGTTCTTCGTGTTCGCCCGTCGCGAGGCTTGAGCAAAAGAAAATGCCCACGAGGTCGTGGGCATGAAATTGGCTGCGGGGGGGCCAAAGAATAACCCCGGAACGTGAGGACTATTCATAGTTAAGTTGTATGCAAAAACAGGGGCATTCGCCAGAGCATTTACATTCTTCTGACGGTTTTTTTGCGAATGGCTCTCAATGACACTGTTTCGCTGTGTGTGTCCTTGGTGTGCTGTGCGACGACTATCAACAGCTTATTCAGGTGTTGTCCACACTATCCACAGTGATTGGGGGCGGCGTTCGGGTTGTCAACAGGGTGGTGTCTAGGTCGAATCGTGACACGGCACGCTCATCATGACTTATCCACGGTTTTGTATACAGTTTATCCACAGTATCCACACAAAAATGCCGGTGGATGAAGTTGTCCACCGGCATGCGCAAACCCTCGAGCGAGTGAGTTATTTCACTCGCGAATGTGGCCTTCTCCCAACACCACCCATTTTTCGTTGGTGAGTCCCTTGAGACCAACGGGGCCACGGGCATGGATCTTGTCGGTAGAGATGCCGATTTCTGCCCCCAGTCCGTATTCGAAGCCATCGGCAAAGCGGGTGCTGGCATTGACCATGACACTGGCGGAATCCACTTCGCGCAGAAAGCGGCGAGCCCTCGAGTAATCGTCGGTCACGATGGCATCGGTGTGATGGCTGCCATACAGGTTGATATGGTCGATGGCTTCATCCAGACCATGTACCACCTTGATGGCCAGAATCGGCGCCAGATATTCGGTGGACCAATCCTCTTCGGTGGCCGGCTTGACGCGTCCCGCCAAAATGGCGCGGGTACGGTCGCATCCGCGCAATTCCACGCCTTTCTCTTCGAACCGGTCAGCCAGTTTCGGCAGGAGATAGTTGGCAAACGATTCATGGACCAGCAAGGTTTCCATGGTATTGCAGGTGCCATAGCGATGGGTCTTGGCATTCAGGGCAATGGCGATGGCCTTGTCCGGATTCGCGGCATCGTCGATGAACACATGGCAGTTGCCGTCCAGATGCTTGATGACCGGTACGCGGGCATCACGGCTGATGCGTTCGATAAGACTCTTGCCGCCACGCGGAACGATCACGTCAACCAGCCCGGTCAGGGTGATCAACTCGCCAACCGCCGCGCGGTCGGTGGTATCGACGACTTGCACGGCGTTATGCGGCAGGTCGGCAAGGCGCAATCCTTCATGGACGCAGTGCGCGATCGCCTGGTTGCTATGGAAGGCTTCCGAGCCACCGCGCAGGATGGTGGCGTTGCCGGACTTCAGGCACAGCGCGGCGGCATCGGCGGTGACATTAGGGCGCGCTTCGTAAATGATGCCGATGACGCCCAGCGGTGAGCGCATCTTGCCGACCTGAATGCCCGACGGACGATAGGAAAACTCGCTCATTTCACCGACCGGGTCGGGGAGAGCCGCGATTTGGCGTACGCCTTCGGCCATTTGGGCGATCCCGGCGGGGGTCAGGCGCAACCGGTCCAGCAGGGCCGGCTCCAGCCCGGCGCTCTCGGCGGCGGCAAGGTCTCGGGCATTGGCCGCCAGCAGGGTATCGGCATCGCGTTCGATGAACGAAGCGATGGCATTCAATGCGGCGTTTTTCTGGTGAGTATCGGTACGCGACAGTACTCGGCTGGCCTTGCGGGCAGCATGGCCGAGTCGCTGCATATACTCTTTGATGTCGATGTCCATGGTCGTCGGTCTTTGCGGGAAATCAGGATGGTTTCAGCTTAACTGACGGATACGGAAAATGACAATGTTGGCGCGTGCAGGCGGTGTTGGCGTGGGGACGAAAAAAAACCGGGCCACAGGCCCGGTGTAATCAGGAAGTCAAAACGCAATCGAAAACGTGAACAACCCCGAGGGGTGTTCGTAGCACCGGAATGCCCATGGTAGAGTCGGCAATAGTGAGAGAGTTCCCGATAACGGAATAAAAAATGAATATAACGTGAGGCATTAAACGTATTACTTAATATTATTTATCGCTATAAAGTCGCTTCGGTATAGTGGTTGAACCATGACGTTGATCCGAAAGGCTTTTTCATGACTGTCCGTTTTCTGGTGGCTGCCGTTGCTGCCCTCTCCCTGCTTCGCCCTGCCATGGCGGATACCAGCCTGTTGAACGTCTCCTATGACGTCATGCGCGACTTTTACAAAGATTACAATCCGGCCTTCCAGAAAGCCTGGAAAGCCCAGGGGGGCGAGTCACTAACGATCCAGCAATCGCATGGCGGTTCGTCCAAGCAGGCCATGTCGGTCGTTGGCGGTTTGCAGGCCGATGTGATCACGATGAACCAACCGACCGATATCGATCTGTTGGCCGCCAAGGGCCTGGTTCCGGGCAATTGGGCAAGTCGTCTGCCGGATAACTCTGTGCCGTTCACCTCGACAACAGTGTTTTTGGTGCGCAAAGGCAATCCCAAGCACATTCGAGACTGGAGCGATCTTGCCCGTGCCGGGGTGCAGGTCGTCGTGCCGAATCCAAAAACCTCCGGAAACGGTCGCTATACCTATCTGGCGGCCTGGGGCTACGCGCTGAAGTCGCCCAATGGTTCCGAGGCCCGTGCCCGCGAGTTTGTCGGCAAACTGTTCCGCAACGTTCCGGTACTGGATACCGGTGGCCGTGCAGCGACCACCACCTTCATGCAGCGTCAGATTGGCGACGTGCTGGTGACCTTTGAAAACGAAGCGGAAATGATCTCCCGCGAGTTCGGCCGTGGCCAGTTCGAACTGGTCTATCCCTCCGTGTCGGTTCTCGCAGAAAACCCGGTGGCGGTGGTCGACAAGGTGGTCGACAAGAAGGGGAGCCGCAAGGTGGCCGAGGCCTATCTGAAATGGTTGTGGAGTCCGGAAGGGCAAACCATTGCCGCACAGAACTTCCTGCGCCCGCGCGATAAAGCCGTGCTGCAGAAGTATTCCGCACAGTTCCCCTATGTCAAAACCTTTACGGTGAACAGTGTGTTTGGTTCATGGCAGGCCGCAGCCCAGAAGCACTTCGCCGATGGCGGGGTGTTTGACCAGATCTACACGCGCTAAGCCCCTGGAGAAAACCGGATGAGTTTGCTTGCCCGCCGTCACAGTGTCCTGCCGGGATTTGGTCTGACCTTGGGTCTCTCCCTGTTCTGGCTGTGCCTGATCGTGGTGCTTCCCTTTGTGGCACTGGTGTCATCCACCGTGTCGATGGGCTGGGCAGCATTCTGGCACACCGTTAGCGCCGATCGGGTACTGGCCTCCTTGCGGCTGTCTTTTGTGGCCTCGGCCATTGCCGCTCTGATCAATGCCGTGTTCGGCACCCTGGTAGCCTGGGTGTTGGTGCGTTATCCCTTTCCGGGCAAGCGGGTGGTGGATGCCATGGTGGATTTGCCGTTCGCCTTGCCGACGGCCGTTGCCGGTATTGCCCTGACCTCGCTGTATGCACCGAATGGCCTGTTTGGCCAGTTCTTTGCAGAGTGGGGGATCAAGGTGGCGTTTACGCCGTTGGGCATCGTGATCGCCTTGACCTTTATCGGTTTGCCTTTTGTGGTGCGCACCGTGCAGCCGGTGCTGGACGATCTGGAGAAGGAGCTGGAAGAAGCGGCGGCCTGTCTGGGGGCCAGTCGCTGGCAAACCGTGCGCAGGGTGGTGTTCCCGGCGGTATTTCCTTCCTTGCTGACCGGTGTGACTCTGGCATTTGCCCGTGCCACCGGCGAATTCGGGTCCGTCGTGTTCATCGCCGGCAATATTCCGATGGTGTCGGAAATTGCCCCGCTGATCATTCTTTCCAAGCTTGATCAATATGATCAACAAGGCGCCACGGCCGTTGCGCTGGTCATGCTGGGCATTTCCTTTGTGCTGTTGTTCGTGATCAATACCCTGCAATGGTGGTTCGCCAGCCGCCATCAGTC
>JAGLBD010000045.1:4647-6149 GCA_018260425.1 Pseudogulbenkiania sp. | reverse complement strand
GTGACCGCGTGGGCCATTGCCCGTTTCGAGTTTCGTGGCAAAAGCTTTTTGATTACCTTGATCGATCTGCCGTTTTCCATCTCGCCGGTCGTGGCGGGCTTGATGATGGTGACGGCCTTTGGTCTCAATTCTCCGTTTGGCGGTTGGCTGGAAGCCCATGGGGCGAAAGTGATTTTTGCCACGCCGGGTATCGTTCTGGCCACCATTTTTGTCACCTTCCCCTTTGTTGCCCGTGAATTGATCCCGTTGATGCAAAGCCAGGGGGAGGATGAAGAGCAGGCTGCCATCGTGCTGGGTGCTTCCGGCTGGCAAACCTTCCGCCGTGTCACGCTGCCCAATATCAAATGGGGTTTGCTGTACGGGGTGTTGCTGACCAATGCCCGGGCGATGGGAGAGTTTGGTGCGGTCAGTGTGGTGTCCGGGCATATCCGTGGCGAAACCAATACCATCCCGCTGCATGTGGAAATCCTTTACAACGAATACAACTTTGTCGGCGCGTTTGCCTGTGCATCGATCCTCGCCTTGCTGGCGCTGGTGACCTTGCTGCTCAAGTCATTATTGGAATGGCAGGCGCAGCGTCAGGCGGAGCGGTCACGCGTCAGAGTCGTCGAAGCACGGCAGGCACACCGGGTGCAGGCCGGCGAACTTGCCCGGGAGAGCAAGGCATGAGTATCGAAATCCGTTCCATTCGCAAGCAGTTCGGCGAGTTCGTTGCGCTTGACGATGTCAGCCTGTCGGTTAATTCCGGCGAGCTGCTGGCATTGCTTGGGCCTTCCGGCTGTGGCAAAACCACCTTGCTGCGCATTATCGCCGGCCTGGAAAAGCCTGATGCCGGACAAGTGTTGTTTGGCGGCGAGGATGCGACCCACCGCCATGTCTCAGAACGGCAGGTCGGCTTTGTGTTTCAGCACTATGCCTTGTTTCGCCACATGACGGTTTTCGATAACGTGGCATTCGGCCTGTCGGTGCGGCCGCGTGCGCAACGCCCCTCGAAACAGGCGATTCACGACAAGGTGATGTCGCTGCTGGAGCTGGTGCAGTTGTCCTGGCTGGCGGATGCTTACCCGGCACAGTTGTCCGGGGGGCAGCGCCAGCGTATCGCACTGGCTCGCTCGCTGGCGGTCGAACCCCGGGTATTGCTGCTTGACGAACCATTTGGCGCGCTGGACGCCAAGGTGCGCAAGGACCTGCGGCGCTGGTTGCGTGATTTGCATGACCAGATCCACTTGACCAGCGTGTTTGTCACCCATGATCAGGAGGAGGCTCTCGAAGTGTCCGACCGGGTGGTGGTGATGGACCATGGCCGGATTGAACAGGTGGGCCGCCCCGACGAGATTTACGAGCAACCGGCATCACGGTTCGTGACGCAGTTTCTCGGTGACGTCAATTTGTTCCATGGCCGTATCGAGGCCGGCCGCTTCACCTCCGGAGAGTTCGCCCATGCGCTGCAAGAGGGGGAACGTCCGGCCGGCAAGGCGGTGGCCTATGTGCGTCCGCATGAT
>JAGLBD010000045.1:3333-4547 GCA_018260425.1 Pseudogulbenkiania sp. | reverse complement strand
CAGCGGCGGCAGCAGACGCTTCATGGCCCGGTCCAGCGCCATGGTGGCGCGCGCCACGTCGGCAAGACGGGTCAGCATGGTGTCTTTTTTGGCGATGTCCTGAAAGGAACGGGAAAACATGGTGAAGGCACGCAGTGGGGTGATGCGTGCATTGTACGACAGATTTTCGGCGGGAACCGAACTCCCCGACCCGTGGGCCGGGGAGTTGCTGGTGATTATTGCTGCACGGTAATGGCGGTGCTGCCTGCCGCAACCTTGATGGTGGCGGCAATGGTCGAGGCCGGCAAGGCAGGTGCCACGCCGTTGACCGCCGGTTTCATCTTGTGAAACTCGCAGCTCATCTGTGCCGGAGTCAACGTCACGATCGCATAGCCCTGGGCATCGGTTTCAACGAACTTGATCCAGTTGCTGTTGAACGAAGTGAGGGTGCTATTGAACGTGTTGTTGATGCTGCCATCCTGATTGGTGGTGTAGATCAGCGGCTTGGCCTTGCCGAACGCCGCGCTGCTGTCCACCACGCTCTTGAAGTAGCTGAACAGCGAGTTGCTGGAGATGCCCCCTGTGACCAGGTCAACCATCACCGGAGTGGGGCTGGCAGCATCGTAGTCGTCCATCACTTGACCGGCAAAAATAGAGTGCAGGTCGCCGGTCAGTGCGATGACATTGCCGATGGCATTGGACTTCAGGTGTGCCATCAGGTCTTTGCGTTCCGAGTTGTAACCATCCCACTGGTCGGCATTGATGACGTATTTGTCGAGGAACATCGACGGCGGCAGGGAGCTGTCCAGACCTGGTTTGATATAGGTAGTGAAGGTGGACGGGCTGATGGCATTGCTGGTCAGCGAGGCGATCAGGCCCGAGGTATTGGTGTAGGTCACCACCGGCGTCGCGCCACTTTTGTCGGCGGCGGCGAGATCCAGATAGACTGCGCCGGTGATCTGCGCGGCCTGACTGGACAGATTGATGCCGAACGGAGCTCCGGCCAGGCTCTGGATCAGGCCCTGGGCGACGAGGGAGGCGACGGCCTTGGTGCCGTCAAAGCCCATGCGCAACAGCGACACTTCATTGCCCCACAGTTTCCAGGTGGTTTTGGCAGCGCTCATCTGGTCTTTCCACCATTGGCGCTGGGTATTACCGAGCATGGACACGTTGGTGAGCGGATTCAGCCCGCCCGAGCTTGCCGTTGCCATTTTGCCGGCTTCGACTTGTGCCAG
>JAGLBD010000045.1:0-3233 GCA_018260425.1 Pseudogulbenkiania sp. | reverse complement strand
CGTGGTGTCTGGCCGTTGCCGTCTTCGCCCGGGATGTAGTTCTGGCGGTCTTGCCAGCAGTCATCGGAAAACTCGTGGTCATCCCAGATGTGCACGAAGGGGAAGCGGGCGTGCAAGGCCTGCAGGCGTGCATCCGTGCGGTAACTGCGATACAGGTAGCGGTAGTCGTTGGTGGTTGATGCGTAGAAACCGCCCTTGCTGCTGGCCTTGCCTTCCGGCAGGGTGAGTGCGGGGTGGCGGGTTTCGCTGCCGGAGCTTTGGAAGCCGGCGCCCACGGTTTCGTAGATGTAGTCACCCAGATGGACCACGAAGTCCAGATCCTGGGTCAGCATTTCGTCAAAGGCCGCCCAATGGTTGACGCTCCAGTCCTGACAGGTGATGAAGGCAAACTTCATTTGTGTTACCGGGGTGCCGGCGGCCGGCGCGGTTTTGGTGCGGCCGGTGGCGCTGACGGTCGAACCCGAGCGGAAGCGGTAGTAATAGGTGGTGCCCGGCTGCAGGTTGGTCACCTTGTTGCGCACGGTGTAGTCCCAGGTGGCCAGTGCCGTCAACGGCTGGTTGACTATCAGGCTGGCGAAGTCGGCCGTCGTCGAAACTTCCACGCTCAGGGCGACCTGGTCCGGGGCGCCGGAGGCCGGGGCACAACGGGCCCAGAGAATGATGCTGTCGGGTTTGGGGTCGGCCGAGGCGATGCCTTGCGGGAAGGTGCCGCTGGCGGAGCCGCCGTTGCTACTGCCGCCGCCTCCCCCTCCGCAGGCGGAAAGACCCATGGTGGCAGCGGTCACGGTCAGGAAACTGCCCATTTGCATAAACTGACGACGGTTCATGTTGCGTTAGCCCTTGTCTGTAACGAGAATTGCTGTTGTTGTGTGTGGTGTGCCGCAGTGACGATCGGCAGTGATTCTGCCGTATCCGCGTGTCATGAATATGACACAAACGGTGAAATAAGTGGAGTTGATGCTCTAAAACGATAAAGTGGATCGTATTTAAACGACAGCACTTGATTTAGGGTTAATCTGCCCCAATACCGTTAACAGTGAATGTGATAGTATTGACAGCATTTTTCCCGGCCCGCGGGCCCTCTGGATTCGATAGATGATTTCCACGCTTCTCAAGAAAGTATTCGGCAGCCGCAATGACCGCCTGCTGAAGCAGTACCGTCAGGTGGTGGCGCGCATCAATGCGCTGGAAGATGGCATGCGCTCGTTGTCCGATGAGGCGCTGGCCGGCAAGACCGCTGAATTCCGTGAACGGCTCGGCAAGGGCGAGACGCTGGATGACCTGTTGCCAGAGGCTTTTGCGGTGTGCCGCGAAGCTTCGCAGCGGGTGCTCGGCATGCGCCACTTCGACGTGCAGTTGATCGGGGGTATGGTGCTGCACCACGGCAAGATTGCCGAAATGCGTACCGGCGAAGGTAAAACCCTGGTCGGTACCCTGGCGGTCTACCTGAACGCACTGACCGGCGACGGCGTTCACGTGATCACCGTCAACGACTATCTGGCCAGCCGCGATGCCGGCATCATGGGCAAGCTCTACAACTTCCTCGGCATGTCCGTCGGCGTGAACCTGAGCCAGATGCCGCATGACGAAAAGCAGGTCGCCTACGGTGCCGACATTACCTACGGTACCAATAACGAATTCGGCTTTGATTACCTGCGCGACAACATGGTGTTCTCGCTGGGTGAAAAGGTGCAGCGCAAGCTGGCCTTTGCCGTCGTCGATGAAGTGGACTCGATCCTGATCGACGAGGCCCGTACCCCGCTGATCATCTCCGGTCCTTCCGAAGACAATGTCGATACCTACCGGACCATGAATGTGGTGCCGGGCCTGCTCAAGCGCCAGGAAACCGAAGAAGGCGAAGGCGATTACTGGGTCGATGAAAAGGCCCACAGCGTTCTGCTCTCGGAAGAGGGGCACGAACATTGCGAAGAGATCCTGCGCCAGCAAGGCATGCTGCGCGAAGGCGACAGTCTCTACTCGGCCGCCAATATCACCCTGATGCATCACCTGATGGCCGCCCTGCGTGCCCACGCGCTGTTCCATCGTGACCAGCACTATGTGGTCCAGGACGGTGAAGTGGTGATCGTCGACGAATTTACCGGCCGCCTGATGTCGGGCCGCCGCTGGTCCGAAGGCCTCCACCAGGCGGTGGAAGCCAAAGAGGGCGTGGAAGTGAATCGCGAGAACCAGACTCTCGCCACCATCACCTTCCAGAATTACTTCCGCCTGTACGGCAAGCTGTCCGGCATGACCGGTACCGCCGATACCGAAGCCTACGAGTTCCAGCAGATCTACGGGCTGGAAACCGTGGTGATCCCGACCAACCGTCCGATGGTGCGCAAGGATGCCCAGGACAAGGTCTATCGTACCGGCAAGGAAAAGTACGATGCGATCCTGGCCGATATCAAGGATTGCCACGAACGCGGTCAGCCGGTGCTGGTGGGCACTACCTCGATTGAAAACTCCGAACTGGTTGCCAATCTGCTGAGTGCCGCCGGTTTGCCGCACAATGTGCTGAATGCCAAAGAGCATGCCCGCGAAGCGGATATCGTGGTGCAGGCCGGTCGTCCCGGCATGATCACCGTGGCGACCAATATGGCGGGTCGTGGTACCGACATTGTGCTGGGTGGCAATCCCGAGCCGGAAATCCGTGCTGTCGAACAGGATGAAAGCCTTGACGAAGCCAGCCGCACCGCGCGTGTCGAGGCGATTCGCCGTGTCTGGAATGAACGCCACGATGCCGTTCTTGCGGCCGGTGGTTTGCACATCATCGGTACCGAGCGTCACGAGTCCCGTCGTATCGACAACCAGCTGCGTGGTCGTTCCGGCCGTCAGGGTGACCCGGGTTCTTCGCGCTTCTATCTGTCGCTGGAAGACCCGTTGCTGCGCATTTTTGCCTCTGACCGCGTTGCTTCGGTCATGGATCGCCTGAAAATGCCGGAAGGCGAGGCGATCGAGCATGCCTGGGTGACCCGTTCCATCGAAGGCGCCCAGCGCAAGGTGGAAGGCCGCAACTTCGATATTCGTAAACAGTTGCTTGAATACGACGACGTGGCCAATGACCAGCGTAAAGTGATCTACTCGCAGCGTAGCGAAATCCTCGCTGAAGAAAACGTCAGCGACATCGTCACCAATATGCGCGAAGGGGTGATCAGCGACCTGGTCGACCTGCACATTCCGCCGGATTCCATGGAAGAGCAGTGGGATATCGCCGGACTGGAAAAGGCCCTGGC
>JAGLBD010000044.1:11517-29393 GCA_018260425.1 Pseudogulbenkiania sp. | reverse complement strand
CGCATGGGCCGCCTGTCCGGCGGCTGGGGCGGATCGCATGTATAGGGCGTATTACACCCAAAATCGCCGGATAACCGGCGAACAACCCGAAAACCAAGGCGGAAAGCCGTTTTATTGGCACTCCACCTACTGAAACAGCTCGTTTTTGTTCATTCGAAAATGGGTTGGGGCTAGATCGGCGGATTTTTCAACGGCCTGCTAGAGATGACACTTAATGGTACTTATTACTGCGTGGGAGACTCGTCTTTATGACGGGTTTGCGGTGATGGCCGGTTCGCCATTACGCTCGACAAAAGAAGCGTAGTAGTCGGCAAGGGTTGCACCAGTGTGTGTGTTGGCGATGTGAGCAAATACGGCCTCTAGGTCGCGATACAATTGCTCGATATCGGCCTCGTTCCTGAAGGTTGGGCTTCCTCCCGGCATGAATTCCGATGAGTGCAACATGAACTCCAGATAGTCACCGCCTTCGCCCAAGACGCGATCGGCCAGCGCGATCATCTCGGCGGCATTGCCTCCCCGGGGACGAAGCCACTTCATCGAGCGCGGACGTGATTTGCCACGCAGGCGATCGATACTGTCCTTAAGTCCTTGCACGAATGCCGAGTACTTTGGACGGGTGGTCATGGGGATTTCCAGCAAGGGGGAATTGCCGGCGCGGCTGATGTCGTGGCTATCGAGCCAGTAGGCGCGTTCGGGGAATTGGCTGTAATCCGTCCCGCCTTTGCCGTCGCGCGACCCGCTTGTGCGACTCCAGTCGACATGGGGCGTGACCGAGCAATCCACTTTATACCCGTAGTCGACCAGCAAGCGGGCATAGTGTTCGTTGAAAGCCCAGCGTCCGGCGCGGTGGCTGACCATCTTTACGCCAAAGGTATCTTCCAGCAGTTTGGTCATGGTGTCGATTTTGGCGCGCATGATCTCCAGTGGATATTCGATCAGATAGGCCTTGTCCTGCCCCTGATAGTCGACAGCAGGATAGTCAGGCGGACTGTTCCAGGCATGCAGATGCATACCGATCTCCGCCGTACCACGCGCAATGACATCCCGTCCGAAGCGTTGGAAGACCGGGTCGATGGCCATTTCATGATTGGTGAGGTAGCAGGGCTTGAAGCCGTAACGTTCACAAAGCTCCTGGAATCGTTCCAGAAAGCCGGCATTACGGGTCTTCAGCTCGGCGGCGTTGCCCCAAAGGTCATCGCCTTCGGTATCGATGGTAATCAGGAATTGCTTGTTCATGGTCGCGTCCTGGATTCGGTACGTGTCGCCAGCGTCAGATAGCGCTCGACGACGGTATCGGTAGAAAATCGTTGCAGGTGGTTTTCGGCCAGCGTCGGCGGAGTGTCCAGCAGCGCATCTATCGCAAGGGCCAGGGCTTGCGGCGTCGGTTCGACGATCCAGCGCGCCAGATCGCCGGTAAGGATGTCAACCGGCCCTTCGGGATGGTAGCGGGTGGAGATGACCGGCGTGCCGCAGGCCATCGCCTCGACCAATACCAGACCAAAACCCTCGTGGTCGGAGCTGAGTACCAGTGCCCGGGCGGCTCTCATCCAGGGGTAGGGGTTGCTCTGAAAACCGGCAAAGACCACTCGTTCGGCAATCCCGAGTTGCCGGCATAGCGCTTCGAGCCGCTGGTTTTCCTGTGGATTGCCTTTGCCGACCAATACCAGTTTGCCGCTATAGCGTGAGCGGCTGAAGGCCTCCAGCAGGCGGTCATGGCGCTTGACTTGATGAAATCGACCGACATGCACAATGAAGTCTTCGCCATCCATCGGGCAGGGTTGCAGGGACTGTTCGCGAACCGCCGCCAGATCGACCGGATTATCGATGCACTCCAGGCGTGCGGGTTTTACCCCGCCACACTCCACGATATCGCTGGCAACGCCGCGGCCGACGGCAATCAGGTTGTGGCCATTATAGGTATGCTGCAATTGGCGGCGTTTCAGCCAGCCACTCACGCCTTTGCGCCGAGCCAGTTGAGTCGCGGCAACCGAGCCATGCAGGCAATACCAGACAGCGTGCAGGCGGGCGGCGGCGACGATTCGATCGGTTTTGGGCAAGTTGGAAATGATCAGCGTCGGTTGTCTGGGCAGCAAGGCGACCGCGTGGCGTAAGGCGCGGGCACGGCGCAGGATCTCGGTCTGTCGGCGAAGCGGGCCACGGTAGCTGTCTTCCAATTGAATGAAACGGACCCCTTCGGGAATCGCATAGGCTTTTTCGTTGCGGAGGGAAATCAGCGTCACTTCAACACCGCGCGCCTGCATGCCGGCAGCCAGCGTCAGCACAACCTTTTCTGCTCCACCCCCTGCCAGTCCATCAATGATCAGCGCGACATGCCGTGCGCTCATGGTGTGTCCTCTTCCAGAAAACGTCGAGCCGCCTCAAGCACCGGTTCCAGTGGAATCGCGTCGAGATAGCGTTTGCGTGTCGAGGTGTCTACGGCATCGGGATCTATCAGTGGTCCATAGTCGGCGGCGTTAATCAGGACGTGCTCGGTCATCCACGGATGCCATTCATTGATTTTGCTGGGGCCGAACAGGGCGACGGTGTTGCGGTGCAAGGCGGCAGCCATGTGCATCGGCACCGAGTCGACGCCGATGAACAGTTTGGCGCCTTCGATGGCGGCAGCAAGGCCGGTCAGACTGAGTTTGCCCGCCAGCGAATGAACCCTCGGCGAGTTGACTTGCGCGAGGATCGCGTCGACCAAAGCCAATTCTTCGGCAACCGGGGCTGCCGTCAGTATCAGGGTGTGGCCATCGTCTGCCAGCGTCTGGATCAGGGCGGCAAAGCGCTCGTCTTCCCAGCATTTGAAGAACCAGCGCGAGGCGGGGTGAACCAAAATATAGTCCCCGGAAACGCCGGCCTCGCGCAATTGCGCGGAGACTGTCTTGCGGTCCGCGTCCGCGATCGCCATCACGCAACCCTTATCGGCGGGCGAGGCCTGAATGCCAAGGGCCTCCAGCGCCAGGAGGTTTTGTTCCACGGTGTGCAGGCTGTCGCTGGCGGCCACCGGGGCCAGTCGGGTAAACAGGCTGGACCAGCGCGTCTCGCGGCGCTTAGGGTAATCAAAGCCAACGGCCTCGTTGCGAGCCAGCAAACGTGCCAGCAGGGCCCCATTCCATTGATCGGAAAGATGAATGACCCAATCGTAGCGCCGCGATGACAATTGCCGGTAGAGCTGTACCAGATGAACGAGTTTGGCGAATCCCTTGAGCGCACGGTCAAGTCCGAATAGCCGGGCAATATCGGTATTGCGCGAGATGATCGGCAGGGTTTCCCGGTAAACCAGGAAGTCGATTTCCGTTTCCGGGAAGCGCGTCTTGAGAATCCGGGCAACCGGAGTGCTGAGCAGAAGGTCACCGTGATGACGCAACTTGATCAGCAATATACGTTTCGGAGGGGCAAGGTCAGTCAAGATAAATCAGTCCGGAAGACGGTCATTAAGGCAGAGATATCGAGCAAGGATAGCGCAAATGGACCGGCGGCGGGATAGAAAACACCGGCGTGGCGCCGGTGTCATGGTGTTGTTTGCCGTAAAACTCGGTGATCAGGTGGTGAACAATGGATTCAGAGGATCCATTTCCCGACCGTTTTTCTGGATGGTTTGCCAGACCGTCTGTCCATGGAGCACCGTTTTCAGGTCAAAGGCCAACTGCGAGTACGCCTTGACGTCCCGATCTGACGAATAAGCACGCAGCAAGGTGACCTTGGCTGCCAGATTGTCAGGTTCGTCGGCCAGGGTGTCTTGTAGTACCCTTACCGCCTCCTTGGTTCGGCCATAGGCCAGAAAAACTTCTGCTTCACCTACTGGATCAATTCCTCTGTCGCGGGGTTTGGTGTACGTTGCAGCACGCCAGAACTTGCGACCCATCATCACGGCAGCCAGACATCCCAGGCTGCTGGCCATGGCAGTCATCATCACGTGTATTTCCCTCTCTCTCAACCTTTGTTGTGTCACAGATGGCGCGGTGGTCATCAGGAACACAGTCCGGTGTCGGGTCAGGAAGGCCGGGATGTTTGGCCGAGAGGGTCAGTCTGGTGTACGACGAATGCAGGAACCGGACAACACCTTGTCCAGCAGGCCATCGTCGACATCCCCTTTCAGTACCGCACACCCCAGTCGTTCAAGAAGAACGAACCGGATTGCACCCTGTTCCACTTTCTTGTCGTGGCTCATCAGTGACTTCCAGTTTGCCACACCGAGGTCGGGTGCGTGTACTGGCAAACCCGCTTTTTCAATCAAATACCCAATACGGATGCAATCTTGTTGCGAAAGCCATCCATAGTGTCGGGAGAGTTCGGCGGCCAGCATCATGCCGGCACCCACGGCTTCGCCGTGCAGCCAGCGACCAAAGCCCAGTCCGGTCTCGATGGCATGGCCAAAGGTATGGCCAAGATTGAGCAGGGCACGGCGACCCTGCTCTTTTTCATCCTCGGCCACAATCTCGGCTTTCATCTCGATAGAACGTTTGACGGCGTAGACCAGTGCATCATGGTCACGTGCGCGCAGTGCTTCGATGTGCTGCTCCAGCCATGCGAAGAAACCGGCATCGCCCAGCAGGCCGTACTTGATCACTTCGGCAAGGCCCGCCGATATTTCACGGTCCGGAAGCGTATCCAGCAGGGCCAGATCGGCCAGTACCATATGTGGCTGGTAGAAGGCGCCAATCATGTTTTTGCCCAGCGGATGGTTGATGGCGGTTTTGCCACCGACTGAAGAGTCGACCTGCGAGAGCAATGTGGTGGGAATTTGAATGAAATTGGCGCCACGCTGGTAGCAGGCGGCGGCGAAGCCGGTCATATCGCCAATGACGCCGCCCCCCAGGGCGATCAGGGTGACTTTGCGTTCGGCACGGGCACTGAGCAATGCATCGAACACCAGATTAAGCGATTCCCAATTCTTGTACTGCTCGCCGTCCGGCAAGATCACCGGTATGCAGTTGACGCCGGCAGCTTCCAGAGCGTTTTTGAGTCGGTCAAGATAGAGTGGGGCAATAGTGGTGTTGGTGACAATAGCCACCTGAGGGACCGGCAAATGTGGCAGGATGAGGTCGACTCGCTCGAGGATGTCGCGGCCGATATGGATAGGATAACGGGTATCGGGCAGCACCAGATCGAGTGTCAGCATGTCATTTTCTTTGCAGGTTAAGGGTATGCACGATCTCTTCGAGGTCGCAAACCAGCAAATTGACGTTCTGCTGGGTGGTATCGACCACCAGGTCTGCAATGCTGCGATACAAGGGGTCGCGCTCTTCGAAGAGGGATTGCAGTTTGGCGCGCGGGTCGGCGGTTCTCAGCAGCGGGCGGTTGCGATCATGTTGGGTACGTGCCAGCAAGTCGTCGATCGTGGCTCGCAGGTAGATGATCCGGCCGTTACGGCTCAGCAACTCTCGGTTCTCGGGGCGCAACACCGCTCCACCGCCGGTCGCAAGTACGATATTGTCGAGTTTGACAAGGTCGGTGATTACCGCGCTTTCCCTGTCGCGAAAGCGTTGTTCTCCCTCGATATCGAAAATCGTGGCGACGCGAACGCCGCAACGCGCCTCGATTTCGTGATCCGAGTCATAGAATGTCTTGCCGGTCCTTTTTGCCAGTGCACGACCAACCGTGGTTTTACCGGCGCCCATCAGTCCGACCAGAAAGAGATTGCCTGCCATGTTATCCATGACAGGCATTGTATCTGAGCCGGTAAAACCTGTCAGGGGGTTGGCTGTATCAGATCGGCAATCACTTTCGGGGTGATGAATACCAGTAATTCCCGGCGTTTATTGGATCGTTGCTGACTGCGGAACAGGTAGCCAAGCACCGGAATATCCCCCAGGAACGGTACTTTTTGTTGGAGATTGCCTTGTTCTTCAACATAAATGCCACCGATAACCACGGTCCCGCCATTTTCTATCAATACCTGGGTGTTGATTTTCTTGGTATCGATGGAGGGGGTCCCCTGAACCATCTGCGAGAAATTGGCAGAATCCTTGGTCAGATCGATATTCATCAGTACGGTATTGTCGGGCGAAATCTGTGGCGTCACCTTCAGGCTCAACACCGCCTTTTTAAATTCCACTTTGGTCGACGTGGTCGTCCCCGAACTGCTGTCCGACTGGTAGGGGATTTCCTGGCCTTCTTCGATATGTGCTTCGGTGCGATCCGAGGTCAGTACATGCGGGCTCGAGATCACCTTGCCTTTGTTTTCTACCTGCATGGCCTGCAACTCGAGGCCGATTACCGCGCTGGCACCGGCCTTGAAGAGTGCCGCCACCGAGTTGTAGGGAGCGGTAATGGGCAGGTTGACCCCGCCTGGTGCCAATCCAATAGAGGTGGGTGTCGTTTCCAGCTTGCCGCCCAGTTGGACCCCCCCGTTGTAGCGAGCGAAATCCAGCTTCACGCCAAGGTCGCGGCTGAAGTTGTCGGTGGCTTCGATAATCCGTGCTTCGATCAGCACTTGCCGCACCGGAATATCGGTTTTTCGGATCAGCGAGCGAATAGTATCGATGACAGCCGGGATGTCGTTGACGATCAGGGTATTGGTTTTCGGATCGAACATTACGCTGCCGCGCTCGCTGAGCACCGAGCCGCCCTTGCCGCCGCCACTGGCGCGGTCATCGAGAATCTTGCGGAAATCTTCGGCGGAGCGGTAGCGCAACACGAAGGTTTCCGACTGCAGTGGAACCAGACTGTTGATTTGCTGTTGCGTTTCCAGTGCCTGCTTGTCGTGGTTGGCCAGCTCTTCACGTGGTGCGATACGGATGATGGAGCCAATGCGGCGTTGATCCAGGTCGCGGCTTTGCAGAATCAGGTCGAGCGCCACTTCCCAGGGAACGTCTTTCACGTGCAGGGTGATGGCGCCGCTAACCGAATCGCTGACGACGATATTGGTCCCGGAAAACTCGGCGATGACCTGTAGCAGGTTGCGAATATCGATGTTCTGGAAATTCAGCGACAATCGCTCGCCGTTGCGGGCGAGGGGTTTGGACGACATGCCCGTCGCCGGGGGAGCGCTGGTCTTGCCGGTGGGGGTGACCTGAATGGTCAGCTTGCCATCAGCTTGCCAACTGGTGAAGTGGGCTCCGGGATCCAGCGTAATGAGCAGTTTGGCTTTGTTGCCCTGATTGCGGGTTTCGATGCGATGTACCGGGGTAGCGAAGTCGTTGACGTCGAAACGTTTCACCTTGTCCCCCGGAAAACGTTGTCCCGGCAGGCCGACGACCAGCATTTTGCCATTGCGGTGGATATCGGTTTCGATATTGCCGCCCGGCAAGGTCAGTTCTACCCGTCCCTCACCCGCCTCGCCGCGGTGGAAGTCCAGTGCGAACGGGGCCGTCGAGGGGGGGGCGACCGTGCCGCCCAGGATCACTTGCAGGACATTGCCGTTTACCCGGCTTTGCCAGTGAAGCTCGCGGGACAGGTCCAGAATCAAGCGGGAACGCCCTTCGGTCTCCACGGCCGATAGGGAATGCAGCAGGTTGCCGGAAATCTCCAGCGATTTTGGGGGAAGCGCCAGTTTGTGCGCTCCCAGGTCAAGGTTCAGACGCGGTGGCTGATGGGTGAGAAAGGTACGGGTTTCTCCCGGGGCAGAGTCGAAGTTCAGGGTCAGAACTTCACTATTGTCCGGTCCCTGACTCAAGGTCATGCCGGTCAATGCCGCCAGTGCCAGGCCAGGCCACTGTCCGATCAACAGCGCCATGGCTGTCACTATCGAGTTTTCGCGAGATGTCATCGTTTGGGTTCCGGTTCTCTCAATGTCATCGCCATGGTGCGTTTCGCCCAGCTTCCATCCGGAGCCTGAATGAGCTCTTCTACCGTCATGCCGTCTTCACGGATCTCGACAATACGGCCGAAATGGGCGCCCAGATGATTGCCGGGGCGGACGCGTACCAGAATCGTATCAGGTGTGCGGATCAAGGCTTCCACCGCTCCCTTGCGGGTAAGGGTGCCGACCATGTCCAGTTTGTCCAGCTCGTAATTTTCCAGAATCTCGCGTGGACGCTTGAGATTGGGCGCGGCGGGCGAGTCAAGGTAAGTGAATTGCAGTAGCCGCCCCGGATCGAATGGGTCGGCGAGTTGTTCGAGTGCGACGGTGTAGGGCTGGTAGGGTTTCAGGCCCGGTAGCGGCGCTACCTTGCCATGGGTGGTCCGTCGGGTGTTTTCCATCCATTGGTCGAGGTCGTCATGCTGCTGGCTGCAGGCCCCGAGCGTGCCGGCCAGGGTCGCCAAAAGCAGGGCACGTTTGATCATGGTGATTTTTTCCCCTTTTTCTCCGGTGTCCGGGGGGCTTGCAGGGCAGCGCGCTCGTTGGCGTCCAGCGCCCGGAAGGTGCGCAATCTGGCTTGCAGCGTGAGTTTTCCGCTCTTGGCCGGCAGTAGTGTCAGGTCGCTCAGGCTGACGATGCGTGGCAAATGCGCCAGATCGGCGGCAAACCCGGTCAATTCCTGATAGCTGCCGGTCACACGGAGGCTGATCGGCACCTCGGCCAGTTCGCCGTTGATGGTTTCGTTCTCGGGGCGGAACAGTTCAAAGCGCAGGTTGCGCGTGGCACCGGCCTGATTGATGTCGGCCAGTAACGAGGCCATGTTGGCTCGCGTCGGCAATTGCCGGATCAGTTGTGCCAGCGCACTCTGCACGGCGTTCAATTGTTTTTCCTGCTCGGCCAGGTTTTGTGCTGCCCGCAATTTGTCGACGTAGGTCTGGCGCAGGAGAATTTCCTGGTTGCGGGCTGCCGAAAGTTTATCGATCGGTTCCTGCAGGATCAGGACATAGCCGGCAACGACCATCAGTAGCATGACGCTAAAGGCAACCGCCAATTGCGCCCGGATCGGCCAGTCAGGCATGTTGCGCAGGTCGAGTTGCCGGAGATCATCCAGTTTCATGGTGCGACTCCCGGGGCAGCGGCTGGCTGGACCGAACCCGCTCCGATCTTGACGGTAACACTGAATTCGCTTCCCCGTACCGTCGGGTCTGCGGGGTCCCGGACATAGTTGAGTTGCGGATCGCTGAATAGCGTATCGCCACCCAGTAAGGTCAGATACGTGGAAACCCGCTCGCCGGAGCGCGCCATGCCCGCCAGCGTGATACGTTGGTTATCGGCCGAGGGACGAACTTCTTTCAGATAGATGCCAGGCGGGGTCAGGGAGGCCAACTGGTCGAGTAATCTCACCGCATCGTTGCGGCCGGCCTGTAGCCGTTCCACCAGTTGTTGCCGTTCCATCAGTGCCTGTCGTTCCTGATGTAGCGAGGCGGTATTGCGCAGCGTACCGTTCAAGGTATTGATGGCGCCTTCCAGACGGGCATTGCGGGCTAGCTGATCATTGACCTTGGCATCCAGCAGGGTGTACGTCACGGATAGCAATAAACCCGCCAGCAGCGCCGCCAGGATCAGCAACAGTCTGAAGCGGCGCCGGTGTGCTTCCCGGCGTATCTCCCGATAAGGTAGCAGGTTGATGCGGATCATGCGTCAAACCTCCGGAGAGCCAGACCGGTCGCGACCAGCAGCGAAGGCGCATCGACCAGCATGGTTTTGACCGGAATGTCGCGTGCCTGGACCATGGTGGCGAAGGGATTGGCCAGCATGGTGCTTATCTGGGTGCGCAGTGCAACGGCATCGTCCAGGCCCGGCAGCAAGCTGGTGCCGCCCGCCAGCAGGATATAGTCGATACGGCCATAGCGGTTTTGGCTGACCATGGTGTAGAAAAACTGCAGGGCGCGCTGGACTTCCATCGCCAGGGTATCGATGAACGGATGGATCAATTCGGCTTCGACATCCGAGGGCAAGCCTTGCATATCGGCTTGTCCGCCCAGCCGGCGCTGGATATCCCGCACCAGTTGCTGGCTGCCGAATGCCAGGTCGCGGTAGTGAATCTGCTCGCCGTTGCGCACCACGCTGCAGTGAATGCGCGATGCGCCGATTTCAAACAGGGCAAACGTCTGGTTCATGCCGTGATCGGGCATTTGCAAGCGGATCTGTTCCAGCGAGGTCATGGAAGCAAAGCATTCGACATCGACGACCCGTGCGCTGAGTCCTGCCAGCTCGACGGCCGCGACACGCTCCTCGACCCGCTCGCGACGGGCGGCGCACAGTAGCACCTCCAGGTCGTCCAGACTGCCCGGTGCGACACCGGTGACCTGAAAATCGAGGTTGACCTCTTCGACCGGGAAGGGGATCAGCGAGGCGGCCTCGTTGGCGACGCGTTCCTCGAGAACATCGCTGTCGTTGGCCGGGACAAGGATTTTTTTGTAAATGGCCATGGAGGTGGGAATGGCCACCGCGACATCGCGCGTGCCGGTGCCCAGCGCGCGCCAGGCTTTGCCCAGCGTTTCGGCGACGGCATCGATATCCATCACGATGCCTTCTTCCAGAGCTCCCTGCGGCAGGGGTTCGATATGATAACGGTCGAGTCGCAGTGCACGGCCGGCGCGCGAAAGTTCGACAAGCTTGATGGACGACGAACCGATATCCACCCCCACCAAGGGTTCGGCGACGACTTTCCTCAGCCCCGCTCGTTGTAGCCACAGGGCGCTTCGGGAGAGAATTTCGGCTAGCATGTTTCTCCAGGATTTTCCAATAGTCTGGCAGCGGTATTGGGCGCGCGGTACAAAACTGTCTTGTCCCGGTGCTCAAACCGTTATAATCGTTGTTCCTGTGACGCTTAACGACACTTTTATGCTCAAGCGAATCCTTGCCATTCTGGCGGGTCTTTTCATCGGCGGCGCTGTGGTGGCAGCCGGTGCTCTGGCCGTGGCAGTCATCATAACGTACCCGACTTTGCCGAGTCTCGACTCGTTGACCGACTATCGCCCGAAAATCCCGTTGCGGGTCTTTTCCAGCGATGGCGTACTGATCGGCGAATTCGGCGAAGAGCGGCGTTTCTTCCTGCATATCCAGGAAGTCCCGCAGACCATGAAACAGGCCGTTCTTGCTGCAGAAGACGAACGTTTTTACCAGCATAGCGGCGTTGACTATCTCGGCGTGCTGCGTGCGGCCCTGACCAACCTTGCGACCGGTCACAGCAAGCTGGGTGCCAGTACCATCACCATGCAGGTCGCGCGTAATTTCCTGCTGTCCCCGGAAAAGACCTTTACGCGTAAATTCACCGAGGCGCTACTCGCCTTCAAGATCGAACACTCGCTGTCCAAAGACCAGATTCTTGAACTGTATTTCAACCAGATTTACCTTGGACAACGTGCCTACGGTTTCGGTGCTGCGGCGCAAGCCTATTTCGGCAAGTCGATCAAGGATCTGAATGTGGCTGAAATGGCCATGCTGGCCGGCTTGCCCAAGGCTCCCTCGGCCTACAACCCGGTGGTGAATCCCGAGCGTGCGGCACTGCGTCAGCACTATATCCTTCGACGCATGAAGGAACTGAACTATATCACTCAAGAACAGTATGACGATGCGATTCAGGTCAAACTTAAGGTAGTTAGTCAGGCTCAGGATAGCGGTTTTCCTGCGCAATACGTTGCAGAAATGGCACGGCAGGCCATGTATGAACGCTATCGCGAAAAAGCCTATACCGATGGTTTCCGCGTGGTCACCACCATCAATAGCCATGACCAACAATACGCCTATGATGCCTTGCGCGCTGGATTGATTGATTTTGACCGCAAGCATGGCTATCGCGGCCCGGAGAGTTTTGTTGATCTGACCCAGTCGCAAGGCGATGATCCTGCCGAGGTGCTGGACGATGCGCTGGCCGAGCTTCGTGATAGTGGAGACATGTTGGCCGCTATTGTGCAAACCGTGTCGCCGAACGAAGTTCGTGCCTATTTGAGGGGGGGTAAAACCGCCGTGATCAAAGGACCCGGGCTGGACTTTGCACGCCGCTCTCTGACCTCCCGTGTCCCGGCCCAGCAATTGCGCCCCGGCGCGGTGATTCGGGTCCGTGCCAATGAAAAAGGCTATTGGGAAATCGTCCAGATGCCCGAGGTAGAAGGCGGCTTTGTTTCTCTGGATACCCGCACCGGTGGTATCCGGGCACTGGTTGGCGGATTCGACTTCAACCGCCGCAGTTTCAACCACGTGACTCAGGCTTGGCGACAACCGGGGTCGACCTTCAAGCCATTCATCTATTCGGCCGCCGTCGACAAGGGCTTGCCTCCTTCGACCATGATCAATGATGCACCGTTGACCGTGGACCCGCAGGATGGTTCGGGTCAGCGTTGGGAGCCCAAGAACGATGACGGCAAGTTCCTCGGTATGGTCAGCATGCGCAGAGCGTTGTCCCTGTCGCGAAACCTGGTGTCGGTGCGTCTGATCAAGGCTATCGGCCCGGATTATGCCCAGCAGTACATTCAGCGCTTTGGCTTCTCGGCCAAACAGCATCCCGCCTATCTGACCATGGCACTGGGTGCCGGATCGGCGACCCCGCTGCAAATGGCCGAAGGCTATGCAGCCTTTGCCAATGGCGGCTATCGTACCAAAGCCTATTTCATTGACCGCATCGAAGATGCCTCGGGCAAGGTGTTGGCCAAGACCGCACCGACGATCGCCGGTCAGGGCGCCCAGCAGGCCATCGATCCACGCAATGCCTTCATCATGACCAGCATGCTGCGGGACGTGGTCAGGTACGGGACTGCCGCACGTGCCATGTCGATCGGTCGTCAGGATCTGGCCGGTAAAACCGGTACCACCAGTGATTTCAAGGATGCCTGGTTTGTCGGTTTCAATCCGGGTCTGGTAGCGGCAACCTGGGTGGGCTATGACCAGCCTCGTAGTTTGGGACGGTATGGTTATGGCGGTACAGCCGCTCTGCCGATCTGGATCAATTACATGACGAACGCCTTGAAAGGGGTGCCGGAAGTAGATACGCCGGTGCCGACGGGGATTACCGTCAAACCGGGGGCAGGCCTGCGTGGTGGTGACGAGTACTACTACGACGAGTTCCTGAAACCGAATCCGGAAGTTCATCTGGATAATCAGGGCACGGTACCGGTTGAGCCGGGGGCCGATGATGCGTCGGATCCGGCGGTTGACTCGCCGGCGGCCCGGGATGCCGTGGAGAACGTCAAGGAACAGTTGTTCTGATCGGTTGACGCGTCGTCTCAAACCCGCCATGACAGTCTTGTTATGGCGGGTTTTTTGTTTTCGGAGTTGTCCGAGTCCGGTAGGGAGTGATTTCCGACACACTGTCGGACATCAGATCACTTAGCCCCGTGGGCCGGAAACCACTGTTATGAAATCCGTACTTGTTGTCGATGACCATCCGGTCGTTAGAATGGCGTTGGCCAATGCCCTGTCCTCTCAAACAGACCTGTTGTTTGTCGGGGAGGCAGCCAGTCAGGACGAAGCACTGGCACTGGCGCGGCAGATGCCGCCGGATCTGGTGGTGCTGGACATGATGCTGGGTGAGTCGGATGGACTGATGTTGATTCGTCACCTGCGCAAGCTTGACCCGGAGTTGCGGGTGCTGGTGTTCAGTATGCGCGATGATGCCGTGCATATCGCCCGCGCGCGGCGCGAGGGAGCCAGCGGCTATGTTGCCAAGTCCGCCAGCATGGAGGTGTTACTGCAGACCATTCGGGCGGTGTTGTCAGGGTTTCAGGTGTTTCCAGACTCGGAGAACGGCAAAGGCAGTGACATGGCCATGGTCGAGCCGGCGGCGCAACTGAGCCGGCGCGAACTGACTGTGCTGTCCTTGATGTGCCGGGGGCTCCGCAACAAGGACATTGCGGATAGCCTGTTTCTCAGCCCTAAAACCATTAGTACCTACAAATCACGCATGCAGGAAAAACTCGGTCTCGACTCCACGCTCGACCTGATCGACTACGCGCGGCTGCACGGCCTCGAGTAAGTTCAGCGTGCTGTTCGGCACGGGGCAAACATGTCCAGCGCCGGGCGGTACACGCTGGTGGACACATCCAGCATGCCCAGCACGGAATGGAACAGATTGTCGTGCGAGAACGGTTTGGCGCTATTGTCTTTCAGACAACGGGTATCGATCCTGAAATCCTGCGCAAAGGCCTCCGAGAGCCACAGGGTGGCTGCGATGTGTTTCTGCTGGTCCGGCGCCACGAAGTACGGCGTACCGTGCAGGTACATGCCATTTTCCCCGAGCGATTCGCCATGGTCGGACATATACAGCATGGCGGTGTCCAGCCCTGGCTGGCTCTTGAGGAACTCTATGGTGCGAGCCAGAACGTAGTCAGTGTACAGAATAGTATTGTCGTAGCCGTTAATGATGCTTTGACGGTCGCAACGATCCAGTTGGCTGGTTTTGCACACCGGTTTCCATTTCTCGAAGGCCGCCGGGTAGCGCTGGAAATAGGCAGGCCCATGGCTGCCCATCATATGCAGTACTACCACCATATCCTTATCAGATTTCTCGACCTGTTCTTTCACTCCGTGCAGCAGGATTTCGTCATGGCACTCGGTATCGCAAAACGCC
Source organism: Pseudogulbenkiania sp. (assembly GCA_018260425.1). Classification (GTDB taxonomy): domain Bacteria; phylum Pseudomonadota; class Gammaproteobacteria; order Burkholderiales; family Chromobacteriaceae; genus Paludibacterium. The sequence continues at coordinate 15,018 of JAGLBD010000044.1, read as the reverse complement.
GGAATGGCGAGGTCGGTGGTGCTCACGGTGGGCACCCGGTCGCATACCCCTTTGCAGCCTGACTGATTGTCACGCCATTGAACGGCAAATCCGGCATGCGTCAGCACATCCAGCAAACCCTCTTGTCCCTTGGCCTTGCTATCGCTGTAGTTCTCTCGGGTGAGATTGGAGAACATGCAAGGCAGCGACACGGCCGTTTCCGTTCCGCAGGACCAGATATTGGACAGGTTGACGAGCCCCGGCACATTGCGCAGCCGCGGGGTAGTGTCACGGCTGTAGCCATTCAGACCGAAGTTGTCCGCACGGGCGGTTTCACCCACCACAATGACCGTCAGTGAGCGACGTTTGCGTTGCTGCCATGCCGGCCCTTTCTTGGCATCGCGTCCCAATCCTTCAACGACGACCGGTCGGGTCAGATAGGTATCGTTGACATAGCCCCAGGTCGCTTGCAGCGCATTGGACGGGATCAACAACAGCCGGATTTCGCGATGATTGCGGAATAGCGAAGCGAACTCCTGATAGAACATCATGGCAATGGCGAGGATCACCACAATGCTGCCCAGGGTCGAGAGTAGGCGAACGCCCAGTTCTCTCCAGAACGGACGCCATTGAACCGGTAACTTCCAGACCAGCCACGAGGGAATCAGTCCCAGCACCACGACGTAACCCGCCATCTTGGTGGTCAGCAAGTCCAGCGATTCGGCACTGTTGGTTTCCATCACGTTCTGCACCATGCGGGCATCGATCATGACCCCGTACTGATTCATGAAGTAGGTGACGAAGGAGGACAGTATCAGCAGTACGATGACCAGTGGCTTGAAAACGTAGCGCGAGGCAAACAGTCCCAACACCAGATTGTAGTAAGCGAGTACCAACAGGCCGGCGATCGCAATGAATCCCCAATCCCGGGGCGCGATCGGGTCGACAAAGGCAACCAGCTTGGTCCAGAACGGATAGTTGTAGAAGGCCAGCAGTAGGGCTGAGATCAGCAGGGTAGCCAATTCGCTGCGCAGGGGACGTTTTACCACGATACTCGACTCCGGGATCTTTCAGCCATCAGGCTGGCGAACGCAGAGTATGCCCATATGGACTCACCGGTTCAACCTTGCCAAGGGTAATTTACGCTGCGCGGAAATTTTAATGACGTTGTATTTCTGCAGTGGGCGAGGTCTTAAGGAAAGGAAAAATGCCAAAGGAATGTGGACACGGATGACAGGATTGTTATGATCAGTATGCGTTTTAAGTAAAAACAACAAGATTTTATAACGTAACTGTCAAGTCAGCGTCGTTTACATCAACGATGGTGACACTGGAGAGAAGAGAATGACGAAGCTGCGTAATGGTGTGGTGGCTCTTGCACTACTGGCGGGAATGACGGCTCCTGCCTTGGCCGAAGTCCAAAAGGTGTCATTGTCCCTCGGTGCCGATCGTGGAGGGGAGCTTCTGGATGGTCAGGTTTTCAATGGTTTCACTTTTGAAGGAGATGCATGGCAGGTCGGTTCTGATGGCGAGGCCTCAATCCGTAAGTCTGTTTCGACCAGCAGCCTGATCTACAACAATGGCGTGTTCGACTTTTTGGGAATTACCCTGAGCGGACTGAGTTCTCACTATTCCAAGCCGATGCCGGGGCAGGGTACGCTCACCTTTAATTTTTATGATGCAGCCCATGCCTTGCTGGGGTCGCGTAACTGGACGCTGGACCGCACGGCGAACTTCGTGAGTTTTAGTGATTCGATCAAAGGTGTGAATGCCATTGAAATTATCAATCCGCGCAGTCCGTATTATCTGGCACCGCGTCTTCTGGACCTGACTATTGCCGGTGCGGTTCCCGAGCCGGAAACCTGGGCCATGATGGGCCTGGGCCTGACGGCCATGCTGTTGCGGGTGCGTCGTAAAAAGCCGCTCTAACGGCCGGTTCAAGCGTGAATGATCAAAGTCCCGCGTGTCGGGACTTTGTCTTTTGTTGCGGTCATTCCCTGCTGCGCCCTTTGGCCAACTGGGCCCCGGCGTCACGATGCAGTGGCAGGAACAATAGGGTAGACAACAGGGTCAAGGCTCCCATCACCAGAAAAGCCATGCCGTAATCGCGGCTGAGCGGTACGGTATTGCCTTGCAGCCAGGCAATGCTTTGCAGGGAGAATGCTCCGACGGTCACTCCGAATCCGGCCGCTAATTGTTGTGCCACGCCGGACAGACTGGTGGCATGACTCATTCTGTCTGACTCGATATCTGCAAAGGCGATCGAGTTCAGACTGGTGAATTGCAGCGATCGGAAGCAACCGCCAATGACAAAAACCAACAACATGACCCAGTGCGGCGTGGTGTTCTGGAACAAGGCAAATACGGCGATAGAGGCCGCGGCCAGAATGGTGTTGACGGTGAGTACCCGTTTGAAGCCGAATCGTTGCAGGATGCGCTGTACCAGCGTCTTCATGAAGATGGCGCCAATGGCCGTCGAGCAGGTCAGCAAGCCTGATTCAAACGGGCTGAAGCCAAAGCCCAGCTGCAGCATCAGCGGGAGTAGAAAGGGCACCGCGCCGATGCCGACCCGGAACACAAAACCGCCGATCACGCTGGCGTGAAAGGTCGGGATTGAAAACAGCGAGAGATCCAGCAACGGGTGCTTGCTGAGACGGTAATGACGGACGTACATGACCAGCAGTAGTACGCCGATGCCGGTCAGGGCCAGCGAGGCTCTGGCCGACAGCATGTGCTCGCCTTCGGTGGCAAGCCCGAGCATCAGGGCAGACAGGCCAACCCCCGACATGAGAAATCCTGGCAGGTCCAGCGGGGTCAGGCTCGATTCCTTGAGGTTTTCAATATGTCGCGCCGCGAGCACCAGCCCCAGCACGCCAATCGGAATGTTGATGAAGAATATCCAGCGCCAGTGAAAATAGGTGCTGATAAAACCCCCCAGGGGTGGGCCGAATACCGGCCCCAGCAAGGCGGGCACCGTCAGGTAGCCCAAGGCCTTCACCAGATCCTTCTTGTGGGTGGTGCGCAGAATCACCAGACGTCCCACCGGAACCATCATGGCGCCACCCATCCCCTGAATGAAGCGGGCGATCACAAAGCCTTCCAGCGTGCTGGAGAAGGCACACAGCAAGGAACCCGCGATAAAGACCGTAATGGCGCTCCGGAAAATCGTTCTTGCTCCGAAGCGATCTGCCATCCAGCCACTGATCGGGATGAAGACCGCCAGACTGACCAGATAGGAGGTCAAGGCCAGTTTCAAGGCAATCGGATTAACCGCCAGATCGCGGGCAATGGCAGGCAGGGAGGTGGAAATGACCGTAGCGTCCATGTTTTCCATGAACAGCGCCGTTGCCACGATCAAGGGAGTGAGCATGCCGGCGGAAATCTTCAACTGCATGGTCTTGTTCACTGAGAGGGAGAGCTGTCAGTTTAGCACCCTGCGGCCAAGCGATTTATCCGGCATGCTCCTAATTAAAGGCGAAACTGTTGCAAGGTAAGGTTGACCTGATCCGCCAGTGTTTTGAG
>JAGLBD010000044.1:0-11417 GCA_018260425.1 Pseudogulbenkiania sp. | reverse complement strand
CCGGCTCGTGCCGCTTCAATGGCCGCATTGAGCGCCAGCAGATTGGTTTGCTCGGCAATATCACGAATCGCACCGGTAATCGTGGCAATGCGCGCATTGCTATTGGCCAAGGCTTCGGTCAGGGTCTGTACTTCGGCGACTTCGCGGGCGGTGGCGTCCAGAGTGTCGATGGCTTTGTCGACCACGGCAATATTGTCAGCGGCGGTATGGACCACCGATTCGGCGAGGCGGCCTGCCTCCTGGGCATTTTGAGCGACCTGACTGATCGAGACGGAGATTTGCTCCATGCCGGCGGCCATGGCGGAGGCGGTGCTGCTCTGCTCATCGGCAGCGGCACCGGCCTGTTCTGCCGAGCCGACCAGCTCGTGGGTGACATCCACCAGACTGGTGCTGGTGCCTTGAATCTGGTGGACCAGACTGCGCATTGATGCGGCGGCCTGATTGATTGATCGGCCAATGCCGTGGAATTCATTGCGCGATTCTTCGCAGCCTTCGGGCGCCGAGGTGGTCAGATTGCCTTCCCCCAATTCACGCAGTGCTTTGGACAATGCACCTACCGGGCGTAGTTCGCGACGCATGATCAAAACAAACCAGACGAGTGAGAGCGCACCGAACAGGCTGGCGACCAGTGCCAGTTCATTGCGCAGTCGTGCCGATTGCGCGACGAATTCGTCCAGTCGTGCACCCGAGACGATCACCCACTGCCAGTCTTTGGCGACGGTCATATTGGCCAGTTTGGTGACGGGCTGGCCATCCTTGCCGGTCCATTCATAGCTCAGCTTGCCCTCCGGATTGGCCATGATGGTGCCGACCAGATTGCGAGAGCGTTGATCGACTTCCGAGGCTTTTTTACCTTCGAACATCGGGTGAACCAGAAACAGCGCGTCGGCCGGCGCTCCCGGCTGTTGGGCGGTCAAGGGTTGCAGGACGTAGCTGTAACCGGTGTCACCGATACGGATTTTTTTGATGGCGTCGCGGATGATGGCCACTTCCGCTGTGGTGTCCATGCGCACGGTGAGGGCACCGATCACTTCGCCTGCCGCGTTGCGCAACGGCTTTTGTGCCAGCATGTAGGCGTGATTGTTGCGTACCAGCAGACCTGTCCAGGCTTCGCCGCGTTTCAAGGGGGCGACATAGGGATCGGCGTCATTGACGGGTTGGCCGATGGACGATTTGCCATCGACTTTCAGTAGCGTGTCGGCGCGGTAAAACGTATCGCCATGTTTGACCAAAATGCCGGGTTCCGTGTCGGGCGTCAGGGTTTTCAGTCGCTCCAGCACGCCGGTGTTGCCATTGATCGGGGTGGTGCCAAACAACATTTCCGGCAAGTCGGCATCGCCGGTTTTGACCATCTTGCCGCTGAGACTGGGTTGGCCACCCAGTAAAACTTCAAAGGTGGCCATGCTGCGGTTGGCTGCCGCTTTGCGTAATTCGAAGGTGCCATGCAGCATGGTAGTCAGCTGGGCATTCTGTTCGGCAAGCCGTGCATTGGCTTCGGTCATGGCATTGTCACGCGTTGCGTAAACGGTGTAAGCGATCAGTCCGCCGCTGGAGAGCAGGGCGGTGAGGGTGCCGATCAGCAGGATCTTGCGGCTAAGTGGCCAACGGGAATAGCGAGTGATCAACAGAGTCTCCTGGCAAAGCCGGTCGTTGTCGGAGTCCGTGTACGATTCCGGGGTGAGTAGGGCAAATGCCCATGGCAAACCCGTTAGCATAATGATGTCTAAGTCATAATTGTTTGATTAAATGCAAATGATGATAATTTATATGCAGATTGACTTGGCGGGGTTGTCCCGGGCCGTCGATGCCCGGGACATGGGTCATGCCGAGATGGGCAGGTAAAGCTCTACCACGCTGTCGGGGTGGTGTGGGCCGTAGAAGCGCTCGCCGCAGTATTCAAACTCGATACCGTCCAACGGTGTTAGTCCGGCGGCCGGCAGCCACTCGGCATAGGCTGCGCGGAAGGTATCGGGGAGCCCGCTGACCGGGCCGTGGTGCTCGACTTTGGCGTAACTACCGGCCGGAATGACGATCTCTGTCATACCTTCCGGGACGGGCGCATCGCTGGCCACCGGCAACCCGGCAATATAGCGCCATTGTCCGTCGGCAAGTGGCTGGCAAATGCCGAAGGTACCCGCCGGCAGTGCCAAGCGGTTGATTTCATGTTCCCGGGGGATAAAGCGCTGCCACATTTCGGCAATGGTGCCAGCGTCGTCCGGCGTCCAGGTCATGCCGATGATGCGCTGTGCGGGATAGTCGATGCGTTGAGGGGTTTGCATGGTCGTTTCAGTCCTTTCCGGGGTGGCGAGATAACGCGTCAACTCATCCAGCAGTATCTGGCGTTGGCGGATTTCCGCCTGCAACTGCCGGGAGTGATGCGCCAGCGACTCCCGCAAGGACTGGCTATCGTCCAGTGCACCGTTTTTCGCCAGTGCGGCAATCGCCTCGAGCGACATGCCTAACTGGCGTAACCAGACAATGCGGCCCAACGTGGCGATCTGGTCATGGCGGTAGTAACGGTAACCATTGTCACGTCCGGTGACGGCCGGGCAAAACAAGCCGATGCTATCGTAATGACGCAGCGTCTTGGTGGTCAGTCCATGGCAGCGGGCTAGTTGTCCAATGGTCAGCATGTCGGTCCTGGCGGTGAGTCGGCTGTGAGTATCGACCTTTCCCTTGGGGCAAGGTCAAGCTTCCGGTGGCGAGGGTGTTTTTCTGGCGGTCTCGTGGCCCAGATCCCCCAGCCGGACGTCGGCAGAGGCTTTGCGGTGCTTGCCGCGACCGGTGCGTTGGGCACGGTAAATGCTGCTGTACCCGGAAAACAGATAGCTGATCACGCAGGCGAGGCCGGCATATACCCCGATGTCGGCGCCAAACAGTTCGATGGCCATCAGGGTCGAGGCGATCGGCGTATTGGCGGCACCGGCAAACACCGCGACAAGGCCGATGCCGGCGAGTAGCGGGAAGGGGAGCTGCAACAGCGGAGCCAGGCTGTTGCCGAGCGTCGCCCCGATGTAGAACAGCGGCGTGACTTCGCCTCCTTTGAAACCACTGCCGAGTGACGCAATGGTAAACGCCAGCTTGCCGAGGAAGTCCTGTGCCGGAAGGGGGTGCTGGAACGCCTCGATGATGGTCGGAATGCCCAGCCCGATGTAGCGGTCGGCACCCAGACCCCATACTGCCACGGCAATGAATACGCCACCCACGAATGGACGTAGCGGTGCATAGCCAATCTTTTTTTTCATGAAGTCTCCCAGCGCATGGGAGACTTCGGCGAAGAGCTTGCCGGTCAGACCGAACAGGGCACCGGCAATGATCATGGCCAGTAGCGGCCATGCTGCCAGCGGCGGGATAGTGGCAATGGTGTAATGAGTATGGTGGATCCCCCACAGCAAACCGGTTTGATCCGCCACGATGGCGGCCGTCATGCAGGGCAGGATGGCGTCGTAGCGCAGCCGACCGATGGCCAGAACTTCCAGTCCGAAGATCGCGCCGGCGAGCGGAGTACCGAACACCGAGGCAAAACCGGCACTGATGCCGGCCATCAAGATGATGCGACGATCCTCATGGGCGAGTTTGAACAGGTGGGTGAATTGATCCGCCAGTGCGCCTCCCATCTGGACCGCCGTACCTTCCCGTCCGACCGAAGCGCCGAAGAGATGCGATATGACCGTGCCACCCAGTACCAGTGGCGCCATCCGCAAGGGAACCACTTTTTTCGGGTCGTGAATCTCGTCGATCAGCAAGTTGTTGCCGGCTTCGACCTGCTTGCCGAAGCGCAGGTAGATCCAGCCAACAGCAAAACCGGCCAGCGGAAGTCCCGCGAGCAGCCAGCGGTGAGCCTCACGGGTGGCCGTGGCCCAGTCCAGGGCAAACAGGAAAAAGGCCGAGGCGGAGCCGGTCAGGATCGCGACGGCACAGGATAGCGGCAGCCATTTGGCCAGATAGCGCAGCAGGTCGGCAGGGACTGCATCTCGGAAAATAATCATGGATCTCGTCTGTCGGTGAAGGCGGTGAACATACCGGGACAGTGAGAGGGCCGCACACACCTGCACCTCCCGGGAGTCCGGTGGTTGTGCAGGCATCATCAGCCCCAAGGGCGGTTACAGGAGGAATGCCATCTCCTCTCGGCATTTTAACCACAAGCGGGAAGATCAGCCAAGTTATGGCGAGGCAGTCAAGTGCAAGGGTGTCGGATATCAGGAACTCCCCTGTTATCCGCTTACTTACCGATGACTCTGTGTGGTGTCGGTCAGGAAATGAGGGCGCCGCTGGTTTTCAGCGGATTCGGCGTGATTTTGCCGATCTATTTTCGGAGATGTATTGCTGTTTTAACAATGACTTGGATGGTGTTTTTCTAGGTTTTTCATTGAAGTATGCCGATTTTTTTGCCGATCTTTTGAGGGCATGGATCGGTGTGAATCCAATGGGCCGGTCATGAAAAGTACATTGTGCTGCTATAACGTAATGAATGATACGTTGGAATAAGTGTCAATGAATTAAGCGGGTGCTCCGATCAGTCTGTTTGGCTCACGATTGGTTCGATATGACAATTTCTGATGGAGTGGCGGGTGAGCAATCCGGCTTCTTGTCCACACTGCCGCCAACCGACAGACAGCGTCGTTTCGCGTTGTTTGTCATTGTTTTTGCCGCAGTGCTATTTGCACTGATCGTTCCCTTTGCCAAAATTCCCCTAGTAAAATTATGGGCATTTATTCCCGCCTACGAGTCGGCTCTGATTGTCAGTGACTTGATCACCGCCGTGCTGCTATTTGGTCAATTCGGGATTCTGCAAACTCGTGCCCTGCGGATCCTTGCTTGCGGCTATCTGTTTACCGCGTGCATGGCCTTTGTGCACATGCTGACCTTTCCCGGGGTATTTTCAGAACAGGGTTGGCTGGGGGCCGGGCCTCAAACCACGGCCTGGCTGTATATGTTCTGGCATGGCGGTTTTCCTTTGATGGTGATCGGTTATGCCTGGCTGGCCGACCGCCGTAGAGCAAGGAATATTCATGTCCGCACCGGGTATGCCATCCTGAACGGGGTGGTGGCCACCGTAGCGGCCGTGTATGCACTGACGCTGGTCGCCACGCTGGGACAAGGGTATTTGCCCTCCATCATGGAACGCAGCCACTACACGCCGTTCATGAGTGTTGTGGTGACGATTGTCTGGTTGTTAAGTCTGGTGGCCTTGATTGTCATCGCTCGGCGTCGTCACCGCACTTTGCTGGACGTCTGGCTGTGCGTTGTGTTGTTTGCCTGGCTGGGCGATATCGCCTTGTCGGCAATGCTGAATGCCAGCCGTTTTGATCTGGGCTTTTATGCGGGCCGGGTGTTTGGCTTGCTGGCGGCCACCTTTGTGCTGGTCATGCTGTTGCTGGAGAACAGCATGCTCTATGTCCGGCTGGCCGAAAGTGCCGTCGAACTGGGCAAGGCCAAACGTGCCGCCGAGCAGGCAACAGAAGCCAAATCGCAGTTTCTGGCCACGATGAGCCATGAGATCCGTACGCCGATGAATGCGATTATCGGGATGTCTTTCCTCGCTTTGCGTACCGGACTGACGCCACAACAGCAGGACTATGTCGGCAAAATCCATCAAGCCGGAACCGCGTTGCTCGGTATCATCAATGACATTCTGGATCTCTCTAAAATCGAAGCAGGCAAACTGGATATCGAGACGGTTCCTTTTCGGCTGGGGGATGTGCTGGATACCGTTGCGTCGCTAATCGCACAAAAGGCCAGCGATAAGTCCATTGAACTGTTGTTTGACATAGACAGCGCGGTTCCCCAGGGACTGGTCGGCGACCCCTTGCGCCTTGGCCAGATACTGATAAATCTTGTCGGCAATGCGATCAAATTCACCGAGACCGGGCAGGTCGTCGTGACGATTACCCGCCGCGAGGTGCAGGACGACAAAGTCCGGTTGGTCTGTCATGTCCAGGACACCGGGATTGGTATGACCCGGGAGCAGCTTGGGCGTTTGTTCACGGCCTTTAGTCAGGCCGATGGATCGATCTCGCGACAGTTCGGTGGTTCCGGGCTGGGGCTCTTCATTGCCAAGCATTTGGTGGAGTTGATGGGTGGGAGCATTCAGGTAGAGTCGGTTCCGGAGCAGGGCAGCCTGTTCATCTTTGATCTCTGGCAAGGGGTGTCAGGGCTTGCAGAGACGCGAACCGCAGCGCTGCCAAATACGATTCGTGGTTTGCATGTGCTGGTGGTGGATGATAATGAGCCGGCACGGGAAATTCTGGCCAGACAACTCGAATCGTTCGGAGCGGTTGTCGAGTCCTGTGCATCGGGGTTGGCGGCGATTTCCGTTGTCAGGCAGAAGGCATTCGATGCGGTGTTCGTCGACTGGAAAATGCCAGTGATGGATGGTTTGCAAACAGCCAGGCAAATGCTGGCTTTGCGACCCGAACTCAGGGTCGTGCTGGTGACCGCATTCGGCCGCGATGACCTGCGCGCCGAGGCCGAGTCGCTTGGCTGTCGCGCCGTTCTTGCCAAGCCGGTTGGTGTGTCGGCGTTGCGGGAGGTCTTGGCCGGACTTCAGGATGAACGGGGAGGGAAGCGGCCATTGTGTCACGATGAGCCCGCCGCTTTGCCGCGTCTCGACGGGATCCGCATCCTTCTTGTCGAGGACAACGCCATCAACCAGCAGATCGCTGTCGAGTTGTTGGGCTCGGCTGGAGCGGTGGTGACAGTGACCGATACCGGTAAAGCCGCTGTTGACCGTTTACAGGGCAGTGAGGTGCTGGATTTCGATGTGGTGTTGATGGATATCCAGATGCCGGTGATGGATGGCATTCAGGCGACACGGTTCATTCGCGCCGATCCGCGGCTCTCCGGCTTGCCGATCATCGCCATGACCGCCGATGCCTTGGCAGAAAAGCGCATCGAGTGTCTGGACGCGGGCATGGTCGACCATATTATCAAGCCCATCAATCCCCATCGTATGTTTGACACGCTATTGCGATGGGTTCAGCCGGTCGCCATGTCTCTGCCGGCAAGCGCTGCGCCGCCGGGAGAATTGCCGGATATCGACGGTCTGGATATGTCGGGCGCCCTGGCAAGGCTGGCAGGAAACAAGGAGCTGTACGTGCGCCTGTTGCAACAATTTGTTCAGGACGAGAAGGATGCTGCAGGCCGTTTTGCGGTGGCCATGGCTAATCATGACGAGGCCTTGGCGCTGCGGATCAGTCACACCTTGAAGGGCTTGGCAGGAACGCTCGGCTTCTCGACACTGGCAACGTCTGCTGCCGCATTGGAGCAACAGGTCAAAGACCATGGCGATTACGGGGAATTACTGCAGGCGTTCGGGAAAGAGCTGGATCGGATCATCGCCGCCCTGAAACCCGTATTGCCCGGGTAGTGCCGGTCGGGATGCCGTCGCTATCGCTATGGGGCATCGTCCCCGACGTGCTCTAATCCGGAAGGTGTTTTCGCCGGGCATGGGGTACACGGGCTTGAGGTAACTGGTAAGCATTGATCAGTCTGTCAAGGGTTCCATCCCGTTCCATGCTCTCCATGGTTTGATCGAATTTCCGCGATAGTGCCTGGAGATCTCTTTTGCGACTGAATGCAATATAACTGACGGCAGTTTCCATCGCGGGGCCGCTACTGGTGATCAACGCTGTGGCATTCATGGCATGAAGATAATAGTCGCCGACCAAACGACTGCAAATTACCGCATCAATGCGTCCCGCCAGCAGCTTGCGAAAATTCACCTCATGGCTTGATGTCGAGTCCAGCTTGCTGAACAGACCGCTTTGTACCGCGTGATCAAAGAGCTTGCCGTAGGAAGTCGTGTTGACCACACCGATCCGGGCATGGGCGAGATCGGGCCAGTGGCCCGTGAAGTGCCAACGCGAGTTTTTTCGGACAAAGAAAACAAATTCCTGTTGCATCAAGGGATGTTGCGGAAAGAGATAGTCATTTTCTCGCTCCGGGGTTTTTTTGATACTGAAAAAACCGTCAATCAGATCGGCCTGCAGCATCGACTGCCCGCGAGAGATCGGGAGGAACTCGATGTCTATCGGCTGGTTCATTCGTGCAAAGACAGTGCGAATGATTTCAACAGTCAGTCCACTCGCTCCGTGTCCGGTATCGATGATGTAGGGCGGGTATTCCAGAGTTGCCAAGTGCAGACGTGCCGGTCCCGCGAGGGCGGGAAGGCAAAAAACCAGTAGGTACAATGCGATGATCCGGTCTCTGTAACGCACCACTTTGTCTGTTACCTTTCCTGGCTTTGAAGCATTTCCCCGATGTGTACAGGTGGTTATTGCGGCAACGTATGTGCAAGAAAACCGTAGTAGAAACACATGCCGAAGTACACCTCTAGCAGGTTCTACCCTGGTTTTATCATACCAAATGATTTTTTATGGTGTTTTAGAAATAATTGAAAATATAGTGGCGTATTTGCAATTATTTGACATGCAACAAACCGTCTAGACGGTATGTTTTTGCTAAAATAGCGACGTTGACTAAATTTTGTTGCCTGTGACGGTTATTGGGTAGCTGTGAAAAATCAAGAATGATTATGGAGTGATTGCATGACAATCTCGAAGAAACTCATTTTGACGTTGAGCATCGCGTTGCTTGCATTGCTGACTGTCGGAGGCTTTGGGCTCTGGCAGCAGGGTCACGCCCAGAGTCGGCACGAAGCCATGATGAGCAAGATTTTCCCTAGTCTGGATGACATCAATACGGCACAGCATGGTTTGTCCAATATCCGGATCGGTTTGCGTGCCTTGCTGCAGGCCGTGGGCGCTGAGGAGAGTGTGGAGGCTCGTGACAGAATCAATAAGGCCAAGAAAAGCTTCGATACGGCCGTGGCGGACTATCAGGACAAGAATATTTATAACGAACAGGATCGGCTGGCGCTGAACGCCGTGCGTGACGCAATGGCCCACTATTGGGCTGCCGTTCAGCCTTTGATGGAGCAGGCCGGTTCGCTTGAGCATGCGCGGCAAGTAGCCATGATAAAAGAGGCTGGGCGCCTTGCTACCGTGACGCAAAAGGCTCTGGATGACCACTATCAGTTGAATAAGCAATTGACCATGGAGGATGCCGCCAAGAGCCTAGAAGCGTATGAGTCAACGCGTAATGTATCGCTATTGTGTATTGGTTTGGTTTTTGTCCTGACCAGTCTGCTGTCGGTACAACTGTATCGCACGATCCATGGTGGGTTGGAGCAAATTCGTGATGATCTAAAAAAGGTCAGTGAGACATTGGACTTTACCTGGCGTACCCAGGTCGTGCGTCACGACGAGGTGGGGGATGGGTGTAAGGCACTGAATCATCTCTTGGACACCTTGCAGACAAGTTTTCAGGCATTGCACTCTATCGCGCAAGAAGTGGACACGGCTTCGCAGGGATTGAGTGCAACGGCTCAGCAAGTATCGACGGCGTCTGCCGTACAGAGTGAATCAGCATCGAGTATGGCCGCGACGGTCGAGCAGATGACGGTCAGCATTAATCATGTGGCCGAGCAGGCCAAAGCCACACAACAGGGAGCCGTGGGTGCTCAGGACTTGGTCGCATCCGGCACGGATATTATTCGTAATACCATCAACGATATTCATCAGATCTCTTCGGTCGTCAAAGCCTCGGTGACCCACATTCAGCATCTTGAGGAAAAAAGTGTCCAGGTGGGCAGTGTCGTCAATGTGATTCGTGATATTGCGGATCAAACGAACCTACTGGCGCTGAATGCGGCCATTGAAGCCGCTCGTGCCGGGGAGCAGGGCCGCGGCTTTGCCGTGGTGGCCGATGAAGTAAGAAAACTTGCTGAGCGAACCTCCAAATCAACACAGGAGATTGCCGTCACCATCGAGTCAATGTTGGGTGTTGCCAGAGAGACGGTTGGACAAATGCAGGCAGCCGATCAATTGGTTGAAACCGGGGTGGCACGCGCAGACGAGGCAAGTCGTGCCATCGGCGAGATTGGTGATAATGCCGCCAAGGCGGCGAGTAGTATCAGCGAAATTTCTGCCGCGATTCAAGAGCAAGGTGTCGCCAGCAATACTATTGCCATCCAGGTTGAGCAGACGGCTCAGATGTCGGAGGAGTCGAATGCGGCAGCCAAGAATACCGCTGAAAATGCCGGCCATTTAGACAGTCTGGTTAAACGGCAGATGGATACGCTGAGCCAGTTCCGTGTGTAGTATTCCGGAAAGGTGGCTTGAGTTGGCGCAAGGGGGCTTGGCCCCCTTTTTTATTTAGTCTGAAGCGGAAGATACGTCATGTCATGCAGTGTGCTGCGGATGTTTTTTACGGGAAGCATTCAGGATCGACGCAGGTGATGAGGTGCTGGTGTTATTCCGGTTTGCTTGGTGAAGCGGCAGAGCGATAATGTAGGTAGATTTTGCAGTGCAAAAACTCAACTATTTGCAGAAAGCGTATGTTGCCCACCCCTCGTCGAACCAATCAACCCGAACAACTTAAGGCCGCGCTGCTGGCTGCCGCGATGGATCTGCTGGTGGATAGCGGATTTCAGTCGGTCACGCTGGAGGCTGTTGCCCGTAAAGCCAAGGTCAGCAAAGGCGGGTTGTTGCATCATTTCAGGAACAAGGGGGCTTTGCTCGATGCTTTGACCCAGTTGCTGTTCGACCAGTTTCACGAAAAATATGAGCTTGCCGTGCAACAGGAACCCCCCGGGGCGGTGCAGCATCTCCGTGCGTTCGTCCGGGTATGTTTTGCGATGTTGGATGCCAGACCTGCGCGGGCGCTGGGACTGTTGAATTTGTTTTGGCCGTCCTGTACGGCACAGTGTGAACGGTTGCTGTCGGGGTTGGTCCTTCAGGATGCTCCGGATGCCCGCTTAGGCGCTCGTATGTTGCTGGTGCGTTTGGCCGGTGAAGGATTCTGGTATGCCAATATGCAGGGTTTTTATGATCTGACCGAACAGCGCAGAATCCTCCTTTGCGATGAGCTGTTGCGGATGTGTGACGATCTGGAGTGATCCGTTTGACGGCACTAAACCGCCGGAGTGTTTCGTCAGGTGGTGGCGTGTTGCCGTGAGTGGCGGCTGACCGGCAGGTTCTGCCTCGAAGCGGAGAATTTTGCCGCCAAAGTTGTCTGGACACGACAAATTCTATCCAGATTTTTGTTTAAATGTGGCGCGCAAATTGCATGGTTCACTGGGTCTGAACTCACTCAGGGGCTGGTGTCATGCTCGTGGAAAATCGCTATGGTAGTCGTGCTGTCAGTGCACGCTCCGATATCAACCGTACAGAATCTTCGGGTTCTGCTTCCTTTGCCGCCGTGCTGGACCAAGCCCGTCAACAGACTCCTGCCAAGGTGGCTGTGGCCGACACCGCTAACGACTCCGATACTGCTAAAGCAGATTTCAGCCGCATGACCCGCGGCATTTTTCAAGGTAGTTGTCGCGTAAACCTGTTTTAGGCCACGGCTGACTG
>JAGLBD010000113.1 GCA_018260425.1 Pseudogulbenkiania sp. | reverse complement strand
ACTCAGGCCTTGCGGCCCTAGCCGTAAACTGTCCAACTTTATGGGGTCAGTTCAGTTTTCACCAGCGGGGTTCGGAATGCGGCAAGGTCGCTCAGGCGGGCTTGCGCTTCAGGCGTTTGAGCAGCAAGGCGGACAAGCCCAGCCCCATCATGGCCCAGGTTTCCGGTTCTGGCACCGCAGGTTTGGGAAGCGGCAAGACAGAGCTAGGCACTGCACCCGAAGAAGGAACGGTCGGCTGTACACCCGAGAAACCGGTCGGAACCGTCACGGTACCCGCCACAGGCAGGCCACCGGCGAACGACACGGCAGAAATATCGCCCGGCAGTGCATCCGGGTTACGGAAAGGCAGGAAAGCATCATCGCGGGCAACCGGAGGCGGTACCGGGATCGAGCGGGCGACATCTTCCGGAGGCGCCAGCTTCGGCGCGCCAAGACGCGGCACATACAGGTCGCTGCCCGGGGTCCAGTTCGCCAGACCCTTGTGCGCATCCAGCAGGCTGGCGGCACCACCGGCATCACCGATATCCAGACCACCGCTGCTTTGCACCGGAGCATCGTGCTTTTTGAGCATCTTCACCGTGGCGGCGACGCCGACAGCCGAAGCGCCAAGGAAAAGCATTACAAGTGTCGCGATACGAACGCGTTTCATGATAAACCCCAAAAAGTTAAGCCCACTGCTTCCCGAATCCACATCCTTGATGGGGACATTTTACCGAATACCGCTCAAAAACAACTACGTACATTCACGCAGGGGCTGCAAATCTTTAACTAATACTGTAGACAGTACCAAGTAATTCTACCTCGCCGGACGGGCCATTGTCAGCAACTTCCCGCCGGCAACGGGCCGTTGGCAGCTCAACTGTGGCAAATGAAACGTTTTGCCCGTGACGATCCCCCCAGGTCATGCGGGCAGTACGGCACAGAGGCTTTGCCCCGCCAAGGCCGAGCCGCTATCATGCCATTTTTTGGGACAAAACCTCATGAGCCTGACCTCCCCGCGCAATCTGGATATCATCCGCGCCACCTACGAAGGCACCTCGGCCGATAACGGCCGCAATTTACTGGCCGCTTTGGCGGATGACGCCCAGTGGACCGAAGCCGCTGGCTTCCCCTATGCCGGAACCTATATCGGACCGGCGGCCATTGTAAAAAACGTCTTCGAACGGCTTGCCACGGAATGGGATGGCTACCGCGCCGACGTGCACCACTACCATGACGCAGGCGACACGGTGGTGGCAGAAGGCTTCTACCACGGAACCTACCGGGCCACCGGCAAGTCCTTCACGGCCTCCTTCGCCCATATTTACACCCTGCGCGACGGCAAGATCCTCAAGTTCGTACAAATCGTCGACAGCGCCAAAGTCATCGAAGCCATGCAGGCCTGACCGTCCGGTCCCGGGCGCACCCTGCGGTGCCCCGGGGTCCGGGCATCCCGCTAGCGTGCGTTCAACAGATCGGACACCTCAAGCAGAACCAATTCGTTGTCATCGGCCTTTTGCGGATCGCGGCTGCTGGAAAACGGCAGATTATTGTCGTTGCCGACCACGATATGTTTCGAGTCGACGACATCAACGTTTTCAATGGTAAAGAACGGGAAGGTAAACTTGCCCTCATTCAGCGCAACCCGGGCCTTGTGGTTCGGGTCGGCAATGTTCATCAAGTCGATATAACCGATCTTGCGGATTGGTTTGCCGACATTGGCATCATTTAGCTCAACTTTGTAGACACGCTTGAATTTGGCGATGTCGCTGAAGCACGTGGGGCTACGCTGCCCTTCCCGACATGCCTTGTCCGCCGTACCCTCGCCGTTGTCACGCTCGATGATCAAGCCATGGCTGGCATCCACCATATTGAAATCACCGATGGCATGACCATTGGCCTCCAAGGGGTACAGCCACCAGCGACCGGTCCACTTTTCGGTCGTCACATCAAACTCAACGATGCGCAGCACTTCTTTCCCCTCGCGCATCTCGAAGCTTTTGCTCGAAGCATTCCACAACGGACCTTCCAGCAGGGCATACAGCTTGCGGCCATCCTTGCTGGAGGCCATGCCCTCAAAGCCTTTGGAACGCTTGATATCCACGTCAAGCACGCCACCCGGCATTGCCGGAGTCGTCACGGCAGGGTGGTCCGGGGAACGAATCACCTTACTGTCGATCACGGTATCGAATACCGCCAGCACTTTCCCGTTCAGATCCGCCTTGATCAGGAAAGGTCCGAACTCGTCGCCGACCCACAGGGCTCCATTGGCGAACTGAAAGCTCTCGGTATCAAAGTCCGAGCCGGTCAAATAGCGTTCCCGAGTCCCTTCGTGGACGATCCGGAACGGCACCTTCTTGTCCGGGTCATGCAGGAAAATCGTTTTGAGATGTTCGAAACGCCCCGAAGCATAATCCACCTTGTACTGATTCAGATACAGCATGAAATCCGGGGAGTTGGCCTTGCTGCCGGCACCGTTATCGGTAATCAACCAGACGGTGCCATCCTTCATTACCTTGATGCCCGAGTGCCCCTGCAAGGGCTGTCCCTTGAACGGCAAGGACATGCCGGTGGGCCGTCCATTGGAGAGTCCCGGTACCGATGCCAGTGCTTCCACGCGTTTGCCCGTCGTGTACTTACCGCTGACCTGCAGATCCTGCGGGGCATTGGCAGGGCTGGAAATGAAAGAATTGGCGGGCAAGAGCGCATGGCCAGCCAGCGTGGCCGGGAACTCGCGGCCTTCATCGGCAAGGGCAAGGGGGGCGGCAAACAGGCCGGTCACCAGCAGAGCAAGGAGAGAATGACGCATCATGAGCAATGAACCTATCCAGAGAAAAGACAGGTCGCCAGTGTGACGCGGGATTGTTTCAGACAATCGTGCCCGAGACGCACAAGATAGACGATTTCATGACAAGAACCGGAGTGTCGCAGCAACAGGACACCGCTAGGGTTATGTCACGGGCCCTGCCTACCAACAGGTTGCAGCGAGGCACGACGTTGATGATTATCCGGAGACGCGACACATGAACACACTGCAGGGAAAAGTTACCATCATTACCGGAGCCAGCTCCGGAATCGGCTATGCCGCCGCCCGCCTGTTTGCCCGCGAAGGGGCACGGTTGGTCGTGACCGGCCGGCAACAGGCGGCACTCGATCAGTTGCGGGCCGACATACGGCAAGCCGATGGGCACGCCGTGGCACTGGCAGGCGACATTCGGGACGAAGCGCATGCCAGCAAGCTGGTGGAAACCGCCATCGAGCACTTCGGTGGGCTGGATATCGCCTTCAACAACGCCGGCATCACCGGCAAGGTAAACCCGCTGCCGGCGCTGTCGCTTGCGGACTGGAACGAGGTGGTGGAAAGTAATCTGACCAGCGGCTTTCTGGGAGCAAAATACCAGTTGCCGGCCATGGCCAAACGGGGGGGTGGCTCGATCATTTTCACCTCCAGCTTCGTCGGGTCGACGGTAGGATTTCCCGGCATGAGCGCCTACGCAGCGGCAAAGGCAGGCCTGGTCGGCATGGTACAGGCCATCGCGGCAGAGTTCGGGCCCCAGGGAATCCGCGCCAATGCGCTCTTGCCCGGCGGCACCGATACCCCGATGGGTCGCGCCGTCTCGAACACGCCGGAAGCGCTGGCATTCGTCGCGAACCTGCACGCGCTGAAACGACTGGCCCAGCCAGAAGAAATCGCCCGGGCCGCCCTGTTTCTGGCTTCCGATGCCGCCAGTTTTGTCACCGGAACAGCGCTGCGGGTGGATGGCGGAGTGTCGATCAACCGCAGCTGAGCCCTATTTAAAGAAGGGAGACGAACATGGCCCTACCCGGCGACAACACGGATGACCCGCGTTGGCAGCATATCGTCAGCCGCAACCCGGCTGCAGACGAAACGTTCTGGTACTCGGTGAAAACCACCGGGGTCTATTGTCGACCGTCCTGCCCGTCCAAAACGCCCAACCCGAAAAACGTTCGTTTTCATGGCACGCTGGAAAGTGCCCGGGCCACCGGCTATCGCCCGTGCATGCGTTGCACTCCGGAAGGCCCGTCGCTCACTCACCGGCATGCTGCACTGGTGGTAGAAGCGTGCCGCCTGATCGAGGCAGGCGAGGAAGAACCTTCCCTCGCCGAGCTGGCAGACACTCTGGGCGTCAGCCCCGGGCACTTGCATCGTCTTTTCAAACACAGCACCGGCTTGACACCCAAAGCCTATGCCACCGCCCACCGCGCGAAAAAGACCCGCGAGGCATTGCGACACGCCCCCAGCATCACTGAGGCCTATTTTGATGCCGGCTTCAACTCGAGCGGGCGTTTTTATGAACAGTCCACGGCCATGCTGGGGATGAAGCCGAGTCAATTCCGCGCCGGAGGGGCCAATGAGCAATTGATATTTGCCGTTGGAGAAACCTCACTGGGCAGCATTCTGGTCGCGTCCAGTGCACGCGGTGTCGCGGCAATCTTGATGGGTGATGAACCGGAGGCGCTGCTGCGTGATCTGCAGGACCGCTTCCCCAACGCCCGTCTGACCGGCGCCGATCCCGACTATGAAACGCTGGTGGCACAGGTGGTGGGGCTGATCGAAGCGCCCGGCCTCGGGCACGACCTGCCCCTCGATGTACGGGGAACCGCCTTCCAGCAACGTGTCTGGCAGGCGCTGTCGCGCATCCCGGCCGGGCAAACCGTGTCGTACGCCGAACTCGCCAAACGCATCGGATCACCCAAGGCCATCCGGGCTGTTGCAGGGGCCTGTGCCGCCAACCCGCTGGCCGTCGCGATTCCCTGCCATCGGGTAGTGCGCACCAATGGAGCACTGGCTGGCTATGCGTGGGGTATCGAGCGTAAACAGAGGCTGCTGGAGAGGGAATCAGGCCAGGACACTAACACGGCAACACCACGCTGAAGGCCCGCCGCCACGGCAGAATGCGATCAGCCCATTTTCAATTCGTAGCTGGTGCTGCGACCACCGGCCGTTGAACGCTGCAACACGCCCTGTTCAAGCAGCTCATTGATATCGCGAAGCGCGGTATCCGGCGAACACTTCGCCAGTGCCGCCCACTTGCTGCTGGTGAGCTTGCCTTCAAATCCGTCCAGCAATCGATTCAGCACCTTGACCTGCCGTTCATTCAAGGGGGTTCCATGTAAGCCGTGCCAGAAACGTGCCTTGAGTAGCACCGCATCCAACACTTCATGCGCGTGATCAATGGCCTCCTCGAGCATCTCGAAGAACCAAAGCAGCCACTCGGTAACATCCAGCGAGCCCTTTTGAGTCCGTTCCAGAATGTCGTAATAGGCCTTTCGCTCGCGCTGGATCTGAGCCGAGAAACTGTAGAAGCGCTGCGGGCTGCCATCGGCCCGGGCGAGCAGTAGATCACCAATGGCTCTCGCCATACGGCCATTACCATCATCAAAGGGGTGCAAGGTGACGAACCACAGATGCCCCAAGCCGGCACGAATCAGTGCAGGATCAGCCGCATGGGCATCGTTCAGCCACTGCAAAAAACCCTGTATTTCGACCGACAGCCGGTCAGCAGGTGGCGCTTCGAAATGCACCTTCTGCCGCCCTATCCGCCCTGATACCACTTGCATCGGCCCATGATCATCATCACGCAAGGCGCCGATGCGGATTTTACTGAGGCCGGAATAGCCGGCAGGGAACAATGCCGCATGCCACGCAAACAGGCGCTCTGCGCTGAGGGGCTGCCAACAGTTGCCGGTGGCATCCAGCACCATCTCCACCACGCCTTCCACATGGCGATCAACCGGAGCCAGCGAACCAATGTCGACTCCCAAACGACGGGCGATGGAGGAACGTACCGAGCCAACGTCGAGGTGCTCACCTTCGATCTCACTGGTTTTGAGTACATCTTCCGTCAGTGCCGCCAGGCTGGCCTCGTCGCGCTGGCCCAAACCCACATCGGCCAAGCGACCCAGCAACAGCCCTTGGGCACGGCTACTCCGCGCCATGGGTTCAGCCAAGGCAGCCAGATCGTAATGCCATTGCGGCCAGTCTGGCGCTTGCCAGATGTAGCGATATTCACCGTAATTCATGCGGTGATTATGCGGCTCATTCTCCGCAGAGACAACTATTCACCGCAAAATATGCGGAGAATAGCGCCATATTCGCCGCAAGGTAACACTCTTGCCGCCCGCAATGGGATGGCTACCGTGCCATTGAGGGCGGCAGCATGGGCTGACATAATCGGCATAGGGGTCGGCCGTGAGACCGAACCCCTGCCACAACACCCGGCATGC